>NZ_JAQKGO010000020.1:0-19065 GCF_027956545.1 Agrobacterium sp. ST15.16.024
CGTGATCGCGGCAGTCAGCGACGTCTTGCCATGGTCAACGTGACCGATCGTGCCAATGTTGACGTGCGGCTTATTGCGCTCAAACTTGCTCTTTGCCATTAGTGGCTCTCCATTCTTGTCCCTTGACGGGAATAATCTTCAAATCTGGTGGGGCGTACCCCGATCACTTCTGACCGGAGTACTTTGCCTGGATTTCCTGCGCCACGTTCGACGGAACCGGCGAGTAGTGGTCGAACGTCATCGAGTACTGAGCGCGACCTTGGCTCATGGAGCGCAGGTTGTCGACGTACTTGAACATGTTCGCGAGCGGAACATGCGCGTTGATGACGATGGTGATACCACGGCTTTCCTGGCCCTGGATCTGACCACGACGGGAGTTCAGGTCGCCGATAACGTCGCCGACATAGTCTTCCGGCGTTACGACTTCGACCTTCATCATCGGCTCGAGAAGCTGTGCACCAGCCTTCTTGGCTGCTTCACGGAAGCAGGCACGCGATGCGATTTCGAAGGCGAGAACCGACGAGTCGACGTCGTGGAATGCACCGTCGATCAGCGTCGCCTTGACGCCGAGCATCGGGAAGCCAGCGAGCGGACCGGAAGACAGAACGCTTTCGATACCCTTCTGAACGCCCGGGATGTATTCCTTCGGAACAGCACCACCGACGATCTTGGATTCGAACTTGAAGTCTTCGCCTTCAGGGTTCGGTTCGAAGATGATCTTGACGCGCGCGAACTGACCGGTACCACCGGACTGCTTCTTGTGCGTGTAGTCTTCTTCGTGCTGACGCGTGATCGTTTCGCGATAGGCAACCTGCGGCGCGCCGACGGTTGCTTCAACCTTGAACTCGCGACGCATACGGTCAACGAGAATGTCGAGGTGAAGTTCGCCCATGCCCGCGATGATCGTCTGACCGGACTCTTCGTCGGTCTTGACGCGGAACGAAGGATCTTCAGCAGCCAGACGGTTGAGCGCGAGGCCCATCTTTTCCTGGTCGCCCTTGGTCTTCGGCTCGATCGCGATCTGGATGACCGGCTCGGGGAATTCCATGCGCTCGAGGATAACCGGCTTCAGCGGATCGCAGAGCGTATCGCCAGTGGTGGTTTCCTTGAGGCCGGCCAGAGCAACGATGTCGCCTGCAAAGGCTTCTTCGATGTCTTCACGCGAGTTGGAGTGCATCTGCAGCATACGGCCGACGCGCTCGCGCTTGTCCTTGACCGTATTGATGACGGACGTACCCTTTTCGAGCTTGCCCGAGTAGATGCGCGCAAACGTCAGCGAACCGACGAAGGGGTCGTTCATGATCTTGAACGCGAGCATGGAAAGCGGCTCGCTGTCGTCAGCATGACGCTCGATCTCGGCTTCGGTCTTGAAGTCGATGCCCTTGATCGCCGGAATGTCCAGCGGCGAAGGCAGGTAGTCGACGACGGCGTCGAGAAGCGGCTGAACACCCTTGTTCTTGAACGCGGTACCGCAGAACATCGGGTGGAACTTCACGTCGATGGTGCCGCGGCGAACCAGTGCACGGATCTGTTCATTGTCGGGCATGATGCCGTTCAGGTAGTTTTCCATCGCTTCTTCGTCGATCTCGACAACGGTCTCGATCAGCTTTTCGCGATATTCGTCAGCCTTGGCCTTCATGTCATCGGGAATTTCGACGACGTCCCACTGAGCGCCGAGCGATTCGTCGCGCCAGATGAGTGCGTTCATCTCGATCAGGTCGATAACGCCCTTGAACTCGGTCTCAGCGCCGATCGGCAGCTGCATGACGACGGCAATGGCACCGAGACGGGTCTTGATCATTTCTACCGAGCGGTAGAAGTCAGCACCGGTCTTGTCCATCTTGTTGCAGAAGATCATGCGCGGAACATGATACTTCTCAGCCTGGCGCCAGACGGTTTCCGTCTGCGGCTCCACACCGGCGTTGGCGTCGAGCAGCGCGATGGCGCCGTCGAGAACGCGCAGCGAACGCTCGACTTCAATGGTGAAGTCAACGTGGCCGGGGGTGTCGATGATGTTGAAACGGCGCATCTTGCCGTCACGGCCCTTCCAGAAGGTCGTGGTCGCAGCAGACGTGATGGTGATACCACGCTCCTGCTCCTGCTCCATCCAGTCCATCGTGGCAGCGCCATCATGGACTTCGCCGATCTTGTGCGACTTACCGGTGTAATAAAGGATACGCTCGGTGGTCGTCGTCTTGCCGGCGTCGATATGCGCCATGATACCGAAATTGCGGTAGTCTTCGATTTTATATTCGCGAGCCATAATGGACTGCCTTTCGATATGCGACCGGTTAAGATTACCAGCGGTAATGCGAGAATGCGCGGTTGGCGTCAGCCATCTTGTGCGTGTCTTCGCGCTTCTTGACAGCCGAACCACGGTTGTTCGCAGCGTCCATGAGTTCGCCGGAAAGGCGATCGACCATGGTCGTTTCGTTGCGCTTGCGCGCAGCGGTGATCAGCCAGCGGATGGCCAGAGCCTGACGGCGCTCGGGGCGAACGTCGACCGGAACCTGATACGTAGCACCACCAACGCGGCGCGAACGCACTTCAACGTGCGGAGCAACGTTGTCGAGGGCGGAATGGAACACGCCGAGCGGCTCCTGCTTCGTCTTGCCCTGAACGACGTCGAACGCGCCGTAAACGATGCTTTCTGCGACCGACTTCTTGCCGTGAAGCATGATGGCGTTCATGAACTTGGTAACGATCAGATCGCCGAACTTCGGATCCGGGTTGATCTCACGCTTTTCTGCACTATGGCGACGGGACATATTCTTTGTCTCTCAATGTTATTGACGCTTTACCACGCGGAGAACCTCGCGCAGCGCCGGAATTTGTTTAAACCGAATTACTTCGGACGCTTCGCACCGTACTTGGAGCGGCGCTGCTTGCGGTTCTTGACGCCCTGGGTATCGAGAACACCGCGAATGATGTGGTAACGCACACCCGGCAAATCCTTTACGCGGCCGCCGCGGATCATGACCACGGAGTGTTCCTGAAGGTTGTGACCTTCGCCCGGAATGTAGCCGATGACTTCAAAGCCGTTGGTGAGGCGGATCTTGGCAACCTTACGCAGAGCCGAGTTCGGCTTCTTCGGGGTCGTCGTGTAAACGCGGGTGCAAACACCACGCTTCTGCGGGTTTTCCTGAAGAGCAGGAACCTTGTTGCGCTTTACCTGTGCCTGGCGGGGCTTACGGATCAGCTGGTTTACGGTAGGCATATAACCATCCCTTGCAAAAACTACTTTAGCCACCCGAACGGGTGGCGGCTATGCCGTTGCCGGCGACGACGCACGTATATATCCTCATGCGCAAAACGTGGCCCGATCCGTTTTCACGGATGGACCACCAAGAGCAGAGGACACCTCAACGAGGCGTCTTGCATGCAACATTCGTGTCTTCTACGTGCAATGGAGTCTTGTTTGAGATGATGTTCGGAAAAAAGGTTTCCGAACGGCCAGCACCCACAGAGGCTCCGATGGCGGGCGTACTACTGTTTTAGCCAGCTTTCGTCAAGGCCGAATCCGCATTTTGCGCCCGCGCCCGCGGCCACAAAGCCCGCAGGCGGGCCATTTCACCCTCCTTCTAACAGAAGTCACCATCGGCAACAGCGATTTTGTGCTCCGGCCTTTGGCTTTTCATAAAATCCGTCTATTGATTCCCTCAAGCGGCCAGACTTGGCCCGCCACGCGCAAGACCCGCTCCGGTCGACCCGCGTACATAGCAACGACAGATCAAGGAACCGCGTCATGAGCACCCTCCCCGACAACGACAATGGACGCGACGAGCCGATGGTCTTCATCGTCATCGGCAAGGCTTACGAGACCGATAACTCCGAGGGCATCGACATCCACGTCATCCTTCGCGCCCCGGACGACGACACCGCCGTGCGTGAAACGCTGAACGCGCTTTCCGAGGAAGGCTTCATCGAGGCCGACCTCGACCAGATCGGCATGCTGACCGAAATCCCCGATGAAGAGCCGCACGCTTCCGCCTATCAGGGCGCACTGGAAGGCGAAGTGGCCATCATCCGCTTCGCCTGAGGCGCGGCCATGGTGGTGAGACGCATCGTCACCAACATCGCGACACCCGACCCTGAACGGGCGGGTGTCTTTTATAGCGATATTCTCGGCATGACCATCGCCATGGATCACGGCTGGATCGTGACCTATGCAAGCCCGGTTGAAACACCTGCCCAGATCAGCTTTGCCCGTGAAGGCGGCTCCGGCACGGCGGTCCCCGACATCTCCATCGAGGTCGACAATTTCGACGAGGTTCACACCCGGATAATTGAAGCCGGACTGCCGGTCGAATACGGCCCGGCCACCGAAACATGGGGTGTGCGCCGCCTGTTCCTGCGCGATCCCTTTGGCAGGCTGATCAACATATTAAGTCACTTATAGGTTATATACTTTAAGTTCAGTAGTATTATTTCATTTCTGTTGAACAACGCGAATATATTGGCGTAAAACAATCCTGACATGAATCTCCGGTGGCAGGTTGGATCATATATCTTCGGCAGACATCATCGATGACATTTACGAAGCGGCGCTTTTTCCCGACCGCTGGGCGAAAGTCATCGCCACAATCGGTCAACAGCTGGATTTCTGGGGCGGCGCCCTTACCTGGGGCAAGGGAGAGGAAGAAGCCTGGCTTTTCACGCCCAATTTCCAGGAATTGATGCAGGCCTTCATGGAGGGCGGCTGGAATCATCGCAATGACCGCCTCACCCGCGCAATCCGCGAGGGACAATTTTCCTTCGTGCATGATTTTGATGTTTTTACCCATGATGAATGGGCCGGGCTGCCGATCGTGCGTGACTTCCTGATGCCGCGCGGTCTGGGCTATGGTGTGGCGACCCAGGTCGCTCCACCCGATCATCCGGAAATGACGGTGATTTTCGAACGCAAGCTCGACAGCGGCATCATCGGCCCGGAGACGATGGCGGCGCTCGGCGGCCTGAGGCCGCATATCGCTCGCAGCCTCACGCTGGCTACCCGACTGCAGCGTCAGAAAGCCGATGCGATGACGCTTGGCCTCAACGCCATCGGCGCGCCGGCGGCAGTGCTTCAGGCAAGCGGACGCCTTCTCTCCGCCAATGACCTGTTTCTTTCACTTCAGAAATGTATCTCTACACGCGCCCGTGACAGGATTCTGATTTCCGATGAAAGGGTCAACCGGCTGCTTTATAATGCACTTGCCGGACATAGCGTCGGTTCCTTCCCCCTGCCGACCGAAGACAGGGCATGCATACTGCACGTCATACCGCTACGAAAGGACGCGCTGGACCTTTCCCCGAACGGCTCAGCCATCATATTGATATCCCAGCCCTCAGACACGGTCTTCGACGCCACGCCGCTGCTGAAGGGGCTTTATGACCTCACCAAGGGCGAAGCCCGTGTTGCGCTGGAAATCATGAAGGGGCTTTCCCTTCCCGCCGTGGCAAAGCAATTGCGGATCTCCCACGAAACGGTGCGCAGCAACGCCAAGTCGATCTATGCCAAAACCGGCAGTACCGGCCAGACCGATCTCGTCCGCCGCCTTTCCGTTCTGACACGCTACACCATCGGCGAACAGGGCTGAGAACGCGCCGACACTGATGATCTGAAAGATCGGATCAGCTCTCCCACCCGCCAAACAAAAAACGCCCGGATTGCTCCGGGCGTTTTACTGAATTTTGGCGGGGCTTAGTAAAGCCCCTGCCCCAAGCTTATTCGGCGGCCGGAACCTGATCCGTCATGTCCTGCAGCATCTGGTTCGCAGAACCTGCACCCGTACCCTTGCGGCGTTCCTCGAGAATGAGGTCGTCACGCGAGGTGGCGATGCGGCGGATCTGCGTCATGGTGCCGCCAGTACCGGCCGGGATGAGACGGCCGACGATGACGTTTTCCTTGAGGCCCTGCAGCGTGTCCGTCTTGCCGGCAATCGCAGCTTCCGTGAGAACCTTGGTGGTTTCCTGGAAGGATGCGGCCGAGATGAAGGACGGCGTCTGCAGCGAAGCCTTGGTGATGCCGAGCAGAACAGGATCGCCGTAAGCCGGCTTCTTGCCCTCCTCGATCAGGCGGTCGTTCATGTCGTCCAGCTCGATACGGTCGACATTGTCGCCAACGATGTACTGGCTGTCGCCGGCATCGGTGATTTCGACCTTCTGCAGCATCTGGCGAACGATCACTTCGATGTGCTTGTCGTTGATCACAACGCCCTGCAGTCGGTAGACTTCCTGGATTTCGTTCACGAGGTAGGAAGCCAGAGCCTCCACGCCCTTGATTGCCAGGATGTCGTGCGGCGCCGGGTTGCCGTCGAGAATGTATTCACCCTTCTCGATGTAGTCGCCTTCCTGAAGATGGAAGGGCTTGCCCTT
This sequence comes from Agrobacterium sp. ST15.16.024, assembly GCF_027956545.1. NCBI lineage: Bacteria > Pseudomonadati > Pseudomonadota > Alphaproteobacteria > Hyphomicrobiales > Rhizobiaceae > Agrobacterium > Agrobacterium sp. ST15.16.024. The sequence continues at coordinate 6,358 of NZ_JAQKGO010000020.1, forward strand.
CGGGATCAGGTATTCGACCGGCTCGACGCCGTCTTCCGCAGGCTCGATCATCACGCGACGCTTGTTCTTGTAGTCGCGACCCAGGCGGATCGTACCGTCGATCTCGGCGATGACGGCGTGATCCTTCGGACGACGTGCTTCGAACAGTTCGGCAACGCGCGGCAGACCACCGGTGATGTCCTTCGTCTTGGCGCTTTCCAGCGGCGAACGTGCAAGCACGTCACCCTGGGAGACCTTCGAACCCGGCTCAACCGACAGGATGGCGTCCACGGACAGCTGGAAGCGGGCTTCGCCACCACGGGCAAGCTTCGCAACAGCGCCGGAAGCGTCCTTGATGACGATCGCGGGCTTGAGGTCCGAACCGCGCGGCGTCGAACGCCAGTCGATAACCTGACGTTTGGTGATGCCGGTGGATTCGTCGGTGGCTTCCAGAACGGAAAGGCCGTCGACGAGGTCCTCGAAGTGAACGGTACCTTCCACTTCCGTCATCATCGGACGGGTGTAGGGGTCCCACTCTGCCAGACGCTGGCCACGCTTTACCTTGTCGCCATCGTCCACGAAGATCTTCGAACCATAGGCAACGCGCTGCGAAGACCGCTCCTGACCGCGCTCATCGAGAATGGTGACGGCCATGTTACGGCCCATCGCGATGAGAGTGCCTTCGGAGTTGCGCAGAATGTTGCGGTTCTTGATCGCAATCGTGCCCTCGTAAGAGGCTTCGAGGAACGACTGGTCGACCACGTTCGCCGTACCGCCAAGGTGGAAGGTACGCATGGTGAGCTGCGTGCCCGGTTCACCGATCGACTGTGCGGCGATGACGCCAACGGCTTCGCCCATGTTGACAGGCGTACCGCGTGCAAGGTCACGACCGTAGCAGACGCCGCAGACGCCAACCTGCACTTCGCAGGTCAGAGCCGAGCGGATGCGCACGGACTGGATGCCCGCCTTTTCGATGACGGCCACATCGGCCTCATCGATGAGCGTGCCGGCCTTGACGAGGTTTTCGCCGGAAACCGGATGATCGATATCATCAAGAGCCGTACGGCCGAGGATACGCGCGCCGAGCGAGGCAACGACCTGGCCGGCATCGACGATGGCGGTCATGGTGAGGCCCTTGTCGGTGCCGCAATCGGTGGAAACGACGATGCAATCCTGCGCGACGTCGACGAGACGACGGGTAAGGTAACCCGAGTTCGCCGTCTTCAGGGCGGTGTCTGCCAGACCCTTACGGGCACCGTGGGTCGAGTTGAAGTACTCGTTAACGGTCAGGCCTTCCTTGAAGTTCGAGATGATCGGCGTCTCGATGATTTCACCCGACGGCTTCGCCATCAGGCCGCGCATGCCGCCCAGCTGACGCATCTGGTTCGGAGAACCACGGGCGCCCGAGTGGGACATCATGTAGATGGAGTTCATCGGCTTCTGGCGGCCCGTTTCCGGATCGAACTCGACAGCCTTGATGCGTGCCATCATTTCTTCGGCGACCTTTTCGGTTGCCTTGCCCCAGGCGTCGACAACCTTGTTGTACTTTTCGCCCTGGGTGATGAGACCATCATTGTACTGCTGTTCGTATTCCTTCACCAAGGCTTCGGTGTCGCCAACGATCTTCACCTTGCTGTCCGGAATGACCATGTCGTCCTTGCCGAACGAAATGCCGGCGCGGCAGGCGTGGCTGAAGCCGAGCTGCATGATGCGGTCGCAGAAGATGACCGTGTCTTTCTGGCCGCAATGACGGTAGACCGTGTCGATCATCTTGGAGATGTTCTTCTTGGTCATTTCCTGGTTGCAGACGTCGAAAGGCACGTTGACGTTCTTCGGCAGAAGTTCGCCAATCAGCATACGGCCAGGGGTCGTTTCATGGATCTTCGAAACCGGCTTGCCATCGGCATCCACAGTCTTGAAGCGGCCGCGGATCTTGGCATGCAGCGTCACGACCTTGTTTTCAAGCGCGTGATGCAGCTCACCGATATCCGAGAACGCCATGCCTTCGCCCGGCTCGTTCTGGTTCATGATCGACAGGTAATAGAGGCCGAGAACCATGTCCTGCGACGGAACGATGATCGGATGACCGTTCGCCGGATGCAGGATGTTGTTGGTCGACATCATCAGCACGCGTGCTTCCAGCTGGGCTTCCAGCGAAAGCGGCACGTGGACAGCCATCTGGTCACCGTCGAAGTCGGCGTTGAAGGCCGTGCAGACGAGCGGGTGCAGCTGGATGGCCTTGCCTTCGACCAGCATAGGTTCGAAAGCCTGGATACCCAGACGGTGCAGCGTCGGTGCGCGGTTCAGAAGAACCGGATGCTCGCGGATGACCTCGTCGAGGATATCCCAGACTTCCGGCTTTTCCTTTTCAACCAGCTTCTTGGCCTGCTTGACGGTCGAGGAGTAACCCTTGGCGTCGAGGCGGGCGTAGATGAAGGGCTTGAACAGTTCGAGCGCCATCTTCTTCGGCAGGCCGCACTGGTGCAGCTTCAGTTCCGGACCGGTCACGATGACCGAACGACCGGAATAGTCGACGCGCTTGCCGAGAAGGTTCTGGCGGAAGCGGCCCTGCTTGCCCTTGAGCATGTCGGAGAGCGACTTCAGCGGGCGCTTGTTGGCACCCGTGATGACGCGGCCGCGACGGCCGTTGTCGAACAACGCATCGACGGATTCCTGCAACATACGCTTTTCGTTGCGGATGATGATGCCAGGCGCGCGAAGCTCGATCAGGCGCTTCAGACGGTTGTTACGGTTGATGACGCGGCGATAGAGATCGTTGAGGTCGGACGTCGCGAAACGGCCGCCATCCAGCGGAACCAGCGGGCGCAGGTCCGGCGGAATGACCGGAACGACCTTCATGATCATCCATTCAGGACGGTTGCCCGACTCCATGAAGTTCTCGACGATCTTCAGGCGCTTCATCAGCTTCTTCTGCTTGAGATCAGACGTGGTCTCAGCAAGTTCGGCACGCAGGTCGCCGGCGATCTTTTCGAGGTTCATCGAAGCCAGCATCTCGTAGATGGCTTCAGCGCCGATCATGGCGGTGAACTGGTCTTCGCCGAACTCGTCGACGGCGATCATGTACTCTTCTTCGGACAGAAGCTGGTTCTGCTTCAGCGAAGTGAGGCCAGGCTCGGTGACGATGTAGTTCTCGAAATAAAGAACGCGTTCGACATCCTTCAGCGTCATGTCGAGCAGGGTCGAGATACGCGAGGGAAGCGACTTCAGGAACCAGATGTGGGCAACCGGCGCTGCGAGCTCGATATGGCCCATGCGCTCACGGCGAACGCGCGACAGCGTTACTTCGACGCCGCACTTTTCGCAGATGATGCCCTTGTACTTCATGCGCTTGTACTTGCCGCACAGGCACTCGTAGTCCTTGATCGGTCCGAAGATACGCGCGCAGAAAAGGCCGTCGCGTTCCGGCTTGAACGTACGGTAGTTGATGGTTTCCGGCTTCTTGATCTCGCCGTAGGACCACGACAGGATTTTTTCCGGCGAAGCAATCGAAATCCGGATGGAATCGAAATGCTGCGCAGGCACCTGAGGATTGAAAAGATTCATGACCTCTTGGTTCATGCCTTGTCTCCTTGAGAGGCTAGCTGCTGCCCCTGTTTGCATCCGGACCGGTTTCTTCCCGGGTCGCCGTCCAGAGCTTTAAATACGGATTAACCGCACAATGCGGCGAAAGTGTCCCACGCCAGCCGGGCTGACGGGAAACCGGCAGGCGCCTGGAAGGCGCCCGCCTCTCTCATTTTTATTCCGCCGCGTCGGGCAGCTGGTCTTCGGGCTGGTTCTCGATCTTCGAGTTTTCCAGCTCAACCGAAAGACCGAGCGACCGCATTTCCTTGACGAGAACGTTGAAGCTCTCCGGAATACCGGCCTCGAAGGTATCGTCGCCACGGACGATCGCTTCGTAGACCTTGGTGCGGCCGGCCACGTCGTCCGACTTGACGGTCAGCATTTCCTGCAGCGTGTAGGCCGCGCCGTATGCTTCCAGAGCCCAGACTTCCATTTCCCCGAAGCGCTGTCCGCCGAACTGCGCCTTGCCGCCCAGCGGCTGCTGGGTAACGAGCGAGTAAGGACCGATCGAGCGAGCGTGGATCTTGTCGTCGACAAGGTGGTTCAGCTTGATCATGTACATGTAGCCGACGGTGACCTTGCGGTCGAACGGCTCACCGGTACGACCGTCATAAAGGACGGACTGACCGGATTCATGCAGACCTGCCTTCTTCAGCATCGCGGCGACGTCAGGCTCATGCGCACCGTCGAAGACCGGGGTCGCGATGGAAACACCGCGCTTGGCTTCTTCGGCAAGCTTCACCAGCGAGTCGTCGTCGAAACGCTGAACCTCGTCATTGGCTTCAGACGCGTAGATTTCCGTCAGCTCGCTGCGAAGCTCGCTGATGTCCATCGTCTTGCGATACTCTTCGAGCATCTCGCCGATCTTCTTGCCCATGCCTGCGCATGCCCATGCGAGGTGGGTTTCGAGGATCTGGCCGACGTTCATGCGCGAAGGCACGCCGAGCGGGTTCAAGCAGATGTCGACATGCGTGCCGTCTTCGAGGAACGGCATGTCCTCGACAGGAACGATACGCGAGACGACGCCCTTGTTACCGTGACGGCCGGCCATCTTGTCGCCCGGCTGGATCTTGCGCTTAACAGCAACGAAGACCTTGACCATCTTCATGACGCCCGGAGGCATTTCATCGCCGCGCTGGACCTTTTCGACCTTGTCCATGAAGCGCTGTTCAAGGCGCGACTTGGACTCGTCGTACTGGCCACGAAGCGCTTCGAGTTCGGACTGGGCCTTCTCGTCTTCGACCGCGAACATCCACCACTGCGAGCGGGGGTATTCGGAGACGACGGCGTTGGAAAGCTCGACGCCCTTCTTGAAGCCCTTCGGACCGGCGATGGAAACGTGGCCACGCAGCATGTCGATCAGGCGGCCGTAGACGTTACGGTCAAGAATTGCCTGCTCGTCGTCGCGGTCCTTCGCCAGACGTTCGATCTCTTCGCGCTCGATAGCCATCGCGCGCTCGTCCTTCTCCACACCGTGACGGTTGAAGACGCGGACTTCGACGACCGTACCAAACGTGCCCGGAGGCATGCGCATGGAGGTGTCGCGAACGTCGGAAGCCTTTTCACCGAAGATGGCGCGCAGAAGCTTTTCTTCCGGCGTCATCGGGCTTTCGCCCTTCGGCGTGATCTTGCCGACGAGGATATCGCCCGGCTGAACTTCCGCACCGATGTAAACGATACCGGCTTCGTCGAGGTTCTTCAGCGCTTCTTCCGAAACGTTCGGAATGTCGCGCGTGATTTCTTCCGGACCAAGCTTCGTGTCGCGCGCCATCACTTCGAATTCTTCGATGTGGATGGAGGTGAACACGTCGTCGGAAACGATACGTTCCGACATCAGGATCGAGTCTTCGTAGTTGTAGCCGTTCCAGGGCATGAACGCGACGAGCGCGTTACGGCCAAGCGCCAGATCGCCGAGGTCGGTCGACGGACCGTCCGCGATGATGTCGCCCTTGGAGATGGCGTCACCAACGGAGACCAGCGGACGCTGGTTGACGCAGGTGTTCTGGTTCGAACGCTGGAACTTCTGCAGACGGTAGATATCGACGCCCGACTTGCCGGCATCGAGGTCTTCCGTAGCGCGGATAACGATACGCGTCGCATCCACCTGGTCGACCACACCGCCGCGGCGAGCCGCGATGGCAGCGCCGGAGTCGCGAGCAACAACCGGTTCCATGCCCGTGCCGACGAACGGCGCTTCGGCCCGCAGAAGCGGAACGGCCTGACGCTGCATGTTCGAGCCCATGAGAGCGCGGTTGGCGTCGTCGTTTTCCAGGAACGGAATGAGAGCCGCTGCGACCGAAACGAGCTGCTTCGGCGAAACGTCCATCAGGTTGATGTTGTCGCGCGGTGCGAGCATGACTTCGCCCGAGTGACGGCAAACAACGAACTCTTCAACGAAGGCGCCTTCGCCATCAAGTTCGGCATTGGCCTGTGCGACGTAGTACTTGGCCTCTTCCATGGCGGAGAGGTAGATCACGTCGGTCGTCACCTTGCCGTCGGTGATCTTGCGGTACGGGCTTTCGATGAAGCCGTACTTGTTCACACGGGCAAAGGTTGCAAGCGAGTTGATCAGACCGATGTTCGGGCCTTCAGGCGTTTCGATCGGGCAAATACGGCCGTAATGGGTCGGGTGAACGTCACGGACTTCAAAGCCGGCGCGCTCACGGGTCAGACCACCCGGTCCAAGAGCCGAAAGACGGCGCTTGTGGGTGATTTCCGAAAGCGGGTTCACCTGGTCCATGAACTGCGACAGCTGCGAGGAACCGAAGAATTCGCGAACCGCGGCAGCTGCCGGCTTCGCATTGATCAGGTCCTGCGGCATCACGGTGTCGATTTCGATCGAGGACATACGTTCCTTGATCGCACGTTCCATGCGCAGAAGGCCCAGACGATACTGGTTTTCCATCAGCTCGCCGACAGAACGAACACGGCGGTTGCCGAGGTTGTCGATGTCGTCGATTTCGCCCTTGCCGTCGCGCAGTTCGACCAGCATCTTGACGACCGCGAGGATGTCTTCCTTGCGCAGCGTGCGCACGGTGTCTTCCGCGTCGAGGTCGAGACGCATGTTCATCTTCACGCGGCCAACAGCCGAGAGATCGTAACGTTCAGCATCGAAGAACAGCGAGTTGAACATCGCTTCCGCCGAATCCATGGTCGGCGGCTCACCCGGACGCATGACGCGGTAGATGTCGAACAGGGCTTCCTGACGGTTCTCGTTCTTGTCCGCAGACAGCGTGTTGCGGATATAGGCGCCAACATTGACGTGGTCGATGTTGAGGACCGGAATCTCGTCAAAGCCGGACTGCAGGATGATGCCGAGCGTCTTCTCGTCGATTTCGTCGCCGGCTTCGAGATAGATTTCACCCGTCTCGTAGTTGACGATGTCTTCGGCCAGATAGTTGCCGTACAGGTCTTCGTCGGTCGCCTTCAGCGCCTTGAGGCCCTTTTCGGAGAGCTGGCGGATGAGGCGCGGGGTCAGCTTCTTTCCACCCTCGACAACGACTTCGCCGGTATCGGCGTCGATCATGTCGGTGATGACCTTGGCATTCTTCAGCGTCTCAGGCTGGAACGGAATGCGCCAGCCATCGCCGGAGCGCTCGTAGGAAGCCTTGGTGTAGAAGGTCGACAGGATTTCTTCGCCATCCATGCCAAGCGCCATAAGGAGCGAGGTCACGGGCAGCTTGCGGCGACGGTCGATACGCGCATAGACGATGTCCTTGGCGTCGAACTCGATGTCGAGCCAGGAACCGCGATACGGGATGACGCGGGCAGCGAACAAAAGCTTGCCGGAAGAATGGCTCTTGCCCTTGTCGTGGTCGAAGAACACGCCCGGCGAACGGTGCATCTGCGAAACGATGACGCGCTCGGTACCGTTGACGATGAACGTGCCGTTATTGGTCATGAGCGGCATGTCGCCCATGTAGACGGACTGTTCCTTGATGTCCTTGATGGACTTCGCGCCTGTATCCTCGTCAATATCGAACACGATGAGGCGCAGCGTCACTTTCAGCGGCGCTGCATAGGTCAGATCGCGCTGACGGCATTCCTCGACGTCGAACTTCGGCGCTTCGAATTCGTAAGATACGAATTCGAGCATGGATGCGCCCGAAAAATCGGTGATCGGGAATACGGATTTGAATACGGCATTCAATCCCTCGTCGGGACGGCCACCCTTGGGCTCGTCAACCATGAGAAACTGGTCATACGAAGCCTTCTGAACCTCGATGAGGTTCGGCATTTCCGCGACTTCTGGAATTTTGCCGAAAAACTTGCGTACGCGCCTGCGACCGTTAAACGAAAGGGTCTGAGCCATCGTCGCTCCTTTAAAATTGCATCCGGGCCTGCAACGGACGGGAACCGATGGCCAGTCGACCCCGTCAAGCAATGGGTATCATCAATCTCGTTCCACATCCCGGATCGATCAGGCCGGATTGCCTAGATGAGCCGGTTCGGAACCATTCTCTTGAAGAACCCATTACCCAAAAGCCATTTTCACGCGGCTTTTGGGTAATAAGTTTTAAAAACGATGACGACGGAAAGGGGCATGAAGCCCCTTCCCGCCAGCAATCGCAAGATTACTTAACGTCGACCTTAGCGCCGGCGTCTTCAAGCTTCTTCTTGAGGTCAGCAGCTTCAGCCTTGGAAACAGCTTCCTTGACAGCCTTCGGAGCGCCTTCAACGAGGTCCTTGGCTTCCTTCAGGCCGAGACCCGTGATAGCGCGGACTTCCTTGATGACGTTGATCTTGTTGGCGCCAGCGTCAACCAGGATCACGTCGAATTCAGTCTTTTCTTCTTCAACAGCAGCAGCAACGCCAGCACCGCCAGCAGCAGCAACAGCTACCGGAGCAGCAGCGGAAACGCCCCACTTTTCTTCAAGAAGCTTCGACAGTTCTGCAGCTTCCAGAACGGTCAGGGTGGAGAGGTCTTCAACGATCTTTGCGAGATCAGCCATTTTGATAGTTCCTTTTGTTCAGTTCGAACCAGTTTGAATAATTACAGCGAAAAACCGCCTTAAGCGGCTTCGTCCTTCTTGGCGTAAGCCGAAAACACGCGTGCAAGCTGGCTTGCAGGTGCGGCGACAACCGTAGCGACGCGAGTTGCCGGGGCATTGAGAAGGCCCAGCAGCTTTGCACGAAGCTCGTCCAGCGAAGGCAGGGTCGCAAGCGACTTGACTGCTTCGGCGTTGAGCGTGGTTGCACCCATGGCGCCGCCGAGAACAACGACTTTATCGTTGGTCTTTGCGAAGTCCATGACGACTTTCGGAGCGATCATCGGGTCGACGCTGTATGCAATCAGCGTCTGGCCCTTGAAGAGATTTGTCATCCCTTCCGACTCCGTGCCCTGAAGAGCGATCTTGGCCAGGCGGTTCTTCGCGACCTTGACGGTGCCTCCGGCAGCGCGCATCTTCGAACGGAAGTCGTTCATCTGCGCAACGGTGACACCAGCATAGTGGGCCACGACAACCGAACCGGAAGCCTTGAAGACTTCGTTCAGCTCCGTGACGAATTCGCGTTTTTCCGCTCTTTCCACTGTCTGTCTCCAGTAGACGGGACCACATGATTGTGAACCCGTCGGGTTTGCCTTTGCCCCAGGGGACCTTCTTACAAAGATCCCGAGCGACGCTCGAGGATCCTGTCCCCCGCTCTGTCGCCGCAAACGGCTCCAGGCACAGGCACACCAGGTTCGAACCGGACAGTCAGACATCCTTGGATGTCTCAAATCCAGCCTCACCCGTCTCATGCAGGTTGAATGATTAAGGCCAGATCCCGAAAGACATGGCCACCTGCAATCTCGGACAGGAGTTCCGGGTTTCCCCGGAAATCTCCGGCTCCCTGAGAGCCGGAAATTCTTTTAGTCACACGCCCCGAAAGACGCGCGAGAATTGATTAAGCCGTAACCGACGAAGGGTCGATCTTGACGCCCGGACCCATGGTCGAGGAAATCGCAACGCGCTTGACGTAGTTGCCCTTGGCACCCGTCGGCTTTGCCTTGATGACTGCATCGGCGAAAGCCTTGATGTTTTCTTCAAGAGCCTTGGCGTCGAACGAAGCCTTGCCGATACCGGCATGCACGATACCAGCCTTTTCAACACGGAATTCGACAGCGCCGCCCTTGGACGCCTTGACGGCGCCGGCAACATCCATCGTCACCGTACCGACCTTCGGGTTCGGCATCATGCCACGCGGGCCGAGTACCTTGCCGAGACGACCGACGAGCGGCATCATGTCCGGGGTCGCGATGCAACGATCGAAGTCGATCTTGCCGCCCTGAACGATTTCAACCAGTTCTTCCGCGCCAACAACGTCAGCGCCGGCAGCCGTGGCTTCATCAGCCTTGACGCCACGGGCGAAAACGGCGACGCGAACGTCACGGCCGGTGCCGTTCGGCAGGTTGACAACGCCACGAACCATCTGGTCCGCATGGCGCGGGTCAACGCCGAGGTTCATCGAAACTTCAACGGTTTCGTCAAACTTGGCAACCGCACGTTCCTTGACCATCGAAATGGCGTCGGTGAGAACGTAAAGCTTGTTGGGATCCACGCCTTCGCGGATCTTCTGAATGCGCTTTGCTACCTTGGCCATGATCAACCTACCACTTCCAGGCCCATGGCGCGGGCGGAGCCCTCAACCATTGCCATTGCGCCTTCGATATCGGCTGCATTCAGATCCTTCATCTTGGCTTCGGCGATCGTCTTGACCTGAGCCTTGGTGATGGAGCCGACCTTGGCGCCCTTGCCAGGCGTCTTGGAACCGGAGGTGATCTTAGCTTCCTTCTTCAGCCAATAGGTCATCGGCGGCTGCTTCATGACGAAGGTGAAGGACTTGTCCTGGTAATAGGTGATGACGACCGGGATCGGCATACCCTTTTCCATTTCCTGCGTGGCGGCATTGAACGCCTTGCAGAATTCCATGATGTTAATGCCACGCTGACCAAGTGCAGGACCGATCGGCGGGGACGGATTGGCCGACCCAGCCTTTACCTGCAACTTGAGCTGGCCTGCAACTTTCTTAGCCATATCTCTCTGCCTTTCAATTCAAACCGGTTACCCGGCTTCTCTCTAGCCGGATCGCTCCGGCGGCTGCGGTTGCGTGGTGCGGCGCCCTGCCCCGGCTTTGAGAGCCAGATTGCCTTCCACGCGCTTGGGGTTTCACCCCTCCAATCAGACCTTCTCGACCTGATTGTATTCCAGCTCGACCGGCGTAGCGCGGCCGAAAATCGAAACTTCCACCTTCAGGCGCGAACGCTCTTCGTCGACATCCTGCACCACGCCGTTGAACGACGCGAACGGACCGTCGGAAACGCGAACCTGCTCGCCGATCTCGAACGAAACCGAAGACTTCGGACGCTCGACACCTTCCTGAACCTGACCGAGAATACGATCGGCTTCATAATCGGGAATCGGAACAGGCTTATTGTCCGAACCGAGGAAACCGGTAACCTTCGGCGTGTTCTTGATGAGGTGATAGGCCTCATCCGTCAGGTTGGCGCGCACCAGCACGTAACCCGGAAAGAACTTGCGTTCGCTATCAACCTTACGGCCGCGACGCACCTCGACAACCTTTTCGGTCGGCACGAGGATTTTCTCGAAAAGATGATCAAGACCCTTCTGGCGGGCCTTTTCCTCGATCGACTCGGCGACCTTCTTTTCGAAATTCGAATATGCGTGAACGATGTACCAGCGTGCTGCCATTTTTATTCTCCGTTCAATCCTTCACCAGGCCGTTACCGGCCTACGTTCAGCACGAGGCTGAGCAGCCAGCCGATGAGCTGGTCTGCAGCAAAGAAGAACAGAGCCGCAAAAATGACCATCACCAGCACCATAGCCGTCGAAATCATGGTCTCGCGGCGCGACGGCCAAGTAATTTTTGACGCTTCGGCGCGAACCTGCTGCAGAAACGTAAACGGATTGGTTTTGGATGCCATTGACTGCCCACGCAATTACGGCGCGTAAAGCCGAACTAATCAGCCCCACGCACCGCGTGTCTGTTTTGACCTACATAAACACCGATTCCACTTTTAACAAGAGGAAATCGACATTCCGCGAAATTCACCGGAAATCCGGTATCCATCTGCCGTGCAGCGAAGACCGCGCTTGCGAATGGAAAGTGGCAGGGGCAGTAAGGCTCGAACTTACGACCTGCGGTTTTGGAGACCGCCGCTCTACCAACTGAGCTATACCCCTTCATCACCGTAACTGACCGCGAAAATCGCTTGGCCAGTTCGATATGCGTTCCTTTAAGGTGCACGGAAAAGAATGGCAAGGGTGTTTTTCGTTTTTTCACAATGTCTGGCAAAATACACGGACGACCCGCCTGCCCCGCCCGGCACAATGCCTATTCCCTTGATCTTTCTCACACTCCCCAACAGGAAAAACCCATGAGCATCTATCTCGTCCGTCACGGCCAGACCGAATTTAATGCCGTTCAGCGCTGGCAGGGTCAGGTCGATTCGCCGTTGACGGAGTTGGGACGGCAACAGGCGGCGCGCATGGGACGTAAGCTCGCCGCGCTGACCGGCACAGGTGAAGCGCATGTTTTCTCGAGCCCGCTCGGACGGGCACGGCAGACCTGCGAGATCATAGCCCGTGAGATCGGCATGATCGACGGTATCACCCTCGATCCGGGTCTGATGGAAATCGGCATGGGTGCATGGGATGGCATGACGGATTACGAGATCGATCACGAATATCCCGGCATGCGCGACGGACTGGACCGGCATGAGTGGTTTTTTCACGCCCCCGGGGGTGAAACATTTGAGAAAATGACGGACCGCGTTGCCCGCAGCCTGGAGACGATCAAACAGAGGCAGGCCGGCGACGCGATCATCATCTGCCACGGCATCACCAGCCGGATATTACGCGGCGTTTATGCGAGCCTCCCGAAAGACGAGACACTGCGCCTCGAAGTACCGCAAGACGCGTTCTTCCATCTCAGGCACGGCGACATTGTCCGGATCGATTGCTGAGGCTTTTTTGCAATAAAAAACCCCGCTGTCTCCAGCGGGGTTTTCTCAAATCCCTTGCGGGAAAAGATTACTCGACGATCGAAGCCACGATGCCGGCGCCGACGGTACGGCCGCCTTCGCGGATAGCGAAGCGCAGCTTTTCTTCCATCGCGATCGGAACGATCAGCTCGACTTCAACCGTG
>NZ_JAQKGO010000021.1:0-18308 GCF_027956545.1 Agrobacterium sp. ST15.16.024
CCAGTCGGTTTATATCCCGATCGGCCAGCCGCACCGGCTGGCCAATGAGGGGCAGATCCCGCTGGAGCTGGTCGAAATCCAGACCGGAGCCTATATCGGAGAGGATGATGTCATCCGCATCGAGGATGATTATAAAAGGACGTAATTAACGAATGCTCCTCACATAAACGGAGCATTCGGATTTATAATCGATAGAGAGATGTCATTTGACCAGAATGCGCTGCCAGCCTCTCTTAATTTTTCGGCGGCGGGGCTAGTGCTAGGTCAAGCTCCCGCAACCAGGCATCCGCTGACGCATCTGATGGCATCCGCCAGTCGCCACGCGGAGACAAAGAGCCGCCTGAGCTCGTTTTAGGACCGTTTGGAACGGCGCTTCGTTTGAACTGGCTGGTTTGGAAAAAGCGCCTGATGAAAACTCTTAGCCATGATCGAACGGTTTCCAAATCGTAGTCCCGTCTATCAGCGTCTGCGAAATCCGGTGGCCAGCTACCCGTTTTGACATCCCTCCAAGCGTGCCATGCAAGGAAAGCCAGCTTAGACGGCCTCATGCCATATCTTACCGTATAAAAAAGATTGAAATCTTGAAGGGCATAAGGTCCGACGAAATCCTCAGTCCTTTGGCTCGGCGCATCTGCATCACCCGGTACTAACTCTGGACTGATTTCTGTGGACAATATATTCCGAAGAACGTCGGATGCTTCTTCACCGTACAGTCCGCGTGCCGCGACCCATCGAATAAGGTGCTGGATAAGCGTTTTTGGGACCGAGCAATTGACGTTGTAATGGCTCATATGATCACCGACGCCATAGGTTGCCCAGCCAAGAGCTAGTTCAGAGAGATCGCCGGTGCCTAGAACAATCGCGTTGTGACGGTTTGCCAGTCGGAAAAGGAGCGACGTCCTAGCTCCCGCTTGGACGTTCTCGAAGGTAATATCATAAACCTTCTCTCCCTCTGCGGCGGGATGGCCGATATCCCGCAACATTTGCATTGAAGCCGGCCCTACATCGATCTCGTCCGCGGTCACTCCCAACGCTCGCATAAGTCGCCAAGCATTCGATTTCGTCGTATTAGAGGTCGCAAAAGCAGGCAAGGTCCACGCTAGAACATTTGAACGGGGAAGTTTCAGCAGATCCATGGCGTGAAGCGCAACCAGCAGTGCGTGTGAACTATCCAATCCACCCGAAACACCGATGACCACACGCTCAATGTTACTGGCCTTTAAACGGCGAGCAAGACCTTGAGATTGTATCTGGAAAGCCTCCTCACAGAGAACGTCAAGCTGATCTTTGTCATCAGGGACGAATGGAAAGCGGGCAACTTTTCGGTGCAGGCCTATGTCACTTGCTGGGGGCTGAAGGTGAAAGCCGATGTGCCTATAGGCTTTCGGCGCAAGATCGCGCCGATTTGCAACAAGGCTACCGTTTCGCAGTCGTTCGGCTGCCAGAAGTTCCAGATCGACATCCGTAACAATCATGCCGGCGCTTGTAGAAAAGCGCTCGGATTCAGCCAAAAGAGTACCAGCTTCATAGACCATCGCATGGCCATCCCAGGCAAGGTCAGTAGTCGACTCACCAAAACCGGCGGCCGAATAGAGGTAAGCAGCATTGCAACGAGCAGATTGCACACGGCAAAGCGCGTGACGTTCGGCCGACTTGCCGATAATAGCATTGGACGCAGAAAGATTTGCTATGACTGTCGCGCCTGCAAGAGCGGCCATGGATGAGGGCGGTGTTGGCACCCAAACATCTTCGCAAATTTCAATCGCCAGCACAAAATTCTCTATATCATGCGCAGTGAACAAAAGGTCCGTACCGATTGGAACTTCAGTTCCCAACACCTCTATCATAGCACCCTTTTCAACTATGGCACCCGATGCGAAGTGTCGCGCCTCGTAGAATTCGCGATAATTGGGCAGATAGGTTTTTGGTACAATACCCAAAAGCCGACCTCGATGCAGCACAACCGCACAATTGAGAAGGTGTCCCTGCCAGCGGACCGGCATTCCGACGAGAACGACAGGCATTAGCGTCTCAGTGCGCTTTCGCAGCAGTTCAAGAGCCGATTCCGCCTCGTCAAGGAGCGTCTGCTGGTGCAGCAGATCATCAATCGCGTAACCAGTCAGACCTAGCTCCGGTAGGACGAGAAGGCCTACAGACTGTTCGTCTGCCGATTCTAGTAATGGTATCGTCGCTGCGGCATTGGCCAACGGCGAAGCAGGCGTAACCAAATGTGAAGCAACCGCACAACGAACAAAACCCTGCGCGTACACCGAAGGAAAAGTCGCGGATGTAACCTGTTTATTGCGTATCATTGTCTTCATTTACATTTATACCGCCATCAGCAACGACCCCGACCAGAAGCCAGGAGGGTCTTACCCAAAATAAGGATGAAAAGCGCGGACGCCACTGCTTCCAATTCTGCAGCACTGCTTCAACGACGCCCTGAGCAGCATTTTGTTCAGCTACAATCAGGGGGTCCGGACAAAAGTCATGCCACATGACAAGTCCGCCGGGACGAACCACCTGCAACGCCTTTTCGGTATCGTTGGTCACCACATCGGCCGTATGGCCACCGTCGATCAGGACCGTATCGAAAAAACCCGGACCGAAAGCAGCTATATCGAACTCCCGGCTATCCATCAACATCTGGGTTACTCGCCCGGCCAATCCAGCTTCGCGATAAAGTCGTCCGATCCGGTTTCCGCCATCAGTGACGCCGGATGCGTCTGAATACAAAGGACGCCCTTCATCATCTTTTTCTCCTTCGGGAAGGTTCAGCGTCCAGACTAGAGCTTCGGAATTTTGCAGGCAAAGCCGCGCGCCAAACCCCTCCCAGGTCCCAAACTCCAGGTGATGTTTTGGTCGAAAGGCGCGGTAGAGTTGTGTCAATATCTTCGCGTCATGGACTTCCATACGGAACTGTGTAAGCGACATATTGACGAGATTTATCGGAGCTCGGAACGAGTAGTCCAAGCCGAGGCGTTCTCCCAGCATATGGGCATCAACAATCTCGAGCCGGTCTTCTGGCACATCAAAAGGCAATGGTGGCAGCGCTTGCGCGGCAACACTCAAGTTGGTCTCCTTTTGAGCCGGGTTCATCGAAAGCGGCGGGGTAACATTGCGCCTAGCTTCCGCTTGCAGGACAATCGGCTCATTGAAACGCACTCGAGCCACGCCGGGTAGCGTCGGGCCTCTTCTGATAACAATCCCGCGCAGGTCCTGGACCTGATCAAGCGCTATCTCGACTGTAGTTTCTCCGCCCGGGAGTATAAAAGCTTCCGATCCAACGATATCCGAAAACCCGTCTCTTACGCAGAGAACCCCGATATCCGCTCCAGAAACACCAACCGACAAACGTACGATTGCCGGTCCTTCGCAGATCGGTTGCACTTTCCAAGTCAAGCCATAGCCCCAAGAGGGAGCATCGATAATCAATTCACCGGTTTCTTCATCCAAAACACCCGTACCGGCCGTTTCAAAAGCGTCAGCAACATCGGCTGCCAAGGCTTCCGTCGCTATAAGAGCAGGCACAACATAGACGGGCTCTCGTTCATGAACGAGCTGCAAGCCGTCAACGGCAACCGGTGCGCCTTCCGAACGGCGCAAAAGGAAATTCTCACCGTCCATCACAAGAGCATCGTGGTAACCTACTGATGCCAACCACTCGAGCGCGTGAGACACGCTCTGTTTTCTCTCTGCCAAGGCGTGATTAAGCTCGACGAGAACCCACGGGTTAAATTTGTCGAGGGTCTGAAGAGAACCTTTCAACACTTCGAGATCGAAGTTATCGACATCAACTTTAAGAAGATCGAGTCTGTCCCATTCCAGACGCCGCATTTCCGCGTCCACTGTCGAGAAAGGGAACTCCTCCACTTCCGCTGGACTGCCCCGGACGCGAAATATCGCGTCCCGACGGTTACCCTCGGTCTCACCCATTGCTATCTGCCGGACTTCGACATTTGAAATCCCGTTGACCTCAAGATTGTGTCTGAGCATACGATGCGTTTCCGTAGGCTCGAACGCCACAACGCGACCTTCAGGTGCGCAGCGACCAAAAAGTGCGGAGTAATATCCAATATTACCCCCGACATCAAAAATGTGCCAATCACGGCCAATGTTGCGGACACACCACCGTTTGGTTTGCATATCACAATAGGGATAATAGCCACGCATATGGGCGTAATAGGAACCGAGCCGAATTGGTTCTGCGTCAGGAACCATTGTCCAGATCGGAGCAGGATCAAGCTGGACAGCTGGTGCCGTCGATTCAACTACCAAGTCGGGTTGGCGTTCGGCTAGTGGCTGATTGTCAGAACCGGAAATGTGCTCTGGTCGCGAGCCAGACGGCGAGCTGAGGAAGGATTGAACAATGTCCCTGATCGATCGCCGCATTTATTTCCTCCACTGTCATAACTCTAAGATCGAAAGTTTCAAGATCGTCATGATCAGCAACGCCGGCGGAACGGCAACCCGTCAGGGCAAAAAGATGCGCCCGCCCACAGCCCTGATTGCCGCTAACGGCATAACTGCCAAAGCTAACCGCGTTCTCAGCCACATAACCGGTTTCTTCGCGCAGTTCCCGCTGCATCGCTTCAACAGCATCTTCCCCGGGCTCCACATGGCCAGCGGGAAAGGTCATGGAATAACACCGAGCACCATGTTTATATTGCCATAAGGTCAAGATACGACCGTCCGCGAGAATCGGTACGGCGATCGAAAAATCAGGCAAGTGAACTTGATGATAATCGTTGACAACGCGCCCATCCGGCAATGAAACCGTCTCAACCGAAAGGGTTACGAAGGGAGACGAATAGAGCTCCCTTCGATTTTTGACGGACCAGACACTTTCCATTTCTGCTTCCGCACCCTCAAACTGTTATAGCTCTCCCAAAGAGAGAGTAATCTCTCACGTAATCTCAAACAGGCTTTGCTGTTATCAACAAATGCCATCCCAGACTCTGTTCAAGCGCGCGGAACAACTCCGGCGGCATAGTTTCAAACCACGGCTGCCGCACATATTCATAATTAACGTATTGCTCGATCTGGTATGGAAAAATGTGATCTTGCCGAATTTCTGTAGCCTCGAAGCATCCAGAAAGAAGCTCTTGAACATCGCGCTCATCGTAGGTGAAAGCAATTGGACATCCTGACTGAGCTTCAGGTTGATCGAGTCCAGCTTCAATCATAGCAGCCTTCCAAGACCGCTTTGCATATAGCATAATTCGCAATTCACCGTCGGACTTGATAACTTTACGGATTTGTTCGATTACGCCACGAGGATTGGGTGTATGATGAATCACGCCAAAAGAGTATACTAAATCAAAATTGTTCTCTGGGAATCCTTGTGTAAGCGCTTCAGCGTTCAGCTGCTGTAGATTTCCGTCTTGTCCAAACACTTCAAATCGCGACTTTGCGATCGCAAGACTTGCTTCCGAAAGCTCGATCCCAGAATATAGTGCGCCACTGCGAGCGAAATTGATCGCATCAGTACCAATACCACATCCTACTTCTAGTACTTTTTTGCCGCTCCAGCGTGAGAATTCCGCAAAACCCGGAATGTGAGGTTCGACAAGGTACTTTCGGGCTTCAACTTCATCGAAGTATTCTCGAGAACCCACTTCGCGCTTTGAATGTCGAACATTGCAAGGGCGACGATTCCAGTATTCTTTTACGTCTTCAATGGTGGCGTTGTCAGTCACGGGTGAATCCTTGTTATTGAATGAAGATAGCAGTTTCAGTTACCTAGGGGTTTGTTTCGCGATGGCTCTGAGCGCTCAATCGATCAAGCTTACCATTTTCCATAGAGATGCAGGAAACAACACCGTATATCACACCGATGTTTCAACCAGGCTATTCATCAAAGGTTGAACTCTTTTTACAGTTATCC
This sequence comes from Agrobacterium sp. ST15.16.024, assembly GCF_027956545.1. NCBI lineage: Bacteria > Pseudomonadati > Pseudomonadota > Alphaproteobacteria > Hyphomicrobiales > Rhizobiaceae > Agrobacterium > Agrobacterium sp. ST15.16.024. The sequence continues at coordinate 5,888 of NZ_JAQKGO010000021.1, forward strand.
GCTCAAGAGTCAGCCGAGACCTTCCAATTGAATGAAGGCGAACCTCAATAGGGAGAGATAAATCCTGTGTTGTGATTTGCAACGGCAGAGAAATAATTTTCCTTGGTCCAAAAAAGTTGACTTTCACAGCCTCAACCGTTTTCTCGCCTTGGGTAATTTCGAGGCGCAACTTCGATGTAGGCCAATGATTCCAGCGTTTTATGAGACTTATATCGACCCTATAATTGCCCGGCATCAAATTGGCATAAGGACCATAAAATATATGTCCATTCGCTCCCGTGGAATGGATTATATCCTCATCCTTTTTCCCGGCGGCACCTGCATGCATTTCCCCGGTCCAGTCTTGCGCATCGACAAACGCAGACTTTAGCAAGTAACCGTGCCGCAATCTGGCTGAAAACGGCGTTCGACTGCAGCCAACAAACCGCTGCATCAGAGACTCAAAACCATTGTGAATGGCATTCACACCAATAATGCGGCGTGGCTCATTATTCGCTGCTAAGTGATCCCGTTCATTTGTTACAACTGTATAAAATTGTTCCATCAATGCGGACGACGCATCGCCTTCCACTTTTTTGGGAAGCCCAAAATTAATAATAAAAGCATCTGCGCGGTCAATAACGTTTATATCGTCCTGCCAATGAGATACATCTGCCGAAAACCCCAAATTCCGCCAACAATTTATGAAGAGATCGTAAATACGATCTTTCGGCCCAAGCCAGACGACATTCGTATTTCTTGGAGCGTTGGCAAATAAATCAACAAGGAATGGGAGCACGTGTTCCGGTGTTGCAACTTCCCGATCGTAGGATTCTGGCCGATAGCGCGCCTCAATCAAGCCTTTCAGAGGCTGATCGATGGCTTCGCTAAGCGCTTTGCGATACGCTAGGTTTATCGTGTCAGTTAGACTTATTTCTTCTAAGTCGATATCGGCAAGACCCCAGGTTTTGGACTGACTCGGTATTTCCGGCTGTAGAATATTATGGAAAAAGTCGTCCGCGCTGTTTTCGACACTCTTATGCGCGTGAGCCGGAGTGGTTTGACGAGTGTGATCGCAATGGTAGCCGAGGACAAAAGGTAGAGCGTCGTCAATCTTGCCGCGGCGCATGATAAGACGCTTCGAAATATTAGCGTCTACATGCCAGCCCAGTAGCATACGTTCATCGAAACCGTGAATGGAAAAAAGGTCGTCTCGCTTTATCAGCTGAAAATCACCGGGCGCATCGTACAGAATAGAATCCATCCCATACACGACCTCATTCAAATAGAAATTCTCTCCCGCACTACGCGTTTCAGCGATAACCCCTGCCGGATCAAGCCTATCAAAGCTCTCCCATAACGTTTCCGGGATTTCAAAACGAGGCGCGCAATAAAATCCGTCTTTCAGTTCTGCCAATTGCTCAGATAGGGACTGCGAACCGCGCGGCACGAAGATCATGTCGGTATTGGTCGACAAGATCCAACGGTTTGCAGGGTTGGACCGTCGGACGGCAGCGTTACGCGAAATCGGCTCAAGAGCCTTCAGATGGGTACGAGATGCAAACAGCTGATTATGAAGGCTCGGTCTTATGCGGATAATCCGCAAAAGGCGTTTCGCACGGTCTGTCAGCGTGTCGCAGATCGCCTCCGGGAAGGTCGGAAAATCATCCGGCGTGTTGTAGTCAACGAAAAGAATTTCATCATTTTCGTCGGTCAGCACTTCCGCCATACAATTCAGGCTAAGAGCAGCCCTCTTGTGGAGGTTATAGCCGTAACTGTCGTTCCTTCCGTAGAGGACGATCGATATCATGACATTACCCGGTTATGTTTCGCTGCGGCGGCGTCTAAGAGCCAATCGCCCATCCCGGGCCTGATCAGTGTTATTGCAGCCGAAAGCTTTGCAGCATCCACAACTCGCCATGGATCGATAACCGCCTTCGGTCCCGCCGCCGCAATGTCGAGATTGCGATAGGCTTTCCAGGGCGTCACGATGGCCACAACATCTGCTCCCGTCATGGCACTTTCGGCATCAACCTTGATTACGATTCCATCGGCGATCTGATCCGGAAGACTGACGAGCGCCTGCGGGTCCGTGATCCGCACACGATAGCCAATGCTGACCAGTTTATGAGCGAGCGCCAATCCCTGACTTTCCTCTATCACCGGCGTCTCCGGTTTGTAGGACAGCCCGAGGATAGCAACCTCTGCCCCGGGATCAGCCGACGCCGCTATGGCCCTCACAAGACGTTCGGTCTGATGATCGTTGATGACATCCGTCGCTTCGGCAAGATCGGTGCGTGCGCCAAGGCTGCGTCCAAGCGCCGCAAACGCCTTGTTGTCGCGCGGGAAACAGGGCCCACCGTAACCGATAGCGCCCTTGATATACTTCTTGCCGATTCGGCTGTCTGCACCGAGTGCGTCGGTTACCACGTCGGCGTCTGCTCCGTCGAGATGATCACACATGTCGGCAATCATGTTCGCGTAGCTGATCTTAGTCGTCACGTAGGTGTTGACGGCAATCTTGCACAATTCCGCATTGACCCAGTTCATCCGCTGAAACTCGGGGCTGCTCTCGGTAGAGCCACGATAGACACTTTCAAGCAAATCACCCGCTTTAGCGTCGCTTTCTCCAATAAGAATCATATCAGGATAAAGCATATCGCGAACCACGGTGCCAAGCGCGATGAACTCCGGATTATAACACAAACCGAGATCCGAGCCCACAGTCCGGCCGGATGCCCGCTCAAGGGTCTGACGCAATATACCGCCTGTAGAGCCCGGCATAACGGTCGAAGTAACGACTATGTTGTGGTAGCCGACCTTGTCGTGCAACGCAGCGCCGATGCTCTCCAGCGCAGAGATCACATAGTCATTGCGGAAGAAACGATCTGGCCCACTTGGCGTCGGAACGATGATAAAGGTCACATCCGAGGAAAGCACCGCCTCCCGCATATCGGTCGTAGCGCGAATGCGCCCACCATGCTCCGTGATCAATTCCTGGAGCTGCGGCTCCGGAACCGGCGCCACACCACGATTGATTGAATCCACAAATGCGGAATTCAAGTCCATACCAATGACATCAAAGCCCTTTTTGGCAAAGACGGCAAGCATGGGCGCACCAAGTTTGCCCAAGCCTATAACAGAGAGTTTCGGCTTCATAATAATATCTCGCTACAGATCGGGCCACTGGCCGTCACTTGTTTTTTCCACGTGCAAGCTCGGCCTGACGAGCAATCCAGGGATAGGTACGGGCTAGCCCCTGCTCCAGCGTGAGACTTGGCTCCCATCCCAGTTTTTCTCGAATAAGGTCATTGTGGGAGTTACGACCACGTACACCTTGCGGGCCTGGAATATTGTGAATTTCGAGATCCTTGCCAGCCACTCGCATGGTGATCTTGGCAAGTTCGTTGATCGAAACCATCTCTTCAGAACCAATATTCACCGGTCCAGCAAAGGTTTCACAACGAGTCAGCCGTAGAGTGGCCTCGAGGCATTCATCGACAAAGAGAAATGACCGCGTCTGCAGACCATCGCCCCAGATTTCGATCGCTCCACCAGCTTCGGCCTCCGCAACTTTACGGCAAAGTGCTGCCGGCGCCTTCTCTCGCCCACCAACCCAGGATCCCTCCGGGCCAAAGATGTTATGATAACGCGCAACACGGCATTCCATTCCGTGATTGCGATTATAAGCAAGATAAAGACGTTCGGAAAACAGCTTTTCCCAGCCATATTCGCTGTCCGGATTTGCCGGATAAGCACTGTCTTCCCGCGTTACGGGAGCACTCGGGTCAGTCTGGTTATGCTCGGGATACATACAGGCTGAAGAACTGTAAAATACCCGCTTTATATTGCGGCGGTAGCAGGCATCCAGAACGTTGAGATTGATGGTAGCCGAATTGTGCATGATATCGGCGTCATTCTCACCGGTAAAAATATATCCTGCACCACCCATATCGGCGGCGAGCTGATATACCTCATCGAACCTGCGATCAATTACTGCTCGACAGTTAGCCTGCTCCCGCAAGTCTGCGATAACGAAATCGTCAGCCTCAGTTGCAGCGTATTCTGGGAACTTGAGGTCTACGCCTCTCACCCAAAAACCTTCACGTTTCAGGCGCTTGACCAGATGTGCGCCAATAAATCCACCTGCTCCGCAGACGAGTGCCGTTTTCATGTGTCTCTTCCCAACAAGAAAAATCCGCAATTATGCGCCCGCAGCAGCTATCAGATAATGTTGGAAGTTTTCAATAGGTTTCGAATTATTTCCGATCTTTTCAGAATGTTTCTGCGCCAAGCGGCCATCAATCGATTGCGTGACCCAGCCCTATACGTTAGGACGCCCTAAAATGGATAGCGAGGATCCCTCACATCCGCGATGGAATAACCGCCCGATAGCATCCTTTCCCTATCCGGGCTCCACCACAACAAAAACGCATGACGAAAGAGCGATGAACCGTTGAATTTCGATACCCGAAAAATGCTGGTCGTTGACTTGGATGGAACCCTTCTCCGCACCGACATGCTGTACGAAAATTTCTGGTCGGCCTTCAGCTCGAATTGGCGTTGTATTTTCAGCGCAATTTCGGCATTGCCACATGGTCGTGCTCACTTGAAACGCCACCTCGCCTGCGCGGCAACCGTAGATGCTAGCGTGCTTCCTTATAATGATATGGTACTGGCTTATATCGAGGAATGGAGAAACGCCGGTGGTCGTGCCGTCCTCGTTACAGCCACTGATCAGCAAGTCGCACAAGCAATAGCGGATCACCTCGGTATCTTTGATGAGGTACACGGCTCTGACGGCACACGAAATCTAAAAGGTGCAACGAAAGCCGCCTTTTTGGAAGAGCGCTTCGGCGAAAGTGGCTTTTTTTACATGGGGGACACCGCGGCCGATTTACCCGTGTGGGAACGTGCGGAAAAAGCAATCACAGTCGATGCGCCAAGAAAAGTACGCGCGAAAGTCGACGTACTTTGCGACATCGCGGAACATCTTCAGAGCGAAAAAGATTCTATAAAACCATATATCCAGGCACTCAGGCCTCACCAATGGTTAAAGAATCTCCTCGTATTCGTACCTATGCTTGCCGCACATCAGATAGATGGACGAACTATACTGTCGTCGATAGCGGCATTTGTATGCTTCAGCCTGATAGCCTCAGGCGTATACATCTTGAACGATCTGCTCGACCTTTCTGCAGATAGAGCGCATCCTCGAAAACGAGAACGACCGTTTGCCGCCGGCACCGTTCCAATCGCACATGGCACTCTAATGGCGGGAACGCTTGTAGGTCTCGGTTCTTTTTTCGCACTTTTTATAAGCTGGAAATTTTTGGTAGTCATGATCGGCTACTATCTGTTGACGACCGCTTATTCGCTCTATCTGAAGCGATTGATTATTATTGATATCTGTATGCTCGCTGCACTTTATACGATAAGGATTTTTGCCGGTTCCGTAGCGACGTCAATTGACATATCAATCTGGCTGCTGGCTTTCTCTGTTTTCTTTTTCTTGTCACTGGCAGCCATCAAAAGGCAGGCCGAGCTAATAGACAGCGCTGAGCGGGGCGATCTGAAGCCGAGCGGCAGGGGTTATCATGTCGATGACTTGCCTATAATTTCAATGATCGCGATCGCTGCCGGGTACGTCTCCGTGCTCGTGATGACGCTTTATGTCAATTCGCCTGCAGTAATGGAGCTTTATGCGTGTCCGGAGGCGCTTTGGGGGGTCTGCGCTATTCTCCTTTATTGGATCACCCGCGCTGTTATGATCGCACACCGAGGCTTGATGCATGACGATCCAGTCGTATACGCGGCTAAAGATGGCACCAGTCAAATATGTGCATTGATAATCTTGGCCTTCACACTGGGTAGTGCATTATTATGACACTAGGTACGCTGACTTTCCGGTATGCGATATTCGCCGTCGTAGCGACTTTTGCAAACCTGGCAACGCAACGGATTGTTCTTCAGACTGGAAGCACCGGTATCCACCTTATTGCGGCCATGGCATTGGGAACGCTCGTAGGTCTCGTTATAAAATATGCACTCGACAAGCGATGGATTTTCTATGACCAAGATATGGGAGTGAAAAACAACACCCGAAAATTCACGCTGTACACAATAATGGGCATTCTAACCACTCTGATATTCTGGGGAACCGAAACGACGTTTTGGCAAATCTGGCAAACCGATCTTATGCGGGAAATCGGCGCCATTATCGGGTTGTCGATAGGATATGTCGTTAAATACAATCTCGACAAGAGGTTTGTCTTTAACGATAAACGCAGAGAGCTCGCGCTATGAACATATCAGGCTGGGGTCGATACCCTTCGATAGACACCCAACTTTATTTTCCGCGCGATGTGGAAACACTGCGCAATTTGGTGAACTCCAAACATAGCCTAATAGCTCGCGGCAATGGTCGTGCGTATGGCGATAGTGCGATTAATCCATTCAGCACTATTTCGATGAAATATTTCAATCGCATGCTCTCTTTCCAAACGCAGACAGGTCAGCTTGTCGCTGAGGCTGGGGTACTGTTGGGCGACGTCATCAAGGCATTTCTGCCTAGGGGTTGGTTCCCCATGGTCACGCCAGGAACGAAATTCGTTACTCTCGGTGGCATGATTGCTGCGGATATCCATGGTAAAAACCACCACAAAGAGGGCAGTTTTAGAACATGTGTCGACTGGATAGATGTCCTGGACTTCAAAGGCGAGACTATCCGATGCTCCCACGAGACGAATACTAATCTTTTCGAACACACATTGGGCGGCATGGGTCTTACCGGGATCATTCTACGTGCGGCGTTCCGCCTCAAACGTGTCGAGACTTCGTGGATCCGGCAAACAACTGTCCCCGCTCCGAACCTGCAGACGGCGATTGAAGTCTTCGAAAAATACAAAGATGCAACTTACTCAGTCGCTTGGATCGATTGCCTCGGACGTGGAAAGGACTTAGGGCGTTCTCTAATCATGTTAGGCGAACATGCCTCGATATCCGACCTCCCAGCGAAATATGCCAACAAACCATTTGCGCAGCCGGATAAACGTGAAGTCAGATTACCCATCACTTTGCCATCTGGTATCTTGAATCGAATAACCGTAAGCCTGTTCAACAAGCTGTATTACAAAAAGGGGGCAAGGAAAACTGGAGAGCATCTCGTTGATTGCGATTCATATTTCTACCCATTAGATGCGATACTGGGCTGGAACAGGATATATGGTCGGAGTGGGTTTGCTCAATTTCAATGTGTGTTGCCTCTTGATCGTTCAGAAAAAGGAATTACGGCCCTGCTTGAGGCCATCTCACTAGCTGGAGCAGGCTCTTTTCTGGCTGTTCTTAAAAGACTTGGTCCCCAGGACAGCAAATTTTCCTTTCCCATGGAAGGCTACACTCTTGCGCTTGATTTCCCAATCTCGAGGAAAACCCTTCGTCTGCTGAAGCATCTGGATGAAATTGCAGTCGAGAATGGCGGGCGCTTCTACTTGGCGAAAGACAGCCGTATGTCCGCCCGCACGCTACGTGCCTCAGACGCCCGCGTAGAAAAATTCATAAATAACCGGGACGAAAATGGCTGGAAAAGCCGCTTTATTTCGTCTCAGGCAGAAAGGCTATCAATATGACGAAACCGGCTGTCCTTATTATTGGAGCTCGGTCGGACATTGGCAACGCTGTAGCCCATACATTTGCCGCAGGGGGATACGCTATCCAACTGGCAGCGCGAAATGCCGAAGGTCTCAACATCGAGAAAAGTGATATCGAGCTCCGTTATGGTATCGAGGTGACACTGCATGAATTTGATGCACTCTCGATCGAAACACATGAAGAATTCCTGAGCAACCTTCCCCGTTTACCCGAAATTGCAATATCCACCATCGGGTTGATGGGACGTCAGGAGGAAAGCGAACGCGATCCTATTGCCGCAAGCCAGGTCATGCGCAGTAATTATGAAGGCCCGGCAAGTATCCTGGCTCTTCTCGCCAATCGCTTTGAACAACGGGCCTCGGGTACGCTTGTCGGGATCAGTTCCGTTGCTGGCGAGCGCGGCCGCGCGACTAATTACGTCTACGGTTCCGCGAAAGCTGCTTTCACAGCGTTTCTTTCCGGCCTACGCAACCGCCTCGCCAAGCGTGGCGTCCATGTGGTTACAGTTTTACCGGGGTTTGTTGCAACCAAAATGACAGAGGGGATGGATTTACCGGCAGCACTGACAGCCGACCCAAAAGAGGTTGCGGTTGCGATTGAGCGCGCAGTTCTACGCAAGAGAAACATCGTTTACGTACGTCCCGTCTGGCAGCTGATCATGCTGATCATTAGAAATATTCCGGAGCGTTTCTTTAAAATGATGAAAATATAAAGATTGTATATTCGTCCGTTTCTGCGTGAAGAAGCATACCTGATCGGGATCACACCGATACCGGTGCAGTACTTGTATGGTAATTTAAGAGATCGTCGCAGGAACGGCGACGGAGAAGCAACAAAATGGGAATGATTTGCCAAACACCTGAACCGACAGCGCCAACAGTCGCACCAATGAAGGAATGCATAGCCGCACTTCTCTCCTTTGTTGTACCATTTCTAGCCGGTTTCAGCTTTGTCATGAACCATTTCTATGTGTCGGGTGGCTATCTGCACGATAGCGGCTGGTTTGCGGCACTGATGTGGCGCCCACAGGATTTTTACCTCACCAATCCAGCTGTTCTCGACAACAATCTTTTTTATAGCACACATTTGTCGCCAATTCTTTACGCGATTGGCCTGCTGAGCTTTTTCTGGCCATGGGGGCCGATAACGTGGTTTGCCAGCTTCCAGGGCGTAGTTCTCGGTGGCAGCGGTTTAATGGCGTGGATTGCCCTGCGCAGAATATCTTATTTTGCAGAAAGACCGATTTGGCATTCCCTCCTGGCGTTGGCTTTTGCTTTCAACGGCCTGGCCATGTTTATCTTGGCATACCCCCATATCGAAGCGTTGGGCACGTTAATGGTCTGCGCCTGCCTTGCCGCCTTTTTTAGCGGCAATTGGCGGATGGCTGCATTGTTTTTAATGTTAGCACTTTCGGTTCGTGAGGATATGGGCTTCCATATCGTTGCGCCGCTCGGGCTCTTATGGGTATGGACCATGTGGATTAACCGTCGTGTGACAGCTGGTCGCAATATCCTGATGTTGCTACTGCCGGCCTTCTGCCTGTCTCTGGCAGCCGTGCTGATCCGAAGTTCGCTATTTACAGCTGATGGTGCCTTTACCCGCATCTACACTGGTGTGCCACCCTATGCACACCTCACGTGGTCACTGATCCAGGAGCGGCTCGCCATCTTGTTCTCGGAGCGGCTCTACCTCGTGCTGCCCGCCGCCGTTGCTTTGCTGGCGACGATCGTATGGCGCAATCCGATACCTTTTTTCGGTTTCCTGGCTTATATTCCATGGTCACTTCTCAACTTCACTGCCTTCAGCGACGCTGCGGGCCGAATGGACGTCTATTACCCCTTTCCCTTTCAAATCGCGATTTTCTGGTTTCTGTGGTGGAGCGCAGCACCGCAGATATCACATCTTAAGAAAACCGATACGCTTCAACGTCTGGCAAGTATAAATATACTAATTCCAATATTTATGATCGCCGGTATTTCCATGACTTTCCCTTGGATTTCCCTACTACCGGCCTGGAACAGCAACGTGGTAAGAGACACTGACAAGGCAGCAGACAATATCGAGAAAAACCGCCATCTCCTTGGGCACATGAAGGCTGACCCGGCACTGCTTTCGCTGCGTCCGCGCGCCTTTCTGCAAGAAGACGATCTCGATAATCCAAATGGTGATAACGGCCCAACCGAAACATTGGTTTGGCATAAGAACAGCATCAGCCTTGCCAAGGTACGCCAGCAATTGGCGAACTTTGAGGCCGAGTCGCTTTATCGAATTGCCGGCACTCCATTCTATCTGGCCTCACATCTACCGCGTGCGCAACTGGAAAATGCCGGTCTCGCCTTACAGCCAGTTATGGACAGTAACCTGCTGCCGCAGATGAAAACACGATACGGTCAAGTGAATACCTCCATTCTCGATCTGGCCGGTACTGGCGGGAAACACAAGCTCTATGGCCCCGACATAGTGTTGCCGCCGGGCAAATACCGCGTTGACATAGACGCACGAATTTTCGACGAGCGTGCGGACGAAGCCACAATTGAAGTGTACAATACCGCAACCGGTCCAGCTATATCCACGAGCCTGCAACGCGGGTTGAACGGAAAACCCGCCACGACCAGCCTCGAATTCACTATAGGACAGCAGGACCTTGGCAACTGGGAATTTCGCATAGCCGGCAATAAGCTGCACGGCATCCGTATTACCGGTGTCCGGCTCCATTCAACAGGTCAAGACGACAGAAACTAACCTGGGCAGCTGAGATTTCCCTCCTGAGTAGCAAAGCGTTGGGAAAACCTCATGCACGTCAACCGCAGCGTCCATAGTCTTTTCAGCGTTCAGCATCTTTAAGTTTGCCAAGCACAGATAAAAGCAAATCCGTTGATCTCACCCAATTGAACTGGCGCCGAAGTTCGCTGGCTACTCGACTTCTAATGTTCGTATCAGGTGGGAAATTGGCCAATTGATGCATAGCATTCGCCCAATCCTGAGGTTTATCCGGGTCACAAAAAATCACCATGTCGGGCAGCAATTCTGTCATGGCAGGTCTCGTGCTGCATATGCAGGGAACTTCAAGCATCAACGCCTCTAACGGAGGCAAACCAAAGCCTTCATATAGACTGGGGAAAAGTAATCCCCTGGATCTTTTTAATACTCTCGCCAACTGCCCGTCTGTCAGGCGACCGACTGGATGTATCTTTCCCGCGCTACTGGAGGTCAACTCCGCAGAAAACCCTTTTGGTGATTTTCCAACAACGACCAAATGATAATCATCTGCGTTGCTGTAGCCCATCGCCTTGATCACGACGTCGATATTCTTATGGTAATCGTTGGAACCTATACAGACGAAATAAGGAGCGTCGGGTGTGAGCAAATCCACACTTTTGTCTTCCTCCCAGTCCAGAACATCGACACCATTATAAACGACGTGAATCTTTTCCTTCGGGATATCAATAATCCTCGAGATATCGTCCGAACTGCTTTCACTAACGGTTACAATAAGGTCGGCGTTCCTGATTGTATGAATGTATCTCTGCTTCCATTCGCCGACAGTTGATTTGTGGAATATGTCCTCAAACAGCAAAGGAATAACGTCGTGCACCATAACAACAGAGCGAGGAGGCAGCTCTGAGGGACACCAATGAACAGAAGGGAAAAAATGAATAGGCTTTTCGCAGGCTGATCCAACCGTGAGAGTCGCGAGCGCCTCTCGCCTTATTAGTTCCTTCAATATCTCACGAGCAACTCTGCCAACACCTCGCCTGTCAACTAAAGTTCCGGTACTATATTGGATGTTGAGACCCTGAACATATAAGGGAAAATATTCGGGACAATCGAAAGCTTCCCGCGACTTCGAGACCGTTCCCTGTTTTGAAAACCGCTTCCGTAACGCTCTTCGTATCAGACGCTCAGGATTAAGCGAACGGAGTGTCGCGCGGAAGCTACCTCTATCATTTTTCACTTTTCCATCGCCAACCCGATCTCCATTCAATTGTGTTGACATGACATCATTTGCAACACGATTGACCACCTCCTGAGCATATTTTGAAGCTAACAGGGAGTTGAGTTCTTTAGCAATTTTTAGCTCATCTTCGTGGTTCAGCAGATCAACGGCCATTACGTGCCTTTCGAAAGAGTGACCATAGTTTGATGCCCCACCTTGTCTTTTTAACTGGCTGACAGAGCAAAAGCACTATCCCATTTTAAACATAGGAATAAAAAAGCTTAAAAATGAAACGAGCCAATTTAGAAAACAGTTCCTGCTATTCCTCCTTGGCGATTGGTATCATTTTCAATTCATCCACTAACCGCCAGCACCGCCTCAGCCTCATAGATGGCGCAGACGATGTGATAGAACGTGCTGGCCGGTGCCGGCTCGTCGAGCATCGGCCTGTCGGCCGGCCATTTGTCGAACCAGAGACCCTTCACCGGCGTGTCGAGGAAAGGCTGCAGCGCGCCGATGGCCCTGAGGCCCGAGGCGAGGGAACGCTGCCGTTCCTCGCCGGAGGGGACGCTGGCAAGGCGCAAGGCCGCCTTCAGCCATTCCGTCTGCGGCCACAGCCGCGCCAATCCGTCATGCACCGAAAAATCATCGTAGAGGCTCATCACCGCCACCTTGCGGCGTGGGCAGATGCCATGTTCTTCGCCGATCTCGAACAGGCGTTTGGCCTTGTCGATCGCCTCGGCGTTGTTGCGCAGACTGCCCCAGCGCACCAGAAGCCATGCCCATTCGAACTGGTGGCCCGGCTCCATGATCCGGCCCTTGTCGCTCTTATGCGGCGTCCAGTCATGCTCGAAG
>NZ_JAQKGO010000022.1:0-16418 GCF_027956545.1 Agrobacterium sp. ST15.16.024
CGCAGCATGCCGTTCACGAAGTCGAGGTTCGTGAAGTATTGGTTGTTTGTCCCGACCGCGAAGGTGCCGGTCCGGATATCATGAAGCTCCTTCGGCTCGATATGGAGGATTGCCTTTGTTGAAAGCGTGATCTCTGCAACGAGCTGTCGGAGGTCGGGAGCGACTTGCCTGCAGGCCATGTGTTATGAACAAGAAGGTGGAAGCAAATAGATGATGTTAGGAAAGGGTGGGATTGCAGGGTGGGCAGGCACGATACTTATAGTGGAAAAAGGTATGGAGCAATTTCGCCGAAATCTGGGTGGGCCTTCTAAATATTGGGCGGGCCGCCCACGTAACTATAATTGCAGGGGCCCACCAGGTTAATTGCGTGGCCGCGTTGATTGGGTGATATTATTACCTAACATGAGATTGTTATTTGACAGGATATATCCCCTTGTCTAGTTCGTCAGTTCGTCAGTTCGTCAGTTCGTCAGTTCGTCAGTTCGTCAGTTCGTCAGTTCGTCAGTTCGTCAGTTCGTCAGTTCGTCAGTTCGTCAGTTCGTCAGTTCATTAACATTGCTCCGCGCTTGCCTGATTTGAGAGGTTGTCTCTGCACGGGTCTGCAGCGACATATGGCTACGAGGACCTACCTTGCCGATGAGCCGTATCCATCCGGCGTAGGCCGCGGGGTTTATGATCTCGGCTCGTCTGCCATGATGCGTTCGATCCTTTCGGGATCACATTGCTCATCGACGCGGAATTGCCGGACACCGCCCTCGCAGGTGCGGATACCGGCGAGGAATTCCTTTAAGCTCTCGATGCCCCGGTCGGTGAAGGTCGTGACGCCCTCTTGGCTGCCGTCATGGGCATGGATCATCTCGCCGTAATCGATATTGTCTGAGTTGCTGGCGATTTCCTGGAGGAGTTCGAGGTTCTCGCCGATCAGCGAAGCAACATAATCGATCGTGTAGACATGCGTCGGGCGCGCTGACCTTGCCCCGTTGTGAGCCGCTAAGCGCATTGTCCTCACCACCAGCTCATGTGCTGTAACGCGCGAAGCTGTCGCAGGCTGTACCCTCTATAAGTTAAGGTACAACTCTGCCGTTGGATGAATTAGCCTCCTGAAACGCTTCCTTTACGTGGCTGATCAAAGCACGTTCAGTCTCGTTAAGCGGCGTGGAGGTGGAGAATATTGCCCATAGTCGCCGCGGCGGGACTAAATGGTCGAGAGAGAACGTGTCCACGATCCCTGCCTCGATCTCCTTGATCATCACCGACGCTGGCAAGATCGTGCCAAGAGGTGAACGACGCAAAACCGAGACGATCAGAGGTACCGAACCCAACCGCATTACCGGCTCGAGCTGCACAGTAGACTTCGCAAGTGCCGTCAGAAGAGTTTGATGCATTGTGAGCTGTGAAGGTGCCAGAAGGAGCGGGATGCTCCTCAGCTCGTCTGCCGAAACTCTCTCGGCCTGAGGCGCAAAATTCAGCTTCCTATTGACGATCAGGACGACGTCTTCGCTGCGGCCAATTAGTAGAGAGCCTACTTGCGGATCGATCCTACCAACGACAGCAATATTGAAACGGCCGGTTAGAACGCCATGATGCAGTACATGTCGAGGGCCCTCCACAACCTCGATTTGGCAGTTCGGAAATTCATTGTGAAATGCGCTAAGCGCCACGGCCATGCATTCGGACGTCAAGGAATCTGCGCTCCAACTCACCGGTAACGCAATCCGAATTGATTGTTCAAAGGCCGCAGCTATGTGGCTTCGTTCGCCCAGAGTGTCGTTGAAAGCCCTCTCAACGCCGACAAACAGCGAATGCAGCCTTTCAGCATCATCGGTCGGTTCAGAACCGGTCTTCTTCCGGTCGATAAGCCTTGTCCCGAGCGCATATTCGATCTGTTCAAGCTGGGCCGGTATCATCGGAGCAGTCCGTCCGGCGACGCGGGCAGCGCTCGCCATGCTGCCGGTCTGCACCACACGATTCACGGTAGAAATCTGCTTCAGGCTAACCTTGGGATGGAAATTCGTGGCTTCGGACCAGCCCGAAGGGGCCTCGACGCCTTTGCGGACATCATTTAGCAGATTTAACAGAAGTTCATGGTCGTTAGAGAGCTCTGCGGTCACGCAGCACGACGGACTGCGAATTACCGGAACCGCAGTGATGCCCTGGATGCGAAGACGCTGGGGTACAGTCAGTTGGGGCAGAAGTAGATCCGACTTGCGGATGTCGTCGATGAGCCCTCGGAGATCCTGCAGACTTCGATCGGTGGTGGAAATCCGTGATGTCGCGATACCGCTGGAGCGGTCGAATTTCGTGTCGCTTTGCAGTGTACCCGGCAGATCGGGAATTTCGGTTTTTGGAGCAATGTCACCACGCTCGGGTCGCTCCCCAACCGTATGGGTCAGCCTCGTCCAATGGTCTGGAGCAACGACAACAGAAGGTCCGGATACCCCAGTACCGATGGTATGTTGGATCTTGAGCTGCCCGAGTGGCACCGCGTCTGACAGAAGATGGCTGGGACCGTTCTGCATTCCGAAGGCGCCAGTACCCGTGAAGATCAAGTCTACATAAGGGTGGTCGGGTTTGGAATGGAAGCGGCGGATCGCCGTGATTACAGCGTAGGAAATTGCTGTCCAGGTATAGTCAACGTCTAATTTGAGGATGACGGGCGCCGAAGGCGCCGCGCTGCCGCCAAGTTTGGCATGACTCAAATATTCCTCGGCAAGGAGGAGACGAACACTGCGATTGTACAGCCAGACCGCCGAGCGTAGCGGAAAGGAGTTACGCCCTTTGCGACCAAAAAGCGTCACTCCAATCTGGGCTTCGAGCGTGCTGAGCTTGGCACTCAATGCCGATGGTGTGAGACCAAGCTTCGCGGCCGCATGCGCCATCGTTGGACTGTCGCAACTGACAACGAAAGCTGCCAGATGCGGAAAGTCGATCTTGGGCATACTAACCTCGGATGAATGTGCGCATCAGAACCTTGCGCGAGCTCTGGAGACCCTATGCTGAAAAGATATCGGACAACCGGGTTGCCTTGTCCAGATCACGGATCGCCCAAACATGCTTTCCGAAATCGGCCACCCTCGACTGCCTTGCGCGGGAAATGCCTCCCGCCAGTTTCCTGGTGATTTCCTCCCATCCGGCTGGATCGTCGGGCGCCCCTCGCGGCACACGCCGCCGCTCGGCCAGTCGCTTTCCGTCCAGGAAGACCACTTCGATGTCGGGGTTGTCCGAATCCTCACTCCGCGCGAACATCGCCACCTTGACCAATAGCTCGGAAACGTCCTCATGTGCGATGGCGTTCGTTTCAAAATCGTTCAGCGTTAACTCGCCTTGGAGCAGGGCGGTCGCCACCGTATAGTTCATGCTGAACTTCGCCTCGATTCCCGTTCTCGGCTTCGGAAAGCGCAGATAGCGGATGCACTCGTCGCGGACGAAACAGTTGATCCGTTCGATCGCTTTGATGTCGAAACCAGACAGCGCTCGGATCGTCAATGCGCCATCAATTGCAAGATGGGTGCAGCTGCAGCAAGGATAAAGCTTTACTGCAAGGCCGGGGGTAACAAGTTCCCAAGGGTTGCCGAGAGCTGGCAACGTTGCTGCTGATCCGCCTGTGAATGCATCCAGGAAACCGGATGGTGCCTCAAGGATGCCAGATCCGGCCGTGAAGTCGCTTTCTGCCAGCTTTGCAGCAAGGAAGCCAGCTTGAGCGGCCCGGCCGCAATGCAAACTCTTCGTCATCGTTCCGGTGTTGCCAAGGATGCCCCCGGCAAAGGAGCACGCGATCGCGAGTGCGTGCTCCGTTTGGCGCGCGTCGAGGCCACGCAAGTTGGCCGCAGCGCCGGCAGCTGCGAGAGTCCCGAGCGTCGACATCGTATGCCACCCTTGGCGCGTATGTGCGCTGCCCACTGCGATGCCAAGCTTGCAGGCGATCTCGATCCCGACTGCATAGGACCGCAGGAATGCCCGGCCGCTCGCTTGCGTTTCGAAGGCCGTCGGCAGCAGCGCACTGACGATCGGGGCACTCGGATGGCCATTCATCGAGAACTCGCTCGTATCATCAAAGTCGTCTGCATGCGCGCAGGTGCCGGTCAGAAGAGCCGCCAGTGCAGGATCGCTCCAGCAACCTAGACCAGGGACGGGAATGCCCTCCCGATCGTTCCCTGGTGCGCATACTGCAACGAGAATTTCTACAGGCCGAGACGCCGTGCCAGCATATATGCAAGCGAGTGTGTCGGCCACATGGATCTTTGCGCGCTCGGACACAGACTGAGGCACTTCCCGCACATGGGCGATGAAGTCGGAAAGCTCGGCTGTTATGGACATGACAATGTTCGGACTTGTGCGCCTTGGAAATGAAGAAAACAGGCCATGTCTTGGGCACCTAGCGGAGACGCCGGCCGTAATTCGCCAACTGTTTAGGAGATTCGCTCCAGGAATTCGGCCGTGCGAGCGTTTTGGGGGCGACCAAAAATCTGCTCTGGTGGCCCCTGTTCAATGATGGAGCCCTTATCCATCACAACGACTCGGTCGGCCACCTCTCGTGCGAAACCCATTTCGTGAGTGACGACGATCATGGTCATGCCCTTGCCGGCGAGTTCTTTCATGACAGAGAGAACTTCGCCGACCATTTCCGGATCAAGTGCGCTGGTCGGCTCGTCAAAAAGAACAATCTCGGGCTTCATCGCGAGAACGCGAGCAATTGCTACACGCTGCTGCTGGCCACCCGAGAGTTGCGCGGGATACTGATCTCGCTTATCGGCCAATCCGACGCGCTCCAGCAGGGCAATTCCTTCCTGGATCGCCTCTTGCCTCGGGCGCTTTAGAACATGAACGGGAGCCTCGATGATGTTCTGCAGAGCGGTCAGATGCGGAAATAGATTGAAGCGCTGGAAAACCATGCCAACATTCCTGCGGATTGCGGCCTTTTCCTTCTCGCTGAGTGGGACCTTTTTACCGCCTGCGAGCTTGTTGCTCACAAGTGCGCCATTCAGGTAGATCTCACCGCTCTGGATTTGCTCCAGATGATTGATACAACGGATAAGCGTCGTTTTGCCGGAGCCGGACGGACCGATGACGACAACGGTCTCCTTAGGTTGGACCGTCATTGAAACATTCTTGAACACGCTCAGGGTACCGAACGACTTGCTTACGCCGCGGAGTTCCACGGCAGGTGCCACGCTGGCTTTGGATTGATCGGCCATTTCAGGTTTCCATCTGTAACAGGTTGGGGGCGTTCGACTCGGGCTCGCGCGCAGCAGTGCGAGGACTCCAGGACAGCCGGTTCTCGATCCATTGTTGAAGGACGGTCCACACCCCGGTCAGCACGAGATAGTAGACGGAGATCGCCGCATAAACTTCGAAGGTCTTGAAGTTTTGCGATCGCAGGCTGTCGGCGACGTGTACGAGTTCTGGAACGGCGATGACGCTCAGGAACGCAGTGGTCTTGAACATCATGTTGCATTGGTTTCCGAGCGAGGGGAGGATGATGCGAAGCGCCTGGGGGAGGATGATCCGGCGCATCGCCAACGACGGCAACATGCCCAATGCCTGTGCGGCCTCGCTTTGTCCTTTCTCGACCGATCGGATGCCGGCCCGCGTGATCTCGCTCATATATGCTGCTTCGTGCAAGCTGAATGCGAATATGCCAGCGACAATCGCTCCGCTGATGGAAAACGCCGGCGTCGTGATTGTCGACGGGAAGATGTCAACACCGATCAGGTAGGGCAGCCCAAAATAGATTAGAAACAACTGCACGAGGATAGGAGTTCCTCGGAAGAACCAGACGTAAAGCCAGTTGAAACCTCTAAGCGCGCCATACAGGCTCAGTCCGAATAGTGCCAGGAACAGTCCCGCAATGATCCCGACCGCCATTGATGTGAGAGTGACGGAGACGGTGAGCCAGACAGCATATATAAGCTGCGGTGGTGGCGAGAAAACCAGCTCGAGGAAATAGTGCAGGTCAAAGTTCATGATTGAGCTCCCGGAGCAACTTCGCCGCCTTCATGAGACCGAGTGGCGTTCGAGCGACTACGCTCGCCGAATTGGGTGCGGACCAGGTCATATCGAAACGAAGCCCTTTGAATAACGCTTCTCCAATGCTTCTTGGAGAAAGCTCCAAGCGGTTGTGAGCGCGAGGTAGTAGATCGATACGCCGAGATAGACCTCGAAGGTTTTGTAGGTCACTGAATTCACTGCGTCGGTGATAAACAGCATCTCTGGAACCGCGATCAGGTACAGCAACGATGTCGCCTTGAACATGCCGTTCATCTGATTGCCAAGTGGAGGCAACATGATGCGAATTGCCTGTGGCAGAATGATCCGCTGCATGAGAAGCCCCGGCGTCATGCCGACGGCCCTGCCGGCATCCCACTGGCCATGGTCGACCGAAGCGATAGCGCCGCGAGAAATTTCGCTGAAGTATGCCGCCTCATGGAGCGCGAAGGCGGTCACCCCCGCGACAATCGCCCCGCTGATCGAAATGAAGCCGAACAGATGCACGTCCTGCGGAAAAAGATCGACATTCGTCAGATAGGGGAGGCCGAAATAGATCAGAATGACCTGCACAAGGAGCGGTGTGCCGCGAAACACGAAGATGTAGGCGCTGTTGAACCAGCGGAGCACGCGCCATCGTGATAGTCCGAACAGGGACAAGACAAGCCCCAACACCACACCGATGACCATGGACGCGAACGCGACCAGAACCGTCGTGAGCAGACCGCGCAGAAGGGCGGGCCGGGGATTGAAGACAAAATCCAGGAAAAAGGCGATATCGAACTGCATGTCGATAATGTCCCCGTTTCTTATTGTGTTCGAGTTCCGTTGCCGAGGACCTTACCTCTTGCGCGGAGGGCTGCCGCCGAAGCGGCAGGCCAGGAGTGTACACCTACTCGAACCTATCGAGCGTTGGGCATCTGCGGAAAATCATGGGCACTGCTTGTCGTTGCGGCAAAGCTCGACATGGCCGTCCATGCCCCAGGTCTTGGCGGCCTGCTCGACATAGCCGCTTTCGTAGAGAGAGACATAAGCCTTGCGTACGGCTTCTTGCAGCGCAGGGTCGTCCTTGCGAAGCACAATACCGATGGTGAGGGGGTCGATCGGTAGACCGCCGATCTCATATTTATCGCCGGTGAGCTTCTTGAAGTAGGAGAGTGTCATCGCGTCGCTCACGAAAGCGTCCACACGTTTCAGATCGAGCTGCCGGAACGTGACCGTATTCTGCGGATAGGACTGGATCTCGATCGGTGGCTTGCCTTCGGCGCTGACCTTGGTGTTGGCTTCCTTCAGTAGGCGTTCGTTGGTGCTCGAGACCAGAACCGCGACGCGGTGTCCTGAAAGATCCTCGTAAGTCTTGATATTGAGGGGGTTTCCTTTCGGGACAAGGAGGCCCATCCGCTCGCGCACGTACTCCACGAAATTGTATTTTGCGACGCGAGCTAGACTTTTCGAATTGTTCGACATGACTGCATCGCATTTACCCGTGTCCAAAGCAGCGAAGATACTGGCGAACGGATAGTGGACGACTTCGGTTTTGATACCCATCGCCGGGCCAATCGCCGACATTACGTCAACATTGAAGCCTTTCGGCGTGACGCCGTCTTCATCCAGGAAGCCGCCGGGGGGATTGCCGAGTTCGGTGCACATGACAATCTTGCCGGCCTTCGCCAGTTTTTCGGTTGGCTCGACGCTCTTCGTGATTCCCGAAGCCGCCTGGCTGTTTTCATATGCTTTGCCTTCGGATGGCTCCGCCGCCTTTGCTGCCGGTGCGATACAGACTCCGGCAAGAAGTAGATTCACGATCAATGCGTAAGAACGAATTCTCATTGTATTCCCCTTTCTTCTTCACGATGTTAGATCGTTTTCACTACGCGGGACGCATCTCCTGTGATCGAGAATTACGTCCAGGTGTTTTGGTTTCGGCAATGGGCGATGGTCGCTGGCTATTCTCCGCTGTTGTTGTCATGGACGCACCGCTAAGCTGTCATTGCTGCAAAAGCCGGTTTTCCTCCGCGAGTGCATTCGGGATTAAATCGAGCGTCGCTCTTTTGCTTTCCTTGATGAAGCGCGAAACCGTATTGCGTACGAGGGTTGCTCTGACCGAAGCGTCATAATCAAAAGAACGGACGGCCAGGGCAGCCCGGACGTCGATGGGCCAGATGGCGTCGAACGCCTGTCGCGTTTCACAATGCGAGAATCGGTTGTTGCCCTTGATCATGGCCGACCTGGCTGCCTCAGTGGCCTTCATATCGATCGTGAAGTCATCGCGAATTACCACCCCGTAGGCCGCGCGAGCTTTTTCAGCTGAGACGACGCCCCGCTTTACGTCCGCGAGCACAAGCTCGGGATCTCTCTCTGACGCTGGCCCAAACCCGCCCCCCGCCGGAGTGATCAGGCGGACGACGTCACCCCGCTTGAAGTGGAGAACGTCAATCTTGCCGATCTCACGTTCATCCTTCGTGTCGGGGTTGACGATGACGCGCGCGAGGGATCCGGCTTCGCCGCCCATGATACCCCATGGAGTGAATTTGAGCCGATCCATGCCGCGCACCGTCATGACGGCCTCAACGTCGGTGTTCTCCAGATCCAGGACCACCGAGGCGCCGCTGCGCCAACGACCCGGTGCCTGGCTGTCGATGACAAGGCCGTATCGTTGAACGCGCATGATAGTTTCGACTTCGATAGTCTCCGCCGGCACGGTCAAAAGTGAGCCCGACCGGTTGTCGACGCCATCGATACCGTCGTGTCCTATTTTACCGCCACCGCCGCCGCAAATTGGATTGATCACGCTCACACGCTTGCCGCCATGAAGACGGTCGCGTCCGGTGACCACGATGATCCCCGACATACCCGGGCCAGCTGCGGCCAGTCCTCCGGGGATTGCGGCGTTCAAGCAACCAAGCACAACGTCGTAGACGCGGGTCGACGCGGTGACGCGTGATCCGCCGGCGGCTGGGAAGTTCGCATTGATGATCGTTCCGCGGGGAGCGATGATCTTGACCGGCCGCAGAAGGCCACGGTTCCGGGGAGCGTCTGGCGCCTTTGTCAGGATATAGTAGATTAGCGATTGCAGGGTATAGGGATGTGTGGTCGAGCCAGTGACATAGTTGAAGGCTGCGAGGACCTGAGGATCCGTTCCGGTAAAATCAAACAGTAAATCGCTGCCGGTGACCGTCATCTTCGCATGGATATTGATGAATTCACCGGCCTTCATACCCTCAATGTAGTCGGCGAACTCGTAAATTCCGTCGGGAATTTCGGCGATAACCTCCCGGGCCCTCGCTTCTGATAGGGCGAGCGTTGCATCCATCCCGTCGATGACTTCCTGCGTCGAATACCGATCACAGAGTTGGCCGAGACGCACATCCATGCTCTTCATAGCAGAGAACATTGCTTGGATATCGCCCCACAGCTCCGATGAGATGCGGCTGTTATCGAGCAAAATGTTTCTGACGGCCTCGTTGAGAACTCCCTCGCGATACAGAAGCACGGGGCGGAGCCTCAGCCCCTCCTGAAATGTTTCCGTAAGTGTCGGCGCTATGCTTCCGGGAACCGCGCCGCCGATGTCTGAGGCATGCACGAAGGCCCATGCCAGCGCTATGAGCCGGCCGTCGCGGAAGATCGGATGCACCAGCGACACATCCATCATATGGGTGACCATGCCGTCGCTTGAGAATGGATCATTGGTTATGATGCAGTCTCCAGGCTTCAGGGAGGAAATTGGGATATCACCGAGACCGCCCTTGACCGACAGTCCGATGAAGGCGCTGACACCGGTATTTACGGGGTAGGCGAATGCTTCACCCTCAGCATTTGCCAATGCGCACTGGAAATCCTGAACGAGCTTCACGAAGGTTGTGTGAGCCGTACGCTGAAGGGTCGAGGATGCTTCTTCGACGATCGCGTTGAACCGGTTCGCCATGATTGCAGTTTGTACGGGATCCATTTTTACTGCCTCCGCGTCAGTGCGAGTGCGCCGGTTGCGAGGGCGCTCGCGTGAAATGCTGCTGGTACGAGGACGGTAGAATCGTCCTCCTCGATGACGCACGGCCCCTTGACCGTGCTGCCGACAGTCAGGTCCTTGCGCCGATAGGTGCTGGCGGAAGGATGGAGCTTTCCGGCAATGCGGATGTCGCGCTGCCCAACGGGCGCAATTTCAGCACGAGGCCCAAGTGGAGCGTGCTCGTCTGGAGGCATAGGCAGACTGCCCCGGACACGCACGCGCAGTTCAACGAACTCCACTGGCGCAGCCGTGTCGCAATGGCTGTAAAGCCGCAGATGCTCATCATGGAAACGATTGGCAATAGACGTAAGATCGGGAAATCTGCCATGACTGACAGGCACTGCGACCGCGACTTGGAATGACTGTCCCCTATATCTCAGCTCGGCCCAGAACTCGTGTTCCACCGAAACCAGTCGGGATCCGTCGATCTGGTTCGATAACCAGACCAGGGTCTCATCCTTGAGCTTTTCGAATTCCGCCGCCACGAGTTCGTCGGTGACGGTCGAACCCTGGATCACCGCAATGACATCGTGTGTAAGTGAAGTCACGACCCCGCCCCGAGCGCAGAAGACCGAGGGAGCGGGCGGCACGATGATCGAATTGATGCCGACCTCATCGGCCAGAAGCGGACCATGTAGCGCACCATTGCCGCCGAATAGCACGAGGGTGACGTTTTGCGGGTCGAGGCCATGGGCGGCAAGATAGGGCAGAATGCGGCTTACCATATTGGAGGTAGTCACCGACAAGCACGCGTCAGCCGCTTCGGCAGTCGAGACGCCGAGCTGCTGCGCCACGGAGGAGTAAGCAGAAGCGGCGCGATCGACATCGAGGCGCATCGCGCCCCCGAGGAAATTCTCGGCGTTCAGATAACCGCACAGGAGGTAGGCATCCGTAACCGTCGGCATGTCGCCGCCGCGGGCAAATGCAGCCGGTCCAGGAAAAGCGCCGGCACTCTCCGGACCGACTCGCAATGCAGGACCATTCAACCGCACCAGAGAACCGCCGCCGGCGCCGATCGCTTCAATTTCGGTAACGGGCAGGGTGATCGGGAAATCGCCGACCGCGCCTTGTGCCGTTACCGTTGGTTGGCCCTGGCGGACCAAAGAGACGTCCGTACTTGTGCCGCCCATGTCGAAGGTCAGCATATATTCATGCTTATTGGTGCTGGCGATGGTTTGGGCGGCGGTGATGCCGGAAGCAGGACCGGACAATAGGGTATGCACCGGAAAGTTCATGGCGTCGGCGAGGCCAAGCGCGCCGCCGTTTGACCGTGTCACGTAGAGGCGCGCCGAAGTCAGGCGCGAGTTCACATACTGCTCAATGTCGTGGAGATAGGACTTTACACGCGGCTTGACGTAGACGTTCAGGGTTGCGTTGACCGCACGCTCGTATTCGCCCATGCGAGGCCAGATGTCGCTCGATATGCAGACATCGATTTCAGGTGCCGCCGCCGTGATGATGTCGCGGACCTTTCGCTCATGTGTAGGATCGCGGAAGCTGTGCAGGAGGACTACTGCTATGGAGGACACACCTTCGGCGCGAACCGCGGCTACGGCCTTCCTGACTGCGCCTTCGTCTACCACGGTCAACACCTCGGCATCCGCGCTCAATCGTTCGGGAACCTCGAAGACCAGGTTTCTGGGCACCAGCGGCAGGGCGCGCGATGAAAAGAGATCGATCGGGTTCTTCAGACGCAGTCGCTGCAGCTCAAGGATGTCCCTGAAGCCTTCCGTTACGAATAGCGCTACCGGTTCAGCCGAGCGTTCGATCACAGTGTTCGTGCTGACCGTCGTTCCGTGCATGACGATGACTTCGTCGCCATCCTCAACCTCAAGCGCCTCCAGTAGCGGCTCGAAACCGTTTTGGAAACCCTGTGCGAAATTCGGTGGAGTAGAGGGCACCTTCAGGCGCTTGATCCCTTTTCCGGAATCCGCTCGCCATCCTACGAAGTCGGTGAAGGTGCCACCAATATCCACGCCAATCCTAACCAGTGCCATCGAATATTTCCCATTTCCTCACTTGTCTGAAGGCAAAACGATACCTGCATGGCCCGTGGGGCCACGTCGGCAAGTCATCTGCATTCAGCGTTTGATGAGCTATCTTGAGACAGAGCATCAGAGTTGCGTAGTGCAGTTTTATTAAATTGGGTGCATAGTTTTTTTGAAGTGGATGCCGCCTCGGATTCTTGGCGGCACTTCTTGTCACAAAAAACAGCGCCACAGGGCGCTGCTTGTTCCTTATCGTTCGAAGTCGCCGCTTATGGACCGACGGGAAGCGTATTCGGTTTGAAGCGGACGACGAACCGGTGACGGTCGCCAGGGTAGATCAGGCGCACGAATGTGATTAAGTCGCCCTCCAGCCAAGTCCGGCGCGCAATCGAAATGCAGGCCGTGCGCTCGACCACCTGTAGCCTCCTCGCCAGGATCGTATCAGCCGACACGGCGCGGATTGAATGCTCGCCTTCAGTAAAAGGGATGTTCTGAAGCAGCCAGCTTCCAGGCGGTTCGTCTTTGAACTGTTGGCGTTCGGCCTGTGGAACGGCGTCAAGATTGATCTGCCGCGTTTCCATTGTGAACGGAAGATTGTCGGCATAGTGCATAACTTCGAGGGTTAGGAGCCGTGTGCCAACCGGGACTCCTACATGCCGCGCATCGAGCGCGTCGGTGGCCTTTCGGATGCTGCGATCGGTAATCTCGAACGTATAGGTCCTGTCGATTGCCAGCACTTCTGCGCGGATATCCTGAATATGCATCAGCGGCTCTTCAATACGCGGCGGCGCGACGAAGGAGCCGGAGCGGCGCTTTCTCGAAATCATGCCCGAGGCTGCAAGGCTCGACAGGGCCTTGTTCACCGTCATGCGGGAACAATTGTAAATATCAACCAACTCGCGCTCAGGCGGGATGCGGAAGCCGGAGCCCCACTCGCCAGTGGCTATCTTGTTTTCGATGTCACGCTGAATCTCCAGATAACGCGACGACGCCTGTTTGTCTGTCGCGACTTCATCCATTGCTGGTCGATTCATTGTTAAGGAAGCGAGCATCAGTCACCAGTCGTACCTCTTTCACCTGTATTACAAACCTTTTATTGGTCTATAACATATGGTGCTTTGGCCGTATACCAACCGTGCTCATCGCAACAGCTCAATAAACTTTCTGAACGTCGGGAAGGGAACGCAGGGAGCCGCCCCTTCCCGGCTTATTCAGTCGAATATTAGAGCAACGGCAAAACATCCTTCGAAACGGGCGTTGCCAGGCGGCCGGTCGCAACGAGCTCCGTCGCGCGCTTGAGGTCTTCGGCCATGTATCGGTCGTCTTCGAGTTTCGGCACGGCGGTGCGAATAACCTTGCGAACTGCATCGAGCTCCGAACTGGAGGTGAGTGGCGTTCTCAAGTCAATACCCTGGGCTGCGCTCAGCGCCTCGATGCCCACAATCGAAAAGAGATTGTCGGTCATCTGCAGGAGACGCCGCGCGCCATGGCAGGCCATCGACACGTGGTCTTCCTGGTTAGCCGAGGTAGGGGTCGAGTCGACAGATGCCGGATGCGACATCTGCTTGTTCTCTGACATCAGCGCGGCCGAGGTTACCTCCGCGATCATGAAACCCGAGTTGAGGCCCGGCTTCGGCGTAAGAAACGCCGGCAGGCCATAGCTCAGGACCGGATCGACAAGCAGCGCAATGCGGCGCTGAGCGATCGCGCCGATCTCGCAGACGGCGATTGCAATCTGGTCCGCCGCAAATGCTACTGGCTCGGCGTGGAAGTTGCCACCGGATACGATCGTGCCGTCGGACAGGACGAGCGGGTTGTCCGTCGCGGCATTGGCTTCGATCATCAACGTGGCGGCGGCTTGACGTAGCAGATCGAGGCAGGCGCCGGCGACCTGAGGCTGGCAGCGAAGGCAATACGGATCTTGTACCCGCTCATCCCCCTCTTCATGGCTAGCGCGGATTTCGGAACCCGCCAACAGCCTGCTCAGCGCGCTGGCCACGTCGATCTGGCCCTGGTGGCCGCGCAGGGTGTGGATTTCTGGATGGAACGGCGCAGTGGAACCCATTGCGGCGTCCGTCGATAGCGCGCCGGAAATGAGGGATGAAATGAGAGCTCGGTGGGCGCGAAAGAGGCCGGCCAATGCCAGCGCCGTCGAGGTTTGGGTGCCATTGATCATGGCAAGACCTTCTTTGGCCTTCAAGACGATAGGGGTGAGGCCCGCCTTTGCCAATGCCTCTTTGGCTGGCATGACCTCACCGTCGAACTTCGCCTGACCTTCGCCGATCAGCGCCGCAGTCATATGGGCGAGCGGAGCAAGGTCACCGGAGGCTCCGACCGAACCTTTCTCCGGAATAATAGGGAGAACATTCTTTTCGAGCATCGCGGAGAGAACGTTTATGACCTGTGGTCGCACACCTGATGCACCCCTGCCGAGCGAGATCAACTTCAGCGTCATGATGAGGCGAACGATACCGTCCGGGAGTGGCGCTCCAACCCCACAGCAATGTGACAGGATCAGATTGCGCTGGAGGGTTTCAACGTCGTCGGCGGGAATGCGCACACTCGCCAGTTTGCCGAAACCGGTATTGATGCCGTAGTGAGCGATATCTCCCCCAGCGATCTCGGCGACCTTGTCGGCGGATATCTGCACTCTCTTCAGCGCCGCGGCATCGATCACGGGTGCGAGCGTGCCATCATAAACGGCAGCCAGGGTTTCCAATGAGACTTTTCCGGGAACGAGCGCGTGGGCCATGTTTAGAACCTTTTAGGGGGACAGGAGATCCAGAGGCATACATAATAGCCATGCGTCCTCTATTTTGTATATACCAATACGAAAATGGACCAAATGTAAAGCGCCGCGCAGCAAAAATACGAACAGCGGCTCTAAAGAGGTGCCGCTCTAATGCCGTCGTGGTGGCAACGGATTGATTATGTTCACTGAACCGGATTGAAACGACCGTGAAACTCTTGCCCGTTGACGGCTCGCCCGTAGAACATTCCTAGATACCACGGGAAGTAATGGTAGGACCACGCGCATAGGCGATTGCCATACATAATGAAGGTGCGGAGCAGTGTTTTGAGTTCTTCCTTGTCGTCCGTCTGCTTCATCGCCATACGAAGTTTGTTCGAGAAATCCAGCAGCGTGTTAAGACCGGAATAGCCGAGATACTCCGAATACGCGGGATCGAATGCTTCAACGGCGGCCACAAAGTCGTCGTGCGAGAGCGTATCGATAAGTTTGAGGAGCGGGTAGGCGGTGTACATGATATAGTCGCGGAGCATGCCGTTGGCGAAGTCCCAGGCAGTGAAAAACTGACCGTAGGTCCCGGTATCGCCGATCTGTCCCGTTCGGATCTTACGCAGATCCTCCGGCTCTACCGTCTGGATGCGCTTGGCTTCGGCGTAGAACTCGGCTGCGACGCCCTTGAGGTTTCCGAAGCGGCCCTGTCCATTGAAGGCTTCCGCGGGATCGTGTGGCCTTACCTCTACGAAGATCCTCTCCTTCGCGAAGAACAGATTGTTCCAGATGGCTTTGCCGACGATGGGAAGCAGATGGTGGTATTCCGGACGTACCTGTCCCAGCACCGGCTGCGCCAGGGGCTCAAGGCCCTTGCCATACTGAATGGAAAACTTATTGCCGGTCGCCTGGGAGTATCTCAGATCCCCAACGGCACAATCGACGATCCGCCGACGCAGCCGCACCGGCGCGGTGCTGATCGTCGGCGTCCAAGCATATAAGGACTCGCCGGAAACGACGGGATGAGCCTGCATCACCTTGAATGGCAGGTCCTGCCAAAATTCCTCGCACAATTCAGGGTTATCATCATCCGCCAATTCAGCCACGACCGTGATCTGAAGTTCCGGCCACGCGATATCGATCAATCTTCCCATTTTCAGCGCGCTCCGAAGAAAAATTCGAGCCAGTGAGACCGCGCCCCGAATAGGTATATACCATAGAGGTTGCTCGGCTGGTCGCAACGACGAAATCGCCTTAATCGGCGCTGAGCGAAAGAAAATTCCCATACAAAAAGGCGTATTTGTCTATTTTTGTGCAATTTTGGAATGATGTTAGAGGAATATTTCAGTTTCCGGATCGAGGCGCGGTCGTTTTCTGGCCCGTCAAGCCGTTAGTTTTTGGGCTAAACGTATATTTTCCTAAGCGGTATGCCGGACGAAAATATTAAATGGTCTATACAAAACGGAGTTTATGGCTATGCTAATCCGAGTGGAGGTCACCTGCCACGCACAAGATCAACCATAGGATTCTGAGAAATGTCGTTTAACAGCTTGAGTGACGTCGTTAAGGCGGTGAAGGAAAAGACGGCTGCTTATGAAAGCACCGAGCCGAAGGAGCTTCATGATATCCGGACCGGCACCTTCGCGGTCGGGACAAACAACCAATACTTCACGAACCTCGACTTCGTGAACGGCATGCTGCG
>NZ_JAQKGO010000023.1:0-15103 GCF_027956545.1 Agrobacterium sp. ST15.16.024
CGAGACGATCGCCCGCGGCAGCCACGATCAGTCGAGTGCGCTGCAGGGGGTCAACTCGACCGTCAATCAGATGGACCAGATGACACAGCACAATGCGGCGATGGTCGAGGAGACGACGGCCGCGAGCCGCGAACTCGCCTCCCAGGCTGACGGCCTGTTGGCGCTGGTCCAGCACTTTCAAATCGGAGGCGAAGATGAAGCGGCGTTGGCCCACAGTCGGGCGGCGTGATTTGCCGCAGTTGACATCGATTGACGCGGCGTCCCGTTCTTTCAAGGCCTCTTCTACGGCCGGTCCCGCGCATGTCGGGCTGGGATGGTGGCGGTGAACCCAGCCGCCACCACGGTCTTCAACTTTCCACCATGAAACGGGAGATGAATGGCAGGCTTGCAGCACCGACGGCCTTCGGCGTGTTCAATATGCCGCTCGGCATCACGGTCACTTCGGGAACCAGCTTTTGCAGCGAGACGCAGATGTTCCGATAGACGACATTCGGCACGAATGAAGAAACGATCACCGCTTCGAGCTCGACAAATTGCGCGAGCGACTTGACGATGCCCTGCATCTTTTCCGCCAGTTTGCCTTCCCATTCGAGAACCAGACTGTTCTCCGGCCATGGTGCGAGCGGCTGCCACAGGTGATCCGTTGGCGCGCCCACGGCGGTCAATACGGATTCCAAAGATGCCACGCCGACATCGAAACTGACCACCGAATTGCCGTGGTGGATCTGGTGGTTCAAGACCAGGCGGCTGTGGAGGTTCGCGCCGATATAAAAGTAGAGATAATCGGAAAACGGCTTGGCGACACCGAACATGCTTTCGCCGCTGGCCGCAGCCGTAATGTCGTTCTGCACGAACACCGAGTAGCCGGTAAGCTCCTCGACTTCCTTCTGGAGCGAGTCGAAGTAGGCCTTTTCCTCACGCCCCTCCGAAGCGCTCGACGGAAGCGCAAGGCCAATGCCGGCTAGACGCTTTTGAGCATTCTTGGGGACGATGTTCACCGCCTGACGAATGGTCTCGATGAACATTGTCTGGTTGCTGTCGCGTTCGGGCTGCGGATTAGGCAATTGCATATGATAGCGAACGGCGCCGGCAAAATCGATCAGAACGACGTCGGTACGCTTCAGGCCGACACTGATGCCGATCGAAAAGGCCCCTTCCGGATTGAGGGCAACCGGAACGGTCGGAGGCCCGACCCGTCCCTTCTGGGCTTCCCCCTTCGCAACCAGTCCTTCCTGCTCCAGCGACCTGACCAGCACCGAAATAGTCTGGGCTGAAAGGCCCGTCCGTTCGCCGATCTCCAATCGGGTGATCTCGCTGTTCTGAAGCAACAGCGACAGCAGCAGGCGCTCATTGTAACTGCGCACGCTGACCGCATTCAGGCCGGTTGCCCGATCGGCAATACGCAAGGGATTGGGTGGTGCAAAACGCATATCAGGCATCAATGCAATCCTCTTGGAGTAAGGCATAAAGATGTACTGGCATCCATTCGTAACGTCGCTGCGGCAATATCATCATCTCCAACCGATCGCCTCGACTTCCCTGGCGAGCGCCGTTCCCAAGGCTTCATGCGCTTCCCGATTGATGTGAAAGCCATCGCGCGGATCGCAAGCCGCGACGGTGGCGGCGTCAAAAAAATGTACTTCGAGCGAATCGGCAATGATTTCGAATTCGAGGGCGAGACGCCGGGATTTCTCCTGGGCGCCGAAAAATATGGGTTCCCATTCCTTGATATCGTCCAGCATCGGCGGTGGAGCAACCACCATGATTTCGGGGGGCTTGCCGGCCGGACCGGGCGCCAGCTCCCGGATATCGTAGACCAGGCAGCCAATCCCCATCGCCACTTCGGAGGGAGGCTGGTGGAAACGGGCTTTCAGGTCGTTCGTCCCGAGCATGATGATGACGAGATCGAGGATTGCGTGGCTCATGAGGCATGGCCGGAGGTAGGTTCGGCCATTCTTCATCGGGCCTTCGATCGGATCGTCTCGAACCGTCGTACGGCCGCTCAAGCCCTCCTCGACCACATACCACTTGCTTCCAAGCTCCCGTCTCAAAACGCCTGGCCAGCGCTCGTCCGGCCCATATCGATCGAGCGGCGAGCCGCCCGGAATCTGGCCATGCGTATTCGAGTCGCCGTAACATAAGACTGACCGCATTTCCTCCCCACCTTTATGGCAAATCATAAAGACGCATGAACATTCAACGGCGATTATGGCCTTTGTCGATCCATGGTGCAAGTTTATTGATATTCATTCAGTCTGAATAATTATTGACAGCCGTTTATCCGTGTGGCATTTCTATGAATGGGAGAGCAAGATTTTCCAGGAACTGAACATAGCCAGCCCAGTCATCCAATGGCTTTGGCCCGCGATTAAAGCCGCTTCAGCGGCCTGGATAAATGTGTCTCCGTGGCAATGGAGATCCGACGTCGAGAGGACGACGGTGTTTGAGCAAGGGAGGAAATCTCGTGAACGGCTATGTGAAATCTATCCTCGGGGCTACGCTTTTGATGGCGTCGACCGCGGGCCCGCTATGGGCGGATGAAGTCAAGTTTATGGACGGCATCACGCCGAAGGCTGGCGACAATCCGCAGACGGAAGCCGGGAAGTACAAGAAGGACTGCGGCTGGGTTATCGGCATGAGCGATTTTGGCGTCAACGCCAACACTTGGACCGTTCAGGTTGCTCACGAATCGGAAGCGGCGGCCGCAGCCAACAAGTGCATCAAGAAGTTCATCCTGCTCGACGCCGGCTTTGACCAGAAGAAGCAGGTTGCCGACATCGAAGACCTGATCGCCCAGAAGGTCGACGCGATCATCGTGCAGCCGGTCACCTCCACCTCCGCAAACGCCTCCATGAAGAAGGCGATTGCCGCCGGCATCCCGGTCATCGTTCATACCGGTCGCGTCGAAACAGAAGACTACACGACCGAGATCCAGGGCGGCGCCGAGCACTTCGGCAAGGTCATGGGCGACTGGCTCGTCAAGACCGTCGGCGATAACGGCAAGATCTGGGTTCTGCGCGGTCTCGCCGGTCATCCGGAAGACACCAACCGCTATAATGGCCTTCTGGAATCCCTCAAGGGCACGAACGTGAAGATCGTCGCCGAAGAGCACGGTGACTGGCAGTACGACAAGGGCAAGAGCGTTTGCGAAACGCTTTACCTGAACAGCCCCGATGTCGATGGCATCTGGTCGTCGGGTGCCGACATGACGCGCGCCTGCGTCGACGTCTTCAAGCAGTTCGGCGCCAAGATCCCGCCGATCTCCGGAGAAGGCAACAACGGCTTCTTCGGCCAGTGGATCCATGACGGCTTCCAGTCGATCTCGGCTGAATATTCGCCGGCCCAGGGCGCCGAAGGCGTGCATGCCGCTGTCGCACTGCTGGAGGGCAAGCAGCTCTACAAGCACTACGACTACAATCCTCCGGGCTGGGACCTGGAGAAGGTCAAGAAGTATTACCGCGACGATCTCTCGGCGAACGTCTGGTGGCCTTCCCAGCTCTCCGAGGACGACCTGAAGAAGTATTATACCAAGAACTAAAATAGCCTCCCAAGGCGCATCCGCCGGTTTCATTCCGGAACCGGCGGATGGTGACCGAGCGGAGCTGCATGGATTGGGAGGAACGAATGGCCAACCTTATAGAAATGTCGAACATTTCAAAGTCGTTTGGCGGAAGTCTGGCACTGGATAGAGTGTCGCTGGAGCTCTTGCCGGGTTCCGTCCATGCCCTGATGGGCGAGAATGGCGCTGGCAAATCGACGCTCATGAAGATCCTCGCGGGCGTTCACCAGCCTGATAGCGGCGAGATCTTCAAGAACGGACACAAGATCGCCTTCCTCAATCCGAAAGAGGCGCTCGACTTCGGCATATCGACGGTCTTCCAGGAGATGACGCTTCTGGCGAACCTGACGATCGCCGAAAACATGTTTCTCGGGCGCGAGCCCGTAACGCGCTTCGGCACCGTCGACTACAAACGGATGAATGCCGAAACCGGAAAGGCGCTGAAAGAGCTGTCGCTCGATCTTGATCCGCGGACGCTGGTTTCGAACCTCACGATTGCCGAACGGCAATTCGTCGAAATCGCCCATGGCATCAAAGCCGATGCCTCGATCTTCATTCTCGACGAGCCGACCGCCGCACTCAACGCCGCTGACGTCGAGATCCTCAACAAGCATATCCGCCGACTGCGCGATGCGGGCAAGGCCCTCGTCTACATCTCGCACCGCATGGATGAAATTTTCCAGATATGCGACACGGTCACGGTTCTGAAAGACGGCAAGCTGATCGGCACGCGCCCGCTTTCGGAAATGACGCCGACATCGCTGATCGCAATGATGGTCGGCCGGGAATTGAAGGACCTTTTCCCGGCAAGGAACGCCTCGGCAGCCTGCGAACCGATGCTCGACATCAAGCACTTCAAGATCGGCGCTTCGTCAAAGCCGTTCTCACTGCATGTTTGCAAGGGTGAGATCGTCGCACTTGCCGGGCTCGAAGGACAGGGTCAGCAAAAACTCCTCCGCTCGCTGGTCGGCAAATTCCAGCCGTTTTCCGGCACGATCACACTGAACGGAAAATCGCTGGCCTTGCCCGTGCCGAACGAGAACGGTGTGCGCAAGCTGCAGCAGATGGGCGTGGGCTTCATTCCTGAGGACCGCAAGGAGGAAGGCTTGTTCCTCAACCTCCCGATCGCGCACAATATCGAGATCGCGCTCCATTCGGCACGAGCAGGATTTTCCCCCGCGAAGAACTATCGCAAGCTCGTTGCCGACACGATCAAGCGGCTCAACGTTCGCACGATCAATGCGTCCGCGCCCGTCGGCGCGCTCTCCGGCGGCAATCAGCAGAAGGTCCTGCTTGGCCGCTATATCGCCGCCAATCTCGACATCCTCCTGATCGAGGAGCCGACGCGCGGTGTCGATATCGGCGCCAAGTCTGAAATCTACAAGCTGCTTCGCGACTTCACGCAGAACGGTGGGGCCGTGCTGGTCCTGTCGAGAGAAACTGTCGAGCTCATCGGCCTTTGCGATCGCATCTATGTCGTCCATGGCGACACGGTCGTTGCCGACATGCCCGCCGCCAAGGCGACCGAGCACGACATCCTCGACGCCGCCTTGAGCGCGTGAACGCCAACAGAGAACCAATCCGATGACCAAGACCCTCACAAGACTATTCAAGGGAAATCAGAGCCGCCAAGGTCTCTGGATCGTTCCCCTGCTGATCACGATCGTTCTCAGCATCGCTCTGATCATTCAGACGGACCAGTTCCTGAACCGGGAAAATCTGTTCAACCTGGTCGCGCAGGCAATGCCGCTCGTCATCACCGCGGTCGGTCAGCTGTTCGTCATCCTCGTCGGCGGCCTCGACCTGTCCGTCGGCTCGCTGATCAGCTTCACGACGGCCATCCTCGCGCTGGACGCTCCGGGCTACATCACGATCCCGGCAGTCTTCCTGCTGGCGGCCCTGCTCGGCCTGACCAACGGCATCGTGATCACTCGTCTCAACGTCCATCCGATCATCGCGACACTGGCGATGCAGTACATCGTCCTCGGCGCTGCGCGCATCTTGCGTCCGGTCTCCGGCGGGACCATTCCGGATGTCGTCATCAGCTCGGTCTCGGGGTCGTTCCTCGGCATCCCCATGCCGATATTCTGGGGCATTTGTGTCGCCCTGGTCGCCTGGAAACTGCTCTACGGCTCGCGGTTCGGCCTGCATCTCTTCGCGATCGGCGGCGGTATTGCCAGCGGCGTCGAAGACGCGACGCGCAACTTCGGTGTTGCCGACAAGCGCAACGTCATCCTCGCCTATGTTGCCTGCTCGTGCTTCGCAGCCCTTGCTGGCGTGTTCCTGGCCGGCCGCATCGTTTCCGGCGATCCAAATGTCGGGCTTCTCTTCGAACTCGACGCGATCACCGCCGTCGCCATTGGCGGCACGCAACTCTCCGGCGGCGTCGGCAGCCTGCAGGGAACGATTATCGGAGCCCTGGTACTGGCGCTCCTCTCCAACGGCATGAACCTGGTCAACGTTTCGCCGTTCATTCAGACGGCGATCAAGGGCGGCATCCTGCTCCTTGTCGTCGGTTTCCAGACACGCAAGAAGATGGGGCTCTAAGATGTCAGCCTTCGCAAAAAATCCCGCAATTCAGCGAATGCTTAAGATTGCGCCCGCCTATTATGTCTTTGCATTGCTGCTGATCGTCCTGTGGGTCTCGCGCCCGCAGATGCTGAACGCAAATGTCATGGGCATCTTCATTCGCCAGGTCGCCCCGCTCGGCGTCCTCGTTCTCGGGCAGTTGCTCGTCATGCGGGTCAAAAGTATCGACCTCGCCGGCGGCGGCGTCATCCTGCTCGTCAACTACTTCATCTCGTCCGGCCAGTTTCCCGGAATGTCGGCGACCGGTTTCGTGCTGCTCGCGCTCTTCACGGGCACCGCGATCGGGCTGTTCAACGGTTTCATGGTGGGCAAGCGCCGCGTCTCGGCTGTTATCGTGACGCTTGCGGTCAGCATCATCCTCGTTGGTGCCGTGCAGTTCCTGTCGAGCGGCAAGCCGCCGGGTAACGTGCCGAGCTACTTCAACGATATCTATAACGTCAAACTCGGCCCGCTGCCCCTCCCGGTCCTGTTCTGGGTGGTGCTGACCACGCTGCTGTCCCTGCTTCTGTCGAGAACGGTGTTCGGCCGTTACGTGACCTCGGTCGGCGCAAACGCGGAAGCAGCGCATTTCTCAGGCGTACCCGTCGAACGCACCGTCGTCGTGGCGCATACGCTGGCAGGCCTGATCGCCGGCATCGCGGCTCTCGTTCAAACGGCTTCGATCGCAGTCGGAAGCGTTCGCGTCGGCCTGGATCTGCCGATCCTTTCTGTTGCCGCAACCATTCTCGGCGGCGTGGTCTTCGGCCGCGGCGAAGGCGGCGTCTGGGGACCGTTCTTTGGTGTCCTTTCGTTCGCGCTCCTCTTTGTCGTGATGACGTCGTTCGGCGTCAGCGACTCCGGGAAGCTCATCGCGCAAGGCCTCATCATTCTCCTTGCGGCCATTTTCTACGGCCTCAAGGCGCGTACCAACTAGTCGTCATCGGAGGAGTAATGACATGGCAGAAAGCCGCTCGATATTGTGTTTTGGGGACTCACTGACATGGGGATGGATTCCGGTACCCGAGTCGTCGCCGACACTCAGATACCCCTTTGAACAACGCTGGACCGGCGCAATGGCCGCAGCACTCGGTGACGGCTATACGATCATCGAGGAAGGCTTAAGCGCCCGCACCACGAGCGTCGAGGATCCGAACGATCCCAGGCTGAACGGCAGCGCCTATCTGCCGATGGCGCTCGCCAGCCACCTGCCGCTCGATCTCGTCATCATCCTGCTCGGCACCAACGACACCAAGTCGTATTTCCGCCGCACGCCTTACGAGATCGCCAACGGCATGGGCAAGCTTGCGGGACAGGTTCTGACTTCGGCCGGCGGCATCGGCACGCCCTATCCTGCCCCGAAGCTTCTGATCGTCTCGCCGCCGCCGCTCGCTCCCATGCCTGACCCATGGTTCGAAGGCATGTTCGGCGGTGGCTACGAAAAGTCCGTCGAACTTTCAAAGCAGTACAAGGCGCTCGCCAACTTCCTGAAGGTCGACTTTCTCGACGCCGGCGAGTTCGTCAAGACCGATGGCTGCGATGGCATCCATTTCTCGGCTGACACGAATATCACGCTCGGCCAGGCAATCGCAGAAAAGGTCAAGGCGATTTTCTCTCAAGAGGCGAAGAAAGCTGTGGCCTAGCAGCGTTCCGTCGCCGGCCGCCAGGCGCCATCCTCCCAGGCGGCTGGCGGTCCTTTTCCGCAAACAAGATTTGAGGCTCCCATGACCGGCTATGTTCTGGCGATCGACCAGGGGACGACGTCCTCCCGAGCCATCGTTTACGGCCCCGATGCCCAGCCGATCGCGATCGATCAAAAAGAGATATCACAGTCGTTTCCGAAGTCGGGTTGGGTCGAGCACGACGCCACCGAAATCTGGGATTCTGTTGTTGAGACCTCCCGTACCGCTCTCGCGCGAGCCGGCATCGAGGCGCGCGACGTTGCGGCGATCGGCATCACCAATCAGCGCGAAACCTGCCTCATCTGGGAGCGGTCGACGGGCAAGCCGATCCATCCGGCGATCGTCTGGCAGGATCGCCGCACCTTCGGCGCATGCGAGGTCCTTCGCGCAGACGGGTTTGGCCCGCTGATACAGGAAAAGACCGGCCTTCTGCTCGATCCCTATTTCTCCGCCACCAAGATCGCCTGGATCCTCGACAATGTCGACGGCGCGCGGCGTGCGGCCGAGAATGGCCAGCTGCTGTGCGGCACGATCGACACTTATCTCACCTGGATGCTCACCGGCGGCGCCGTGCACGCGACGGACGCCACCAACGCGTCGCGCACCTCGCTGTTCGATATTCGTCAGAATCGCTGGGACGACGAATTGCTGGGCGCCTTCAGAGTCCCGCGGGCTCTCTTGCCCGAGGTCAAGGATTGTGCCGACGATTTCGGCCAGACGGTTGCCGCCCATTTCGGCGCTCAAATTCCAATCCGGGCGCTCGCGGGCGACCAGCAGGCGGCTCTGCTTGGTCAGGCCTGCCTGAAGCCCGGAATGCTCAAATCGACCTATGGCACGGGCTGCTTCGTGGTCCTGAACACCGGCGATCAGATCGTCAGATCGTCCAATCGTCTGCTGTCGACCATTGGCTATCGCCTCAATGGCAAAACGACTTATGCACTTGAGGGTTCGATCTTCATGGCGGGTGCCGCGGTTCAATGGCTGCGCGACTCCCTGAAGCTCATCAAGGCGGCCGACGAGACGGGCCGTCTCGCGCATCTGGCCGACGAACAGGAAGACGTTTACCTGGTGCCGGCATTCACCGGGCTCGGCGCGCCGCACTGGAATTCGCAAGCCCGTGGCGCGATTTTCGGCCTAACGAGAGGCACGGGGATCGCCGAGCTTTCGCGGGCGACGCTGGAATCCGTCTGCTACCAGACGCGCGATCTCCTCGAGGCGATGGCCTCCGATTACCCGATGGACGTCAGGGGTGCGACCCTGCGCGTCGATGGCGGCCTGTCGGGCAGCGATTGGGCCATGCAGGCGCTGGCCGATTGCCTCGGAAGCGTCATCGAGCGGTCGCAAAGCCAGGAAGCGACAGCTTACGGAGTTGCGGCACTCGCCGGCGCGCAAGCGGGCGTCTGGCCCGATCTTCAGACCTTTGCCGCGAACTGGAAGGCAAAGCGCAGCTTCACCCCCAACCTCAACACTGACGAGCGGGCGCGACGCTATCGGAAATGGCGCGCCGCCGTTGCAAGCACGCTTTCCTATGCGGCAACGGCGTGACGTTACGGGAGACCGACATGGCAGATAAGATCCACGACCTGTTCGTAATCGGCGGCGGCATCAACGGTTGCGGGATCGCGCGCGACGCGGTCGGTCGCGGCTATTCGGTCGCGTTGGCGGAGATGAACGACTTTGCATCCGGCACATCATCGGGTGCCACCAAGCTCATCCATGGGGGCCTGCGTTATCTCGAACATTACGAGTTCCGGCTGGTGCGTGAATCGCTGATGGAGCGCGAAGTGCTCTGGGCGATGGCGCCGCACATCATCTGGCCGATGCGCTTCGTGCTGCCCTACCAGAAAGGCGGCATCCGCCCCGCGTGGCTGATCCGGCTCGGGCTCTTCCTTTACGACCATCTCGGCGGCCGCAAGCTGCTGCCGCCGACGGCGGTACTCGACATGCGCCGCGACGAGGCGGCCAAACCGCTGAAGGCGCTCTTCTCCAAGGCGTTTGAATATTCCGACGGCTGGGTCGACGATGCCCGCCTCGTGGTGCTCAATGCCCGCGACGCCAGCGACAAGGGCGCGCTGATCATGCCGCGCACCAAGGTTGTCTCGGCGCGGCGCGAGAACGGGCTCTGGACGATCGAGACGGTGGATACGGTCTCCGGGATCGCGGCGGTTCACCGCGCACGCATGCTCGTCAATGCGGCCGGTCCCTGGGTCGACCATGTGATCCGCGGCGCCTTCGGCAAGAATGAGGCGCGCAACGTCCGTCTCGTCCAAGGCAGCCATATCGTGGTCAAGAAGAAGTTCGAGGGGCCGCGGGCCTATTTCTTCCAGAACCCCGACAATCGCATCATCTTTGCCATTCCCTATGAGGACGAGTTCACGCTGATCGGCACCACCGATCGCGACTTCAGCGGCGATCCGAAGGACGTCAGGATCTCGCAGGAGGAGACGGAATACCTCTGCAAGGCGGCGAGCGAATATTTCAAGGAGCCGGTCAGGCAGGACGATATCGTCTGGACCTATGCAGGGATCCGCCCGCTTTTCGACGACGGCGCCACCAAGGCGCAGGAGGCAACCCGCGACTATGTGCTGAAGCTTGACGGCTTCGTCGGCAGCGAGGTCAACAGGGCTCCGCTCCTCAACGTCTTCGGCGGCAAGCTCACCACCTACCGGCGTCTGGCAGAGCACGCGTTGGAGAAGATCGGTGAGGCGATCGGCACCAAGGGGGCTCCCTGGACGGCCAAGAGCCATCTGCCGGGCGGCGACTTTCCGGTTCAAGGCTACGAGGCGGAGGTCACCAAGCTTCACAAGGCCTATCCATTCCTCGCCGCTTCGCATGCGCGCCGGCTTGTCCGCCGCTATGGCACAAGAGCATCCGTCCTTCTCGGCACTGCCGGGAAAATCGAGGATCTCGGCCGGTTGTTCGGGTCCGATCTCTACGAAGCCGAAGTGCTCTACCTGATGGCGCACGAATGGGCGCGCACGACGAATGACATTCTCTGGAGACGCTCGAAGAAGGGACTGCATCTCAGCCACAGCGAAGTGGCCCTTCTCGACCAATTCATTTCTGAGATCATCCAGCGGCAGGTTGCCGCGCAGTGAGATTTTTCGGCGGGCCGTAGCGCATCGATCATGCCGGCCGGCCGCCTGACATTTGAGGAGTTTTGATGTCGGACAAGATTTATCCGGTCACCAAACCGGTGGAGAGCCATGCGCTGATCAATAAGGCCGAGTACCAGGAATGGTACGAGGAGAGTGTCGCTAGCCCCGAGCAGTTCTGGGGCAAACACGGCAAGCGCATCGACTGGTTCAAGCCTTACACCCGCGTAAAGGACACCTCTTTTACCGGGGATGTCTCGATCAAATGGTTCGAGGACGGTGAGACCAATGTCTCCTACAACTGCATCGACCGGCACCTCGCAACAAACGGTGATCAGGTCGCCATCATATGGGAAGGTGACGATCCATCGCTCGACAGGAAGGTCACCTACCGCGAGCTTTACGAGCACGTCTGTCGTATGGCGAACGTCTTGAAGAAGCACGGGGTCAAGAAGGGCGATCGTGTCACTATCTACATGCCGATGGTGCCGGAAGCGGCCTATGCGATGCTCGCCTGCGCCCGCATCGGCGCAATCCATTCCGTGGTGTTTGGCGGCTTCAGTCCCGAGGCGCTGGGTGGCCGCATCGTCGATTGTGAATCGACCTTCGTCATCACCTGCGATGAGGGCCTGCGCGGCGGCAAGCCGGTTCCGTTGAAAGCCAATGTCGACAAGGCGATCGACATCGCCGCGCGCGGTCATGTCATGGTCAAGAACGTGCTCGTCATCCGCCGCACCGGCAGCCCGCTCAGTTGGGCGCCGGGCCGCGACCTCTGGCATCACGAGGAAGCAGCCACTGTTTCGGCCGACTGCCCGCCCGAGCCAATGAACGCCGAGGATCCACTGTTCATCCTCTATACTTCAGGCTCGACCGGCAAACCGAAGGGCGTTCTCCACACCACCGGCGGCTATCTCGTCTACGCCTCGATGACCCACGAATATGTCTTCGATTACCAGCACGGCGATATCTACTGGTGCACTGCCGACGTCGGCTGGGTCACGGGACACTCCTATATCGTCTACGGACCGCTCGCCAACTGCGCAACGACGCTGATGTTCGAGGGGATCCCGACATTCCCCGATGCCGGCCGGTTCTGGGATGTGATCGATAAGCACAAGGTCAACATCTTCTATACCGCCCCGACCGCAATCCGTTCGCTGATGGGCGCCGGCGATGATTTCGTCAAACGATCCAGCCGATCCAGCCTGTGGTTGCTTGGCTCGGTCGGCGAGCCGATCAACCCCGAAGCCTGGGAATGGTACTATCACACGGTCGGCGACGGGCGCTGCCCTGTTGTCGATACCTGGTGGCAGACGGAAACCGGCGGCATCATGATCACGCCGCTGCCGGGTGCGACCGACCTGAAGCCAGGCTCGGCCACTCGGCCCTTCTTCGGCATCAGGCCGGAGCTCGTCGATGCCGAAGGCAAGCTCATCGAAGGGGCCGCCGACGGCAATCTCTGCATCGCCGACAGCTGGCCAGGTCAGGCGCGTTCCGTCTATGGCGATCACAAGCGCTTCATCCAGACCTACTTCTCCACCTACGAGGGCAAGTATTTCACCGGCGACGGCTGTCGCCGTGATGCCGACGGCTATTATTGGATCACAGGTCGCGTCGACGACGTCCTCAATGTCTCCGGCCACCGGCTGGGGACGGCGGAAGTCGAGTCCGCCCTGGTTTCGCATCACCTCGTGTCCGAAGCCGCTGTCGTCGGCTATCCACACAACATCAAGGGCCAGGGCATCTATTGCTATGTCACGCTGATGGCGGGCAGCGAAGGGTCCGAGGAGTTGCGCCAGCAGCTGGTCAAGCATGTCCGCGCGGAAATCGGCCCGATCGCGTCGCCTGATAAGATCCAGTTCGCGCCGGGCCTGCCGAAGACCCGCTCGGGAAAGATCATGCGCCGCATTCTGCGCAAGATCGCCGAGGACGATTTCGGGTCGCTCGGCGACACCTCGACGCTTGCCGATCCCGCTGTCGTCGACGATCTGATCGTCAACCGCCAGAACAGGGCCGAGGCGGCCTAGACCGAAGGAAAGGACTATCCCATGAGACTGATCCTGATGGGCCCGCCCGGGTCCGGCAAGGGGACCCAAGCCAAGCGCATCTGCGAAAAGCTCGGCATCCCGCATCTATCGACCGGCGATATCCTCCGGGCCGAGGTCAAGGCGGGAACGCCCCTCGGTTTGGCGGTCGCGGCCACCATGGCAGCCGGCGG
Source organism: Agrobacterium sp. ST15.16.024 (assembly GCF_027956545.1). NCBI lineage: Bacteria > Pseudomonadati > Pseudomonadota > Alphaproteobacteria > Hyphomicrobiales > Rhizobiaceae > Agrobacterium > Agrobacterium sp. ST15.16.024. The sequence continues at coordinate 13,120 of NZ_JAQKGO010000023.1, forward strand.
GCTCGTTTCCGACGATACCGTCTCGGCGATCGTCGCCAACCGGATTGCCAGTCCGGAAGCTCAGCGCGGATTCGTACTCGACGGGTTTCCGCGCACGATTTCGCAGGCGGCGTCGTTGGATCAATCGCTCGGGGAGCATTCCCTGACTGCTGTCATCGAGCTCGTCGTCCCGGAGGAAGAACTTTACGACCGCATCTGCCGAAGGGCGGCAGAGTCTGCCGGCGCACAACGCGCCGATGACAATGCGGCGACATTGGAACTGCGCCTCAAGGCGTATCGGGCCGAGACCCTTTCGGTGAGCGAGTTCTACAAGGGTCGGTCGCCCTACTTTCAGGTCGACGGCCTCGCCGTTCCCGAGGAAGTGACCGCCCGGATTCTGGAGATCCTGGAGTCGGCCGCGGCCGAATATTCCTGAGACATTACTAATTCGAGATCAATTTTACCGGATATTCATTCACTCAGAATAATTATTATGGGACCTCGTTATCTTGGGTGGAGAATCATGAGCATTCATTTTGACTTCCTGCTGTTGCGCGGACCGATCCGGACTAAAATCTTTTGTCTGCTGACGCCGATACTGATCGGCATCGCAGGCTTGAGCCTCGTCAACTATCTCTCAGGCAACATGCTGAATACCCAGCTCGCGAGCAGTTCGAGCGGGATGGTCACGCTGTCTGCGATCAAACAAGCCCAGGACGGGATGAACTCCTTCCTGCTCGAGGCGACCGAGGCCAAGCGCGATGCGCTGAAGGCGCTGCTCGCAGACCAGAGCGCTAAGATATCGACGAGCCTGTCCTTCGCTCAAGAGCAGGATGAACGGCAGAGCCTGGTTGCCGCCGGGACGATTGCCGAAGAGGTCTCCAGGACGATCGACGGCCTCTGGGACATGCACAGCGACGAGAGGAAACTGCGGGAAGGGATTTCCAGCGATCTCGCAACCCTGTCGGATGTGCAGTCCAAACTGCAGACCTATCTGAACATTCCCGCCGATCAGGCGGCAGCACAAGCGGCGACCGCCGAAACGCTGAACAAGATCAATTCCATGAACTACGAACTTCGGATCGCCGCTTCCGACTTTCTGGGTGGAATGAACGACGATACCCTCAAGAAGGTGAAGGGCCGTCTCAAGGGCCTGGGCTTCTATCTGGGCAAGGTCAAGGAACAGCATGCCGCCAACGGTCCTATCCAGGAACTGGCCAGCAAAGCCATCGACGTGATCGGCGGGACCTCGGAGAGGTTCGACCAGCTCCTCGTCAAGGTCGGAGAACGTGACGCCGCCTTCAAGGCTGCGAGCGCCAGCATGAATGACGCCTGGAACAAGATCCTTCTATTCGCCGACATCCAGCGCGGCCATGCCTCCGCGGCCCAAGACCAGGCGCAAACCATATCCTTAGTGACGACCGTGATCGCCCTGCTCTTCGGCTGCGTCGCCGGCTATCTGCTGCTCAGAACCATCAAGTCTCCGATCGAAGCGCTCACGGCCTCCATGAAGGCGGTTGCATCAGGCAAGCTCGATGAAAAGATCGGCAGCGTCGAAACGCGCGACGAGATCGGCGAGATGGCAAGGGCGCTTGATGTCTTTCGCCACAACGCGCTCGAAAAGATCCGCGTGGAAAATGAGGCGGAACAGTCGAGGTCACTCGCGCGCCAACAGCGCCAGGAAGACGACCTCCGCAAGACCCGCGATGCGGCTGCCATCAGTAACGCTGTCGAGGCGGTTGCATCCGGCCTGCACAAGCTGGCGAGCGGCGATCTGACCGTGACCATCGGCCGTCCCCTCGATGGTGAGCTCGATCAGCTTCGGCAGGACTTCAATGCCTCGATGCTGCACCTGCAGGCGACGATGCGCCAGATCCGCGACAATGTCGAAATGATCCAGGGCAACGGCAACCAGATGGCCGAGGCGGCCGAGGATCTTGCCAAACGGACTGAGCAGCAGGCTGCTTCGCTCGAAGAAACGGCAGCCGCCGTCGACGAGATCACC
>NZ_JAQKGO010000024.1:0-14830 GCF_027956545.1 Agrobacterium sp. ST15.16.024
TCAGAGAAACCTAACGTGACAACACCGTCCGTCCTTTAATAGGCCGGACTCTAATCCAATCTGGTGGAATTTACCCGTGGCAGGTCACATCCGCCTCGGCGGATGGCGATTTCCTTCCTATCAGTTTTCCAATGCAACTTCGGCCAAAACTCATGGTCCCTACCGCCGCCTCCGCGGCGGTTTTTTTATGCGTTCGCCGCCAGATCAAGTGGTGTCCTTCAGGTTAGCCAATAGTTTTCCTTTCATCAGGCGCAAGGAAAATGATCTTTTTGCGGGCTCCCTTCGAAAGTTATCACTTTACCTGCGTTGAGGCGGACCAATGCCGCCGCTTTGAACGGCAGCATGAAACCGACGCGTCGCATCAAGAAAGCAGGGAGGAAAATTTGACCGAGAAAAAGCGCATCCTGATTGTGGGAGCCGGTATCGGCGGCCTGACTGCCGCAGGTCTTCTTCTCATGGACGGACACGATGTCCATGTTTTTGAGCAGGCACCGGAGCTTGGGGAGGTCGGCGCCGGCATACAGGTCAGCGCAAACGCGACCCGCGTTCTCGACAAGCTTGGAATTTTGGACGCACTTGAAGAGGCTGCCGTCCATCCGCTGCGGATCGAATTCAGGCTGCACGACACCGCGGAAATCGTCAGCCAGATTATGCTCGGTGACGAACACCGCCAAAAGTTCGGCGCACCATATCTCCATGTTTATCGCCCGGATATTTTGCGGCTTCTCGTGCAGCGGGTGCGCCAGCTCTCGCTGACCGCGATGCACCTCAACAAATCGGCCACACACTATGTCGAGGACACCGAAGGGGTCACACTACACTTTAAAGATGGGACGTCGGAACGTGGAGATGTTCTGATCGGTGCTGATGGCATCAAGTCGGTGGTCCGAGCCCAGATGCACGGAAACGAGCCGGCGAATTTCACCGGCAACGTCGCCTGGCGTGTCATGGTGCCTGTCGAGAAGCTTCCGCCCAATTTTCAGCCCCCGATTTTCGTCAACTGGATGGGCCCGCAACGGCACATGGTCGTCTACTGGGTAAACGGCGGGCGCGTTCTCAACTTCGTGGGTTGCGTTGAAAAGCCGGAATGGAGCGAGGAAGGCTGGACGGTCAAGGCGCCGTGGGAAGCGCTCAAAGTCGACTATGCCGGCTTTCACCAGGACGTCCAGACCATGATCGACGCTGCAGATCGCGACAAGTGCTTCTGCTGGGCCCTCAACAATCGGCCGCGCTTGCCATTCTGGAGCACCAGTCGGGTCACTCTGCTCGGCGACAGCGCGCATCCCACTCTGCCATACATGGCACAGGGAGCGGTGATGGCGATCGAAGACGGCGCCGTGCTCGCGCGTGCGCTATTCGAGTATGACAACTTGGAGCAAGCTCTGTCCCGCTACGAGACGGCTCGTATCGACCGGACCTCCAGGATCGTCAACGAGAGCACGGAGCATGCAAAGCTCTATCACCTCGACACTCACCAAGAGTTCCGGGACGCATTCTCCCGCAAGGACCCGGGAAAAGACCGTGCTGGTTGGCTCTATAACTACGATCCACTGTCGGTCCCGCTCGAGCCTGTCAACATTTAGAGGATCGCGTCCGGGATCCATCATCGGATTTCGCGCCTGATCACGGCAAACCAGCCAAAGATAGCATCCGAGGTATATAATGACGGCTTTCGTGTTTTCTCCCGTACCCCAGGCGACGGTGGCCGTGCACGGCTCCGACAAACGCTTCCCCGTCAGGCGGATATTCTGCGTCGGCCGGAACTACGCCGCGCATGCGCGCGAGATGGGCAAGGATCCCGATCGTGATCCACCGTTCTTCTTCACAAAGCCCGCCGATGCGGTAGTCGATAGCGGCGAGACAGTCGCTTATCCTCCTGACACGGCAGACTTTCACTATGAGGCCGAGCTGGTGGTCGCGATCGGCAAGGCAGGCAAAGACATTTCGGAAGCCAATGCTGAATCCTATGTTTGGGGCTACGCGGTCGGAAACGATCTAACGCGGCGCGACCTGCAATTGAAGGCGAGGGAGCAGGGGCGTCCGTGGGACATGGGCAAAGCCTTCGACCGCTCGGCCGTCATAGGGCCGGTTTTCCCTGTCGAAGCGTTGGGCCATCCCCGAAAAGGTGCCATCTGCCTTACCGTCAATGGTGCCGTCAAGCAAAGTGCCGATCTCGCAGACCTCATTTGGTCTGTTCCTGAGATTATCGCCTTCCTGTCTCGCTCGATCTCGCTCGAGCGGGGAGATCTGATCATGACCGGCACGCCAGCGGGCGTCGGTCCTCTTGCCGAAGGCGACCTGTGTGTTGCTTCCATTGAAGGACTTGGCGCGATCGAAACGCCGATCGGGCCGCGCGAGAGGTGAGGCGAAAGTGCTGAAGCTTCATAATTTCTTTCGATCATCAACGTCGACACGGTTGCGAGTTGCCCTGAATTTGAAGGGCGTCGACTATGAGTATGTGGCTTACTCGCTACGTCAGGGCGAAACGCGCACTCCAGAATATCTCGCGATGAATCCACAGGGGCTGGTGCCCGCGCTTGAGCGTGAGGACGGCACAATACTTACTCAGTCTCTCGCCATCATGGAGTGGCTGGATGAAACCTTTCCAGAGCCGCAGCTTCTGCCGCGTGATGCGGAAGGCCGTGCGCGCGTGCGCGCGCTTTCCTACTCGATCGCCTGCGAAATCCATCCGCTCAACAATCTTCGTGTCCTGCAACGCTTGAATTATCAGTTCTCTGCGAGTGAAGACGCCCAGCGCGACTGGTTCAGCCATTGGGTGACGGTCACCTTCGATGCCTTGGAGACGGAGCTCTCCAGGTCCTTTGCGACCGGCGTCTTTTGTCACGGTGACACTCCAAGTCTGGCGGATATCTGCCTTTACGCACAGGTCTTGAACAACACGCGCTTCGCTATCACTCACGACCGCTGGCCGGAAATTGCACGCATTTTCGCGGAGCTCAATGCTCTCGACGCGTTTCGTCGCGGGGCTCCCGCAAACCAGCCCGACGCAGTTTAGCCGAGCGCGAGACCCGAAGGAGGACACGACTATGGACGACACTTTGAATCATGAGACCGTCTCGCACGCCATGCAGCCAGACGACACTCCCGAACTGCGCGACCTCTACAAAGGTTTTGAAGAAGAGCATCTCATTCCGCTCTGGACCCAGCTCGGCGACCTCATGCCGATCCATCCTAAACCTAAAGCTGTTCCACATCTTTGGAAATGGAACCGTTTGCTGCCTCTTGCGAAAAAGTCCGGCGATCTTGTTCCGGTCGGACGTGGCGGCGAGCGTAGAGCGATCGGCCTGGCGAACCCGGGCCTTGGCGGCCATGCCTATATCAGCCCCACGCTTTGGGCGGCAATTCAGTATCTCGGGCCTCGCGAAACAGCGCCAGAACACAGGCACAGCCAAAATGCATTCCGGTTTGTCGTCGAAGGTGAAGGCGTATGGACTGTGGTCAATGGCGATCCCGTTCGCATGAGCCGCGGTGATCTTTTGCTGACGCCGGGCTGGAACTTCCACGGACATCACAACGATACCGATCATCCCATGGCCTGGATTGACGGTCTGGATATTCCTTTCAATCAGCAGATGGATACCGGGTTCTTCGAGTTCGGCTCTGATCGGGTGACCGACTATGCGACGCCCGATTACTCGCGCGCCGAGCGCCTCTGGGCCAACCCCGGCCTGCGACCGCTGTCGCAGCTCGAAGATACTGTCTCATCGCCGTTGAGCGCCTACCGTTGGGAACACACCGACAGGGCGCTGGCCGAGCAGCTCCTCCTCGAAGACGAAGGCCAGCCCGCGACTGTCGAGCAGGGTCACGCGGCGATCCGATACGTCAATCCCACCACCGGCCGCGACGTTATGCCAACGATACGCTGTGAGTTTCACCGGCTTCGCGCCGGCATCGCGACGGCGACGCGCCAAGAAATCGGCTCGACGATCTTTCAGGTCTTCGAGGGGATGGGATCGGTTATCATGAACGGGCAAACACAACGCCTTGAAAAAGGGGACATGTTTGTCGTCCCGTCGTGGATTTCGTGGTCACTTCAGGCCGATACGCAACTGGATCTTTTCCGCTTCTCCGATGCTCCCATCATGGAGCGCCTCAATTTCATGCGCACCAAGGTCGAGGGGCGCGACTGATGAAAGAATTGCCGTCGGATTTCGCCCCGCAAGAAAGTCTGCGGCAGCGTCTGGGAAAGGGGGCGCGTTTTGACGCGCCCGGCGCGCCGCGCGACGATTTGCTCATGCTGCGCAGAGGAACAGCTTTTTTTGCCCGAAAGCTCAACGAACTCTCCAACGAAGCACTTTACGGACCGGCTGCCCGGCCCGGATGGAGCCGCGCTCACGTTGTAGCCAATTTATGCTTCAAGGCCCGCCGAATGGCCCAGGTGCTGGAAGCCATCCACAATGCTCGCGAGACACCCAGTTGGGACATGAATGACGAGCCGAAGGCGTCGCTCGATCTGGCGGCAACCCTGCCTTCGCACGCCTTGCGTCATCTCTTTCAGCATTCGGAAATCCATCTAAACGTTTGCTTTCGTGACCTGACGGATTCCGATTGGGCTCGTGATGTCACTGCTCAAGGAGGCAACAGTATGGAACTGCGCGCGTTTCCTCTCATGCGCGCTCGTAACATTTGGCAGCAGTCGGTCATCCTCAATAATGGTGCGCTCCAGAACGAGCTTCCAACATATTTCAGATGATTCCGACGACACCAGGAGCGCTTCTAGCGAAACGTCGTCTAAAATGGTCGACATCGCTGGCACGGCGACGGTGTCGAAGTAAGCGTACCGTGCAGGTAGACCTTGGCCGACGAGTCGCCAAGGAGGGCTTGAGCTTCTTGTTCGGTCCTTCGTCGCGATTTCGAAGCCCGAACCCTCCTCAATTTGCGAATACGATTATGCACAAGAAGCGTCGTCAAGACCTGATAAACGAGAGCAGATCAGGGTTGAGGACATCGGCATGCGTGGTCAGCATGCCATGGGGGTAGCCGGGATAGGTCTTCAGCAACCCGTTCTTGAGCAGGTTGACCGCACGCGGCACCGAACTTGCGAACGGGACGACCTGATCGGCCTCGCCATGCATCACCAGCACCGGCACGGTGATCTTCTTGAGGTCTTCGGTATAGTCTTCGAGCCGGGAGTCGACCGTCGCATGATGAGCGAGGGCACCGCCGGCCATGCCCTGCCGCCACCAGTTCGCAATGACTGCCTCCGAAGGCTTGGCCCCATCGAGGTTATAGCCATAGAACGGGTTCTCGGGAACGAAACGGAAGAACTCCGCCCGGTTGCCCAGCACGCCCGCCCGGATCGCTTCGAACCATTCCGGGGGCTGACCGGACGGGTTGTCCTCGCTCCGGTACATGTTCGGCGTCAGGGAAGCGACGAGCACCGCCTTGGCGACGCGCTCCTGGTGGCGAGCGACATAGCGAGCCACCTCACCGCCACCGGTCGAGTGCCCGATATGGATCGCGTCGCGCAAGTCGAGGTGTTCAGTCAAGGCCGCGAGGTCGGCAACCCAGTGGTCCATATCGTTGCCGGTGGCGGGCTGGTCGGACCGGCCGTGGCCGCGCCGATCATGGGCAATGACCCGATACCCGTGACGAAGGAAAAACATCATCTGGGCATCCCAGTCGTCCGCTGTCAGCGGCCAGCCGTGGCTGAAAACGATCGGCTGGCCTGCGCCCCAATCCTTGTAGAAGATATTTACGCCGTCTTTAGTCGTGATCGTAGACATGGTTTGCTCCTTTGATAGCCGCGGTAAAAGTCATCACTCGCTGTCGCGGCGTTGCAGCGAGAAACTGGGTAAATACATGACCGGTCGTATATTAATCGGTCAAAAATTATTCAGGCCACAAGGGCAGGCAAAACGAAACCTTCAAAGCTGTCGAACGGCGACCGGTTACGTTCGACTTTGGCGCGCGTGACCGCACCTTCGAACGCGTCGATCAACGCGACGGCAATCTGTCCTGGCTCCTTTCCAGCGGGCAATTCGCCCTGGGCCTGGGCTTCCCGGAGGCATTCAATGAGCGAGGCCGTCCACTGGCGGTAGATTGCCGCCAGCTTAATGCGTACTTGCTCGCTCGACGGCGTGACCTCGAGCGCCATATTCCCGATCAGGCAACCGACCGCGTAACCGCGGCGCCCGTGAAACTCTGCCAGGCCCGCGAAATAGCGCGCGATGCGCGTGAGCGGCGCCATGGTGTGATCGGCCAAGATCGGGCTGTAGGTCGCGAACAATGAATCCCAATACTCGGTCAGGACTTCAACAGCGAAGGCCTCCTTGCTTTCGAAATAATTATAGAACGACCCTTTTGGCACACCGGCCGCCGCCGTGATCTCCTGCACGCCGGTGGCATTGAAGCCGAGGGTGCTGACGAGGTCTCCCCCCTTTTCCAGGAGGCGCGATCGGGTTTCTGGATTGGCTGGTCTCGGCATAACTAAGCTTCATGGTTGGTGTTTGCGTTTCGATGATTAATAAATGACCAGTCATCTATTGATTGTCAATCGTTTTTTTTTGGGAATCGCTAAACGCATTCACATGCGCATCATCCTCGCCGCCATCCTCCTATTCGGCTGCCCTGAGGGGTCTCCCGTGGATCTAGAATTTACCAATCGCTCTGCGGGAGCCTCCAGCCATATTTGTCCTGCTGGATAAAACTCTCGACGATCTCAATGATGATTTTGCGAATGGCGGAAAGCGCTGGCGAGAGGCTTTCCACGCGCGGTGTTGCGAGACCGAGGGTTCGCGTAAACTCATCCAAGCGGAACTGGCGCACCACCAGCTTGTCTTCCCGGATTTCATCCGAAAACAGTGCGATTGGCGCAATCGCGCAGCGCTTGCCCTGCATTAGAAACTCTCTGCGTATATTAATCGCCTGCACTTCGAGGGCAGAATCCAATGCCATCCACTCGATTCCCGCAACTTTTTCCAGCACGCGGCGAGTCAATTGGCCCTTGCGGTCGAGGATGAGTGGGAGCTTGACCAGCGTCTCGATTTCGACCGGATCCTCGACATCCGCAAGAAGCGCAGGTGTTCCGATCAAACAAAGAGTTTCAACAATGAGTGGAACGCTTTCCAATCCCGCGCTATCGATGCGCGAGTGTACGAAGCTTACATCGAGCTCGCCATCGTGGATCATTCGCTCAAGATGGTCAGCATAGCCCTGCACAAAATTGAGCCGGATGCCAGGATGTCTGATCGTGCATTCGTCGAGAAGGGTGGGAACGAAGACGCGGCCAAGCGACGGCGTCACCCCTATCGACACGACGTCTGCGAGCCCCGATGAGAACCGCCCCATTTCGGATTTAGCAACCGCGAAGCGATGTAGAATAGCCTCGGCGTGCTCGACCAGATGGTGGCCGGCTCGCGTGAGGCTGACCCCGCGCGAGTGGCGCTCGAAGAGCTGAACCGAAAGTTCTTCCTCCAGCTTCTTGATTTGCTGGCCGAGCGCAGGGTGCGTGACATGCAGTTTGTCAGCTGCAGCGGAAAGATTTTCGAGCTTTGCGGCGGCTACAAAGTATTTAAGCTGTCGGATATCCATCAGGCCGATGTAACAAAAACTTTCATCAGAGTAAATGAGAAAGACTTTGTTTCCTTTGCCGGCTCCGCAGTAGAAGATACGAATGTAAGGGCAGGAGGACTGAGAATGGGTTTCGCAAACGGCGACCACTACATCAACGGCGAGTGGGTTTCCGATGCCCCCAACGGCTATAACGAGAGCATAAATCCGGCAACCGGAGAGTTTCTAGGGCCCGCGCCCAATGGTTCGATCGCTCTCGCGGAGCGGGCTGTTACAGTGGCGCGCGAGGTGTTTGAGGCTAGCTCTTGGGCAAGCAGCCCACGCATTCGCGCGGCCGCGCTGCTGGAGTTTGCCGACCGGATGGAAGCGCGGAAGGATGCGCTGGCGGAACTTCTCTGCCGCGAAAGCGGAAAGACGCTGGCGCAGGCGAAAGGGGAAGTGGCTGCCGGATTCGGCGAGGCTCGATATTATGCAGGCGTTGCCCGCAATCTATTCGGTCGCACCTTCGAAAGCGCTCCGGGAAATTTGTCGCTGATGACACGCGAACCTTCTGGTGTCGTATCGGTGATCGTGCCGTGGAATGCGCCGGTCACGCTTCTCGTCCGTTCGGTTGCGCCGGCACTCGCAGCCGGCTGCAGCGTTGTGATCAAGCCGGCGCCTCAGACGCCGCTGACGAATGCGATGGTAATGCAATGCTTCGCGGAGGCGACGGGCTTCCCAGCCGGCGTTGTAAATTCCGTCAACGAGAACGGTATCGAAGTCGGAAACGTCTTTTCGACCCACGACGAGATCGACGTCATTTCCTTTACCGGCTCGACCAAGACGGGGTCGATCATCATGGCGAACGCGGCGCGTACGATCAAACATCTGTCTCTTGAGCTGGGCGGCAAGGCGCCGGCGATCGTCTTCCAGGACGCCGACCTCGATAAGGCAATCGCCGAAATCACCAATGGCTCGCTCGTCCTCAATGGACAGATGTGCACCACGATCAGCCGCCTGCTGGTCGCGGACGCGATTTACGATGAGGTCAAGGCCCGAATTACTCAAGCCTATGAGCGTGTCGTAATCGGGAACCCCATGGATGCGGGTGTTCAGTTAGGACCGTTGATCGACGCAGCCAATCAGCGGCGCGTGCTCGACATCATCGAGCGCGCTTGTGTCGATGCGGACAGTGTCGTTTTGAGAGGCGAAAAGGGGCAAGGCGCGCTGGGCGGTGGCTTCTTCGTCAGCCCCTCTATCTTCGAGGTAAGCGACGTGAAGAGCTGGCTCGTTCAGGACGAGCTATTCGCCCCAATCCTGACGCTGGAGCGCTTCTCGGATGAAGGTGACGCGCTGCGTCGCGGGAATGCAACGCGTTTTGGCCTGGCGGCGAGTGTTTACACCCAGGACTTGAACCGCTCCATGCGGATGAGCCGGAAGCTTAAATTCGGAACCGTTTGGCTCAATTGCCACAATCGGCTGATGGCAGAGGTCGAGACCGGCGGTTATCGCACCAGCGGCCTTGGACGACTGCATGGGATGGAGGCAATGAACGACTTCATGGAAACCAAGCACATCTACGTCGAGGCTGGCGCCTGACCGCTGATCTTTGAGTAGCTGTGAAATCGGCCGCCAGCGCACTGAGGGGTCAGTCCGGCTGAGGCATCGGGAGGAATGCAGGAACTATGGGAACATCTGACAAGAAGTTATCGGGAAAGGTCGCGGTGGTCACCGGCGGCGCGCGCAATATCGGCCAAGCCATCGTGCTGCGGCTCATTCGCGACGGCGCAAGCGTCATGTTGAATTATGGCCCAGGCACGGAAGCCGACGCATCGGAAACGGTCGCGAAGGCCGAAGCGCTGGGTGGACACATTTTCAGCCAGGGTGGCGACCTGTCTGAACCGGAGGTCATGCCAGCCCTCCTGTCTGCCGCAATCGAGCGGTTCGGACGGGCTGACATTCTTGTCAACAACGCCGCCATCACCGGCCCGCGTGGCCCCATCAGCGGGCTTTCACTCGCCGACTTCGAGCGCATTTTCGCGATCAATACCCGATCCGTTTTCTTAGGCATGAAGGCAGCCTCGCAATTGCTGGCAGACGGCGGCCGCATCATTTCGATTGCGTCCAGCACCACGATCTATCCAAAACCCGACCTCGGTGTTTACGCCGCCAGCAAGGCAGCGGTCAAAGCTTTGACGGAGGCTTTCGCGGGCGAGGCGGGGCGTCGCGGCATCACTGTCAATACAGTCATGCCTGGACCCACGGTACCCGGGATTTTTCAAGACGCGCCCGCAAGCCGGCAGGAAGAGCTCCGCCAGGCGTCGCCGTTTGGGAGACTTGGCGAACCGGCCGACATCGCAGACGTCGTTGCATTTCTTGCGTCTGACGATGCTCGCTGGGTTACCGGTCAGCACCTTCTCGTCAATGGCGGCTCGCAACACTGAAATCAACCGCGTTTGTCGGAATGGCAAGCGGTCACGACGTGATCCAAGCCCGCGCTCTCGCCCGACATCTGCCGGGTTACAGGAGCGCGTTCGAAACAACTGGGCTGGCGTCCGTTGTTTCAGGTGATCGAAAAATGGAGGACCGACCGGTCGCCGGTCGAATGGAGTGAGGAGACAATATGAAGAAGCATATCCTGTTTGCGGCCGCCGCCATGTTGGCTTCGGCGAGCATCCCAGCCTGGGCGGGCGAAACCATAAAAGTCGGCCTGATCCTGTCATTTTCGGGGCAGGGCGCGGGCCAAGCCCAGCAAGTCGACAACGCGATCAAGCTTTACCTAAAGGAACACGAAAAGGATCTCGGCGACACAAAGATCGAAATCGTCCGTCGTGACGATACCGGTCCGAATGGCGACGTGGCCAAGCGTCTGGCACAAGAACTGATCACCCGCGAAAAAGTAGACTTCCTCGCCGGTTTCGTGTTCACGCCCAATATCAACTCAGTGGCTCCGCTCTCGACGCAAGCGAAGGTGCCGACGGTAGTGATGAACGCCGCGACGTCGTCAACCGTGGAAAAGTCCCCCTATATTGTGCGCACGTCGTTTACGCTCGCACAGGAGGCCTATCCGTTTGGGCAGTGGGTCACAAAGCAGGGTCTCAAACGGGTCTATACAGCGGTGACCGACTACGCGCCCGGACAGGACGCAGAGGCGGCCTTTACCAAGGGCCTGACCGAAAATGGAGGAACCGTGGCCGGCACTCTCAGAATGCCGCTGAAAAGCCCAGACTTCTCGCCGTTTATGCAACGGATCAAAGACGCAAAACCGGACGCACTCTTTCTGTTCGTCCCGTCGGGGCGGGAGGCAACTGCAGCGATGCGCGCCTATGCCGATCTTGGCCTTGCCGATGCAGGCATCAAGCTTTTCGCTGCCGGAGACGTTCTGCCGGAGGACGAGCTCCCGAATATGGGGGATGTGCCCCCGGGCGTTATTTCGATCTTCCACTATTCGATGTCCGGCGACCGGCCCGCAAACAAGGCTTTTGTCAGCGCCTGGCAAAAGGAATACGGTGATCTTCCGGTCTATTATTCCGCGGTCGGGGGCTGGGATGGGATGGATGCTATCGTTCACGCTGTGAAGGAGCAGAACGGCAAGCTCGATCCAGCAAAGACTATGGAATTGCTGCAGAATTGGCGCAACGACAATAGCCCTCGGGGTCCGGTCATGATCGACCCCCAAACCCGCGATGTCGTCCAGAACATGTACATCCGTCGCCTCGAGCGACGTGATGGCAAGCTTGCAAACATTGAGATCGAGACGCTTCCGATGGTCAAGGATCCGCTCCACACGGCCAAGTGACGGATACGTATCAACCGATAGGAACGACGATGGGCGAACTTGCTCACAGCATCGTTGCGGTGCTCTTTTACGGCCTCTCCTTCGGGGCCGTTCTCTACCTCATTTCCGTCGGGCTTTCCGTTACGATGGGCGTCATGAACTTCGCTAACCTTGCCCACGGCGTTTTTGCCATGGCAGGTGGCTACCTCACAGTCTCCCTGATGAATTTCGAAGGGCTGCCTTTCATCTCGTCGCTCATCGTCGGGGCCCTTGGATCGGCAGTGCTTGGACTTCTGCTTGAACGCACTTTGTTCAGGCTGCTCTATCGGGCGTCGGAATTGCGCCAGGTTCTGTTTTCGATCGGCATCGTTTTCATGGCCACAGCTTTATCTCGCATGATCTGGGGCGTCCTGCCGCAACCCTTCAATCTTCCGAATTGGCTTTCCGGTGATGTCTCTGTCTTCGGCCAGTCTCTACAAACATTTCGACTGATTCTGATTATCGTCGGTTTTGGTGTTGCGGGCTTCCTCTGGCTCTTGCTCGGATATTCATCCTACGGAGCCCGTGTGCGTGCCGCCGTCGACCATCGCTCCATGGCAGAGTGTATCGGCATCAACACCGAACGACTGTTCGCCATCACCTTTATGGTCGGTTGCGGCTTGGCTGGACTCGGAGGGGGCTTGGGAGCGGCAACGCTTGCGATTCACCCTGGCTACGCCATGGAAAACCTCGTCCTCTTCCTGATCGTCGTTTCGGTCGGCGGGGCCAAGTCGACCGGAGGGCCTTTCCTTGCGGCAATGATGCTGGGTACGCTCGACGCCGCCTGCAAGTATTTCGTGCCTGAGATCGGTGCTTTTGCGATTTACGTTGCGATGTTCGCCTTGCTGGCGTGGCGCCCTCAAGGCCTGTTCGGGAGGGCGTGAAATGGCGATCGTCGGTACAACTGTTTCAACCAAAAAGAGTTATGGCAAGCGTTTCGCTTCTCTCGCGCCGGATGGACTCCTCTGGATTCTTATCGTTGCGGCTTTTTTTGCTCTTCCAGACTCTCTGCTGCTTGGCTCCCAAATCCTTGTCATGGTGATTTTTGTCCTGTCGCTTGATCTGCTGTTGGGTGTCACCGGAATTGCCACCCTTGGGCACGCAGCGTTCTTCGGGCTCGGTGCCTACACTGCAGGGATCTTGGCTTCGCATGGTTGGAATGAACCTCTCACGGGTCTCATGGCCGGTGGGATCGCTGCAGGCGCTCTCGGTCTGCTTTCTGGCGCCGTGGTGCTGCGCGCGAGTGGGCTTGCCCAGCTTATGTTAACGCTTGCGCTCGTCTTCATGTTGTACGAGGTTGCCAACCAAGCCAGCTGGCTGACGGGTGGCGCCGACGGACTGTCGGGTGTCGAAATTGCACCTCTCCTCGGCTTCTTCGAATTCGACCTATTCGGTCAGACCGCCTATGTCTACGCGGCGGTGGTGCTCGCTTTTTCGTGGCTTCTGTTTCGCCAGATCTCACGCTCGCCATTTGGCCATACGCTGATCGGTGTTCGCGAAAACCCCCGCAGGATGGAGGCCCTTGGTGTGAGCGTTTTTCGCTTTCGACTTGCAGCCTACTTGATCAGCGCTGTGATGGCCGGGGTCGCCGGAGGTCTTCTGGCGCAGACAACCCAGTATGTCGCACTCAACGTCGTCAGCTTCGAATTGTCGGGTGCGGTTCTCGTTATGCTGATCCTCGGCGGAACCGGGCGAGGCTACGGTGCCGTGCTCGGAGCTGCAATCTACATGATTGCGCAGGACCTTCTCTCGAAGCTCGATCCGGTTTTCTGGCTATTCTGGATCGGTCTGATCCTTGTCGTTGTCGTCCTCCTGGCGCCGCAAGGAATCATTGGACTGATCTCGGGCCTGTTTGCACCGAAAGGGGCAAGCGATGAGTGACTTTACGCTTGAAGTCCGCAATCTCTCCAAGAATTTCGGCGCGCTTGCCGTCACCAATGATGTGAGCCTTCAGGTTCGTCCCGGGGAGAGACGCGCCCTGATCGGTCCTAACGGGGCTGGCAAGACCACACTTATCAATCTGATTGCTGGAGTTCTGACACCTTCGACAGGACAGATCTCCCTTCAGGGAAGGGATATTACCGGCCTATCGCAATCGGCCAAGGTTCGCGCTGGTATCGGAAGGACGTATCAGATCAACAACCTTTTCGGAACGCTGTCGATCGCCGAAAATGTCTGCCAAGCGCTTCGGGCAAGAGACGGAGGCGGCCACGTCGTTTTCGGGGGAGGGGCATCCGAGAGTGCCCGACGGGATGAGGCAATGTCGCTGCTGCGTCAGCTTGGCATTGCGGGCGAGGCGAACATTCCGGCGGCCGAGGCAGCGTACGGCAAGCAACGATTGGTCGAACTCGCGATCGCATTGGCTCTCAAGCCTAAACTGCTTCTTCTGGACGAGCCGGCGGCCGGGGTGCCATCCTCGGAAACCCACGTCATCTTGAAGGCGATCGAGTCTTTGCCTTCCGACATTGCCGTCATCATGATCGATCATGACATCGACCTGGTCTTTCGTTTTGCTCACCGCGTCACGGTCCTGGAGCAGGGAAGGGTTCTCACCGAAGGCACCCCTCGGGAAATAGCCTCGGACGAACAGGTACGGCGCATCTATCTTGGGGAGGCTGTGGATGCCTGACGATCTTATCATCGAGACTTTAACCTCAGGATACGGCCGGACAGTAGTCATAGATGACGTTTCGTTGACAGTGAAGGGCGGCGAGTCGGTTGCGATACTCGGAAGAAACGGCGTCGGAAAGACGACACTGCTCGCAACGATGATGGGGTTGGCAACCGTTCACAAGGGAAGCATGCAATTTGCCGGGAAGGATTTGTTGCGATCCAAAACCTTTAACCGAACCGCTGAAGGGATCGGATTTGTACCGCAAGAGCGTCTGATTTTTCCCTCCCTCAGCGTCCACGAAAATCTCACAGTCGCGCTTCGATCCGACGGATGGAGCACCGACCGAGTCTATGAGCTGTTCCCAAGGCTCCGCGAGCGCCGAGGCAATTTCGGCAACCAATTGTCCGGCGGCGAGCAGCAAATGCTCGCATTGGGACGAGCACTCGTCAGCGGGCCGAAAATCCTCCTGCTTGATGAGCCGATGGAGGGGCTGGCGCCCGTAATCGTTCAGCAGATCTTCGCTGCGCTCGTCCGCCTCCGTAACGAGGAAGGCTTCTCCATCCTCCTCGTTGAACAGAACGCCAGGCTAGCGCTGGAATTCGCCCCGCGTGCGATTATTCTGGATCGTGGCAAAATCGTATATGATGGCCCCAGCGCGCCCTTGCTCTCCGACAAGGCGATATTGGCGAAGGTGATGGGCTTTGAGGCCGACGATCTCACCCACGCCTGATTCGTGCAGGCATATTCCGCGGATGCTCCAGACGGTCAAACGGCAACATTCGTTCGAGTTTGCGAGGTTGCGCATCCCACAGAGGAAGGTCGTGCCGCCACCCAGCTTCGGCTCCGCCTTGAGCTTCCCGGGGTGTTGTCACGTTAAGTTTCTCTGG
>NZ_JAQKGO010000025.1:0-6887 GCF_027956545.1 Agrobacterium sp. ST15.16.024
GGGGCTCTGTGGTCATTTCTACATTAATACACGCTAAGGGCATTTTGCAGGTGACGGGAAACACATGATTTCCGCTCACCGTGATCGCGGGGCAAACTGGCCACGCAATAGGGCCATTTTTTGCGCGACAAACCCTGTCGGAATGTTAGGCTGTGCGGCAACACCTGATTTGAGGTTTGTCGCACATGTTGATCGGTTACATGCGGGTATCGAGTAGTGACGAGCGCCAGTCGGTTGCCTTGCAGCGCGATGCCCTGCTCGCGGCCGGGGTCGATGAGCGCCATCTCCATCAGGATCGCGCTTCCGGAGCGCGTGATGACCGGCCGGGTCTGAAGGCATGCCTCGGCGAATTGCGCGAAGGCGATGTCCTGGTCGTCTGGAAGATAGATCGGTTAGGCCGGTCACTCTCCCACTTGATCCGCATCGTCGAGGATTTGAAGGAACGTGGTGTCGCCTTCCGATCTCTCACGGAGGCGATCGACACCACGAATTCGCACGGCGCGTTTCTGTTCAACCTGTTCGGCTCGCTTGCAGAATACGAGAGAGTGCTGATCACCGAGCGGGTCAATGCCGGCCTGGCGGCGGCTCGCCGACGTGGCCGTAAGGGCGGGAGACCTCCAACGATCGATGCGGAAAAGGTCGAGCAGGTTCTAGCTGCTTTGGAAGCTGGCGCCAGCAAGGCGTCCGTGTGCCGGACGTTCAAGGTGGCGCGCTCGACCTTGATCGACACGTTGAAGCGGACTGGATGGACAGGCCCCGGCAAGACCGGCACGCCCGAAACCGTAGTTTGACGAGTGACCGTGGCTGATGGCGTTTCTCGATGAGCAATCGCGTGCCGTTTTATTCGAACCACCCGAAGCTTATGAAGATGCGCAAGCGCGCTATGCACTGACTTCCGAGGATATTGTCTTCGTCAAGGAGCATCGCCGGTCGCATAATCGGCTTGGCTTTGCGATCCAACTCGCACTGATGCGTGATCTGGGCCGTCTGCTGCGAATAGGCGAAGTTCCACCTCAGGCGGTTGTCTCTGTTGTCGCCGACCAGCTGGGCATCGACCCTGCAGTGTTCGAGTTCTACGCCCAGCGCGACGAAACGCGCCGGGAACACGCGCGCGAGATCGTCTCTGCACTGGAGCTTCAGCCTGTCCGGACGAGTGACTATCGCGAGTTGATAACGGCGGCGGCACGCGAGGCGGCGGCCACTGAACAAGGTGCGCCGATCGCCAAGGCCGTGATCGAAGCCTTGAAGGAACGAAAGTTGCTCGTTCCTATGCCGGAGCTGCTGATCCGTCTGGCACTGGCCGGCCGGGCGGCGGCGCGTCGACAAGCCTATCGCGAATTGATCCGGGATCTGGAGCAGCCTTCGATCGAGGCGCTTGATCAGCTCCTCGCTGAGCGGGCCGGCGATCGGAGCCACCTTGGCTGGATTGCGGAAGCACCTGAAGGGGCGAAGCTGAAGAACCTCAAAGGCTTGATCGCCCGCCTCGAGGTATTGCGCTCAGCCGCCATTCCCGACGACCGTCGCAAGACGATCCATGCCAATCGCTACGGCATCATCGCCAGGGATGCACGCATTCTGCATGCCCGGGAGATACGACGCCTGACATCCGAACGTCGCTACGCCACGCTGGCCGCCTTCGTCATCGAGAGACAGGCGTCGATCACCGACCTGACGATCGACATGTTCTGCAAAATGATTGGGAGCAACCGCCGCAAGGCCGAGATCAGCCGCACGGAACGCCGGCTAAAAGAGGCCGAGGTTCTTGATGGGGTGGCGCTTGAGCATCTCAAGCTCGGCGAGGCGCTTCTGGCCGCTCGTGCGAGCAAAACCGATCTTGCATCGGCGATCGCAGCCTCCCTCGGCTGGGACGGATTGGTCGCCAGCATGGCGGCAGCCAGATCTGTCGTCCACCCTGATCGCAGTAACGAATTCGACGAGCTCATCAAGCGGCACAAATCGTTGCGCAAGCTGGGCAGACTGATGTTCCGCACGTTCTCGTTCCGGTCGTTTCGTGCTGATGATCCGATCCTTGTAGCAGTGGACCATCTGCGCGCGCTCTATGGCGGCCGGAAATTGCCGGCGCAGGTGCCGCTCGCCTTTCTGACCCGCAAATGGCGACGCTGCGTGCGCCCGAACAGTGCCGATATCGACCTGCGCGCCTGGGAAGTGGCGGTCCTCGTTCACCTGCGAGAGCGTCTGAGGGCCGGTGACATCTGGGTCGAAGGCAGCCGGGCATGGCGCAGTTTCGAGGATTATCTTCTGCCTCGGCCGATCTTCGAGCTGATGCGCGCCGAGGGGCGGCTCGGGCTCGCACTCCCCGACAGCTTTGCCGAATGGCGAGCAGAACGGACCGCCACGCTCGATGCGAAGCTGAAAGAGCTGGCAAAGGCGGCGGCTGCCAATGCTATTCCGGATGCAGCGATTTCCGACAAGGGCCTGTCGATCTCGCCGATCCGCGAGGAGGAGCGCGACAGCATCGTCGCGCTCAGCCGCCGACTATATGTTCTGGTGCCACGGATCAGGATCACCAGCCTGCTTGGCCCGGTCGGCCCGAAGCTGCGATTTTGGCCAAGTCGAAGAACGTTGTGGGAACACGGCGGTTGTGGTTGACGGCTGACTTGGCGGGGAATGACGCTCCGCTCCGGTAAAAGGAGTGGAGTTATGAGTCTTGGTCTTTCGAGTGGAAATCTGATTGGACGCTGGAGCCTGAGCTTTTCCGACATTGATTTTGTGAACGGCAAACCGGAGCCAGCGCGGCTGGGATTGGCGGTTCAGCTTAAATTCTTCGCCGCGCACGGCTTCTTTGTGCAGGATCATGCGGCGATCCCGGCCGATGGTGTTTTGTATCTGGCCGAGCAGCTCGGCCTCGATGTTGAAGCTGTGAACCACTATGATTTCGTCGGCCGCACCGCCCGCCGGCATTACGCGGAGATTTTGCAGCACCTTGGCTTTCGGCGTCTGAAGCGGGTAGATCGAGAGCAACTGACGTCTTGGATCTCCAGTGAACTGTGCCCGAGCGGGCAGTCGGTCAGCGCCATGCTCGAGCATGTTTTCCTGTGGTGCCGGGACCGGCGTATTTACGGGCCTTCGCGCAAGGAGTTGGAACGCCTGGTGCGGTCGCAACGGCAGCACCATCTGGATAGCTGGTTGAGCGGCGTGCACGACCGGCTTTCGGCAAGCACGGTCGCATTGCTGGAGGCTTCAATCGCCGATCCGGAGGGCCAGACCGGGTTCAATACGATGAAAGGCGACGCTGGCCAGGCGTCGCTCGACAACATCCTCGGCATGACGGCGAAACTCGCCTTCATTCAGAAACTCGATCTACCGCGGGATCTTCTCGCGGCGACCGGCAAGGCCTGGGTGGAGCAGATTGTTCGTCGCGTTGGCGGCGAAAAGGCCTCGGAAATGCGGCGCCATGCACCTGCGCGGCAGATCGGGCTGTATGCGGTTTATCTCCTGTCCCGTGAGGCGCAGCTGACGGATGCGATGGTCGATCTTCTGATCGAGACGGTCCACAAGATCGGAACGCGTTCGAAACGCAAGGTCGTGGGCGATATCGCAAAGGACATCGAACGGGTCTACGGAAAGGAACGGCTGCTGGTCGAGATCGCCAGCGCCTCGATCGAGGAACCGTCCGGGCGCGTCTGCGATGTGATTTTCCCGATTGTCGGCAAGGACAAGCTGGCGGCGATCGTCAAGGAGAGCCAGGCGAAAGGGGCGCTCGATCGGCGTATATATAAGGTGATGCGCTCTTCCTGGGCCAATCATTACCGGCGCATGCTGCCCGACTTGCTTTCGGTTCTGGAATTCCGGTCGAACAACACGGTGTGGCGCCCGGTACTTGCGGCGCTCGACTGGATTCGGAGCAAGATGGATGACGGCTGCCGGTTCGTGCCGGTGCAGGACATTCCGATTGATGAGGTTATTCCCGCCAGGTGGCGCAGTTCCGTCATCGATGGCGATGGACGTGTGAACCGGATCAGCTACGAGCTTTGTGTTCTCACCCAGTTGCGCGACCGCATTCGCTCCAAGGAAATCTGGGTCGTTGGCGCGGACCGTTACCGGAACCCTGACGACGATCTTCCCAAAGACTTCGAAATCCGGCGTGACGCCTACTATTGCGGCCTCAACCTGACACCAGACGCGAGGACGTTTACGTCTGTCATCCGTTCAGAGCTTGAGCGGGAACTGCTGCTTCTCAACGCCAATATTCCGGACAATGACAAGGTCCGGCTGCTGTGGCGCGGCGAAAACCGCATCTCGATCACACCGTTCAAGCCTGCACCCGAGCCGAAAGGCCTCGATGCGATCAAAGGCGAGATCGGCGGACGCTGGCCGATGACCGGGCTGCTCGACGTGCTGAAGGAGGCTGCACTCGATACCGGCCTTCTGGATGCTTTCGAAACGTCGGCGTCGAGGGTCTCCCTATCGAAAGAAACGCTGGATCGACGGCTTTTGTTGTGCCTCTATGCGCTCGGTACGAATGCCGGGATCAAGCGGGTCGCGGGCGCAACACCCGATGTGAGCTATGAGGAATTGCTGCATGTTCATCGTCGATTCATCCATGCACCGGCACTGAGAGAGGCCTGCGCGCGGGTTGCGAACGCGACCCTGGCGATCCGCAACGCAGCCGTTTGGGGTGACGCGGGCACGGCCTGCGCGTCCGATTCCACGAAGTTCGGCGCGTGGGACCGCAATCTCATGACGGAATGGCATGCCCGCTATGGTGGGCGCGGCGTCATGATCTACTGGCACGTCGAGAAACGCGCGACCTGCGTTTACTCGCAGCTCAAGCGGTGCTCGTCTTCGGAAGTCGCTTCCATGATCGAAGGCGTTCTTCGCCATTGCACCGAATCGCCGAGAGCTACACGTGCTCCATCGAGGTCGATATCCACGAAATCGGTGGTGACGAACGGTCCTGGTAGGCACGAACGTTCAACATTCGTTCTTCAACTTGGCCAAAATCGCAGCTTCGGGCCGACTGGGCCATTAATGTAGAAATGCCCACGGAGCCCCATAATGCACCGCATGTGGAGCGACGGAACCGAGTTTTGCTGGACTAGGAATGGCTTACCCGCTGCTGCGTGAACAGTAGCTGTATAAATATCCACATCGCCGTGGAGAGATGTCCTTCGCAGGACGATGGATGAGGTAAGTTCGTAGAGGTGGCAGTGCCGGTCGCATATGGTGATCAGGACGATACCGAGATTGGATACCTCATTCTTCTAACCCCATAGTGGAAGGGCCAACGCGCCGATTCCGGAGAGAAGCAAGAACCTGCGAAAGACTTTGAAATGCGGAGATTGTGAAATATCGAAGCGCTTGACTTTAGCTCGCCGAATAGAGAAGCCACCTCTGAAAGCGGGCTTTCTACGGCGCCTTTGCGCTGACTTTCGCTGATTTGCGGCGTCAAATCAATAAGCTTCGATAAGGGTTACTTATCGAATGTTATGTGACTAACCAGAAGGCATCATCAGTGCCGGACATTAAATATCTTCTGGCGTCCGTTTGAGAATGTGTTTACCATGTTTTCAATGCGTTACGATCCAGACCAATTGCCTCTGAAGACCTTGCTGTCGCCGCTGGCCCGTGCCAGTGCAGCCTTGGCACGTCTCGACGAACGTCTTGCCCATTCGCCGGTTGGCACAGGTCTGATCGAACGGTTCCATTTTGCTGATGCCTGCGCCTCGCTGTGGCTCGACGGCGAACTGATCGAGATGGAAGATCTCATTCTGCATGACGCGGCGCGCGATATCCGTGCTCCAAGCCATCAATTGACCATTGCCCGCGACGTGCTGCAGACCCGACGTCGCATCGTAGCGCTGGCGCCCGACTGGGCACTGAGCGCGGACGGCTTGCGCCGTCTGCGGCAGGCAGGGCCTGCTGCCTCATTTGGGGATGGCGGCCAGGCGCGGCCGGTACCGTCTCCTGGGGATGGCGGCATCGTGGTGGAAAGCGAAAACGTCGCGGTGTCCGATGCGGCAGTCGGTAGAGAGGATCGGAAAGGGGAGGGGAGAGAACATCGTCTGGATGACGGGCTCGACCTGCCCGGTATTGATCTCGACGCCATCGACGCGGTTCTGGTACGGTCCGAAGAGGTGTTGTCACGTTAACTGGGCTACAGTTGCCTGCCTGACGGTTTGGGCGTAAATTTTGGCGATGCAGACATCAGATATCATCTTCAAGCGTCACCGTTTTCCGCCACAGCTTATTGCTCATGCGGTGTGGCTTTATCTGCGGTTCAACCTTAGTCTGCGTGAAGTTGAAGAAATGCTGCTTGAGCGTGGAATTGACGTATCATACGAGACAGTTCGGCGTTGGATCGCCAAGTTCGGACCCCAGATCGCGCGTAACTTGCGGCGGCGTCAGGCGCGCCCCGGCGATATTTGGTATTTGGACGAAGTGGTCGTCAAATGCGCTGGAGAGAAATTCTGGCTCTGGCGTGCGGTGGATCAACATGGCTCCGTTCTCGAAGAAATCTTGCAGAAGCGGCGTGATAAAAGGGCGGCAAAGCGACTGCTTGTGGCGTTAATGAAGCGCTATGGCTTTGCTCCCAAACGGATCATCACCGATAAGCTCCGCTCCTACGGTGCAGCAAAGGCAGAAGTGGCACCCGGCCTTGACCATTGGTCGCACAAGGCCTCAATAATCGGGCTGATAATAGCCATCTGCCGTTTAGGAAACGGGAGCGAACCATGCAAGGTCATCGGTCACCTGGAGCGTTGCAACGGTTCGTCTCCATGCACTCAGCGACCCGCAATTGTTTCTCTGTTCCATCTCGTCGCCGAGCCGCACACACAATTCGCTACCATCGCCTCGAAGCTTTCGATGCATGGAAAATTGCGGCCTGTTTCGCCTGAATATCTACGAGCCCCTGGCCTTTCCGG
>NZ_JAQKGO010000026.1:0-2500 GCF_027956545.1 Agrobacterium sp. ST15.16.024
TGGTTGCGGGGGCAGGATTTGAACCTGCGGCCTTCAGGTTATGAGCCTGACGAGCTACCGGGCTGCTCCACCCCGCGTTACCAGCGCAAGTTCGCAGAACTTGTCGCGAGAGCGTAACCGCATGGCGGTTATGCTTGGTGCCGGAGCAAATTGCCGAAGGCGATTTGTCTCCTTTAAGGGACGCACGAGGCGTCTTTTTTTATTCTGGTCTTAAACGACAAAAGGCCGCTTGAGCGGCCCTTTTTTTATCGGCTGGGCCGAAGAATGTGAATGAGAAGATTAGATGTTGCGTTTTGCAGACCTGGCAGCGACCTACTCTCCCGCGTCTTGAGACGGAGTACCATTGGCGCTGGGGCGTTTCACGGCCGTGTTCGGAATGGGAACGGGTGCAGCCGCCCCGCGATAACCACCAGGTCGGCAAAACGCAACATGCTCCATGTTTTCACATGGAAACTGCTGTTTCGAGAAGCTGGAGAGCTCAAGGCTCTATTTAATTTAACACGTCTTTCTGTGACCCATCCGTATTCCACCCTTGCTCGAAGTCGAGCATGGCAGCCATACAGACCAGAGGTCGTCGCGCCCTGTGGCGCGGCCCGTCCGGAGCCCTTCGGGCGTCAGGACAGAACAGATCATCGAACTGCGTTCGATGAGCATGAACAATGGGAACGAAGAAGTCGATCGAGCTATTAGTAACGGTAAGCTTCACATGTTGCCATGCTTCCACACCCGTCCTATCAACGTGGTCGTCTTCCACGGCTCTGATAGGGAACACTCGTTTTCAGGTTGGTTTCCCGCTTAGATGCCTTCAGCGGTTATCCATTCCGTATATAGCTACTCTGCTATGCCCTTGGCAGGACAACAGATCCACCAGAGATACGTCCATCCCGGTCCTCTCGTACTAGGGACAGATCCTGTCAATATTCCTACACCCACGGCAGATAGGGACCGAACTGTCTCACGACGTTCTGAACCCAACTCACGTACCGCTTTAAATGGCGAACAGCCATACCCTTGGGACCTGCTCCAGCCCCAGGATGCGATGAGTCGACATCGAGGTGCCAAACAACCCCGTCGATATGGACTCTTGGGGGTCATCAGCCTGTTATCCCCGGCGTACCTTTTATCCGTTGAGCGATGGCCCTTCCACACGGGACCACCGGATCACTATGACCGACTTTCGTCTCTGCTCGACTTGTCAGTCTCGCAGTCAGGCGGGCTTATGCCATTGCACTCGACGACCGATTTCCGACCGGTCTGAGCCCACCATCGCGCGCCTCCGTTACTCTTTCGGAGGCGACCGCCCCAGTCAAACTACCCACCATACACTGTCCCGGATCCGGATAACGGACCGCGGTTAGACATCCACGAAGATAAGGGTGGTATTTCAAGGATGGCTCCACAAGAACTGGCGTCCCTGCTTCAAAGCCTACCACCTATCCTACACATGCCTTGGCGAATGCCAGTGTAAAGCTATAGTAAAGGTGCACGGGGTCTTTCCGTCTGACCGCAGGAACCCCGCATCTTCACGGGGAATTCAATTTCACTGAGTCTATGTTGGAGACAGCGGGGAAGTCGTTACGCCATTCGTGCAGGTCGGAACTTACCCGACAAGGAATTTCGCTACCTTAGGACCGTTATAGTTACGGCCGCCGTTTACTGGGGCTTCAGTTCAGAGCTTGCACCCCTCCCTTTAACCTTCCAGCACCGGGCAGGCGTCAGACCCTATACGTCGTATTGCTACTTCGCAGAGCCCTGTGTTTTTGATAAACAGTCGCTACCCCCTGGTCTGTGCCACCCCATCATAGTTGCCTAAAATGGGGTCACGCTTCTTCCGAAGTTACGCGTGCAATTTGCCGAGTTCCTTCAACATAGTTCTCTCAAGCGCCTTGGTATACTCTACCTGACCACCTGTGTCGGTTTCGGGTACGGTCTATACGGTGGAGCTATTTCCTGGAACCTCTTCGCCGCACATTCAATCCAATAAGAATGTACAACACACGAGATCCGTCACTACCACCAGGCCCACGAATATTAACGTGGTTCCCATCGACTACGCGTGTCCGCCTCGTCTTAGGGGCCGGCTAACCCTGCTCAGATTAACTTTAAGCAGGAACCCTTGGTCTTTCGGCGAGGGAGTCTCTCACTCCCTTTATCGTTACTCATGTCAACATTCGCACTTCCGATATCTCCAGCAGCCCTCACGGGTCCGCCTTCACAGACTTACGGAACGCTCCGCTACCACATGCCTTACGGCATATCCTCAGCTTCGGTGCATGGCTTTAGCCCCGTTACATTTTCGGCGCAAAGACCCTTATTTAGACCAGTGAGCTGTTACGCTTTCTTTAAATGATGGCTGCTTCTAAGCCAACATCCTGGTTGTTTTGGGATCCTCACATCCTTTCCCACTTAGCCATGACTTGGGGACCTTAGCTGGAGGTCAGGGTTGTTGCCCTTTTCACGACGGACGTTAGCACCCGCCGTGTGTCTGCCGACTAGTACT
>NZ_JAQKGO010000027.1:0-2482 GCF_027956545.1 Agrobacterium sp. ST15.16.024
TGTGTTTCGGCGTGGAATATTGACCCCTCTGACGGGGTGATCGGCGTCCAATTTTGACCCCCCACCTGTTTCGTCTGACCATCCGTCTTTTGCTGGCGGATGGAGGGGGAGTTGAAGCGAGTGGATACGATTGCGCGTGTTCGTCGAGCCTTCCATGTGCAGGGCTGGTCGGTGAAGAGGATCGTCCGGGAGCTGCATGTCTCCCGCAACACGGTCCGCAAGATACTGCGATCTGATGAGACCGACTTTTCCTACGAGCGCGAACGACAACCTCTACCGAAGACGGGTCAGTGGAAAGGCGATATCGAACGCTTCCTGGCTGCCAACGAAGGTAAGCCCTCTCGTGAGCGGCTGACGCTGATCCGGATTTACGAAGAGCTTCGGGCGCTGGGTTACGACGGCAGTTACGATGCGATCCGGCGTTATGCGAAGGGATGGTCGAAGGACCGGGGTGCAGTGACGGCTGAAGCCTACGTGCCGCTCTACTATGCGCCCGGCGAGGCTTATCAGTTCGACTGGAGCCACGAGATCGTTCTGATCCAGGGCGTGACGACGACGGTGAAGGTTGCGCATGTCCGGCTTTGCCACAGCCGGATGATGTTCGCGCGAGCCTATATGCGTGAGAGCCAGGAGATGGTCTTCGACGCGCACGACAAGGCCTTCGACTTCTTCCGTGGCACCTGCACACGCGGCATCTACGACAACATGAAGACGGCCGTCGAGTCCGTCTTCATTGGCAAAGAACGGCTCTACAATCGTCGCTTCCTGCAGATGTGTAGCCATTATCTTGTACACCCTGTAGCCTGCACGCCTGCATCCGGATGGGAGAAGGGACAGGTCGAGAACCAGGTCGGTCTTGTGCGAGAGCGCTTCTTTACGCCGCGCCTCAGAGTCAAAAGCCTGGACGAGCTGAATGTCTGGCTGCTCGACAAATGCGTTGCCTATGCCAAGGCTCATAGCCATCCCGAACAGACGGCGCAGACAGTCTGGCAGATGTTCGAAGCAGAACGCAGCAGCCTCGTTCGCTACGTTGGCCCGTTCGACGGCTTCCACACCGTTCCGGCCTCGGTGTCGAAGACCTGCACCGTCCGCTTCGACAACAACAAATATTCGGTCCTGTCGACTGCTGTCGGTCGCCCTGTAGAGGTTCATGCATATGCTGATCGGATCGTCATCAAGCAGGATGGAGTTACAGTCGCTGAACACCAGCGCAGCTTCAGTCGTGGCGACACTGTTTACGATCCCTGGCACTATGTCCCTGTCCTTGCTCGCAAACCCGGTGCCTTGCGCAACGGCGCTCCCTTCCGCGAATGGGTTTTGCCTGCCGCCATGGAGAAGGTACGCAAGCGACTGAAGAGCGTAGATGACGGTGATCGACAGATGGTCACCATACTCGGATGCGTTCCCGCCGATGGTCTCGCAGCCGTTGAGGCTGCTTGCCAGGAGGCGCTCGAGCACGGTGTCTGCTCGGCCTCGGTGATCATCAACATTCTGGCGCGAAGCCGCGATCCGGCTCCCGCGGCAACCCTGCAAATCCCGGATGCGCTTCGGCTTGCCCATGAGCCGGTCGCCGACTGCGCCCGTTACGACAGGCTCAGGAGGGTAAGTTGATGGAACGCACGCAGGTTCTCGAACTGATGAGCACGCTGAAGCTCTACGGAATGCGCAGCGCCTACGACGAGGTCATGGGAAACGGCATCAAACGGCAACACGAGCCACCGCACATTGTCGGCGACCTCCTGCAGTCGGAGATCGCCGAGAAGCAGGCACGCTCAATCCGCTACCAGCTCAGCATCGCCAAATTGCCGTTGGCAAAAGACATCGACGACTTCGACTTCGCCGACACGCCCGTCAATGAATCCCTGGTGCGGGAACTGGCCACCGGCACCTTCGTCGCCGACCAGCGCAACGTCGTCCTCGTCGGCGGCACGGGAACCGGCAAGAGCCATCTGGCTATCGCGATTGCCCGTGCACTCATCCGCAACGGCACACGTGGACGCTTCTTCAACGTCGTCGATCTGGTCAATCGCCTGGAAACGGAAACGCGCAACGGCAAGCAAGGTCGGATGGCCGATTACCTCACACGCCTCGACTTCATCATCCTCGATGAACTCGGCTATCTACCGTTCGCGCAGGCCGGAGGTCAGCTC
Organism: Agrobacterium sp. ST15.16.024; assembly: GCF_027956545.1. Taxonomy (NCBI): domain Bacteria; kingdom Pseudomonadati; phylum Pseudomonadota; class Alphaproteobacteria; order Hyphomicrobiales; family Rhizobiaceae; genus Agrobacterium; species Agrobacterium sp. ST15.16.024. The sequence continues at coordinate 2,151 of NZ_JAQKGO010000027.1, forward strand.
CTCTTCCACCTTATCAGCAGGCTCTACGAGCGCACCTCGGTCATCGTCACGACCAACCTTGCCTTCGGCGAATGGCCGTCGGTGTTCGGCGATGCAAAGATGACGACGGCTCTTCTCGACCGCCTGACCCATCACTGCGAGATCGTGGAAACCGGAAACGAGTCCTGGCGCTTCAAGAACCGTTCTCAAAGCTAAAGCCGAAGATATCCATCACCCGCACTTGGCCTACCCTCTGCAACCCCGGCCAGCGCCGGGCAGGCCAAGCGCTGATCGCTTACAGGGGGGTGAATATTGGACGCCGATAAGGGGTCAACATTCCGAGCCGATTGACA
>NZ_JAQKGO010000028.1:0-2348 GCF_027956545.1 Agrobacterium sp. ST15.16.024
CGCATCATGATCATCTCGCCGTTCTTCGTCATGCCGCCGGTGGCCGCATTGGTGTGGAAGAACATGATCATGCATCCCGGTTACGGCGTGCTTGCCGATCTCTCACGCTTCTTCGGCCTGCAGCCGGTCGACTGGTTCGCGCAGTTTCCGCTGCTCTCCATCATCATCATCGTCGCCTGGCAATGGCTGCCCTTTGCGACGCTGATCCTGCTCACCGCCCTGCAGTCGCTCGATGGCGAGCAGAAGGAAGCCGCCGAGATGGATGGCGCCAACTTCGTCAACCGCTTCATCCATCTGACGCTGCCGCATCTGTCGCGCGCCATCACCGTCGTCATTCTCATCCAGACGATCTTCCTGCTTGGCGTCTACGCGGAAATCCTCGTCACCACCAATGGCGGACCGGGTTATGCCTCCACCAACCTCGCCTTCCTCATCTATCGCACCGCACTTCTGGGGTACGACGTCGGCGGCGCTTCGGCCGGCGGCATCATCGCCGTCATCCTCGCCAATATCGTCGCCATCTTCCTGATGCGCGCCGTCGGCAAGAACCTCGACCGGTAAAGGGGAAACATCATGGCCCGCAAGACAACCACACGTGCGAAGATCGGCTTTTCCATCGCGGCCTGGGCCGTGGCGCTGCTGCTGTTCTTCCCGATCCTTTATGCCTTCCTCACCTCGCTCAAGACCGAACCGGAGGCAATCGCCGGCTTCAGCCTCATTCCCTCGGGCACCTTCGAGAATTACGTGACGGTCCAGACCCAGCGCGATTACTTCAAGCCGTTCATGAACTCGGTGGTGCTGTCGCTCGGCTCGACGATCATTGCGCTGATCATCGCCATTCCCGCCGCCTGGGCCATGGCGTTCTCGCCGACCAAGCGCACCAAGGACATCTTGATGTGGATGCTCTCCACCAAGATGATGCCGGCCGTCGCCGTGCTTGTGCCGATCTATCTGATCTTCCGCAATGCCGGCCTGCTCGATACCCGCATTGGCCTCACCATCATGCTGACCTTCATCAACCTGCCGATCGTCATCTGGATGCTCTACACCTACTTCCGGGAAATCCCCGGCGAGATCCTCGAGGCAGCCCGCATGGATGGCGCGTCGCTGTGGAACGAGATCGTGCATGTGCTCACACCAATGGCGGTGCCGGGCATTGCCTCGACGCTGCTCTTAAACGTCATCCTTGCCTGGAACGAAGCCTTCTGGACGATCCGGCTGACGACCACCAATGCAGCACCGCTGACGGCCTTCATCGCCTCCTTCTCCTCGCCGCAGGGGCTGTTCTGGGCAAAACTCTCGGCCGCCTCGATGATGGCGATCGCCCCCATTCTCGTCATCGGCTGGTTCTCGCAGAAACAACTCGTGCGTGGCCTGACCTTTGGCGCCGTGAAATAAGGAACGACAAACATGGGCAGCATTTCCCTTCAGAACGTGTCCAAGCTCTTCGGTGAGGCGAAAGTCATCCCGTCGATCGATCTTGATATCAACGACGGCGAGTTCGTCGTCTTCGTCGGCCCCTCCGGCTGCGGCAAGTCCACGCTTCTGCGCCTCATCGCCGGGCTGGAAGACGTCTCCGGCGGAAAGATCGTCATCGACGGCAATGACGCCACCGAAAAGGCCCCGGCCGAGCGTGGCCTTGCCATGGTGTTCCAGTCCTATGCGCTTTATCCGCATATGAGTGTCAGGAACAACATCGCCTTCCCGCTGAAGATGGCCAAGCTCGACAGGGCGGTGATCGACAAAAAGGTCGAGGACGCCGCCCGGGTGCTGAACCTCACCGATTATCTCGAACGCCGGCCCTCGCAGCTGTCGGGCGGCCAGCGCCAGCGTGTCGCCATCGGCCGCGCCATCGTGCGCGAACCGAAAGCCTTCCTGTTCGACGAGCCGCTTTCCAACCTCGATGCGGCGCTGCGCGGCACCATGCGGCTGGAAATCTCCGAGCTGCACAACACGCTGAAGACGACGATGATCTACGTCACCCACGACCAGGTGGAGGCCATGACCATGGCCGACAAGATCGTGGTGCTCAACCGCGGCAATATCGAGCAGGTCGGTTCGCCGATGGAGCTTTACCGCACCCCCGCCAACCTCTTCGTCGCCGGCTTTATCGGCTCGCCGCGCATGAACCTCATCACCGGTGACTTTGCCCGCAGCAAGAATGCCACCACCGCCGGCGTGCGGCCGGAGCATCTGCTGCTGTCGAAGGAAAGCGGGCTGTGGCAGGGCAAGGTCACCGTCGCCGAACATCTCGGATCGGATACCTTCCTGCATCTCGAGGTGTCAGGTATCGGACCGATCACCGCCCGCACTGACGGCGAGTTCGAATGCAGGCATGGCGATACCGT
>NZ_JAQKGO010000002.1:0-743956 GCF_027956545.1 Agrobacterium sp. ST15.16.024
GGTCACGCGAAACAGGCCACAGCCGGGAGCCGGCACCGCCAGCAAGAAGAACCGGCGTGATCTTTCGAGAGTGTTCCTTCACAATAAAACCTTTCCAACTCTAAAAAATTTCCCGGCGCGCCGGACAATATACATATTTGCCAATGCTGCCATCATCGGTTCACGGGCACACAAGCGCAAGCTCATAAATTCGCCTTGTGAAAGCTTGGTGAATAGATGGCGGGGGCAGCTGGAGGGCATGTGTATTACCTGCGGGTCCCATTCGCTAACGCAAGGTCGCTTGTGAGGTTCCATCCGATCCGGCACGAAAATATCGCGGAGAATGAAAAGCCTCATCGGCAGCGGGAGCACTGATCCACCGAACCTGCCGACCCCGCGCCAGGCGAAGAATATTGACTTAATCGATTGAATCGACCGCAAATTTCATCACGCTTAAATTTGCTGCACTGAACAACATTCAAGGCTTGGCAGGCGTGCAAAAAATACCATAACAACAACGAATATTTTTATACTGATAACGACAGGAAAGCGCACACAGCCCATGTCCGATACGCCAAAAACCGCCAGCACCAGAACATCGGTTACGGATCAGGAGGCCCTGGATTTCCACTCTGAGGGCAGACCGGGGAAACTGGAAATCACCCCGACCAAGCCGATGGCAACGCAGCGGGATCTGTCGCTCGCCTATTCGCCAGGCGTGGCTGTTCCGGTGAAAGCCATCGCCGAAAATCCGGCAACGGCTTACGATTATACGACACGCGGCAACATGGTGGCGGTGATCTCCAACGGCACCGCGATCCTCGGTCTCGGCAATCTCGGCGCGCTCGCCTCCAAGCCGGTCATGGAAGGCAAATCGGTCCTCTTCAAGCGCTTCGCCGATGTCGATTCCATCGATCTCGAGGTCGATACCGAAGATGCGGATGAATTCATCAATTGCGTGCGTTATCTTGGCCCATCCTTTGGCGGCATCAATCTGGAAGACATCAAGGCGCCGGAATGTTTCATCATCGAAAGCCGCCTGCGCGAGTTGATGGATATTCCCGTTTTCCATGACGACCAGCATGGCACCGCCATCATCGCCGCCGCCGGCCTCATCAACGCCATTGAGCTGACCGGCCGCGATTTCAAGACCACGAAGCTGGTCTGCAATGGCGCGGGCGCTGCTGCCATCGCGTGCATGGACCTCATCAAGGCCATGGGCTTCAACCCGGAAAACATCACGCTTTGTGATACCAAGGGCGTGATCTATCAGGGCCGCACCGAAGGCATGAACCAGTGGAAATCCGCCCATGCGGTGAAAACCAATGATCGCACGCTGGCGGAAGCCATGAAGGGTGCGGATGTGGTCTTCGGCCTGTCGCAGAAGGGCGCTTTCAGCGAAGACATGATCCGCTCCATGGCGCCGAAGCCGATCATTTTCGCCATGGCCAATCCGGACCCGGAAATCACACCGGAAGAAGTCTCACGCATCCGCGACGACGCCATCATGGCGACCGGCCGTTCGGATTATCCCAACCAGGTCAACAACGTCCTCGGCTTCCCCTATATCTTCCGCGGCGCGCTCGATGTGCGCGCCCGCCAGATCAACGACGCGATGAAGATCGCTGCCGCGCAGGCGCTGGCCGATCTTGCCCGTGAAGACGTGCCTGACGATGTGGCCGCCGCCTATCAGGGCAACCGCCCGCGTTTCGGGCCGCAATATATCATTCCCGTTCCCTTCGATCCGCGCCTGATCTCGGCCATTCCGGTGGCCGTGGCGAAAGCCGCCATCGAGACCGGCGTCGCCCAGCGCGAATTGCCAGACCTCGACGCCTATGCCCGCGAGCTTTCCGCCCGCCGCGACCCGATGGCCTCGACGACGCAGCGTCTCTACGAGCGCGTGCGCCGCTCGCCGAAGCGCGTGGTCTTTGCCGAAGCGGAAGAAGAACAGGTCATGCGTGCGGCGATTTCGTTCACCGCTCAAGGTCTTGGCACCGCCATCCTGCTCGGCCGCGACGATATTATCAAGGCCAATGCCGAACGTGCCGGCATCGATCTCGACCGTGCCAATATCGAGATCACCAATGCCCGCCTCTCCAGCCGCGTCGACGCTTATGTCGATTATCTCTATGCGCGGCTGCAGCGTGGCGGCTTCCTGCTGCGCGACGTGCAGCGCCTGATCCACAATGACCGTAACCACTTCGCCGCCTGCATGGTGGCGATGGGCGATGCGGATGCCGTGGTGACCGGCGTTACCCGTAACTATTCAACGGCGCTGGAGGATATCCGCCGCTGCATCAACACCAAGCCCGGCCACCGCGTCATCGGCGTTTCGCTGGTTGTCTCGCGCAACCGCACCGTATTCGTCGCCGATACCGCCGTACACGACATGCCGTCGGCCGAAGACCTGGCCGATATCGCCGAAGAGGCGGCCGGCCTCGCCCGCCGTTTCGGTTACGAACCGCGCGTCGCCATGCTTGCCTATTCCACTTTCGGCCAGCCGACCGGCGAGCGTTCCGACAAGGTGCGCGAGGCGGTGAAAATCCTCGACCGGCGCAATGTCAACTTCGAGGTCGACGGCGAGATGTCGGCCGATGTGGCGCTGAACCATCATCGCATGCAGAGCCAGTATCCCTTCGCCCGGCTTTCCGGCCCGGCCAATGTGCTGGTCATGCCGGCCATCCATTCAGCCTCCATCTCCACCAAGATGCTGCAGGAACTGGGCGGCGCAACCGTCATCGGCCCGCTGCTCGTCGGCCTCGACAAGTCGGTGCAGATCACCTCGATGGGTGCGAAGGACAGCGATATCGTCAACATGGCCGCGATCGCGGCTTATAACGCCGGCCGGTAACGACGGCGCGAAATGTTGCCACTGTTTCTTCTCCCCGCCGGGGAGAAGGTGGCCCGAAGGGTCGGATGAGGGGGCAACGTTGCCGTATCTCACGACCCGTGCCCCCTCATCCCGCTGCCGCGACCTTCTCCCCCTCGGGGAGAAGAAACAAGCAGTGCTCGCTCGCTTTCCCTTTGGCCATTCGGTCGGCAAACGGCGTCCGGATTGTCCTGCGCCCCCTTACGGCCAGACGCAGACAAAGAACAGGATTCTACGATTTAAAATTATTAGGATATTTTTTCGCCCTCAAAGCTTTATTGGAACACGATTTTATTCATAGTATTTTTTGCGCAATGCCAATTCTCGCTCTTGGCGGGTGCCTCATGTAGTTTCCACCTACAATCAAAAGGAAATACCCATGGCCCTCTCTTTTTCCAGATTTGCCGCAAAACTCATTGCCGGAACCGTTGTCATCGCTTCGATGGCCACTGCCGCCCATGCGGATGCAACGCTTGACCGTATCAAGGGTCGCGGCAAGCTCACCGTCGGCGTCATCCTCTCTGGCGCGCCTTTCGGCTTCATCGATCCGAAGACGCAGGAGCAGAAGGGCCTCAACATCGATGTCGCCAAGGCGCTGGCTGCCGGCCTCGGCGTCGAGCTGGTCACCGAAACCGTGACCCCGCCCAACCGCGTACAGTTCCTGCAGCAGGGCAAGGTCGACATTCTCATCGCCAACATGCAGTACACCGAAGAACGCGCCAAGACCCTCGATTACGTGCAGACCCCCTATGACCGCCAGGGCGGCGCTGCCATCGGTCGCAAGGACAGTGGCATCAAGGACTGGTCGGATCTGAAGGGCAAGATTGCCTGCGTATCGCAGGGCTCCAACTACACCCAGCCGCTGATCGAGCAGTACGGCGCGCAGGTTAAGGCGCTGCCGAGCCAGCCGGAATCGCTGCTGGCGCTGAAGGGCGGCAATTGTGATGTCTCCGTTCACGTCAACGGCACGCTGAGCCTGATGCTGCAGGACCGCGCCGACGAGTGGAAGGATTACGGCATTCTTATCCCCACCGACCTCATCCCTTCCGATTCCGTGATCTGGCTGCGCAAGGGTGAGGCTGACACGCAGGCCGCTCTGGACAAGATCGTCAAAGAGCTGCACGCTTCCGGCAAGATGATCGAATTCGCCAAGGCGAACCGCCTGCCAAGCATCGGCTACATGGAAGAGCAGCAGAAGAAGCTTTCCGCCGCGCAATAAGACAGACGCAGGGTCTCTCCGTTCCATGCCTCTCCTCACCGCAGGGTGAGGATGATGCCGAACAGGCGGAGTGATTTCCCGTGACCATCAGGAACGGCCGGTTTCGCCTGCCGTTCTTTTCTGCTTTATAACAAGGCAGGCCATTCTGGCGCCGCCCACCGGGCGGTTCCGCGATAACAGCATGGATTTCCGATGCAGGATTCATTTACAGCGCGCTTCATAGAACTCGCCGCGCATCTCGGCCTCAACTATGATTTTCTGAACAGCGGTTACGAGGTTCAGATTTGGCTTGACGGCATGAAGATGACGCTCATCCTCGTCGCCGTCACTTTGCCGCTCAGCCTTATCTTCGGCTTCATTTTCGCGGCCATGCTGACATCGGGCAAAGTCTGGCTCGCCGGCCCGGTGCGCGCCTATGTGGAACTGACGCGCAACACGCCGACGCTGGTGCAGCTGATGTGCGGTTTCCTTGTGCTTAACATGCTGATTTCCAACGTGCTGGGCGGCGCGCAGAACAACCCGCTGACGCCATTCTTCTGGGTCGTCGCCATCACCGGCCTGCATATCGCCGCCTTCCATGCGGAGGCCTTGCGCGGCGGCATCGAGGCGGTTCCAGCCACCACCATCGAGGCGGCACGCGCGATCGGTTTCAGCTCCTTCGAGATTTTACGCTATGTGGAGTTTCCGCTGGCGATCCGCACGGCACTGCCCTCGATCATCAATAATCTCGTCAATCTGGTGAAGCTCACCACCGTCGGTTCGGCAATTGCGGTCGGTGAAATCACCTATGCCTCGATCCTGATCTGGACGCAGCGCGACAATGTGGTCGAGCTGATGCTCGTTATCCTCCTTTTCTTCAGCGTCATCAATTTCATCGTCGCAAGGGCCGGTCTCTGGCTTGAGCGACGCCTTGCGGTTCCGGGGTTCGGTCAATGAGCGCGGTGGTTTCTCAAACGCGGGCGGCAAAAAAGCTGCCCTTCGGCACCATTCTGCTGCTCGGCGTGCTGATATCAGTCATTCTGTGGCTGATCCTCGATCCGTCGCTTGGACAGGTGCTGCTGCAATGGCTGCCCTATCTGGCCAAGGGTTTCGCCATGAACGTGCTGATCAGCATCCTTGCGATCGCCATCGGCACCTTCATCGGCGTCCTGCTCGGCATCATGGAGCTTGCGCCCTATCGCCTCGTGCGGGCGCCGGCGCTCACCTATGTGCAGATCTTCCGCAACGCCCCGCATCTGGTGCTGATCTTTGCCGCGACCTACATCTTCCCCTTCGAGATCGTCGCCTTCGGCAATTACATTCCGTTTCCGGACTGGATCAAGGCCGTGGTCGGGCTTGCCATTCCGGCCAGCGCTCATATTGCCGAAATCACCCGCGGCGCCATCCAGTCCATCCCCACCGCGCAATGGGAAGCCGCCCAGGGTCTTGGTTTTTCACGCAATCAGACCCTGCGCTGGATCATCCTGCCGCAATGCGTGAAACGTTCGCTGCCGCCATGGATGAACCTTTATGCCTCGATCACCATGGGCACGGCGCTCGCCTCGCTGGTCGGCGTGCATGAGCTTTTGCACGCCGCAACAGACGCCAGCACCGCCGTGCAGCGCAACGATTTCACCGTCGTGGTCTATCTCACCGTTCTGATGGCGTTCTTCCTGTTCTGCTATCCCGTCTCCCGTTTCACGCAGCGCCTCGAGCGGCGCTTCGCTTCCCGCTGATTGGAACAAGCCATGTCCGCACCCGCACCACAAACCGCCCAAGCGCTTGTCGAACTCGAAGGAATTCATCTCTCCTTCGGCGACAACCAGGTCCTGAAAGGGATCGACCTCACGGTCAACAAGGGCGACGCCGTTTCCATCATCGGCCCTTCCGGCTCCGGCAAGTCCACGATCCTGCGCTGCATCAACGGCCTGCTCATCCCGCAATCCGGCAAGATCACCGTTGGTGGCACCCGCGTAGACCTGTTAAAGACCGAGGCGGAACGTATCGCGCTACGCAAGCGCATCGGCATCGTGTTCCAGCAGTTCAATCTCTTCCCGCATCTGACCGTCATGGAAAACATCACCATCGCGCCGATCAAAATCCTCGGCACACCGAAGGCGGAAGCAGAGCGTCATGCTCGCGAACTGCTGGAAAAAGTCCGCCTGTCGCAGAAGGTGGATGCCTATCCCGGCCAGCTTTCCGGCGGCCAGCAGCAGCGCGTGGCCATCGCCCGCGCTCTTGCCATGCGACCGGAACTGGTGCTGTTTGATGAGGTCACCTCGGCGCTGGATCCGGAAACCGTGGGCGAGGTGCTTGCCGTCATCCGCGATCTCGTCAATGACGGCATGACCAGTATTCTCGTCACCCATGAAATGCGCTTTGCCGAGGAAATCAGCGACAAGATCGTGTTCACCGAAAACGGCCTGATCGTCGATCAGGGCACGCCTGATCATATCTTCTACAAGTCGACCAATCCGCGCATCAACGCCTTCGTCAATGGTCTGGGAGGACAGGTGGCACGGCTCAATGATGGCGAGGGGATCTGACGCCATGGCCACCGAGGAAAAAATCACCCTTCAACTGGCCGAAGCCATCGCCGCGTCTGATCCGCTGCGCGACGATGAGGCGGTGACGATTGCCCGCACGGCGTTGATCGATTTTTTCGCCTGCGTGCTGGGCGGTGCTGCCGACAGAAGCACGAAAATTCTGATCGATACCTTCACGACAGGCACGCAAGGCACGGCCGGCATCATCGGCCATGACCTGCGCACTGACGTCTTTACCGCCGCCCTCATCAACGGCCATGCCGGCCATGTGCTTGATTATGATGATGTGCATGGCAGCGTGCGTGGCCACCCCACCGTCGCCATCATTCCCGCACTTCTGGCCGTTGCGGTCGAGGAAAATTCGACGGCGGACGCCTTCATCGCCGCCTATATTGTCGGGCTGGAGACAATGGCGCGGATTGGCCTGTCGCTTGGCACCAAACATTACGAAAATGGCTTCCACGCCACCGCCACGCTCGGCCCTATCGGCGCTGCCGCTGCCATCGCCCATCTTCTGAAATTCGATCCGCAGACCACAGCCGTTGCACTTGGCCTCGCCGCCACGCAATCGGCCGGGCTGCGTCTGCAATTCGGGTTCGATGCCAAGCCGCTGCATGCCGGGCTTGCCACCCGCGCCGGCCTCACCGCCGCGCGGCTGGCACGCTCAGGGTTTCAGGGCGCACCGGATTTTCTGGAAAACCCCATCGGCTTTTATTCCGCCTTCGCCTTTGGTGCAGAGCAACCCAAACGGGTCCTGTCTGGCTGGGGCGCGCCCTGGCAGATCGTCTCGCCGGGCTTGACGCTCAAAGCCTTTCCCTGCTGCACCGCCGCCCACCCCGTCGCCGTCGGCGCGCTGGCACTGCGCAACGGGCATGATTTGACGCCGGACGAGATCGAAACCGTTATCATCACCTTCCCGCCGGGCGGCGATGCCGCCCTTGTCGGCACCGCCGCGCCCGTCACCGGCATCGATGCGCGCTTCAGCCCCGAATATGTTTTTGCCGCAGCGCTTGCGGATGGAGCACTCGGGATTGGCCATTTCGACGAGCGCCCTGTTCGTGCCGACCTGCTTACACTTTCGGCAAAAGTCGCGCGCCGGCATGATGAAACAGCCCGCCGCCTGTCCCCCGATCCGACCACCCGTTTCGTGGTCATCGATGTGACAAAGAAAGACGGAACATTGCTGTCACGCCGCATCGACGGCCTGCCCGGCATCGACGATCCGACGGAGAAATTCGCCGATGCCACCGGCGGCAATGAGAAATTCGCCGAAATTCCGGCACTGGTGCGTTCTATGAAAACCGCAGCCGATCTCAGGAAGCTCGAAACGCTTCTGGCAAGTGAAATATAACACGACCGACATGAAGGCATGACCCCATGACCAATACGACCCGCAAAAGACAGATGCATCTCGGCCTTTTCCTGCAGGGCGCCGGGCACCACGTTTCCGGCTGGCGTCACCCCGATGCGGAGGCTGGCAGCGAGAATTTTGACCTGCTCACCCGCGTCACGAAAATGGCGGAAGCAGCGAAGTTCGACATGGTTTTTCTGGCCGACGGACTGACCAGCGGCGTTGACGCGCATCCTTCCATGATTGCCCGTTTCGAGCCGCTGACCCTGCTTGCCGCACTGGCCATGGTGACAGACAAGATCGGGCTGGCCGCCACCGCCTCCACCACCTATGGCGAGCCCTATCACACCGCCCGCGCCTTCGCGTCCATCGACCATCTGAGCCATGGCCGCGCGGCCTGGAACATCGTCACCACATCTTATGCCCGAACGGCGGCAAATTTCTCCAAGGACCATCCTGAACATGACGAGCGTTATGCGGTGGCGGAAGAATATGTGAATGTCGTTCGTGGCCTGTGGGACAGCTGGGATGACGACGCCTTCGTCAAGGACAAGCAGGCGGGTCGTTACGTCGATCCTGAAAAGGTCCATATCCTCAACCACGAGGGCAAATATTTCACGGTCAAGGGACCGCTCAATATTCCACGCTCGCCGCAGGGACACCCGGTTCTCATCCAGGCTGGCTCCTCCGGCCCGGGACAGGATCTCGCCGCCCGCACCGCCGATATCGTCTTCACCGCCCAGCAGGCGATTTCCGAAGCGCAGGCCTTTTATACGAGCCTTAAAGCCCGCGTGGAGAAATTCGGCCGCAATCCGGCAAGTGTGGCCGTGATGCCGGGCTTCATGCCGATCATCGGCAGCAGCTTCGAAGAGGCCGGTGAAAAGCTGAAGGAACTGAACCGCTGGACGGACATCAAGAGCGCCATGCCGCTGCTTGAAGAACGCATCGGCCACAGCCTTGCAGATTATGATCTCGATGGCCCGCTGCCGGATTTGCCGATCTCCGACCAGCTGCGCAGCCGCGCCGAACTTCTGACCGAACTGGCGCGCCGAGAAAAGCTGACGATCCGCGAACTGGCTTTACGTGTCGCCGCCGGTCGCGGCCACCACATTGTCATGGGTACGGCGAAAGACGTGGCCGACCGCATGCAGCAATGGTTTGAAAATGGTGCGGCCGATGGCTTCAACGTCATGCCGCCCTTCTTCCCCGGCGGGCTGGAAGAGTTCAACCGCGAGGTCGTGCCGCTTTTGCAGGAGCGCGGCCTGTTCCGCAGGGATTACGAGGGCACGACGCTGCGTGACCATCTCGGCATCGATCGTCCGGCATTGCGGGCATAACGGCGTGCGGGTGCCTTTGACCAAAGGCACCCGCATCACCAGATCTCATCGATAAGTCAGGGCGGCAGAAGCCCCGCCTGTCACGCGGCAGCGCGTCCTGGCTGTTGATCGCGCCGGCCGGCATTTGAAAATTCAGACCGGACGGACGATCCGTCTTCACGCTGAATGTTACGACGGTTCAGTTTGAACAGGCTGACAAGCTGCGCAAGCACATCGGCACCCTGAGCCAGCGTGGCACTGATTGCAGTGGTGCGCGCGCTCATCGCGGCATTTTCCTGCGTCATCCGGTCGAGCCGGTTGACCGCCTTGTTGATTTCGCTGATGCCAACGGCCTGTTCGTCGGCCGCCTTTGAAATCATCTCGACATTGCCGTCGATGTGCCTGACCAGCGCGTCGATCTGCTTCAGCGCCTCACCGGTCTCGCCGACCAGCCTGACGCCTTCCAGAACCTCGCTACCGGAATTGTTGATGAGCGCCTTGATTTCCTTGGCGGCATTGGCGGAACGTTGTGCAAGTTCGCGCACTTCCTGTGCCACCACGGCAAAACCCTTGCCCGCCTCACCTGCACGCGCTGCTTCAACACCGGCATTCAGCGCCAGAAGGTTGGTCTGGAAGGCGATTTCATCGATAACGCCGATGATCTGGCTGATTTCCCGCGATGCCGTCTCGATGCGCTGCATGGCATCCACCGTCCGTTCGACCACTTCCGTGGAGGCCACCGTGGATGTCCGCGCGCTCTGTACGAGTTTGCGCGTTTCCTTCATGTTCTCGGTGGAGGAGCGAACCGTCGCGGTTATCTCTTCAAGCGCCGCTGAGGTCTCTTCCAGCGCCACCGCCTGCTCGCGGGAGCGTTCGGCGAGATTGACGGAGGCTTCGCTGACTTCCTGGCTGCTGCGGGTCAGGTCGCCGGTCTGGCCGAGAACATTCTCCAGCGTCTTCTGGAATTCCGCGATGGACTTGTTGAAGTCCCTCCGCAGCCCCTCGAACTCGCCGACGAACGGCTTGTCCAGCGTGACGCGGATGTTGCATTGGGAAAGCCGCTCCAGCGCCGCGCCGAGCTCTTCCACGGCATGCACCCGGTCCGACACGTCGAAGGCGAATTTGGCAACCTTGAAGACCTGTCCCCGATCATCGAGGATCGGGTTGTACGATGCCTGGATGAAGATGCGTTTGCCATCCTTGCCGAGCCGCATGAACTGGCCGGTGGAGAAACGGCCGGTTCGCAGGTCTTCCCAGAAGGTGCGGTATTCCATCGACCCGGCATAAGAGGGTTCGCAGAACATCGAGTGGTTCTTGCCGATGATCTCCTGCGCCTGATATCCCATCGCTTCGAGGAAATTTTCGTTGGCGCTGAGGATCGTTCCATCCGGCGAAAATTCGATCATGGCCTGGGCACGGGAGAGCGCCGCGAGCTTGCCGTTGTCATCGGCGCTCTGGCGCTTGATGGCCGTAATGTCGGTTGCGATCTTGACGACCTTGTAGGGTTTACCGAAACGGAAGACCGGATTGTAGGAGGCTTCGATCCAGATATCCGCGCCGCTTTTCGCACGCCGACGATATTGACCCTTGTCGTGCTCGCCGCGGGCCAGTTTTTCCCAGAAAGTCTTGTATGACGCAGACGCTGCATCTTCGGCGGAAAGGAATGTGCGGTGATGGAGGCCGACGATCTCGTTTTGGCTATAGCCGATGGCCTTGCAAAAATTATCGTTCGCTTTGAGCACCTTGCCGGTCAGATCAAACTCGATAATGGCCTGTGAGCGGTTCAGGGCTTCCAGCACCGCAGATGCATCCAAACCAAATTTAGAAAAATGAGACATGCTTTCGAACCCCCAACAATGACCAGTTTGCGGACCTCCTCAACCCTGAATTAGACAAGAGATGAAACTGATCGGTCTGCCCGCACGCAAACTAGCTCGACACCGTTAAATAGCGATTAATGATGAGCTATAACCATCGTCTCACAGGTCTAATCTGCCGCTAAAAAACCGAAAGGCCCGAACCCCTCCGGCATGCGGCATCCCCCAGATGTGGACCGCTTATTTGCCACAGTGCTGATATTTCTGCGGCTGCGGCGCAATGCGGCCTTTCATTGAAACCGCATTCATTGTTATGGCGGGCCTGAAAGATTTGTGTTGCAGGAGCGCTAATGACCAAAACCCTGAAATGCGACGTGCTGGTGATCGGCACCGGCATTATCGGTTCCATGGCGGCGCTTTACCTGCAAAATGCCGGACGAGAGGTTGTGCTTCTCGAACGTGGCGAAGTTGCCGGCGGTGCAAGTTCCGGCAATGCCGGCATTCTGGCCTTTCCGGAAATCATCCCCATTCCCTCTCCCGGCATCATGAAAAAAGCGCCGCGCTGGCTTTTCGATCCGCTCGGCCCGCTCAGCGTGCCGCCAGCCTATGCTGCAAAGATCGCCCCCTGGCTCTGGCGTTTCTGGCGTGCCAGCGCCGAGCGCAACTTTCGTCATGGGCTGAGGGTACTGAGCGAGATCAACAGGCTGGCAGCCAGTGAAATGGCGCATGTCGCCGCCATGCCGGAGCTTTCGTCCCTCGTTTCGAAAACCGGTACACTCGATCTTTATGACACAGAAGCAAGCTTGAATGCTGCGGCGAGGGGCTGGGAAGAAAAACAACGCGCCGGTTTCTCCTTTGAGCGTATCGGCCGCAGTGAGATAGACGAGCTGCAGCCGGGCCTTGCCCCGCAGTTCCGCCACGCCATGTTCTCCCCAGATGGCCTGCAGGTCTCCGACCCCCTTGATTTCACCCGCGCCATTTTCGATCTGGTGATTGCCCGGGGCGCAAGCCTGCGCAAGGGTGAGGCGGAACGCATCGACGCCGTTGGCGAAAGCACGATCGTCACCCTCGAAAATGGCGACAAGATCGATGCCGACAGGGTGGTAATCGCCTGCGGCGCCTGGTCGAAGAAACTTGCCGCGACGCTTGGCAATATCGTGCCGCTGGAAACCGAACGCGGTTACAACACCACCCTGCCCGTCGGTGCCTTCAACCTGACGCGCCAGCTCTATTTCAACGATCACGGCTTTGTCGTGACGCCGCTGTCTTCAGGCATCCGCGTCGGCGGCGCGGTCGAGCTTGGCGGGCTGGAACTGGAGCCGAATTTCAAACGGTCGGAAGCGATGCTGAAAAAGGCCGGGCGTTTCCTGCCCGGTCTCAAGGTGGAAGGCGGAACGCAATGGATGGGTTTCCGTCCGTCAATGCCGGACTGTCTTCCCGTCATCAGCACAGCGCGTACCACGCCCTCCGTCATCTACGCCTTCGGCCATGGCCATCTGGGACTGACGCAATCAGCAGCCACGGCCCGCCTCGTGACCCAGCTGGCAAACGGCGAGGAGACCGCGATTTCGGTCGATCCTTTCCGACCGGGGCGTTTTTCGTAAGTGAAGAGCGCGAAGCCCGCCCTGAAGCGGTGCTGACAACAATATGCGGGTTACTTCACCGGCTGCATGGAATCATCAGGGAATTCCACCGTAGCGAAGGACGGATAGACTTTTCGCAGGATCGTAACCTGCTGCTGATCGCTCACGCGTAGCAGATACCAGTCCGTGCCATCCATCAAGGCGAGTGTATGGGATTTCGCCTCGATCGTCTGGCCGCCGGTTTCCATCACCGTCTTTGTCGGAATGAGCGCATAGGGCGTTCCATCAGGCGTCTGCTCAACGCTGATCGCCCCTTTATCCATGGTAAATTCGGTTATCTTGACCGCCGCGAGCGCCATCTGCATCTGCGTCGTCAGGGCGCTGCGCAATTGTTCGACGGTCACGCCCGCATCGCTTGCGATAAACTCGAAGATTTTGGGCGGCACCGTTTTGCCGACGGTGTCGAAATCCTGCCCGTTCAAGGCGGCGCTGAACCGTTCAATCTGCGTATGCAGCCTGTCTTGCTCAGACGGCGAAAGATCCCGCGACAGAACAGGCTGCGAAAGCGCCGCAAACAGGATCAGGCAGGATAACAGGCGCTTCATGACTAGCCTTTCCGATGTCCGGCGTCGCCCGGTTTCCGCACCGGGAAACCTCTCGCGAAGGGAGATCGTTCAGCGCAACAGAATGAAGCCTGCGGCCGAAAGCACCAGAAATACGATAAGACCACCCAGAAAACCCGCAGAGGTGAAGAAACCAGCGACCATGGCCAGCATCAGCACGCACAGGAGCATGGTGCCGTATTTCGTCAAAGCCAGAAAGCCGTTATAGGTCTTTTCGTGCTCGACGTAATTCATCTCGGCGCCAACTTCGACCGGACCCGTGTGGTGTTCGCTCATTCCGCTTCCCCTTTGCTCCATCCGTCATGCCGTCGTAAAAGACGATTTCTCCCGCGTATGATTACGGGCTCATGCCGGACTCTCCGTAGCCAGAGGTAACATGAAGTCGTCGAAAAGCGCAATGCGTTCTCTGTGAAAGAACATCGCGTCGCCAAGGCGATGCGGGACAAACAGAACAGCACCGGCAATTAAACAATGGTCCTACGCCAATAGTCGAATAGAGGCGTTATTTGGACCGTTTTGTGGCGGTTTTGGTTGCTTTTCAAGCAGCCTGCCCATACACGGATTCCGTGGGGAGGAATCTGGAATTTGCAGGAGCGGACAGGCGTGGAAGCGCGGCCGCCCCGAGGAAGTTCCCGGCTTTCTTCTTCGCCATAACCCGCAAAGGGCCCGGCAAGGGAAGAGGGGAAAGTCATGAAATCGCTTTTAAAAATAAGTGCTTTGATAGACCTTGCGAGCGAAGCTCTGGGCAAGGTCGCCGGTTACCTGGTGCTCATCTGCTGCCTCGTCAGCGCCGGCAACGCCATGGTTCGTTATGCCTTCAATTACAGTTCGAATGGCTGGCTGGAAATCCAGTGGTACATGTTCGCCTTCATCGTGCTGATCGGCGCATCCTATACGCTGCGCATGAACGAGCATGTGCGTGTCGACATCATCTATGGGGCGATTTCGCCGCGCAACCGCATCTGGGTGGATATTATCGGCATCGTGCTGTTCCTGCTGCCCGGCTGCTTTTATCTGGCCTGGCTGTCCTGGCCCATGTTCACGCTCTCCTGGCATCAGGGCGAAATGTCCTCCAATGCCGGCGGCCTCATCCGCTGGCCCGTGAAACTCGTCATCTTCGCCGGTTTCGCCCTGCTGGTTCTTCAGGGGTTTTCAGAACTCATCAAGCGCATAGGCGCCCTCAACGGGCTTTATGCGCTCGATACGAAGTATGAAAAGCCCCTGCAATGATCGCGCCGATCTGAACCTTCAGGATATTTCCCATGTTTGAATATGGTATTCTTCCACCTCTGATGTTCCTCGGCATGATCATCTTCATGCTTTACGGATTTCCGGTTGCCTTCTCACTTGCCACTGTCGGCCTCGTCTTCGGTGTCATCGGCATCTTCACCGAGCATTTTTCGCCGGCCTTTCTGCAGGCCTTGCCGTTGCGCATCTTCGGCATCGTCTCCAACGACCTTCTGCTCGCCATCCCCTTCTTCACCTTCATGGGCGCAATCCTCGAGCGATGCGGACTGGCGGAGGATCTGCTTGAGGGAACCGGCAAGCTGTTCGGCGCCATTCCCGGTGGTCTTGCCTATGCCGTCATCATCGTCGGCGCGATCCTCGGCGCAATCACCGGCACGGTTGCCGCCTCCGTCATCACCATGGGCGTCATCTCGCTGCCGATCATGCTGAAATACGGTTATAATCCGCGGCTTGCCACCGGCGTCATCGCCGCATCGGGCACGATCACGCAGGTCATCCCGCCGTCCCTCGTCCTCATCGTTCTCGCCGACCAGCTCGGCAAATCCGTCGGCGACATGTATCTCGGCGCGATCGGCCCATCGATCCTGCAGGTGGCGATCTTCATGCTCTTCATCTTCGTGATGTCGATGTTGCGGCCGAAGGATTTGCCGGCGCTGCCGCCGGAAGCGCGTGGCGAACTCAACCGGGCGCTGGTGTTCCGCGTGCTGGCGGGCATGATCCCCTCCATCGTGCTGATCTTCCTCGTGCTCGGCACCATCTTCCTCGGCCTTGCCACCCCGACGGAGGCCGGCGCACTCGGCGTCGTCGGCGCCATGGCGCTCGCCGCTGCCCACCGCCGCCTCACCTGGGATCTCGTCAAACAGGGCATGCATTCGACCATGCACATCACCTCGATGGTGGTGTTCATTCTCGTCGGCGCCACCTGCTTTTCCCTTGTCTTTCAGGGCATGGACGGTTCGCTGTGGATCGAGCATATGCTGTCGGGCATTCCGGGCGGCCCAATCGGCTTCCTGATCTTCGTCAACATCTTCATCTTCTTCCTCGCCTTCTTCCTCGATTTCTTCGAGATCGCCTTCATCGTCATTCCGATGCTGGCGCCGATCGCCCAGTCGCTCGGTATCGACCTGATCTGGTTCGGCGTGCTGATCTGCATCAACATGCAGACGAGCTTCATGCATCCGCCCTTCGGTTTTGCCCTGTTTTATCTGCGCTCCATCGCGCCGCGCTCGGTCAAGACATCGGATATCTACATGGGCGCCATACCGTGGCTCGGCATGCAGCTTATCCTCGTCGCCATCGTGATCTTCTGGCCGGAATCCGTCACCTACTGGCTCGACAAGGCACCCGATGTGGATCTGAACTCCATCAAGATCGAAATCCCCGCCTTTGGTAATCAGGGCGGCAACACAATGCCCAATTTCGGTCAGCCGGGTGGATTGCCCGGCATGCCGAACCTCGGTGAACCGCCGAAGATCGGGCCGTGAGAGCCGCCTTGTAAGGATTTGGCGAAACGCTTATAGTTGCGGAGTGGAAGACAGGGTTCCAGCCCCGCCTTCCCTTTGCTTATCTGCTTAGAAAATTGAACCGGACGGAGACAGACCAGCCCGTCCGGTTCTTCCTAAACTAAAGCGTAATGCTCAGTGGTTTCCACATCACATCACCTCCACAGTTGAGAGCAAGGCCTTTGCCGAGGTCGGCGTGGCCAATCCTCGCCGACACTCCGGCTGGCCCCGGAGCCTGCTGCTTTTGCGCCCAATAGCTTGATCGTAAATCACCCTTTCTTGTCGGGCGCATGAAGGCTGACACGCAAACAAAAACCCCGGAAACCGAAGTTTCCGAGGCCTTTGCCAGGTCCGCCGCCGTCACTGAATAATCAGAGCTTACCGTTACGTTGCTGGATCATCATGAACGTATCGAAGGTGTATTCCGCAAGCTGCATCCACAGGTAACCTTCGCGCTTGAACGCGACCTGGTCCTCGTAGATCTTCTTGAAGTCTGGATTGGTGGCCGAAATATTGGCGTAGACTTCCAGTGCCGATTTGTAGCAGGCCTCGAGGATTTCCTGGCTGAACGGCCGCAATACGGCACCTTCCGAAACCAGCTGCTTGATGGCGATGGGGTTCTTGGCATCGTATTTCGCCATCATGCTGGTGTTGGCGAAGGCGCAGGCATCCTGCAGCGCCGTCTGGTAGTTCTTCGGCAGGCTGTTCCACTTGTCCAGATTGACGAAGGAGTGGATGACCGGGCCGCCTTCCCAGAAAGCCGGGTAATAGTAATATTTCGCCACCTTCTGGAAGCCGAGCTTGTGGTCGTCGTAAGGGCCGACCCATTCGGCGGCATCGATGGTGCCTTTTTCCAGCGCCGGGTAGATGTCACCGCCGGCGATCTGCTGCGGCACGACGCCAAGCTTTTCCACCACCTTGCCGGCGAGACCGGCAATACGCATCTTCACGCCCTTGAAATCCTCAACGGTATTGATTTCCTTGCGGAACCAGCCGCCCATCTGGGCGCCGGTATTACCTGAGATCATGCCGTAAAGATTGTGCTTGGCGTAAAATTCGTTGAGCAGCTTGTTGCCGTTGCCTTCGTAGAACCAGGAATTGGTCAGGCGGGCATTAAGGCCGAAGGGTATCGCCGTGCCGATGGCGAAGGTCGGGTCCTTGCCGACGTAATAATAGGAGCAGGTGTGGCACATTTCCACCGTGCCTGACGACACGGCATCGGCCGCCTGCAGGCCGGGCACGATTTCACCGGCAGCAAAGGGCTGGATGGTGAAATTGCCATCCGTTGCCGCGGCAACATGTTTGGCTATGTCCTCGGCGCCGCCATAGATCGTGTCGAGCGATTTCGGAAACGACGACGTCAGACGCCAGTTAATCTTGGTATTTTGCTGTGCAATGGCGGGCGCGGCCAGAGCCGTAGCGGCTCCCGCAAGCGCACCTTTTTTCATAAAGGAACGGCGATCCATCTATATCCTCCCAGATATGAACGCTGCCCGCAGCTTGAATTCCCCTCTTTGCTGTTCAGGCATCGCAGCAAAGTAAGCACGGTTACCGCCCGGCTGACAAGCACCCGCCCCAAGAATTAATCGCGGAAAACCGGCCTTTTCGGAAAGTCTCCTTCGTATTTTATTTGCAACTGAAATATCCTCGCGCCGCCTTATACTTTAGGCGCATCCACTACCGGCAAAACGCAAAACACCTGCTTGACTTGGTTCACCGGCAGTCGCACAAATTTCGAAGATTCGCCCCGGAGCCAACATGCCAAAACCCATCATTGCCGTTCCCGCCGACATCAGGCATTTCACCGGAGCCGACTGGCACGCCGCGCAGAACCAGTATCTTTCCGCAGCTCTGAAGGTCGCCGGTGTCATGTCCTTCATCGTTCCGGCCTTCGAGGACGGTAACGAGGTCGACGCCATTCTGGACCGGGTGGACGGCCTGCTCGTCTCCGGTTCGGCAACCAATGTTCACCCTGCCCTTTACGGAAAAGAGGCACGGGAAAGCGATGGTCCCTTCGATCCTGCTCGTGACGCGACCAGCCTGCCGCTCATCCGCCGCGCCATCGAACGCGGCATTCCGATGCTGGCGATCTGTCGCGGTATTCAGGAATTGAATGTCGCGCTTGGCGGCACGCTTGCTTCGGAAATTCAGGAACAGCCCGGCGTGTGGGATCACCGCAAGCCGGAACATGACGACCGCGACGTGGCCTTCGCCATTCGCCAGCCGGTGCAGGTGCGCGAAGGTTCGTGCATTGCGCAGCATCTTGGCATGTCGGGTGAAATCCAGATCAATTCACTGCACCGCCAGGCAATTGCCGAGACCGCGCCGCGCCTGCAGGTCGAAGCCACGGCGGCGGATGGCACCATCGAAGCCGTTTCCGTCATCGACGCCAAGGGCTTTGCGGTCGGCGTGCAATGGCATCCGGAATATTGGGCCGAGACGGATGCGCCGTCGCGCGCCCTGTTCGAGGCCTTCGGCAAGGCTGTTCACGAATACCGAAACAGCAAGGCGTAAAAATCGCCCCTCCCCTTCAAGGGTCGCCCCGGCCCTTCAAGGCAAGCCGCATCTCCGACGCTAGCGCAAAAAAAGGGGCAAGCCTGAAAGCCTGCCCCAAGTCCGGGAGGAGGAGTGCTTAGCGCTTTGCGCGTTTCTTCTGTCGGTAGACGTCGGCGACGACGGCAGCCACGATGATCAGGCCTTTGACGATCTCCTGGTAATAGGCATCGACCCTGAGGAACGTGAAGCCGGATGTCATGACGCCGAGAATGATGGTGCCGATGACCGTTCCGGTGATGCGTCCAGCGCCGCCGGCAAGCGATGTGCCGCCGATAACGGCTGCGGCGATGGCGTCGAGTTCATACATCACGCCCATGCCGGCCTGCGCCGTCTGTGCACGGGCTGCGGTGACGACACCGGCAAGACCGGCCAGCATGCCGGCAATGGCATAGACCTTGATCAGATGCGCCTCGATATTGATACCGGAAACGCGTGCCGCCTGCTGGTTAGCGCCGATCGCATAGGTGAACTTGCCATAACGCGTGTAACGCAGCGCGATGTGGAAGATGATGGCGACGACGAGGAAAACGACGACCGGCCAGATGCCCGTACCGATGAAGTTGAAGCCATCGGTCAGGCCGGAGATCGGCTGACCCTTGGTGTACCACTTCGAAAGACCGCGTGCCGTCACCATCATGCCGAGTGTTGCGATGAAGGGCGGGATTTTCGTTCGCGCGATAAGCTGCCCGTTGATGAACCCGGCCAAGGCCCCGGCCAAGATGCCGACAGCAAGCGGTATGAAGAATGGCAGGTCGGTGAGGCCCGGATAAAGCGCCCGCGGCCAGGTCGAGGATTGCGCCACACTGGCAGACAACATCGCTGTCAGACCGACAACCGAACCGGAAGACAGGTCGATGCCGCCGGTAATGATGACCTGCGTCACGCCAACGGCGATGATGCCGATCACCGACACCTGCAGGATCATGATCGTCAGGCGCTGCTGGTTCATCAGGAAGCTCTGGCCGATGAAAATCCAGCCGAGAATTTCATAGACCAGCGCGATGCCGATCAGCACGAAAAAGATATTGGCTTCCGGCGGTATGCGCCTGTGCGGCTTGCGTCCGGATTTTGCATCCAACTCTGCGTTGGCGGTGGCGTTCGTATTCATAGTTGTTCCTCCTCGAGAAATCCCGGCGCGCCTCACCGCGATGCGAGATCCATCACCTTCACCTGCGTGGCTTCACTTCTGTCAAGGAAACCCGTCACCCGACCTTCATGCATGACCATGACACGGTCGCTCATACCCAGAACCTCCGGCATTTCGGAGGAAATCATGATGACGGCGACGCCTTGACGCGCCATCTCGCAAACCAGCTTGTGAATCTCCGCCTTGGCCCCGACATCGATGCCGCGCGTCGGTTCATCCAGAATGAGGATGCGCGGCTTGGTCAGCATCCAGCGACCGATCAGCACCTTCTGCTGGTTACCGCCGGACAGGTTTTCGATACGCTCGTATAGATGCGGCGTCTTGACCCGCAGCTTGCGGCACATCTCTTCGCAGGCGTCCGAAAGGGCGTTTTCCTGCACGAAGCCATTGGCAACATATTTGTCCTGCAGGACGGCGATCTGCATGTTCTCCAGAATATTGAGGATCAGCAGACATCCCGTATCCTTGCGGTCCTCGGTCAGGAACGCCATGCGGTGGCGGATTGCCTCGGTCGGGCTGTCGATCGCGACCTGTTTACCGTCGATTGCAACGGTACCCGAGGAGGCCGGCGTAACACCGAACACTGTCTCGGCAACATTGGAGCGTCCCGAGCCGACAAGACCCGCAACGCCTAAAATTTCGCCGGCGCGAACATCGAACGACACGTCATGGAACACGCCATCAAGTGTCAGGTTCTTGACCGACAGCACCACATCGCCGATCGGAACCTCTTCCTTCGGGAACATCTGCGTAATTTCGCGGCCCACCATCATGCGGATGATGTCATCGCGCGTCACATCGGTGGAAGCATGGGTGCCGATATATTTACCGTCGCGGAAGACAGAGAACTCGTCGGCGATCTCGAACAGCTCGTTCATCTTGTGGGTGATGTAGACGATGCCGATGCCACGTTCCCTGAGGTCACGAATAATGCGGAAGAGATGCTCGACCTCGCGTTCCGTCAGCGCCGATGTCGGCTCATCCATGATCAGAACGTCGGAATCGTAAGAAACCGCCTTGGCGATCTCGACCATCTGACGGCTCGCAACCGACAGCTCGCCGACGCGGGTTTCCGGATCGAGGTCGATACCCAGCCTTTCCAGCAGCGTCTCCGTGCGGCGGTACATTTCGCCATGGTCGATGAAACCAAAACGGTTTTTCGGCTCACGGCGAATCCAGATGTTTTCGGCCACCGTCATATAGGCCATCAGGTTGAGTTCCTGATGGATCATCGCAATGCCGTTTTCGAGCGCGTCGAGTGGGGAATCGAGGCGTATCGGAGCACCTTTAAGGCGGATTTCACCGATGTCCGGCTGATAGATACCAGCGAGAATCTTCATCAGCGTCGATTTGCCGGCGCCGTTCTCGCCCATCAGCGCGTGCACGGTGCCGCGCTTGAGGTGGAACGACACATCATCAAGCGCCACGACGCCGGGAAATTCCTTGCGTATACCGTCCGCTGCCAGAAGAAATTCTGCATTCGGCACGGCGCCGCTGGCGCGCACGGCGGCCATTGTCGATGGACTGACGACCATCTCACCCTCCACAATAGACAAAAATGACCGGAAAATTGGCCTGCGAAATCGCGACCTTCCTCCGGGGAGGCTTACAGCGCCGTGTCACCAAAGACAGGCATGGGCGCTGTAACACTTTGAATTCAATGAAATTATATTCTCTGCATCAGCCCGCAGGCTGCGCCTTCAGTTGCCGTCCGGGTCCGGCATCTGCTCCCGATATTATTTCAATCGAGCGCAAATGCCGGAACGGGATCGTCAGTTCTTGGCCACGTAATCCTTGACGTTCTCAGGCGTGACGAGCTGGAAGGGAATGTAGACCTTCTTGTCGACCTTGTCGCCCTTGACGAGCTTCAGTGCCGCATCGAGAGCGCCCTTGCCCTGACCAGCGGCGTCCTGGAACACCGTCACATCAAGATCGCCGGCGCGCATGGCGGCAAGCGCGTCCTGCGTGGCGTCCACACCGGCAACGACGTAGTCCTTCATGTCCTTGCCAGCGGATTTCAGCGCCTGAATGGCACCAATGGCCATTTCATCATTGTTGGCGATGACCGCGTTGAATTCGACACCACTGGAGAGCCAGTTGGTGACGAGGTCGGCGCCCTGCGTGCGCTGCCAGTTGGCCGTCTGCTCTTCAACCACCGAAATACCCTTGCATTCATCGGTTTTCAGAACATCGTGCACGGCCTGCGTGCGCATGCGCGCGCCTTGGTTGGAAAGCTCGCCCATCATGACAACGGCTTTGCCTTTACCACCGAGAAGGCGGCAAACTTCCTTGGTTTCCAGCGTACCGGCCACGGTTTCTTCAGATGCCACGAAGGCCTGACCTTCAGGCAGGCTGTCCACGTTCACCGGCTGGCGGTTAACGTAAACCAGCGGGATCTTGGCTTCTGCCGCAAGTTTCGACATGGCCGCCGTCGCGTCGGTATCGACCGGGTTGACGATGATCGCATCAACCTTGGACGCGATGAAATTCTGGATCTGGCTCTGCTGCTTGGCAACGTCGTTCTGCGCGTCTTCAACCTGCAGGGTAACGCCCTTCAGTTCCTTGGAGTAATCCTGCATGCCGTTTCGCAGCACGGTCAGGAAGTTGTCGTCGAACTGAGCCATCGAAACACCGACGGTTTCTGCATGTGCCGCCGTGCCCAGAAGCACAGACATGGCTGCACCAATAATAAGCTTCTTCATTGTTTTCTCCTCCACAGTGTCCGGCGCCACCTCTCCCAGCCGGAAGCGGACCCGAAAGCCCGCCGCTATCTCCACATTCAGAAAACGGAATAATGAAACCGATTTTCTGCTGTTCGATATATTTATTCCATTTTTGGTTCGAACGTCAATGTTTTCTTCGCAGCCAGGCGACGAAGCGGCACACAAGGCGGTGATGATGGGAGATTAAGGAAAACGGAGCTTCCTCCCCGCCCTTGCGGCGAGGAGAGATAAGCCGTTGAAATCATGGATCCCCGGGGCAAACCTGAGGATGACGCCAAGTTTGATGGCAGGTCGAATTCAATCGCAAGCCCGCACATCATCCATTGGGGTGGATGCTGGAACGGTACGTTCTATCTATGCGAACTGGGCATGACATCTGCAGGAATCGGGCAGACATAATCGCTGCCTTCGGTTTTTTCCTGCCATTCCTTCTTTGCACTGGCGAGCAGTTCCGGCGAGGTCATCAGCGCAAGCCCGGTCGATGCAAGCGTCTTGGCGGCATGCGCCATGGCCTTGTGAGCGGCGGGGCTTTTGCCCTGCGCTACCACCTGCCAGGTATGCGGATTGGTCCCGATCGCCCAGGCCGGCGTCCAGCACTGCGCCGTCGGCGTGATCCAGCTGACGTCGCCGACATCGGTGGAACCCGCCCGGAAATGCGACTCGCCCTCGAAAGCGCGCAGGCCGAGATGCAGGGGCGTCGAACCATCAATCTTCCGGTTGGAAAAAACATCACCCTTTATCTGATAGAGCCGGATGCTGCTTTTGATCGCCTCGTCGGTGAAAGTATCCTGAATGCTCTTTGCGAAAGCAATATCCGCTTCGTCGAAGGCGATGGGGCCAAGCGCCACCATGTTTTCATGCATCGCCGTTTCCAGCGTGATGTTAGGCAGAAGGTTGGTGGAGGCGGTATCGAAGACGATCTCAACATCGGTCTCGGTCATCATCGCCGCGCCGCGCGCCACCTTGTCCACCCGTGCAGCAAGATCGAGCGCCTGGCGCATTTCCGGGGCGCGGATCAGGTAAAGCACTTCGGCCTTGGCCTGCACAACATTCGCCGCCTTGCCGCCGGTATCGGTGATCGCATAATGCACCCGGCAATCCTGCGGCATGTGTTCGCGCAGGAAATTGACGCCGACATTCATGAGTTCGGCGGCATCAAGCGCCGAGCGGCCGAGATGGGCGGCGTTGGAGGCGTGGGCCGCAACGCCCTTGAAACGGTAGAAATATTCCAGCACGGCAAGATTATTGGTGGAACGCACGCCGTTGAACGGGGCCGGATGCCAGGTCAGCGCCGCGTCGACATCATCAAACAGGCCAGCCCGCACCATGAAGGTCTTGCCCGAACCGCCCTCCTCACCGGGGCAACCGTAATAACGCACGGTGCCGGGCAGATTATTGGCTTTCAGATGCCGGGCGAGCGCGATGGCCCCCATCAGCGAGCCAACGCCGAGGAGGTTATGGCCGCAGCCATGGCCGGTGGCGTTCGCCTCGCGCGGCTGCACCTGCGCCACATCGGCCACCTGGCTCATGCCGGCCAGCGCATCGAATTCGCCGAGGAAGGCAATGACCGGCTTGCCGCTACCGAATTCACCGATGAACGCCGTTTCCATGCCTGCCACGCCGCGGCGAACCGCAAAGCCGTTTTCCTCAAGCGCGGCGGCCAGAACGCCAGAGGATTGCCGTTCTTCAAATTTAAGCTCGGCAAAATCCCAGATGCTGTCGCTTAGGGTGGTGAAGTCGGGCTTCATGGCCTCGACTTCGGCGGCAATCGACATCACGGCATCACGGTTCATGGCTTGTCCTCGCATTTCCGCCCTTTACGGGCACGCGCAAGCGCTTCGGCGGATGCACCGCCAAATCCTTGCACCCTATAATGGAAAGCCCGCGCCGGGGTCCGCCTCCGGCGCGGGCAACAGTGGATCAGTTGTCGACCGAGACTTCCCAGAGACGGGCGTTCGACTGCCAGACCGGCTGGCCCTTGAGTTTCTTCGTGGCGCCCCAGACATCGACCATGTCGTAGAGGAAGATGCCCGGCATTTCCTTCAGCATCAGCTCATGGAACTCGTCGAAAATCTTCTGGCGCTTCGTCTGGTCGGCCTCGACATAGGCCGCCTTCATCAGCTCGATCGCCTTCGGATCGTCCCACATCAGGGAGGCGTTCTTGTCCTTGTTGCCGACATAGAAGGCATACATCAGCGCCGGGTCGAGACGCGGGGCGACCGACTGCGAGATCACCTGATAATTGCCGGAGCGACGGCGATCGACTTGCGTGGCATAATCCAGCACCTCGATCTGCACGTTGAGACCCGCCTGCTGCATCATGGCCTGCGCCATGACGGCGGCCGGGAAGCTCGGCACGTTGCCACGCTTGTTGGCGATGATGGAGATCGGCTCGCCCTTGTAACCGGCGGCCTCCAGTTCCTTCTTCGCGGCCTCGATGTCATAGGCCGGACGCTTTTTCTGGGTCTCGTCGAAATAGACCGAATCCTGCGAGACCATCGAGCCGTTGGCTTCACCCGTGCCGTTCGATGCGGCAGCAACCAGTTCATCGAGATCGAGCGCCATCGCCATGGCGCGGCGCACGCCTGGATTGCTCAGAACCTTGTCGCGGGTCTGGATGTAGAACAGGTTCTTGCCGTTGTTGCGGGCAACGATGAGCTGCATCTTGTCATTGGTCTTGAATTCCGGAATGAGATCGGGAGAAATCTCGGCCGTATCGAGCACGCCGGATTCAAGGCCCGCCTTCACCGTCGAAGCATCAGGAATGACCATGAATTTGATGCCGTCGGCCAGCGGCCGCTTGGAGCCGACCATGCCGTCAGGCTTGCCGTCATTTGCCGGCGAAACATAATCGGCAAATTTGGCGAGGCGGATATATTCGCCTTTTTTCCACTCGTCCCACTGGAACGGACCGGTGCCGATCGGCTTGACGAAGCTGCCATCGGCAGCAACCGATTCCGGTGAGATCATGCCGGTATAACCGCATTCCGGCCGCGACATCAGGCCGAGGAAAACGGCGGAAGGTTTTTCAAGCGTGATCTCGACCGTGGATGCATCCGTGGCCTTGACGCCGGTGACGTGCGCTGCCCCGCCTTCCGCGAAATCGTTGAGGCAGGTCCATTTTGTTTCCGGCTTCAGATAACGTGTCCAGTTCCAGGCAACATCCTCTGCGGTGAGCGGCTTGCCATTGTGGAATTTCACGTCCTTGCGCAGCTTGAACGTATAGGTCAGGCCGTCAGCCGAAACATCGACGCTTTCGGCCAGAAGCGGCTTCACCTCGCCAGCATTGTTATAACCGACGAGGCCTTCGACGATGTGCAGGATAACCCCGTCCGTATTGCCGTCGCGGTTCACGCCGGGATTGTTGCTGCGCAGATCCGAGCTCTGCGCGATGGTGATATCGCGGGCCGCCGCGATATTGGCCGTTACCAGCAGGGCAACGCCTGCAAGGAGAAATTTTTTCACTGTTCTACCCTCTTTGTTGTCGTTGATTGTAATTGATTAAAAACCGTCCCAGCAGGCCTGTGCCAGCCGGCCGATCGTCTCAAGCGCGATGGTGTATCCCGGCGTGCCGTCAGGCATGGTTTGCGGAACCTCATCGGTATAGGTGGTGATGATGAAGGACGGCGCGCCGTTTCTGTAGACGATGCCGGCATCCATGCGCCCACGCTTGCCGCGGCCACTCTTGCTGGCCACCACGGCCTCAAAAGGCAGGCGGGAGCGAATTCCATACCGCAAAATCTGGTTTTTCAGCGTCTGCATCGCCCACTCGCACAATTGCGGGCTGCAACCGAGCTTTGCCTGCGCCTCCGGCGAAGATTGCGCATCGAGAATGGTCTGCAGCAGAAGCACCTGATCCGCCGCCGAGGTGGTCGTAACTGTCTTCAACGGATGGTCGGCCGCCAGCGCCAGCGGCGGGATGAGGAAACGGTGGTGGGTATTGGCCATGCCGAGCGATTTGCAATAGCCGTCCACCTCTTCCAGCGTCAGCCGTTCGAGCACCATCTTGGTGCAGACATTGTCGCTCAGCACCATCATGCCGGCGACGGCATCGCGTAGCGAAATGACGATACCCGGCGTCATATAACGGAACATGCCGCTCGCGACCTCTTCCGCTAGCCGTTTTTCATAGGTAACGGGCTGGTCGAGATCGATCCGCCCTTCGCTGGCGGCCTTGAGAACGGCCATCATGATCGACGTCTTGCGGGTGCTGCCCGATGGCGTCTCCTCGTTTTCTCCCCGGCCGATCTCTTCACCGGTCAGGAGATTGCGCACCATGAAGCGCGTCACGAAAGGCTGTGCATCACAGATCGCATTTAATTGGGCAGCCACAGTCATTGTCATCTTCCTGTTAAACTTCATCTTCCAGACGCCATTTCAGTGTCACGCCGCCTTTCTCATTCTGGTCGAGGGCGGGAATGGCCGAGAGCAGCCGGCGTGTATAGGCCTCTCTAGGACTGTCGAAAATCGTGTCGCGGTCGCCCTCTTCGATGATGCGGCCGTCCTGCATGACGACGACACGGTCGGCCACCTGCTCCACCACGCCGAGATCGTGGCTGATGAACAGGCAGGAAAAACCGTAACGTTTCTGCAGATCGGAAAAGAGATCGAGCACCTGCGCCCGCACCGTCACGTCGAGTGCCGAGACCGGTTCGTCGGCAATCAGGAACCGCGGACGGCGGGCAATGGCGCGGGCAATCGCCACGCGCTGGCGCTGCCCCCCGGAAAGCTCATGCGGATAGCGGGCGGCAAAATCGGCGCCGAGCCCCACTTCCTCCAGCGTTTCCAGCGCCCGCTTGCGCTTGGCGGCCTGATCGAGGTCCGGCACGAGGCGCAGCGCCTCCTCCACCAGCGCCTGAATGGTCATGCGCGGATCGAGCGAGGAATAGGGATCCTGAAACACCATCTGGCAATTCAGGCGATAATCCTTCCAGTCCTCGTTGCGCTCACGGCCCTGAAAGCGGATTTGCCCTTCGCTTTCCTTGACGAGACCGGCAATGGTGCGGCCAAGCGTGGTCTTGCCGGAACCGGAGCCGCCGACCAGCGCCACGACCTCGCCCTCGTGAATATCGATGCTGACGCCGTGCAGCGCACGCTTCGATTTGGCTTTTTTCAGCAGCGATTTGCGACCGGCATAATCGACAACGATATCGCGGGCCGAAACCATTGGCGCCCTGGAGGTGTCGATACTGCGCGGCTCACCGCGAAACGGCAGAGAGGAAAGAAGTTTCTTCGTATAGGGGTGCTGCGGCGCGTCCAGCAGGTCCTCGGTGCGGCCCTGTTCGACGATCGTGCCTTTTTCCATCACCACGATGCGGCTGGTATAACGTGCCACCATCGGCAGATCGTGACTGATGAGGAGAACGGCAGTGCCTTCCGCCCGCGTCAGTTCCACCATCAGTTCCATGACATCGCGCTGGATGACCGCGTCAAGCGCCGTCGTCGGCTCATCGGCAATCAGCAGGGCCGGTTTCAGCAGCATGACCGAGGCCAGCATGATGCGCTGGCGCATGCCGCCGGAAAACTCGTGCGGATAGGCCGTCAACGCACCTTCGGGATCGCGGATGCCGACCCGGCGCAGCATGTCGAGAATTTTCTCGCGGCGCTCTTCGGGCGACAGCTTCGTGTGAAGGATCAGCCCTTCCTCCAGCTGTCTGCCAATCGTCATCGATGGGTTGAGCGAGGTCATCGGCTCCTGAAACACCACGCCGATCTCCGCGCCGCGCAGCCGCCGAAGATCCTTCACCGGCAGGGACATGACATCCTGCCCCTTGTAGATGATCGACCCGCCGGTGACGGCGATGGCCGGCGGCAGAAGCGAGATGAGCGCGCGGGTGGCGAGCGTCTTGCCCGAGCCGCTTTCGCCGACGATGCCGAAGATTTCCCCTGCGGCAATATCGAAGGAGACATCCTTGACCACCCGATGGCCGGTTCTGGCGACTTCGAGCGAAAGGCCGCGAACAGTGAGAAGTGTATTGTCTGTCATTTGAGACCTCTCATGCGCGGGTCAAGCCTGTCGCGAAGGGCATCGCCCAGAAGATTGATGCCAAGCAGCGTCAGCGCGATGCAGAGACCGGGGAAAAGCCCGAGCCACACGGCCTGCTGGATGAAGGGCCGGCCGGCGGCCAGCATGTTGCCCCAGGTGGGGGCCGGCGGCGGCACGCCGAGGCCGAGGAAGGAGAGCGCGCTTTCCGACAGGATGGCCCAACCGAACATGGAGGTGGCAAGAACCGTGATCGGCGCGATGCAATTGGGCAGGATGTGGCGGACCATGGTGTAGATCTCGCCATTGCCCATCACCAGAGATGCCTCGATGAATTCCCGCTCGCGCAGAGAAAGCACGGCACCACGCACCACGCGGGCCATGGATGGCGTATAGGCGATGCCGAGCGCGAAGATGATGCCATACTGGTTTGCGCCGAAAACCGCGAGCAGGCCGAGCGCCAGCAGAATGCCCGGGAAGGCCAGGAGCGCATTGTTGATGGCCATGATGACGCCATCCACCCAGCCCCGCGCATAACCGCTGACAAGGCCGATCAGCGTGCCGAAGATTGTCGCGAAGCTGACCGTCAGGAAGCCGATCCAGACGCTGGCCCGTGCGCCAACCATCAGGCGGCTCAAAACATCGCGCCCGAATTCGTCGGTGCCGAGAAGATGGCTGGCGCTTGGACCGGCCAGACGCGAGGCAAAACCGAGCTTCATCGGGTCATAGGGCGTCCAGAACAGACCGGTTGCGGCGGTGATGAGCAGGAGGGCGATGAGAAAGCCGCCGATAAGCCCGTTAAGTGTGAACTTTTTCATTCGGCAACCACACGCGGATCGAAGAGGGGATAAAGAAGGTCGACGAACAGGTTGACCAGCACATAGGACAGCGAGACGAACAGCAGGCAGCCCTGTATGACCGGATAGTCACGGGCAAAAATACTGTCGACCATCAGCCGTCCGAGGCCGGGAATGGTGAACACCGTCTCGATGACGGCGATGCCGCCGAGGAGATTGCCGAGGATGAGGCCGATCATCGTCCAGGTCGGGCCGAAGGCGTTCTTGAAGGCGTGCCGCCAGAGGACAGCACTTTCCGAGAGGCCCTTGGCACGGGCGTGGGTGATGTAATCCAGCCGCAGCACTTCCAGTGTCGAGGCGCGCGCCATGCGGATCAGAACACCCATTTCGTGGATGACAAGCGTCATGACGGGCAGGACGAGATAAAGCATGCCACCAACAAGATTATCGCTGATCGACACATATCCCAGCACCGGCAGCCAGCCGAGCTTGAGGCCGAAAAACAGAAGAAGCAGCAGGCCCAGCCAGAATGTCGGGATGGACAGAAGCAGGGTTGCCGTTCCCACCAGCGCAAGATCGGTCAGGCTGTTCTGTTTCCAGGCGGCGATAACACCCGCCGGAACCGCAATCAGGCTAGCGAGCAGCACGGCGACCACGACGATCTCGGCGCTGACGAGAAAACGCGACACGACCAGCGGCAACACGGCTTCGTCATTAACGATGGAGCGGCCGAAATCGCCCTGCACCACATTGCCGGCCCAGATCATGAATTGTTGCGGCATGGACTTGTCGAGGCCGAGTTCGGTCCTCATGGCTTCGATCTGTTCCGGTTGCGCCATGTCGCCCAGCATCAGGGCAGCCGGATCACCCGGAATGAAGCGGATGAGCGCAAAGACCGTGATCGACACGAATGCGATCGTCGGCAGCGCCATCAAAAGACGGCTCAGTATGAATCTTATCATCGGTTCCCCACGATTGATGGCCGGGAATGACATCCCGCCTCTATCGGTTTCGTTGCTGGTGACTATGACGGATTGAGAAATATCACGCAATATTATGCGTAAATGTCATATGTCTATGCAGAATGGCGGCGCGTTTCATCCTGATGAAGGCAATGAGATTTCCCGCCCAAAATCCCGTTTTCAGTCGATTTTTTGCGAAAGCTGGATTTCCCGCTTCAGGGCATCGCTCAGTGCCTGCGCCGCGATGGACAAGGGTGCACCGGAAGCGCGGGCAAGACCGAATTCCTGTGTGGCCTGCGGAACGAATGGTCGGGCGACAACGGGAAGGTGCCGGTAGAGGTTAGCATAAAAACTGCTAATGATCGTTACCCCCAACCCGTGCGCCACATAGGCGCAGGCGGAACTGTTGGTATGGGTCTCGATCTTCACCATCGGCTTGACGCCGGCCTTCTTGAATACCTGATCGAGCGCCATGCGGTTCGGCCTCTGCCGGCCGATCAGGATGAGCGGAACATTGCGCAGATCCTTGACGGTGATTTCGGTGAGTTCAGCCAGCGGATGATCCTCCCGGACCACGCAGACGCTCTTGCCGGTTGCAACACGTTCGACATCGATGCCCGGCCCGATCTCGCCTTCCATCCGCAGGAAACCGAGATCGATCACCCGTTCGCCCACCAGCTTGTTGATGGCGGTGGTCGTCTCGAAGAAGGTTTCGATACGCACGCCGGGAAAATCCCGGACATAATCGATCAGCATGGCGGGCGCGAAATTTTCCCACATGCTGCTTGGCAGGCCGATGCGAACGATTTCCGGGCCGGCCGCGCCATTGCGCAAATCTTCGGCGTGGCCGGACATGCGATCGACGGCGAGCAGCACGTTTTCGGCATCACGGGCAAGAAGTGCGGCTTCCGGCGTCGGAATGAGCCGCCCTTTGTCGCGGGCAAACAGTGTCAGCGACAGATCCGATTCGAGCTGCGCCAGAAGCCGGCTGACACCGGACTGGCTGAGACCCATGGCCTTGGCCGTGGCAATGGTGGAGCCGGTGGAAAGAAGCGTACGCAGGACTTCGAGCTGCTTGATGTTCATGAGGCCAGCACCATGGATGAAAAACGAGCCGGTAACGGTTCAAACCTTTTGCCGCCGATAGCGCTTCCTGTCACCGGTTTTTTATCCTACCCGCGACAGCGACCTACAATTTCACCTCATAGACCGTGTCATGGGTGGCCACGCGTGCCTCTCCCGATGGCGTCACCCAGCCGCGAAACATGCCGGATGTATTATAGGGCGCGGATATGCCGCCTTCGGCATCGATCGCCACTAGCCCGGCACCGATATTGTAGGGAGCCAGATCCTTGTGCACGAGATCGCCGGCGGCGGTCTCCAGATCCTGCCCAAGATAGGCAACGCGGGACGCGATCTCGTGGCCGACGACATAACGGATGAAAAACTCGCCCTTGCCGGTGCCCGAGACCGCACAGGCGCCATCCCGCGCATAGGTGCCGGCGCCGATTACCGGGCTGTCTCCCACGCGGCCGTCCGGCTTGTTGGTGTAACCGCCGGTCGAGGTGGCCGCAGCAAGATGCCCCGCCGCATCGCGCGCCACTGCGCCGACAGTCCCGTGCTTTTCGTTTTCAGTTGCTTCCGTGCCTGTGGCGGCGTGGCGCTTCATCGCCGACAGTGCCTCCACGCGCTTTTGCGTGGTGAAGTAGGATTGAGGCTCGGTGGCTAGCCCCTTTTCCCTGGCGAAGCGGTCGGCCGCCTCACCCGTCAGATAGACGGCACGTTCATCCACCATCAGCGCACGCGCCGCCTTCACAGGGTTGCGGATGGCGCGGGACGCGCTGATCGCGCCCGCCGCCAGTGTGGCACCATCCATGATCGACGCATCGAGTTCGTGAATGCCGTTTTCGTTGAGTGCAGCACCATGCCCGGCATTAAAATGCGGGCTGTCCTCCATGACGACAACCGCCGCCTCGACCGCCTCAAGCGCGGTTCCGCCAGCCTTCAGCACGCCATAACCGGCACGCAGCGCCGCTGCCAGATCATCACGCGCAGCAGCCCACTCCTCAGAAGTCATGCTGTCTTCCGGCATCACGCCGCAACCACCATGAATGGCCAGTGCGATCTTCGTCATGTGCTCACTCCTTCGTCACCCCACTCCCGCAGGGCCTCTTACCATCAATGAAAGGCGATATCGCCGATAACCCGTACGCGCACCCTGCGAGCGCCGCCCGGCAGATAGGTGATCGGGATGTCCTCGACCTCAAGCGTCTTGAGGCTCGCCCGCTCCGCGCCAGACGCAACGGCTGCGTTCTGCGCCTTGGTCTCGGCTTTTGCAAGCAACTGTTCCGCAAGCTGGATTGCAAACGCCGCGTGGAGGCGATCCGCGCGGCGAAAGCACTGGGCTGGCTGTAAGGCTCAGCGGTTGTTCTTCTTGCGCCATTCGGCAAAAGCCGTCTGGTGTTCTTCCTTGGTGCAGGGGTAAAGCCCGATGATCGTCTGGCCGGCCTTGACCTGCTCCACCACGAAATCCTCATAAGCCGTCATTTCCACCGCCTCGGTGGCGATCTCGTCGGCAATGCCGGCGGGAATGACGATGACGCAGTCCGCATCGCCAACGATGATGTCGCCGGGAAAGACAGGCGCGTCGCCGCAGCCGATCGGGCCGTTGATCTCAATCGCCTCATGTTTGGTGAGGTTGGTCGGGCTGGAAGGCCGGGTGTGATAGGCCGGAATATCCAGTTCGGCGATGGTGGCGGCGTCGCGGAAACCGCCATCGCTGACGATGCCGGCACCGCCACGCACCATAAGGCGCGTTACCAGAATATCGCCGGCCGAGGCGGCGCTCGCATCCTTGCGGCTGTCGATCACCATCACATGACCCGGCGGGCAGGTTTCGATTGCCACCCGCTGCGGATGGGCGGGATTGCGAAATTCCACGAGCTGGTTGCGGTCCTCGCGTGCGGGCATATAACGCAGCGTAAATGCCGGCCCGACCATGTTCGTGCCCTTGTAGCCGAGCGGATGTACGCCCTGTATGACCTGGTTTCGCAGGCCACGCTTGTAAAGCGCTGTCGCCAGCGTGGCGACGGAAATGGTTTTCAGCTTGTCGCGGGTCTCTTGGTTCATCCCGGTCTCTCCTGTCATTTTATATCATTGGCGAGGGCTCTGCCCTGCTCAAGGCTTCAATAAATATCCGGCTCACCAGCGGCGCGGCCGAAATCGGTCTGCAGGAAGTCGAAATCGCACCCCTGATCGGCCTGGCTCACATGTTTGGAAAAAATATAACCGTAGCCGCGCTCATAACGCGGCGGCGGCGCCTGCCAGGCGGCCCGGCGGCTGGCGAGCTCCTCATCGCTGACCAACATGTCAAGGCGGCGTTGCGGCAGGTCGAGCCGTACGATATCGCCTGACTTCAGCAAGGCGAGCGGCCCGCCGATAAAACTCTCC
Organism: Agrobacterium sp. ST15.16.024; assembly: GCF_027956545.1. Classification (NCBI taxonomy): domain Bacteria; kingdom Pseudomonadati; phylum Pseudomonadota; class Alphaproteobacteria; order Hyphomicrobiales; family Rhizobiaceae; genus Agrobacterium; species Agrobacterium sp. ST15.16.024. Next base: position 33,651 of record NZ_JAQKGO010000002.1, read on the forward strand.
GGCGCGACATGCAGCACGCAGGCGCCATAGGATGTGCCGGACATGCGGGCATCGGAGATACGCAACATGTCGCGATGGCCTTTCTTGATCAGCGCCTTGGGGATCGGCAGCATGCCCCACTCTGGAAAACCGGGGCCGCCGAGTGGACCGGCATTGCGCAGCACCAGCACATGATCCGGCGTCACATCAAGATTTTCATCGTCGATTGCCGCCTTCATCTCGGGGTAGCTGTCAAAAACCAGCGCCGGGCCTTCATGGATGTGAAATTTCGGATCGCAGGCGGCGGGTTTGATGACCGCTCCATCCGGACAGAGATTGCCGCGCAAGACGGCGAGTGAGCCTTCCGCATAGACCGGATTGTCGAGCGAACGGATCACATCGTCATTATAAACCTTCGCGCCCTCGAGATTTTCACCCATGCTGCGGCCGGTCACCGTGAGAGCCGAGCAGTCAAGCCGACTTTCAAGCTGCTTCATCAGGGCGCGCAAACCGCCCGCATAATAAAAATCCTCCATCAGATAGTCTTTGCCCGAGGGGCGGACATTGGCGATGAGCGGCGTGACACGGCCAAGCTCGTCCAGCTCATCGAGCGTCATCGGCACACCGGCGCGGCGCGCCATGGCGATGAGGTGAACGACTGCATTGGTGGAGCAGCCGGTTGCCATGGCAACGATGGCGGCATTGCGGAATGCAGCCGCCGTCAGAATGCGATCCGGGGTCAGATCCTCACCCACCATTTCCACGATGCGGCGGCCGCAGCCTGCCGACATGCGCTGGTGTTCGGCATCGACAGCCGGAATGGAGGATGCACCCGGCAGCGTCAGGCCCAGCGCATCGGTAATCGCCGTCATGGTCGATGCCGTGCCCATGGTCATGCAGACACCGGCAGAACGGGCGATGCCGCCCTGCAGCCCACGCCATTCCTCGTCACTGACATTGCCAGCCCGGCGTTCGTCCCAATATTTCCAGGCGTCGGAGCCGGAACCCAGCACCTTGCCGGCATAATTGCCGCGCAGCATCGGCCCGGCCGGCAGATAGATCATCGGTACGCCGGCCGAAATCGCGCCCATGACGAGGCCGGGCGTCGTCTTATCACAACCGCCCATCAGCACCACGCCGTCAAGCGGATGCGAGCGGATCATCTCTTCCGTCTCCATCGCCAGCATGTTGCGATAGAGCATCGAAGTCGGCTTGGTGAAACTCTCATCAACCGAAAGCGATGGCATTTCCACCGGGAAGCCGCCCGCCTGCAAGACACCGCGCTTCACATCCTTCACACGCTCGGGAAAATGCGAATGGCAGGTGTTCAATTCGGACCAGGTGTTGAGGATGCCGATGACGGGTTTGCCGACAAAATCTTCCTCCGCATAACCGAGCTGCATCATGCGGGAGCGGTGGCCGAAACTGCGCAGGTCATCGGGCGCGAACCAGCGGTCGGATCTCAATTTTCTGTCGGTCATGTCAGACTTTCCGCGAAACGGGCGTCTCAGGCGCCCAACCTTTATAGAGATCGTCACCCTCGCTCAGCGGCAACCGCACGGGCTGCCCCTGCCGTACCGACTTATAGGTGGCGGTGACGAGTTCGATGGAGCGCAACCCGTCGGCAACGGTCACTTCATTGCCACCCCTGCCCTCGATCGCATCGGCGATGGCTTCGAGGAAACCGGCAAAACCATCCAGCCCCGTACCGACCCGCGCCAGAACCGCATCGATCTCCTGCTGCGTCGTCGGCGCGCGGGCGGTGAAGTGCCACGTGTCCTCGGCCGGCGCATAGGGTTTGGTGCCGCTTTCAGCAGTCAGCCCCTCGAAACAGAAACGCAGCCGCGACGTGTCATTGCCAGCGCCAAGCGTCACGGAACTCGTTACCAGCGCACCGCTTTTCATGCGCAGGCTGATGGCTGCACAATCCTCCGTTTCGATGGCGTTCACCCGCGTATCGGCGAAGGCAAATACCTCCTCGACCGGACCGAGCACATGGCAGATAAGATCATGGGCATGGATGGCATGCCCGAGCGTCGCGCCGCCACATTCGCCCTTCCATGTGCCGCGCCATGGAATTGAATAATAGTCAGCACCCCGGTTCCAGTGCACTTCAGAACTGGCGACAAAGGCCTTGCCGGCAAGGCCGGCATCGATCAGCGCGCGCAGCTGCCGCATGGCATGGCCGAATCGGTACTGGAACACAGGAAACACCTGACGGCCGGTGTTTTTCACCGAAACAAGCAGGGCATGCGCCTCCTCCAGCGAGCGAACAAGCGGCTTTTCGCAGATCACATCCTTGCCGGCGGCATGGGCCTGCAGGGCAACCGGAAAATGCAGATGCGGCGGCAGGCAGATATCGATCAGCGAGATGCTGTCATCCGCCAGCACCTCCTCAAGGCTTGCCGTCACCTTTATCGAGGGGTCATCCTCGGCGAGCTTGCGCGCCCGCTCCAGATCGAGATCGCAGATGGCCTTTACCGTAAAGCGGCCTGGAAGCGCGCGATAGCCCTTGAGATGCAACGCGCCGATGCCCGCGCCGATGATTGCAACGCCGATCATGCCACTCTCCCTTCGGCTTTTGCCTGCGCCTTCAGCGCCAATTCACACACCCTGAAAGCGTGAGCCTGAGGCATGGCGGTTTCGGTGCGGTTGCGGATATCAGCGGACAGGCGGTCGAAATAGGGCAGGCCGGCATCCGAGGCATCTATGTATTCGCAGCGATCGCCATTGACGAGAATAAGCCTGTCGGTGCCCGGCTTGTTGCCGAGATCGACATATTTCCGCAGCTCGATATAGCCTTCCGTTCCCAGAATGGTCAGGCGGCCATCGCCCCAGGTGGGCAGCGCATCCGGCGTATACCAGTCGACACGAATATAGCCATGGCCGCGATCACCGCGCAGCAGCACCTCGCCGAAATCCTGCAAGCCCGGATCGCCGGGATTGGCATAATTCGCGACTGTCGCAGAAACAACTTCCACATCCGTCGAGCCGGTGAAGAACATGAACTGGTCGATCTGGTGGCTGGCAATATCGGTGAGGATACCGCCATAGGATTCCAGATCGAAAAACCAGTCGGCGCGCAGCGCCCGGTTGAGACGGTGCGGCCCCGTGCCAATGGTCTGCACCACCCGGCCGATGGCGCCCGCCGCCACCAGTTCCGTGGCCTTCGTCACGCTCGGCACTTCGAAACGCTCCGAAAAATTCACCGACCATATGCGTTTCGTGCGGGCCACGGTGGCGCGCAGCTGCTCCAGCTGGGCAAGCGTGGTGCATCCCGGCTTGTCCGACATCACATCCTTGCCCGCTTCCATTGCACGAACGGCAAGGTCGGCGCGCTTCTTCGGAACATCGGCAATCAGGACGAGATCGATGGTCGGATCGGCAAGAATCTCTTCAACGCTCCCCACACGCGGAACATCGGGGAAGCGTTTCAGGAAACCCTCCACAATTTCGGGTTCGCCCTCCGTCCACCAGCCGGCAAATTCCGCGCCGGCATTCAGCATGTTCTGTGACATGCCGAAAATATGCCGGTGCTCGATACCGAGAGCCGCAAACTTGATCGGTTTAGTCATAGCGCAGTTCCACTTCCTTGCCGCCTTCGGCAGATTTGACGATTGCATCGATCAGTCGGTGAGAAAGGAGCGCGGCCTCACCGGTCACCACCGGCTCCCGCTCCAAAACAAGGGCATCGACAAAATCCTCGATAATGCCCTGATGCCATTCATGGGTGAACGCCATGGGATCGGCGCCGCCACCCGTGCCGGATGCCGCCCCGCCAAAGACCTCGCTGCGCCCATCCCGCCAGTCGACTTGCAACACGCCGGAGGCAAGCCGCAGACTGGCCTTGTCGAAATGCAGGGCAATGGTTTCGGCACTTCCGGGAAAACTGGCCGTGCTTGCCATCAGCGAACCAACAGCGCCATTTTCGAAACGCAGCCCGGCAGAGACGAAATCCTCGGTCTCCATCCGATGAAACCGCGTCGTCGTCGCCATGGCCTGCACACGTGCCACCGGCCCGGCAAGGCTGAGCGCCAAGTCGATCGTATGGATCGCCTGCGATATCAAGACACCGCCGCCATCCCGCTCCCGCGTTCCGCGGCCCGGCTCGTCGTAATAGGCCTGTGCGCGCCACCACGGCACGGAAATTTCGCAGACGCCCAATGCACCGAGGGTGCCGCCCGCGACAAGTTCCTTCGCCTTGAGCGAAGCCGCGCGCATGCGGTGCTGGAAAACAATGCCAAGCGAGATACCAGCGCTTCGGCAGAAGGCAACCAATGCGGATGCTTCCGCCGTGTTACGGGCAACCGGCTTTTCAAGCAGGACATGTTTTCCGGCGCGGGCGAGCGGCTCCACCACGCTTGCGCGGGCATTTGGCGGCGTCACCACGATGGCGAAATCCACTCCGGGATCAGCCGCCACATCTTCAACGGAGCGATAGACTATGACCTCATGGCCCATCAGCGCGGAAGCTTCCTGCGCCAGACGGGCGGCCCGGCCGGAGCCGCCATCCACGATGCCCTTGAGATTGACTTTGTCAGGAGATGCAGCTGCGGCAAGTAAATGCGTTCTGGCGACCATTCCGGCACCCACAATGACACAAGTTTTGCCTGTTCGCATGATCGCGAGCCTCCCAACCCACGTTTGGTGGTTAAAGTGCATACCGGTATGCCGGTTGTCAATAAATTTGCATTCCGGTAAACAGGTTCATGAAAAATTGCCGGACGCAGGGGGGAAAATGCGAAAAGGCCTGACAACGGAATATCCGACTCCGGAAATGGAGCCGCTGGATCTGAACCGCCCGGCGGTGGACCAGATTTATGCCGCGCTGAAAGCGGCAATCCTTGACCGGCAGCTTGCGCCGGGTCAGGCCGTCTCGGAAAACGATATCGGCCAGCTTTTCAATTCCAGCCGCACGCCGGTTCGTGAAGCATTGAGCCGCCTGCGCGACGACGGCCTGATCGTCACCCTGCCGAGCCGGGGAACCTATGTCTCCAAGCTCTCTGAACTGCAGATCAGAAGTGCGCAGTTCATTCGTGAGGCGCTGGAAGTGGCGGCCATACGCAGGCTTTGCCAGATGGACCTGTCGGGGCGGGCCATGCGCGACATCGAGCAGGCTCTGGCTGCGCAGCGTCAGGCGATGACCGACGGTGACCGAAAGGCGTTCCGCCTGCATGACGACCAGTTTCACAGCGCGCTGGCGGCCGCTACCGGCCTCGATCGTCTGGAAACCTTGCTGATGCGGGAAAAAGCCGCTCTCGACCGGTTGCGGGTGCTCGCCATCACCGACGAGGCGCATATGGCCCGCCTGCTTTCCGAACACGAGGCCGTTTATGACGCGGTCAAGGCGAAGGACGAGGACCGTGCGGTGGAATGGCTGCGCCAGCATCTGCGCCGCGTCCTTGGCATCCTGTCGCAAATCTACGAGGCTCATCGCGAATATTTCGAATAGGCCACCAAGATACGTCGAATATCAGCCCCAGTGAAATGAGAGTGCCATGGCAAAAATGATGCTGAATATGGAACGAGCGGAACTCATCTGCGATGTGATCGGCACTCTTGCGGAATCACCCGTATGGGACGAACGGCGGCAGGCGCTTTTCTGGTGCGACATCATGGAAAAGAAGCTTCATTCCATCGTGCCCTCCAGCGGCAAACACTGGACATGTGCACTTCCGGATACGGTCTCCTGTCTCGGCCTTTGTGAAAGCGGCAAGCTGATCGTTGCCTGCGGCATGCAGATTCTGCTGGTGGATCCCGAAAACGACACGATAGAGACACTTGCCACCATTCCCGCACCCGACGACCTGCCCTGCCGGCTGAATGACGGGCGGGTTGGTCCCGATGGTGCCTTCTGGGTTGGCACGATGGACGCCGGTGCCTTCAGCGATATTCGGCCGATGGGGCAATTATGGCGGGTCACGGCGACAGACATTCGCTGTACCGAAACGGGGCTGACCTGTCCCAACGGCCTTGCGTTTTCCGCCGATGGCACGGTGATGTGGCACAGCGATTCCGTGCAGCGCTGGATCCGCCGACGGCATTTCGACCGGCGGACCGGTCTCTTCGACGAAGGCCGGATCATCGCCAGGCCGACAAAGGAAGACGGGCGCCCGGACGGCGGTTGCGTGGATGGCGACGGCCGCTATTGGAGCGCCGGCGTTTCCGCTGGCGTGCTGAACATTCACGGCAATGACGGCACGCTGCTGGAAAAAATCCCGATGCCGGTGCCGCACCCCACAATGTCCTGTTTCGGCGGCCCGGATTTCCGGACACTTTTCGTCACCTCACACCGCAACAACATGGACGAAGAGACCCGCACGCGCTTTCCGCGGTCGGGCGGCGTATGGGCCATTCCGGCCAATGCTGAGGGTTTTCCGGCCTTCCGCTTTGCGGATGGAGCTTGAGCCGGCCGCTGCCTTTCCGAAAACCTAATCCTCCCGGAAGGCGCGGCTGATCTGGTCCGTCAGCGGTTTGGCGATATAGGAGAGCGCCGTGCGCTCGCTGGTCTGGATGAAAGCCTCTGCCGGCATGCCCGGCACCAGCGGCGCGTTGTTCAGCTTTTCCCGCTCTGTGACCGGCACGGAAATCCGCGCCAGATAATAGGAGAGACCGGTGCGCTGATCGGTGGTGATATCCGCCGCGATGCGGCTGATATGGCCTTCCAGTTCCGGCGTGACGCGCTGGTTGAAGGCGGTCATGCGCAGCATGGCCTTTTGCCCCACCTGCAACTGGTCGATATCTTTCGGCACGATCTGCACCTCGAGCGCCAGCTCGTCTCCGTCGGGTACAATAAGCATGATCGGGTCTGCCGGCGTTACCACCCCGCCGACGGTGTGTACGGCCATTTCATGCACCATGCCGGATTGCGGCGCGATGATATCGATGCGTTTCAATTCATCTTCGGCGGCGACCTTGCGCTCGACAAATTCGCCCATCTGGGCCTGTATCTCACGCAGCTCCCGCCCGACTTCGGTGCGCAATTCCTGGTCGATCTGCAGAATTTGCAGCTTCGTTTCGGTAATCCGACCCGCCGTCTGCGCCTGATAGGCAATTTTTTCGCCGCGCTCGCCGCCAAATGTCGCGGCCTGCGTCTGAAGGCTGTTCAGCCGCTGCACGGACACGACGCCCTGTTCCCGCAGGGATTTCTGCGAGGTGATTTCAGCCTGTAAAACCGCAAGGCCGTTATCATAGGCAACTTCCTGCGCCTTCAAGCCTTCGATTTCATGCTCGAACTGGGTAATTCGTTCGGAAAGCTGCGCTTTTCGACCCTCACGATAGGACTTGCGGAACTCAAACAGCTTGGTTTCGCTGCGCATGGAGGAAGCGACATCGGGATCGTCCCTGCGTACCACCAGAGCCTGCGGAAAGACTAGTTCAGGCATATCGTCCCGCTCGGCTTCCAGCCTCGCCATACGCGCATTCAGCTCATCCAGCCGTTTGGTGACGATGGCGAGATTGGCGCGGGTCTGGGTCGCATCGAGACGCATGACGACATCTCCGGCCTTCACCCTATCGCCTTCATTCACCAGAATTTCGCCAACGACGCCACCGCTCGGGTGCTGCACTTTCTTGCTGTAGGAATCCACCACCAGATGACCGGAGGCGACGACGGCACCGGCAAGATTGGTCGTCGCAGCCCAGCCGCCGACACCCGCCAGCAACGCAACACCTGCAGCAAGGCCGGCGAGCAGATGTGTGCGGATGGAGCGCGACACATGGGTGCGCTGATCAATGTTTGACATCCGCATCTCCTTCCTGGCTGTTCTCTTCCCGAGCATCGTCCAGCGCCACTGGCTGGGCCTGAGCATTGGCCACGACACGCAACGGCGAGATCGTCTGGGCGGATGCGGCATATCCCTTGGGAGCCTGCCCTTTTTGAGCCTGCCCCTGGGGAACACGCAGCACCTTCGAGAGCACCTCGTCGCGCGGGCCGAAAGCCTTCATCCGGCCCTCTTCCATCATCAGAATGAAATCAACGACGCCGATAGCGCTCGGCCGATGGGCGACAACGACGGCGATACCGTTGCGCGCCTTGACCGACGCAATCGCCTTGACCACGGCGGCTTCACCTTCCGCATCGAGATTGGCGTTCGGCTCGTCCAGCACCACGATGAAGGGATCGCCGTAAAGCGCGCGGGCAAGCCCGATACGCTGGCGCTGCCCGGCCGAAAGCGCGGAGCCTGCCTCGCCGATATCGCTGTCATAGCCCTTTTCGAAACGCAGGATCAGTTCATGCGCTCCGGCAGCTTTTGCCGCAGCGATAATCGCCTCGGGATCGGGATTATCCTCGAAACGGGAGATATTTTCGCCGATCGTACCGTCGAACAGCTCCACGCCCTGCGGCAGATAGCCGATGTGGCGACCAAGGGCCTCGCGATCCCATTGATCGAAGCTCGCGCCATCCAGCCGCACCTTGCCGGCTGCCGGCATCCAGGCGCCGGTGAGAATACGCGACAGGGTGGATTTGCCGGAGCCGGAGGGGCCGATTACCCCAAGCGCATTTCCGGCAGTGATGACAAAACCAAGGCCGGTGACAGTAGGCTTTCTCTCGCCCGGCGGGACAATGGTGGCGTTCTCTACCCGCAGTTCCTTTTCAGGTTTCGGCAGCGCCATGGCCGTGGCATTGGCCGGCATCTGCGCGAATAGCTCCCTCAGTCGCGCCCAGCTCTGCCGAGCGGCCACGAAGGACTTCCAGTTGGAAATGGCAAGATCGACGGGCGCCAATGCCCGGCCCATCATGATCGAGCTGGCAATCATCACGCCGCCCGAAGCCTCCTGGTTGATGACGAGCCACGCGCCGACCGCAAGAATGGCCGATTGCAGCACGACCCGCAGCGATTTCGCGATATTGCCAAGACCGCCGGCCACATCGCCCGCCTTGCGATTGGCGGCTAGATAGGCCTCGTTGGAGTTTTGCCAGCGTTTGCCGAGCCGGCCGGAAAGCCCCATGGCCTGAACAACCTCGGCATTGCGGCGCGAGGCCTCCAGCTGCCGATTGCGGGCCATGTTTTCGACCATCGTGTCGCGGATCGGTTTCTGGGAAAATATGTTGGTCAGAATCGTCAGCGATATGAGCAGAATGGCGCCGGCAAGGGCCGTCACGCCGATCCAGAAATGAAACAGAAAACATATGCCGAGATAAAGCGGCATCCACGGCAGATCGAAAAAGGCGGTCGGCCCGGTGCCGGAAAGGAAGCCGCGCACATTGTCGAGATCGCGCAGCGGCTGTAACCCGTCGCCCGGCATGCGGTTGACGAGCGGCAGGCGCACGACGGCATCATGCACCCTGCCTGAATGGCGCATGTCGAAATCTTCGCCGATACGGATCAGAACACGGGCGCGGATGATATCAAGCAGGCACTGAAAACCGTAAAGGCCAAGCGCCAGAAGGGCGAGCCCGACCAGTGTCGGCAGGCTGCCGCTGGCCAGCACCCGGTCATAGACCTGCAGCATGAAGAGCGGCGAGGTGAGCGCCAGTATGTTGACCACGCCGCTGACGAGCGCGACACCGAGAAACGTACTTTTAAGGGGCGAAACAACCGCCGCAGTGAGGGACTGCGGCGGTGTCTGCTGGTGGTTTTGAAAGCCCACAGCCTGTTTTTCCTTTACGCGGCAAGCGCCGATGCGCTGGCGAAAATGAAGTCCGATGCGTCGAGTACGCTGGAATCTACACCATTAAGAGTGATGGAAACGGACGTGTCCGTTGCCGAAAGGATAACGGCATTTCCGTTATCATTATACCACAACAAATCGCCCACCGAAGTTGCGCCCCAAGCGGAAACGTCGAGCGTATCCGTGCCATCCTGATACCCGTAGGTTCCCGTAGGGCCAGCCGTTACAACGTCGTTGCCGCCGGAGAATACAAACGTGTCCGCGCCAGCAAAGCCCGTCAGGGTGTTCGAAGCGCCCGTATCCTCGATCACCGTGCCGGTGGCCGCGAAGTAGTCATAAAAGCCGGCCAGCGAGCCGAAACGGGCAAGCTGATAAACAGCGAGATCGAGCAGATCGCGCGCGCCGGCAAGCGAGTAAGCGCTGTCGGGATCGATCAGCAGTTCCTGCTGGCTGACGGCGATGCCGCTGGTGGACTGGCTGTAGCCAGTGCCAAGAACGATGCTGTCGACCGAACCCGTCAGGTTGCCCTGGGAGTATTGCAGAGCGCCGCTCATGACGATGCCCTTGCCGCCGGTGCTGCCATCACCCCACGCCTCATAGGTCGTGTTGGGATTGATGGTGGTCGTGGCGAGAGAGCTGGTCTGAGCGTCATAGAACGCACCATAGGTCGAACCGAAACCGCTCGTCCAACCGTTCAGATAACCGATCAGGTTGGAGGAAGACTGGGTCAGTTGAATTGTGGTAGCCATAGGTGTACTCCTTTGCTGGCCAATACAGATACCTTGGTCATGTGACGAAGGCGTTTCATCTCCGGGAAGGACTGCAACTCCGGCCCGGAGAATTTCTTTCGCTCCTCAGAATTTCACGTTCATCGTCGCGATAAAGGTGCGGCCCGGTGCCGTGTAGGCACTTGCTGCCGGGATATATTTGCGGTCCGTCAGATTGTTGACGGCGAAACGAAGCGTCGCCTTGTCGTTGAAGGCGTAGGAGCCATAAAGGTCCACCGTCGTATAGGGATCAGTCACCTCGCGCAGATTGCCCTCCGTATCCAGCGACCGGGATTGCGTCGGTGTAACGTGGTTGAGCCTTGCTCCCAGCGAGAATTTTTCATCGAAGAAACGCATGCCGCCATCAAGCGTCAGCTTCACCTTGGGCGCGACATCACCCGGCCAGGCGACGATCTCGCCCGTCGTCGAGGTCGTGCCGTTGGAGAAGACCTGCGTTTTATCCGGCCAGTCTGTCTTCAGCAGCGTCGCCGAACCGCCGAGCCAGAAGCTGCGGGCATCGTAATTGCCCTCGAATTCAAGCCCGCGCATGTAGGTCGTGCCGTCCAGATTGACGAAGCTGGTATAGGTGCGATCTGTGACCTGATCCGTGACGAGATAACCGAGAGCGATGTAGTCCTTCACCTCACGGCGAAAAGCGGCCATTTTGATGCGCACGGAGTCATGCTCCAGCAGCACGCCGTCGAAGCTCATATTCGCGCCGATTTCGTATGTCGTTGCTTTTTCTGCCCGCAGGGAGGTGTTCGGAGCATATTCGTAGCCGGGGCTGTCACCCGGGCGCGCGCCAGCGAACAGGGCCTCGAGGATTGTCGGCGGGCGCAGGCTTTGCGAATAGCTGGCATAAGGGCGGAACCAGTCGACTGGTTTCAGTTCGATCGTGGCGGAAGGGAGAAAGGCGCCATATGTACGATCGATATCGACATTGTGCTCCGGGTATTCGGTGACGGGTATCGGCGGCGTAATTGTCCCGGTTCCCGGCATGCAACCAGCCGAAGCGTTTGGCCAGGCACGCGCGAGATAAAGTGCGTAACGTGCTGCCCAGCCCGGATTCGCCGGAAGAAAAACCTGATTGAAATAGTCTAGGGGCGTATAATGATTACGCACGGGATCGCACGCAACAGATGTGTCGATAAGATAGCTGCGGGTGCTGTAGTAAGTCGCTGACCCTTTCAGACGCGACCAATCATAACGCATACCACCGCTGAGCGTGATCCAATCCGTCGGCTCCAGTTCCCCGTTTAAAAACACGCTGGCGACATCACGCCGTCCGGCAGGGCTGAAAGACGTGTAGCTGCTAGCATAGGAGGGATTCTCGGCGATTTTGGCGCTCGTCGCAACGGACGTCGCGATGTCCCGGAAGGCTTCGGCTCCGTAATTCAAGCTGAGCGGACCCGCCATGGTGTCGAAGCGACTGGTATTTTCCAGGCTGCCGCCGAAACTGCGCAGGCCCATATCGAGGTTCGTCTCTACGGCATAGGTACGCGCCGCACGCAGTTCATGCGTCATATTATCATTCAGCCATAGCGACGATTTGAAGTCGATGAGTTCGCTTCCGGGGTCCCAGTCCAGCTTGGCGACGACGCTGTCATTGCGCACGCTTTCGCGGTCGATCACGGTGGATGCGCCCTGAACGAAATCGTTCTCCTGATGCATCCACGAAAGCGACGCCTGCGCGTCACCAAAGTCGCCTTCGCCCTTGAAAAACGTCGACCAGCCGTCCCGGCCAAGCAGATCTTTCATCGCAAGCGCGGTGCTTCGGGACTCGCCCTTCGTTCCGATCTTGTATTCATCCATAATCGTGCGGCTATAGCCGGCAACGAAGGAAAGAGGGCCATCCGGCTCTCGAACGGCAGCCAGAACCGAGCCTTGAAGGTCGTAACCATTGGTGCCGCGGGATATATTCACTTCGCCGCCCTTGTTTTCGCCCTCCGCGATCAGATCGGCGGCGCTGACGGTGCGGAACTCGACCTTGCCACCCAGAGAGCCGGCATTACCAGACGTCGCATTGGTTATTTTCTCGATCTCGACAGCGCGGATAAAGGCGACATCGACGTAACTCTGCCCGGCGCTTGCGGTGTAACTGGAGTTGCCGCCGAAAGCGGCACCACGCTGCGCATTCTGCCGCGCTCCATCGATGGAGACGACCACACGGCCGCTCTCCTGCAAACCGCGCACATTGGGCGAAACTGTCGGGAAGCTGCCGTTGCCTTCACCGGCATAAACACCGGACACGCGGTTGAAAACATCGCGCGTATTGCGCACGCCGGCGGATTGGATCGCCTCGCGGCTGACGATACTGATGCTGGCAGGGGTTTCATAAACCCAGTCCGGCGTCCCCTGATAACCGGTGCCGGCAATGGAATTGCGCCCGGTTTTACCGGTGACGGTGATTGCTTCCAGAGCGGTAGTGCCTTCGGCCCCGGAAAGATCGGCCGCCGCCTGCCCCGTGCCGATGACAACAGCTCTGCCATTTCCGGCGATGCGGAAATTGACGCCGGTGCCGGCCAGCAGCCGTGACAGTGCCTCCCGCACCGTGAAACTGCCGGTGACGGCATTGGTGCGCACATTGCCGGCAGATGGCGTGGCAAGCGTGACCTGAAGGCCGGATTGCCGCCCGAAAGCACCGACGACCGACGATAGTGACTGGGCGGGAATATTGAATGGCCGCGTTGCGCCCTGCTCACCACCGGCGCGCTGACCATTTGCGGTATTCGTTGCGGTCTGCGCAAAAGCCGGCATCGAAATTGACACGGCGACCACTGTCGTGGCCAGCAGGGCGGCCCTGCGCGCCCGCTGCCCCGCTTTTTTCTGTGAACCGGTCGTACGTATCTGGAGGCGCATGCTGGCTTTGTCTTCCTGTCTTTCACTCCGGACATATGTTGACCGGATTACTCAACAAAAAGACGATTGCCTCGGCAATTTTTTTCAGGCTTTCGGAAGAAATTTTATAAATTACTGAAAATAAATACGTTTTTGTTTCAGAAGGTTTCAGAAGCGGGTGATGATGCGGGCGCTATCGCCAATCGCGTGAACTTTACCCTTATAGGGCTCCACCAAAGCTTCCAGCGCGCGGTCAGGGTCGCGTAGATCGTAAAAACCCGTCACCCGCTGCCCGGCAAGCGTCTTGTCGGCCATTGTCAGCCACGCCGGATGGTAACGCTGGATCTGTTCCACCACAGAACCGATCGTCGCGTCCACAACGTAGAGCTCGCCGTTGCGCCAGCCGCCAATATCCTCGACGGAAATATTTTCTTTCCGGATCGCACCTGAAGCGTCGACAATCAGCATCTCGCCCGGCACAAGCCGGGTTGGCGGTGCGTTGCGGAAGGAGGCCTCCACGGAACCATGGGCAAGCGCGACTTGCGTTACACCATCCGTGAGGTCAACGTCGAAAGCCGTGCCCAGCACCTGAACGGTGACGTTTTGCGCCTCCACGGTGAAGGGGCGTGTGGTATCCGGTACGACATCGAAGAAGGCTTCGCCCTTCAGCACTTTCACAGTGCGGCGGCCATTGGTGAAATCCGTGGAAAGCGCGCTCGCCGCCGCAAGCTGTACCCTGCTGCCATCATCGAGGGTTATCGTGCGGCTTTCAGCGGTGGTAGTCTGATAATCGGCCTTGATACGGACGAGAGATGCCGGGACGAACAGCACGGCAAGACAGAGAGCGGCCGCCGCCGCCATCGCCGCACCAGCATAATGCCGCCCGGACCAACGTCGCCGCGATATCGGTTTCACAGCCTTTTCCGGCAAATGCGGCGCGTCTTCCCAGAGGTTCTTGAATTCCGGCTCTACCAGACCAAGGTTGCGCCACGTCCTGCAGGTCCGCTCCCAGGCAAGACGGTTTGCCGCAGACGCTGCCAGCCATCGGTCGAATTCAGCCTTCAGCCGCGGTTCCACTGCGCCTGCCTGGAGGCGGAGCAGCCACTCGGCCGCTTCTTCCGCCTTCCCGTCCGGTAATTCTATTTTGTTATCTGGATCAATGGTCATTGAACCCGGCCAGTTCCTTTGGGCAGGCGGAGGTGCCGCCTCGTCTTCCGCGTTGTTATAAAGACGTTTGAGAGAGCGATTTTTTTCACGGGATGCGACAAGCAGGGCAATTTTACTTCATTTCTTTGGTAATCGCGGCAATGCTGCCCTTGATCAGACGGTGAGCGCTGGCCACGGACACCCCGAGGTGACGCGCGATCTCTTCCATATTGTAACCACCGAATCTGTGCATTTCCAATGCCACGCGTGCCTGAACCGGCAGGGAGGCCAAAATCGTCTGCATCTGCCGAACTTCATCGCAGAACAGCGCATGCTCCTCCGGCGTACCATGATCCTGCGGCATCCCCCAGAACGGCGTGTCATCCGGCCGCTCCCGCAGGTCCTGCCGGCTGCGCCGGCGATTATCAAGGGCAAGGTTGCGAACGATCCGGAAGAGATAGGATTTGAGGTTGGAGGGATTGCCGGAGGCTTCCGGAACGAATTTCAGGAATGCTTCCTGAACAACGTCTTCCGCATCCGCCCGGGACCCCAGAATGAGGGTGGCGTATTTGATCAGGTCGACCCTATGCGCGACGTAAGCGTTATAACGCTTGTCATCTTCCCGTATGCCCATGTCTCAACCGAGAGAAATTTCAAGGATCAACGAAACTGCAAGCCGCCGATTGGCAGCGCAGATTTCCGGTAAAGACCTCTAGCACCCAAACCGTCAGCCGAACAGATATTTCATGACAATTATCATCAAGAATCACAGTTTTTGTCGCAATGTTGATCGGAGTGCTTTGAATTCTAACCCGATTGCATCCACGCCTGGCCCGGTCAGAATGAGATCGAGGCGGTCAGCCAGAAGTTTCGGGATAAGGCGGATCGATTTGCCTTTCACGAGTTGGGTCAGGGTTTCCGGTGAAGGCTCGCGAAAATCCTGAAGCCATTGAGGACGAGGCCCGCCGCCGCACTGTCTATGGCAGGAAGTCGCAGAACTTGAGTGGGCAGCGCGTTGCAAGATCGGACGACGCACCGCCATTTCGTTTAGTTATTCTAAACAAAAACGCATGGCCGACGGGATTGTTTCTGCCTATGCCCACGCAAATACTCAGTTTTGTCAGAGGGATAAATCGAGGTCCGGCGTGGGACGATAGATTGGTCGTGGCCAATCAGCAAACACAGTCTTAAGGGGCTCGCGCCTCCCGCCAAAACCTTGGGCCTTCTGAAGATTGAATCCAGCCGTTGTCGATCGGTCTCGTGGGCAGTCCCCAGGGTGACGCCTGCGGATCGCCGACACGGCAATCATGAGGACAAGCACATTATGGCGAATACCCTAGATACGCGCTTTCGGCCGTTCAAGGTAAAGATGAAAAAGCAAGAGAGCACCACGATCTCGTCTTTTTACCTCGCACCCGTCAACCCCGAGGATTGGCGTCCTTTCGAAGCGGGCCAGTTTCTCACGATCCAGATACCCAATCCCGAAGGTGGGAAACCGCTTATCCGGAACTACACCGTGTCGTCGGGACCGGGTGACGTCGGGATTTATCGCATCACCGTCAAACGGGAGGCGGCACTGACGCCGGATATGGCCGATGGTATCGCGTCGTGCTGGCTGCATGACACGGTCGAAGAAGGCATGGTGGTGCATATCGACAGGCCACGCGGCGCCTTCAAGCTCGACAGGGCCAGTCAGCGGCCGGTCATTCTGCTATCCGGTGGCGTCGGGCTGACACCGACCGTTTCGATGTTGAAGGTACTGGTTGCGGAAAGCGACCGACCCGTCTGGTTCGTGCATGCCTGCGACGGGGCCGCCACCCACGCGTTACGCGATGAAATACGGGCGCTCGCCGAACAGCGCGACAATGTTCATGTGCACACCTGTTATCGCTTTGCGACCGATGAAGACGCGAAAGCGGGGCTGTTCCATTCCACCGGCTTCATCACACGTCAGACCTTGCAGTCTTTTCTGCCGCTGGACGACTACGAGGTCTATATGTGCGGCCCGCCGCCTTTCATGCAGGCGATGTATGATCTGCTTCTTTCCCTCGGGTTGGAAAAGAGCAGGATCGCCTATGAGTTCTTCGGACCCGCATCGCTGCTTTCACCAGCGCCGCCGAAGACGGATGCAAATCCCAGCCCAAATAGCGCTGCCGCTCTGCAAGCGGCCAAAAGCACCGGCATCGAGATCGTCCTTGGAAAGTCAAATGCCAGGTTCGAGTGGGATGCAGCCTCGGAATCCATCCTGAGTTTTCTGGAAAATCGGGGTGTCGAACCTGCATTTTCATGCAGGGCTGGCGTTTGTGGAAGCTGCGTTCAGGGCCTCGTTTCCGGCGACGTGGAATATGTGGAAGAGCCGCTGGATGACGTGCCGGCCGGCCAGGTTCTCCTCTGTTGTACCAAACCCGTCAATTCGGTCGTGCTCGACCTCTGAAAGCCAGTTTCCAGCATCCATCCAAAATCAGCGAGACAAGCCATGGTCGAACCACTCAGACTCAATCCGTACGTTGCGGAACTCCCGCCCTATAATGCCGGGATGAACATTGCGGTGGCGCGCAGCAAGACGGGCTTGACCGATATTGCAGCGCTTGCCAGCAACGAGAACCCCTATGGCTGTTCGCCAAAGGTGGCCGCGGCGCTGGCCGACCTTGATCCATCCCGTTATGCGGACCCCACCTGTGTGATCCTGCGGGACGCGCTGAGTAAAAAGCTTGGTGTTGACGGCGACCGAATTGTCATCGGAAACGGCTCCGAAGAGATGATCGCTGCGGTTTGCCGCGCCGTTCTGCGCCCGTTTGCCACTGTGGTGGCAATGACGCCAGGTTTCGGTCTCCATGAAATCGAGCCCAGAGCAAACGGAGCGCAAATCGTCAGGATACCGATGACGAAAGACCTGCGGTTCGATCTTGAGGCAATGACGATTGCCCTGCGAGACAAACCGTCAATATTCTTCATCTCTTCGCCTTCAAACCCGGTCGGGCCCGCGCTGGAGCGGGATCAGCTCTCACGCCTCATCGCGGCTGTTCCGAAGAAGACATTGCTTGTTTTTGATGAGGCGTATTTCGAATTCTGTGACGAAAATACGCCCGACGGGCTCGAGCTCCTGGCGAAGAGCGCGATTTCCTATGTCGTGCTGCGAACATTCTCCAAGGCCTACGGGCTGGCTGGATTGCGCGTGGGTTATGCCGTTGCCTCCGATGCGCGGCTGGCGCAGGCCATGTCATCGGCAAAAACACCGTTCAACGTTAATGCAGCCGCACAATTGGCGGCGGTTGCCGCCCTTGAAGACGAGGGCTGGATGCGCGGTTCGGTGGCGAAGGTTATTGGGGAACGCAGACGCATGGCTGAGGCAATGACATCGCTTGGCCTGTTCGTTCCGCAATCCCGGACCAATTTTCTGTTCATCGACATCGGCTGCGACAGCGCGATCGCTTTCGATCATTTTCTGTCGCATGGCGTTATCATCAAGCCCTGGAAAGAACCGGGATTTACAAGCTTTATCCGTGTGACCGTTGGACTGCCTGCGCAAAACGATCGTTTTCTCGAAGCATTGCGCTTGCTGAAAGAAAAGCTGCTTGAGGCGGACGTCCCGTCATGACCGAGCAAAATGCCCATACGACAGGGGATTTGCCCGTGGCCTTCCTCAGGGATATTGAAACGACCATCGGCCTTTCCCACCTGAAACAGGGGGATGCCATCGCCAATCTCGATTATGGCATAACCCCCGCAAATTTCGGCGCGGACGCCGTGGCTTTCCCGTCATCGACACAGGAGGTTGCCTCCATCATCAGAAGCGCCGCTGCGCATGGCGTTCCCGTTGTGCCGCAGGGCGGTCGAACCGGGCTTGTCGGCGGCGGTGTTTCCAGTCCCGGTCAGATCGTCGTATCCACCACCCGGCTCAATCGGATCGTTGAAATTTATCCCGATGAGCGGGTTGCTGTGGTTGAGGCGGGCGTGACGCTACAGGCATTGCAGGCGGCCGCGTCGGAATATCAGCTTGAGCCGGGCATCGACCTGCCGTCGCGTGGTTCCGCCACGATCGGTGGCATGGTTTCGACAAATGCCGGCGGGATTTCGGCTTTTCGTTATGGGGTGATGCGCCATCGCGTCCTCGGCCTGGAGGTTGTCCTGCCGGATGGCTCGATTTATTCAGACCTGACACGGGTGGTAAAAAACGCTGCAGGCTACGATCTCAAGCATCTCTTCATCGGGGCTGAGGGAACGCTTGGCATCGTCACCAGGGCGGCGATCAAGCTGGAACCCGTTCCCGCAGCGACCGCCACGGCGCTTTTCGGGCTCCCCTCGGTGGAAGCGGCTCTTCAGGCGACCAAACTCGGGCTCAGAATCGAGTACGGCCATATGCGTGCGGCGGAAGCCATCTGGAACTCGTTTTTTTCCCTGACATCGGGCGAGCATCTCTGGTCAGCGACCGACTATTGCCCCGACTATCCCGTCAATCTCATCATGGCACTTGGCGGAGGGGACGAGGAACAGCTGCAGACGCAGCTTGGCCGGATATATGAAGAATTGTATGAGGCCTATCCCGAGATGTCTGCCGTCGTTGCAACATCGCAGGCGCAGGAAGCGGAGTTGTGGCGTCTCAGGGAAGATACGGACCTCATCTATCGCAGATATCCGGCCGCGCCGTCTTTTGACGTCTCCGTCCCACTGTCGTGCATCGAAGCTTATGTGACCCGTTGCATACCGGAACTTCAGTCAATCGATCCAACCTTCGATCCCTACCTTTTCGGGCATATTGCCGACGGCAATCTTCATATCGTCCTGAACGCGGCAGGTGCGGATCTGACGCCTGAAAAGGCCGCCGCCGTCGAAGCTGTTCTCTACCGTGACCTGACGCAATCGGGAGGCTCGTTCTCGGCAGAGCACGGCATCGGCTCCAAACGCGTTCATGCGCTGCGTGCGACAGCCGACCCCGTAAAATTTGCCCTGATGACCCGGATCAAGGCCGCCATGGACGCAGGACACACCCTGAACCCCGGCAAGGTCACCGGCTGACATGGCAACGCCGCGCTTTCTGGAAGCGCGGCGCCGAGAGATGTGGACCGATTGCGTGTCAGTTCGCCAGAACGCCGTTCTTTTTGGCCGTCCAGGTCGCTATATAGTCCATCAGGGCGGGAGACAGGCAGTCGTAGGGTTCAAGGCCGCTATCCTTCAGCTTGGCCCGTACTCCGGACATCTTGTCTGGTGAAAAACCCGCCTCGATGATGGATGATACGAAGGCAGCAAAGCCCGGCGCTGCCCAACCTTTTTCCTCGAACCGCTCAGGGTGAATGAATGCCAGTCCCTTGAAGGGGTTATCACGCTCCACGGGGCCGTACATGTGGACGCCGCATTGAGTGCAGGCATGCCGCTGGATCAGCGCGGATGGATCGACAACAGCCAGTTTGTCGCCGTGTTCCAAAACTTCCACACTCTCGGTCGGCGCAACCGCGACTACGGAGAACAGCGATCCCTCCGGTTTCCAGCATTTGGTGCAGCCACAGGCGTGGTTGTGGGCAATGTCTCCTTTAACCCGGAGTTTGACCGGCCGGGATGTACATGCACACACCAGTGTTCCGCCTGAGAAGGCTGTATCGGTTGCCCGATAGCCCGAGTCGACGGTCGGATGAATGGCAATCATCGTCATGATAAGGTTCCTCCCTTTTTCGCCGCCGCGGAGTGCGCCGGCTATCTTGCATGGGGCATCACGCCTAGTAGACCACGACGCCGCGTATGCTCTCACCCTTGTGCATCAGGTCGAAGCCCCTGTTGATGTCTTCGAGCGGCATGGTGTGTGTGATCATCGGATCGATCTGGATCTTGCCTTCCATGTACCAGTCGACGATCTTCGGCACGTCCGTGCGGCCGCGCGCGCCGCCAAAGGCGGTGCCCATCCAGTTGCGGCCGGTGACCAGCTGGAACGGGCGGGTCGAGATTTCCTGGCCGGCGCCGGCAACGCCGATGATGACCGACTTGCCCCAGCCGCGATGCGAGGCCTCCAGCGCCTGACGCATGACCTTCGTGTTGCCGGTGCAGTCGAAGGTGTAGTCAGCGCCGCCGATCAGGTCGCCATTGCGCTTCGTCATGTTGACGAGATAGGGCACGATGTCGTCACCGACATCCTTCGGATTGACGAAGTGGGTCATGCCGAACTTCTCGCCCCAGGCCTTGCGGTCGTTATTGATATCGACGCCGATGATCATGTCGGCGCCGGCAAGGCGCAGGCCCTGCAGCACGTTAAGGCCGATGCCGCCGAGACCGAAGACGATCGCTGTGGAACCAATCTCGACCTTGGCGGTGTTGATGACCGCACCGATGCCGGTGGTGACGCCGCAGCCGATGTAACAGACCTTGTCGAACGGCGCGTCGGGATTGATCTTGGCGAGCGCGATTTCCGGCAGAACGGTGTAGTTCGAGAAGGTCGAGCAACCCATGTAGTGGTGGATCTTGTCCTTGCCGATCGAAAAGCGCGAGGTACCGTCCGGCATCACACCCTGACCCTGGGTGGCGCGGATGGAGGTGCACAGATTGGTCTTGCGCGAGGTGCAGGAATAACACTCACGGCATTCCGGCGTGTAGAGCGGAATGACATGGTCACCCTTCTTGACCGAGGTGACGCCGGGGCCGACATCAACGACGATACCGGCCCCTTCATGGCCGAGGATGGCCGGAAACAGACCTTCCGGATCGGCACCGGAAAGCGTGAAATCATCGGTGTGGCAGATGCCGGTCGCCTTGACCTCAACAAGCACTTCGCCGGCGCGCGGACCTTCCAGCTGAACGGTCATGACCTCAAGCGGTTTTCCTGCCTGAATGGCAACAGCGGCGCGTACGTCCATCTCAATTTCCTTTTCATGTTTGTTCGAGGTTCGGCAATCAGGCGACAGGGTTCGCCTGGCAATTCTGGCGAAACACCATGGTCAGCTTATCGGCAATCAGACGATGCATGCCGTTGTCTCTCCGGCATCATATACTCTCAGCGCGCCGCATGCCGCATCATATGTCGCTCGGCCACGCGGATGAGCATCACAAGGGTGAGATTGATGACGAGGTAGATCGCGCCAGCCAGGGCGAAGACCTCAAAAATCGCGAATGTCTGGCTCATCAGACGTTTTGCATATCCGGTGATTTCAAGAACCGTGATTGTCGAGGCAAGGCTCGTCCCCTTGACGACGAGGATAAGCTCATTGCCGTAAGCTGGCAGCGCCTGACGAATGGCGAGCGGGAGTTCGATCCGGCGGAAGCGCAGAAATGGCGACATTCCGGTGGCTTTGGCCGCTTCCTTGAGACCCACGGGAACGGAGAGCAACCCGCCACGCAGAATTTCGGATGTGTAGGCCGCCGTGTTCAGAGCCATGGCCATGACCGCACAGCGCGTGCCGTCACTGACGATCCACCAGGTGATCGCATTGTTTTTGATGAAGCCGAGCTGGCCGAGCCCGTAATAAAACAGGAACAGCTGCACCAGAAGCGGCGTCCCACGAAAAACCATGCTGTAATATTTCGCAAACCCCGAAACGAAGCGGTTTTCGGACAGTCTCATCAAGGCAAGGCCAAGACCGAGGTTGAAACCGATCGCGACGGATATCACGGTTATCGCCGCCGTTGTCGAAAGACCTCTTAAAAGGAACGGCAACGATGTTTCCCAAAATTCGATATCCATCGCGTTATGTCCTTGCCCTAAGTCTCACCATACGCTCCACCCTGTCAAAGCCGGCCTGGCTGATCAGGGTGATCGCGAAGTACACGGAAGCTGCGATAAGGAAAAAAATCAGCGGATTGCGCGTGCTGCCGGCACCAACGGAGGCGGTACGCATCAATTCCTGCAACCCAACGACCGAGACCAGCGCCGTGTCCTTGATGGTTGTTTGCCAGACATTATTCATGCCGGGGATGGCGATGCGCAGCATTTGCGGCAGGATGATGCGCCTGAAGATGCGGCGCCCGGGAATTCCCAAGGCCCGCGCCGCCTCGATATGTCCTGCCGGGATGGAGGCCAGTGCGCCCCTGATGACCTCGGTCGAATAGGCGCCCGAGATCGTTCCGACGGCAACCACGGCGATGATGAAGGCGTATCCGCTGTCGGCAAGAGCCGCATATCCGAACGCCGTGGCAACCTGCGTGACGAATTCCACCGAGGAAAAGAACAGCAGATAGATGATCAGCAGTTCAGGCACGCCGCGCACGAGCGAAGTATAGGCGTCCACCACAAGCGTCAGCGGAAATATCCGCGCCCACTTGATAACCCCGCACAAGGTCCCGATCAGCGCACCGACAACGATGCTCACCGTGCCGACGGCAATGGTTATCGCCGCGCCCTGCAGAATGGCCCTTATCCACCCACCCTGCCAAACCAGCATCAGACTAGACTCCATGAGACCTGCCCCCAAATTTTGCCGGCTCTTCCAGCACCTTGCCGGCACCGGACATCTTCAGCATTTTCGACCGTGCAAACCCTTAGAGCTTGCGATGGAACGATCGCCCCGCACTCCGGTGGAGAGCGGGGCAGACACTTAGTTACAAGGGCGGGAGATATCCATTTTGAACCATTTCTGGCTCGACTTTCCAATCGATCCATCGGCAACGAGGTCGCAGAGGGCCTTGTCCATTTTTGCTTTCAGTTCCGTGTTATCTTTGGCGATGCCGACACCGATGCCTTCACCGAGGGTGGAATCGAATTTGCTCTGAACCTTTACGTCGACAAACTGAAAGTCCTTGCCTTCAGGTTTGGCCAGAAAATCCTGCAGCGCGGAGGCATCGGCAAATGCCGCCTCGATGCGGCCGCTTGCGAGATCGATCTGCATGTTGTCGAGCGTGTCGTAGGTCTTGAGATTGGCTCCAGGGATCCGCTTTTCGACGAAGTGGGCGTGTGTCGTGCCAGTCTGAACCCCGATGGTTTTCCCATCGAGGCCCTTCAGCAAGGCGTCGATATCCTTGATGCCGGCGAGATCCGAGGTCTTGGGGACCAGAAACATGTTCGCCAGCTCGGCATAGCCGACCGAAAAATTGATTTCCTTTTTCCGATCCTGGGTAATCGACATCCCGGAAATGATGATGTCGAAGCGTTTCGCCTTGAGGGCCGGTATCAGCCCATCGAAGGCCTGCACGACGAACCGACATTTCATGGCGAGTTTCGTGCATAGCAGATTGCCGACATCCGCATCAAAACCGGTCACCTTTCCGGCGGAATCGGCCATGCTCCACGGCGGATAGGCGCCTTCGGTGCCGATCGACAGTTCACCTTCCGCGGCGTTGGCCGTGCTGACGCCGGCAAGAAGCAGGGCAAGTGACAAGATTTTCAAATTCATAACGCGAGTTCCCCTATTGGTTATTTGTTGCGTTTTAGGTGCCGGACGCCGTCCGACAGAAAATCGGCGGCAGCTCATAAAGTCCGCGACAGGAACTGACGCAGTCGTTCCGATCGCGGATTGCTGAACAATTCCGCAGGCGTACTCTCTTCCTCCACCTTGCCTTGGTGCAGGAAGAGAATCTTGTGCGATACCTCGCGCGCAAACTGCATTTCATGCGTGACGAGGATCATGGTATTGCCCTCTTCCGCCAGCTGGCGGATCACCCGCAGGACGTCGCCCACGAGTTCCGGGTCGAGAGCCGACGTCGGCTCATCGCAGAGGATGACTTTCGGCCGCATGGCAAGCGTTCTGGCGATGGCGGCGCGCTGCTGCTGGCCGCCGGAGAGCTGTCCGGGAAACTGTGCATGTTTTTCCGAAAGCCCGACCTTCTTCAGCAACTGATGGGCGTGTTCGATCGCATCCTGACGACGTTCGCCCAGCACATGCACGGGCGCCTCGATGATGTTTTCAAGCACGGACATATGGGGCCAGAGATTGAAGTTCTGGAACACCATGCCGACGCGGGCGCGAATACGCTCGACCTGGCGCATGTCGGCGGGATGAGAGCGGCCGTTCCCTGCGCTCTTCATCCGTATTTCCTCACCATCGATGACGATCGTGCCGCTGCTGGGCTGTTCGAGCAGGTTTATGCAGCGCAAAAACGTGCTCTTGCCGGAGCCGGACGATCCGATCATCGAGACGACTTCGCCGGGGTCGGCGCTCAGCCCGACACCTGACAGCACCTCGTGTGTGCCGAAACTTTTGTGCAGATCGCGAACTTCAACGGCTGGTCGGTCATGGCGCTTGATGTTGACCGGGATCGCCGGCGGCCAATTGACGACGGACGCAGGAGCGGCCGCTGTCGCGATTTCTCCCCCCCTATCCGGCGCGGCGACCGAGGCGAGCGCCGTCAGTGCGCGGTCGAAATATCGCAGGCTTGTCCCAAGACAGTTCTGCTGCCATTCGGGATCAACCGGAATGAAGGCTGTGCGCAGCGTCGTCTTGATTTTCCGGCCAAGCGGAGATTCGATATTTCCGAACAGATGCAGCCAGTTATCCGCCTGCACGGCATCCATCACAACAGGGCCTTCAAGGGTTCCGCATTCGATCACGAGCGGCAGCACGCGGCTGTTCGGCAAGGATTTGCGCACGGCTGTCGAGACATAACCCGTGGCGGTCGCGGCAATGCCGGTGTCTGTCGTTGCGCCTTTGCCGGTCATCACGACCGCCAGCGCATGCCCATAGGTTTTCCTGCCCCATTCCAGCCCGTCATGGTCCTCTTCGGCGACGCTGAGCAAAGCGGGATATCCGTAAGGTCCGGCACCGGTGTGTAGATCGAAGACGATGACATCGGATGCACCGCTGACGAAGGTATTCAAAACATCCCTGAGAGTGTGGTTCGACCACGTCGGACCGCTGCCGCCGTAAAACAGCCCGTCCGGACAGTCATATTGGCCTGCTTCAACGATTGCGGCGATGCCGGCATGACCACCGGCTGCGGCTTTGGCGTCTTTCAGTTTTTGATCGGCACGGTCACGATCAGGCCCATCCCACTCGGCGCAGACAAAGGCCTCGTGAAGCGTCGCATATCGCTCGTTTCGCGGAACGGCGGCTTCCCAGTCAATGAAATTGCGGTTGAGATCGACATTGTCTTCGTTGACCCGACGGCTCCATGCCGTTCCCCAGGGATTGATCAGGTGAATGATCACGACAGCCGTATCGGCGGCGAGGGGCAACGGATTGTTTGCAGAGAGCCATTCGGCCTGGCATGCCGATCCGAATTGCCCCTCCACCCCGTGGGTGCCGGACAGGATGACAAGCTTTTTCGATGCATTGCGTTCACCGAGATAAGCAACATCGGTAAAAAGCGGCTCGCCGCCGGGGCCATGCAATGGATGTTTGTATTCAAACAGGGCAGCGCCGGACCGGCGTGCCGCGGAGAGAAAACGCTGTCGCAGCACAGTATAGTCCACAGAATAAAGCTCAGGCTGCCTGATGTGGCGCATCAAGGATACTCCCGATTGATTGCAGAGGTCGGCTTTTGCCGTTCACCCGCTATGTTCCCGATTATTTTGTGTGATCTTCGCCTGGCTCCGTGGGCCAAGCGAAGAACGTATTGCCAAAGCATTCCGGCGCTGGCGATTATTCTGCGGCAGCGACCATGCTTACTGTCTCGCTTTCGATCATCTGCGAAAGTTTACGCCGGAACCGCAGGGGGCCAACGTCGATCTTCAGATCGAGGTTGGGGGTCTGCTTGTTGGCAATACCGTGATGGACCGCTTCCAGCACGATACGGTCCTCTTCGAACGCACCGCGGACAGAGGTTGCAAAACGCGCCGAAACATCCGGGTCATCGGGTGCGAAATTGCGCATCTGGAACCAGTAATATTTCGTGCGGTTCTCATCCACCGGTGTCATGAAGTTGTAGCTGTCCATCAGGAACGTGTTGTCCGGCAATTCCCGGCCCTCGCCACCGGAACCGGAAGGTGCAAAGATCGCCTTGATGATGGCGTTGCTGGGATAGCGAACCTCGTAATGCTGTTTGCGGTCGCACGTCCCTTCGAACTGCAGAAAGGGAGCGTAGAACGGCGCCGGTTCGGAATCCAGCATCCACCGCCAGACCACCACACCATCACTTTTCACCGTCGTTTCCAGCGGCGTTTCTTCACAAGCCGAACTGGCGAACGAACTCTGATGCACCCAGGCGACGTGGGACGGATCAAGCAGATTGTCCGTCATATAGAGGTAATTGCAGTTGATCGTCATGGACTCGCCACGATTGACGCCCCAGGACGGATCACCGAAATGCTCGACATGGAAAATCTCGGCGGGATCAGCTTTCGCAGCATCACCCATCCAGATCCAGACAAGACCGTAACGTTCCTCGACCGGATAGGACCGAACGCAGGCTACATGCGGAATACGCTCTGCCCCCGGCACGCGGGTGCAGGCGCCCGAACAGTCGAAGGTCAGGCCATGATAACCACATTCAACATCATCGCCCTTGATGCGCCCCATGGATAAGGGCAGCTTGCGATGGGGACAGGCATCTTCAAGGGCTGCCAGCTTTCCACTCTGCAGGCGATAAAGGACGATATTTTCGCCGAGCATCGTAACGGGCGTCAGGTCGCGGCCGATTTCATGATCCCATGTCGCGACGTACCAGGCATTCCTGAGAAACATTTTTCTTCCCCTTATTCCAGCTTCCAGTGAGAGAAGTATTTTCTTTGTGGCGCTGGCCGACAAGCGGATTTCCATTGCGTTCTTGTTTAGAAAAACTTAACAAAAGACAGAATCGGAGATACCGTCTTGGCCATGCCTCCCCTCCATGCCCTGCAAGCTTTTGAAGCCGTTGGAAGGTGCGGTACGATGAGGACCGCTGCAAAAGAGCTTGGCGTGACACCCAGCGCCATCAGCCAACAGGTGCGCAAGCTTGAGGATCATCTCGGGGTCACGCTTCTTGAGCGCGTGGGACGCCGTGTGGAGTTGACGTCATGGGGCGTCCTTCTTCACAAGGAGGTCGCCAAGGGTTTCAACCAGCTTCATCATTCCGTCGATGTGCTTGAGCGGGCGCGGAGCCAAACCGGCATTGTGCTCACCGCTCTCAGTTCGGTCGTCAACAAATGGATCGGCCGCAAGATCTTCGATTGGCAGGCTCTCTACCCCGAAGCCAATGTTCGCATCATCGGCAAGGACGACGAACCCAGCCTCACAGCCGGGCAGAGCGATTTCCGCATAACCTATGGAAAGCGCGCAGAAGTGCACGCCCATTTCGCTCCTCTCTACACGGACTGGGTAGTTCCCGCTTGCTCGCCCCGCCTGCTGGGCGACCGAACCCTGGCGACCGCAGCGGACGTTCTCAAATTCCCTTTGCTCAACATCGAGTGGGAATCCCATTACAGCCGGCCGCCACAATGGAGCGAATGGGCGCAGCTCGTTGGTGCAACCGTGAATGAAAGGCTCTCAAGTCTGTTTTTCGCACTTTCGAGCAACGCAATCGACGCCGCCGTCAACGGCCACGGCTTCGTTCTGGCTCAGCTTTCTATGATCGAGGACGAGTTGGAGGCAGGCACTCTTGTCGTGCCGTTTGATATTCGCCTTCCACTTCCCGAGAGTTATTATCTGGCCTGGGATCGCTCCGCATTTGAGAAACCCTATGGAAGAGAATTTCATATGTGGGTGATGGGGATTGCGAAAAAGCAATCCGTCATCTCATCTCCAGCGGGCAGCGCCTGATCGGGGAAACTTCGCAGATCGCGATCGCTATTGCGGCCTTTCTGTTTGCCCATTTGGAAGTGTCATCCTCAAGCGGTGAATATGGGCAGCCCCGATGCCGCAGCAGCCGCCGATGATCGTCGCGCCGGCCTCTGCCCAGGAGCAGGCATAACGCGAATAGACATCGTCATTCAAATCCTTGCGCGTGTCGTGCAGGCCCTCATTGGCGGCCGCTTCACCCTGTTCGCCTTCGAAGGCATTGGCGTAGACACCGATTTCGAGGCGGACATTCTTCTCCCGGAAGACACGCGCTGCCACCTCTACGGCCCCCTGCATGACCTCGGGCTTGCTGCAATTGAACAAAATGGCTTCGGCACCCGATGAAGCCACCCAGTATGCGGCAGTTTCCACAGTTTCGGTTGACCGGAGTTTCGGTTCGTCGCCGCTTATCGCTGCCTCGCCATCCTCCAGTGTAAACGAAATCCAGAGCGGTTTGCCCGTTGCCGCCACCGCTTCGCGGACGGCATCCGCCTCGGCGATCAGGCTCAGCGTCTCGCCGAGCCACACATCGACGAAGGGTGCAAGGTTTTCGACAAGCACTTTCAGATAGTCCTGCACTCGCGAAGGCTGAAAATTCTGCGGCTCGTAGGAGCCGAAGATCGGCGGCAGCGAGCCTGCAACCAGCACTTTGCGATCCGTGACCGCATCGGCTGCTTCCCGCGCCAGACGGCCTGCGAGGCGGATCAGCGCTGGCCCCTCGTTCCGGAACCTTTCCTCACCGATGTGGAAGGGGACGAGCGCGTAGCTGTTCGTGGTGATGATCTGCGTCCCCGCGGCGATGAATTCCCTGTGTACCTCGCGCACAATGTCAGGTGAATTCATCAGCGCCAGTGCCGACCATTCAGGCTGCTTAAGCTCGGCGCCCAGCCGCAGCAGCTCGCGGCTCATACCGCCGTCGAGAATTCGTATTGTGCTCATGAGTTCATCTCCATTCAGGCTATCGCGCCGTCACCGGCAGCGGGATTTTCAAAACAATGTGGTGGATTGTCCGTGCAGCTAGCGGCGAACCGGCACCTGTGCTTCCAGACCTCGAAAGACACGGGCGATCACGGCCGTCAGGGCAAGATAGAAGCAGGTAACAACGAGCAGCGGCTCATAGACCAGCAGGGTGTCCTGGCGAACCTTGTTGGCCACGGCATAGAGATCCATCACGGTAACGGTGAAGGCGAGCGGCGTCGCCTTGAGCTGCATGATGATTTCTCCCGCAATCGTCGGCAGGGCGATGCGAATGGCACGTGGCAGCCAGATGCGGCGGGTCAGCTTCCAGGGTGAAAGGCCAAAGGCCCGACCGGCTTCGAGTTCGCCTTTGGGAACGGCAAGCAGCGCTCCCCGCAAGACCTCGGCCTCATAAGCCGCGTAATTCAGCGTGAAGCTGACGGCAGCGAAAAAGAAGCCCTCGCGCAAAATCGGCCAGAACAGGCTCTGGCGAAGCCCGGGAACCATCGGCAGCAGCGAACCGACCCCGTAATAAAGCAGCCAGAGCTGGATCAGCAGCGGCGTGCCACGAAAGAAGGTGCAGTAGCCGCGAGCCAAAAGCCGCGTCAGCCTGCCGCCGCTGACCTGCGCGAAAGCAAGCCCGATGGCGAGGATGAAGCCGAACACCACCGAGATCACCAGCAGCGCCACCGTCTGCCACGCACCCGTCAGAAGCAGCGTCCAATAGTTCGGTATCCAGTCAAAACTCATGGGGTGCTTTCCTCAGGCAAGGCGCGGCTGTCCGCGCCGCACCCGTCCTTCGATCATTTTGACGACGACGTTGGAAACGAGCGTGATGGCGAGGTAAAGAAATGCCGACGCCAGGAAGAACAGGAAGTAATGTTTGGTGCTTGCCCCGGCGAGACGGGTAGCGAGCGCCAGTTCCTGATAACCGACCACCGCGACCAGCGCGCTATCCTTGGTGACCGACATCCATAGATTGGCAAGGCCCGGCAGCGCATTGGGCAGAAGCGCCGGCAGCAGGACGCGGCGGAACCTCAGGACCGGCCCCATGCCAAAGGCCTTGGCGGCGTCGATCTGCCCGGCGGGGATGGCGAGGATTGCGCCGCGCAGCACTTCCGTCATGTAGGCGCCCTGAACGAAACCCAACACGGCGACGGCCGCGATGAAACCGTTGACCTCGACAGGCGGCAGGTTGAGAGCCTCCAGCAGCCGATTGAGACCATCGGTGCCCGCATAATAGAGCCCGACGATCAGGATCAATTCCGGAACGGAGCGGATCACCGTCGTATAGAGATCAAGCGGAAGCCGGAGCAAAGGATGACGCGAAAGCTTTCCAAGCGCACCGGCCGTGCCGAGCAACAGCCCGATCACGAAGGCGCAGGCCGAGATGGCGACCGTGGCGACGGCACCTGCCAAAAGCACGCCGCCCCATCCCGGAGGATAGGGAGACAGCAGTTCCAGAATGCCCTGTTGCGCGTTCGCCATCTGATGATTGCTTATTTCGCGCCGTAGATGTCGAAATCGAAGTATTTCTTCGTGATCGCTTCATACTGGCCGTTGGTGTGAACCGCAGCTATCGCCTTGTTCAGCCTGGCTTTCAGTTCGGTGTCTTCCTTGCGCAGGCCGCCCGAAACGCCGGCTCCAAGTATTTCCTTGTCATCGGAAACGTCGCCCATTTTCACGCAGCAATCCTTGCCACCATCGCTTTTCAGGAAGGCGTCGAGTGCCAGTGAATCACCGAAGACATAGTCGATGCGGCCAGCAGCCAGATCCTGGAATGCCTCATCGAGTGTCTGATAGGTCTTTTCGTCGGCGACGCCGGCAAAATACTTTTTGTAGTATTCAGACTGGATGGTCGACACCTGAATGCCGATCGTTTTGCCCTTCACGTCTTCAGCCGTGGCGCCGGGCTTCTGGTCTTTGGGGCCAATCAGCGTGCTTGGCGTGTTGTAATATTTGTCGGTGAAGTCGATCACCTTCGAGCGCTCCGCCGTGTTCGACATGGACGACCAGATCACATCGAACTTTTTGCTCTGCAGGGCCGGAATGAGGCCGTCCCAGGAAATATCGACGATGGAGCATTTTTCCTTCATCTCTTCGCAGACCGCGTTCATCAGGTCGATTTCCCATCCGTGCCATTTGCCCGAGGCGTCCTTGGCGAAGAAGGGCGGATAGGATTCGTTCATGATGCCAAAGCGGACTTCGGCCTGTGCCGTGAAGGCAGACAGCGCAAACGCCGCGCCGGCGAAAAACATGGGAAGCAGTTTCATTCGCAAGGTTTCTCCTGATGGGTGTTGTCGATGATGGCGGGTTGTGCGTCAGTGGGCGATGAGGCCGGTGAATTCCCGGCATCGGGCGCTGACGGGTGCACCGAATATTTGTTCCGGCGGGCCTTCCTCCTCGACCTGTCCCTGATGAAGGAAGAGAACGCGGTTCGAGACATCGCGGGCAAAGCGCATTTCATGCGTGACGATCAGCATGGTTCTGCCCTCTTCCGCGAGATCGCGGATGACTTTGAGAACCTCGCCGACCAGTTCCGGATCAAGCGCCGATGTCGGCTCATCGAACAGCATGACATCAGGGTCGACGCAAAGCGCTCTGGCGATCGCCGCACGCTGTTGCTGCCCCCCGGAAAGGAAGGCCGGATAGGTGTCACGCTTTTCGAAAAGCCCAACCTTGTGAAGCAGGGCCTCGGCTTTTTCGACCGCTTCACGCCGCGGCATGCCCATGACATGAACAGGCGCCTCGATGACGTTCTCCAGCACGGTGCGATGCGCCCAGAGATTGAAGCTTTGAAAGACCATGCCGAGCCCGGTGCGCAGCCGTTCAACCTGTCGCCAGCTGCGCGGCTGCAACCGCCCGTCGCGCCCGGCCTTCAGCGCTATCTCCTCGCCGTTCACGACAATGCGGCCGCGATCGGGCGTTTCCAGAAAATTGATGCATCTGAGGAAGGTGCTTTTTCCAGAACCCGACGAACCAATAATGGAAATCACATCAGACTTGTGGGCCTGCACCGAAATCCCTTTGAGAACCTGATGCGGGCCGAAGCTTTTGTGGAGATCTTCGACGCGAAGAGCAGGAAAGGGTTGGTCTGGCATGCATGGTTCCGACTAAAATGAATTTGCGGAGAATAATGACAAAATAACGCGGTTTTTTCGCGCAATTTCTATCTATTTTGCTTTTTTCATGCAAAATAATCTTCTTTATGCGGCAAGTGCGGCGAAATACCTGATGGGCCGCAGCTGAAACCGAACTGGATCAGACAATGGAACAACTGGATCGTTTTGACCGCGACATTCTGGATCTCATTCAACGAGACTGCCAGTTGAGGGCCGAAACCATCGCGGAACGGGTGGGCCTGTCCGCCTCGGCCGTACAAAGACGGTTGAAGCGCCTGCGCGAAGAAGGGATTATCAGAGCGGAAGTCGCCGTCATCGATCGAAAAGCAACGGCAACATCGATGGTGTTCATCGTGGGAATGGAGATCGAGCGGGACAATTATGACGCGCTGGCGAAGTTTCGCGTCTGGGTGGAGAAGCAGGATCATATCCAGCAGGTCTATTACGTTACCGGCGCGGTCGATCTGATTGCGATCGTCACCGCCCGCGACGTCGAACATTATGACGACATCGCCGCGCTGATCATGGCGGAAAATCCGCAGATCCGCAGAATGCACACGAATGTAGTGCTGCGCGACGTTAAACTCGGCCTGTTCGTGCCGCCGGAGTAACGCTCACGCCCACTACGGCGGATCTCAGATGCACCGACCATTTGGCGTTGCCGGCCGTGTGTCTTCGAGGGAGTTTACGTGGGCGTCGATTCTTCAAACGCTTTTAGTAACCCGGCCAAAAGGTTCCGGC
The DNA here is from genome assembly GCF_027956545.1 of Agrobacterium sp. ST15.16.024. Taxonomy (NCBI): domain Bacteria; kingdom Pseudomonadati; phylum Pseudomonadota; class Alphaproteobacteria; order Hyphomicrobiales; family Rhizobiaceae; genus Agrobacterium; species Agrobacterium sp. ST15.16.024. The sequence continues at coordinate 66,420 of NZ_JAQKGO010000002.1, forward strand.
TTTCCGACAGTTTGCGGCTCTTCTCATCAATCGAACTTATTTGCGTATGCAATTGCGACTTCAATTCGTCACAGGGTTCGAAAGCGTGCCGTCGGTCAAGGGAACACGGCAGGAACTGCCGGATGACTGCCAATGTCATGCCTGTATCTGAAAGCAATCCGATACGTCCCACGGTCTCCACATCGGCATGACTGTAATCACGATATCCCGATTGAGTACGAACCGGTGAGAGAAGACCCTCTGTTTCGTAATAGCGCAGCATTCTTATGCTGATGCCGGTCCTTCGAGACAATTCGCCGATCTTCATGTTAGCCCTTGACTCTGACAGCACTGTCAGACTGTAGGGAGAAGGCTCCAGAATGTAAATTGCAAAAGGAGCATTAGAATGACTAATCAGTTTGATTTTCGGACGGAGATCGACGGCCGTGAGGCTACAGTCGAAGCTCTCTCTTCTCTGGCTTTCGCAGGCTTCGCGCACTTTACGGCCATGCAAGTTCGCGATGGCGCAGTAAGGGGATTGGACCTTCACTTAGCCCGGTTGCATCGGGCATCGGTTGAGTTTTTTGGGCAAGCACTGTCCGACGATCTGGTGCGTGAACGTATTCGGAACGCCTTACAGGATGCGCCTTCCGCAGTTTCGGTAACGGCAACGATGTACTCTCGGAGCGGCGAGTTTACGCCGACCGGGGCTGACAACGATCCTGCCGTTTTAGTGCGCACAGCACCCTCGTTCGATGGCCCTGAGGGACCTTTGCGCTTGACCGTTGTCCAGCACGAGAGGCCATTTCCAACGATCAAACATGTCGGCGAGGCATCAAAAACGCAGTATCTCCGACGCGCTGTCGAAAATGGTTTTGACGATGCGGTATTCGTCGATAGTCACGGACATGTAAGCGAAGCCACTATCTGGAACGTAGTGTTCTGGGACGGCGAAGCCGTTGTCTGGCCCAAGGCAGCGCTTCTGCCAGGCGTCACGATGGGGATCATCCGCCGTCAACTTGCAATCCTTGGAATTACCCAGCGGGAGGAGCAGATCACACTCGCGCGGCTGGCCGATATGAAAGGCGCAGCACTTATGAATTCGTGGACACCGGGTGTTGCTGTCAGCGGCTTTGATGCTGTTTCTGTACCCTCGTCAGCGACCTTAATAGAAATCCTCAAAGAGGCCTATGCGCGAGAGCCGTTGGTCGCCATCTAAATGGCACGATGTCCGCTTTCGGCAAAGGTAACCGTTTGAGAGAGCGCTCAATCAGGAACTCACCGATTTTTCCTGTCGAACCAAGAAGAGTGCGACGAGCATGAGCGTCGCCTCAAATGCAAAGATACATGCCAAGAAGGCAATACGCAGCCGCTACTTTTCGTTCCACGTCATCGTGTAACGCGTTCCCGCGTTCCGTTCCGGGTGAGTATACGTCTGATTGACGCGGGCATTGATGTTCTTCGCCATTGCCATGATCAGTTTTGTGCCTAACCCGGTGCCCTTCGGCGATGCATCAGGCCCCGATCCTATTCCGTCATCTTCCACGACAAGAACGAACTGTCCGTCCTGTTCTGACAGATTGACCCGCACGGTCCCGGTTTGATCGGGATAGGCATATTTCAGCGCGTTGGTCAGCAGTTCGGTGATGATGACACCGAGAGCAACGGCGTGGTCTGCGTTCAGATCAACCTCGCATAGTGACGTTTCAACCGTGATGGAGGAGGAGCCGGGTACGGCTTGAAACAGATCGCTGATGATGGAGGTCAGGTACGAACCGAGGGATACAAGTCCCACATTGGCTGTATTATAGAGGCTGCGATGAACGCCGGCGATGGCAGAAATCCTGCTTTGCGTTTCCAGCAATGCTGTCTCTGCTTCCTGCGACTTCAGGGTATTTATTTGCAGGCGGATCATGGCCGAGACCAGCGAAAGACTGTTTGCGACACGATGGTTCATCTCTTTCACCATCATTTCCGCGTGTTCCTTGGCTTTTACCAGCAGACGGTCCGCCTCCTCCTTCGTCTGGCGCAGGCGATGATTTTCCAGGGCCTGGTTAATGGCAGTGAGCAAGAGCGGAAAAAAGTCATCCCCGACGTTTTTGATGACGTAGTCCGCAGCGCCCGCCTTGATGGCATCTATGGCGATCTGGGCCTCGTTTGACCCTGTCACATAGAGAACCGGAACGCGCGCCGGTATCGTCTGGATCGCGGCGAGAAATTCCATGCCTGTCGCCGTCTGGAAATAGTGGTCGAGAACCACGACATCGAACTGTCCGTTTTGAAAAAGCTCGAGTCCGGACGCTACGGAGGCGGCATGAACCACCTCCATTCCGTGACGACCAAGAACGCGGCTCGAAAGCCGCGCCAGAGCCGGATCGTCATCAACATACAAAATGCGCAGAGCCATCATGCTTTCAGGGTATCTGGATTACGGAAAAGAACAGGCCGAGGTTTTTGATGGCATTCGCAAAGCCCTCATAATCGACCGGCTTGGTTATATAAACATTCGCACCGAGATCATAACATTTCTGAATTTCAGTCTCATCATCGGTTGTCGTCAAAACCACCACAGGCAAACGGCGTGTGTATTCATTGCTCTTGATCTGCTCAAGGATGTTGATGCCCGACATATCGGGGAGATTGAGGTCGAGCAGTACGAGAAGATAGCGATCTTTGCTGACAAGCCCATCCCGACTTTCGCCCAAGATGTAATCCAGCGCCTTCGCACCGAGCGTAAAGGGCACAATCTCGTTGTTCACGCCGGCGCGCCGCACGTTTTTTTCGATCAGGCGCGCATGGCCCTCGTCGTCTTCGATCATCACGATCGTTACTTCCTGACCGGTCGCTTTCATTTGTCGCCTTCCTTCGTCACTCTTCTGAGGTCACTCGGCAGCAGCAGGAAAAACGTGCTGCCCTCACCGAGTTTGGACTCCACCCTAATGTCCCCGCCTAAATTTCTTATTAGCGAACGAACATGTGCGAGACCTATTCCCTCTCCCGGCTGATCCTGACTGCCTGCCCGACGAAAAAGCTCGAAGACCCGTTCAAGATCCTGCTCGCCGATACCGCGCCCATTGTCGCCAACCTCGATACAAATCGCTCCGCGCCCGGCCGGGTAGGCACGCGCGGTCAACCGCAACGGACGACCCGACATCTGGTATTTCACCGCATTGTCAAAGAGATTTCCAAGAATCTGATCGAGAGATATGCGATCGGTAACAATCGTGAGCTTTGGCGTATCAACATCGATCTCGCCGCCATTGGCGGTGATCTGATGACGCACCGTCTCGGATAGTGAAGAGAGCAATGTTTCTATATCGACCTTCTCCGGCTGCAGCTTCCGCTGACCATCGCGAGATATTTTCAGGATGGCGTTGATCAGTTGATCCATTTTCCGCGTCGATGAACGGATAAAGCCAATGGCCTCGGGAATATCCTCCTGAACCGCCAGCCGTGCTTCCCGGACCACCTCTTCCGGTGGGGTTTTACCGTCAGCCAGGACATAACTGGTCACCGGCTTGAGCGAGGTATCGAATTCGGAGAGGAAACCCATGATATTGACGAGCGGCGCGCGCAGGTCATGGGTGACAATGTAGGCAAAGCGCTGAATTTCCTGATTGGCGCGGCGAAGATCACGCGTCCTTTCCTCGACACGTTCTTCCAGATGGCGATTGAGCTCATCAACATCCTCCCGAGACCTGGTCAAAGCGCGGATATAGGTGAAAACGAGAAAGATCGAACCGCCGACGACAAGGAGAATTGCAAGGGCGCCGCCCACCGTCACCCATCGAAGCGTATTGGCTGCACCGAGCTGATCTCCGACGATGACGCGCAACCGATCATCAGTGTCTGTTTGCAAGCGCGACAGAACATCCCTGATTTCGGTCATGAAGCGTTTGCCGTCATTGTTGCGGACGACATCCACCGCCTCGGTCATGCGGCCGGCCTTTTGCAAATCGATCGTTTCGCGGGTCTCGGCCAGTTTCGCATTGATCGCTTCTGTCAGTTGCGACAAGGCCTGTTTATATCGGTCCTCGTCTTTCAGAAGATCGAGAATTCTGGACTGACGCTGTGGCAGGCCGCGCAACGCCTCTTCATAGGGCACCAGATAATCGACATTGTTGCTAAGCAGATATCCTCTCTGGCCCGTTTCAATGTCCTGCATTGTTGTCAGCACATCGAGAACCGCTGCACGCACACGTCGCAGTTCCGCGGTTTCCTGAGAGTACCGGTTATTCACCTGAACAAGCCATAATGACATGGAGACCATGCCAATCAAAATTGCGACACCCACAGCAAGCATCAAAAGGCTTCGCTGGGCAAACGGTGAAAAACCAGTCACAGCAATAACATTCCCGGTAGGCAGCTAATAAGTGCGACAAACTAGATGACGGTTGCGCCAGATGCGAATGATTTCTTTTTACGCAACCGTGGAACCCCGTCAGATTTCAGGAGTTCAGCAATGTTGGTGAAAACAGCCCCCGACACGGCTGAAACGATGTGAATGCGGTGACATGAGATATAATTTTCAGGGAAAACAGATCCTTGTTTTGGAAGACGACGCACTTCTCGCGATGGATATGGAAGACTTTCTGTCGGATCTGGGGGTCAACGTTGTCGGACCCGTCTCCCACATAGAAGCGGCGCTGGAAAAAATAAACGCAACCGAGCTGGATGGTGCCGTCATCGATCTCAATCTGAGGGGTGAACTGTCGTTTCCGGTTATCGAGGAACTGAGGGCCGCAAAGGTGCCTTTCGTCGTTTGCAGCGGATATGCGGAAATACCCGGAGTGCGAGCGCAGCTGGCCGGGCTGACAGTCGTTTCAAAACCCTGCAACTTTGACGATCTCTCACATGTTCTGGCGAATGAATTCTCACCCAATCAGTGAGGCGAGAATTCCGGGCTTAATACGCCACCCCGTATGCAGATCCTTTTATCTTCCGCATCAATCCAGTGGAAAGGCCACCTGGTATTGCAGACCGGCCTGCTCATAGTGGATTTCGCTTTCCGCCTGTAGTTCGTATCTGGCGCCTTTTGTTATCAGGGTCGTTCCAAAACCGGTTTCCTGGGGAACAGAAACGGGGGGGCCACCGCTTTCTTGCCACCGGAGATCGACATGACCACGCCCCTGACTGTCACGCTGCGTCTTCCAGAAAACCTCCACCTTCCCGTGCGCTCCGGAAAGAGATCCGTATTTCTGAGCATTCGTCAGCAGCTCATGCAGGATCATCCCGAGCGCCAGTGCGGATTTTGGTGACACCTGAACGCCTTCAGGACCCTCAAGTTCGACCCGGCTTGCGAAACTGTTATGGGGCTCAATCGCCCGCTTCACGACATCCTTCAGATCTGTCTCGCCCCAGTTGCTTTGAAAAAGCAGGGCGTGGCTTTCGGCAAGCGCCGTCACGCGGGCCACAAGCCTCTCCTGATAATCGTCGACGGAGGTGCTGCCCTTTGACGTTCTGCGGATGATGGAAATGACCATCGCCATGGTGTTCTTGACGCGGTGGCTAAGCTCACGGACAAGCAATTCCTTGTGGATCTCCGCCCGCTTCCGCTCCTGTTTCTCCCGCGCTTCCGCAAGCGCCCGTTCGACAGCAGACGGCAATCTTGCCAATCGTTGTTTGAGGACGTAATCGGTCGCACCGCGCCTGAATGCATCGATTGCTGCGTCTTCACCCAAAATGCCCGACACAAAAATGAACGGTGTGTCTGGAAACCTTTGCATGGTGACATCGAGCGCAGACATGCCATCGAAATCCGGCAGAGAAAAATCAGCAAGGATGATATCGAACTGCTGGTTTTCCAATGCCTCCATGAACGATGCCTTGCCTACCGCCCTTGTTACCGCAGGCGGCGGCGAAATGCGCGAAAGCTGCTCTTCGATCAGTTCCGCATCAACAGAGCTGTCCTCAAGGAGAAGAAGCCTGCTTGCTTCCATTTGCAGCATTGCCTCATTCACCATTGCGACGCGCACCCGGTGGTGGCTCGTTCAAGAGCGCCCAGAAAACCCCGAGATCCTTGATGGCCTTGAAAAACTCGTTGAACTCGACGGGCTTGACGACAAAGGCGTTCACGCCGAGTTCGTAGCTCTTCACAAGATCCTGTTCTTCGCGGGACGAGGTCAGCATGACAACGGGGATATGCCGCAGGTGATCGCTGCCCTTGACCATCTGCAAAACCTCAAGCCCGTCTACTTTTGGTAATTTGAGGTCAAGAAGAACGACCGTGGGATCACCCGTTGGGCGGTTGTGATAGGCACCCGTGACATTGAGATAATCAAGTGCCTCGGCACCATCCCGCGCAACAACAACCTCGTTTGCAAGTTGGCATTTCTCAAGTGCGGTCAGCGTTAGTTCCAGATCGCGTGGATTATCTTCCACCAGCAAAATAGGTCTGAGTTCAGGCAATTTCTTCCTCTTCAATTTTCATAACCGGCAATGTGAAGGAGAACGAGGCTCCCTCGCCTACGGTTCCCTGTGCACCGACCGAACCGTGATGGCGCTCAACAATGCGCCTGACGAGAGCAAGCCCGATACCTGTTCCCTCAAAATCCTCAACACGTTGCAGCCTCTGGAACACACCAAAGAGCTTGCTGTAATAGGCCATATCGAAGCCGACGCCATTGTCGTCCACCGAATAAGTGACGTCGTCTTCGGTTTCGACCGCACCGATAGTGATGATCGAGACCGGTTCCTGGCGGGAATATTTGATCGCGTTGTCGATGAGATTGTACCAGACCTGCCGCAACAGGGTCGGATCGCCGCGCGTAACCGGCAGACGACCAATACGCCACTCGATCTGACGATCAGTCATGGATGGGGCAAGGGAGCGGCGAACCTCGCTCACCACCTTTTCCATGTCCACGGATTTCATGGCGATTTGCGTGCGGCCAAGCTGCGAGAACTTCAGAAGATCGTCCACGAGCCTGCCTGCCCCCAGAGCCGCCTCGGAGATCATTTGCAGATAATGCTCTGATTTGTCGTCCATGGCGTCGCTGCGCTCGCGCAGCAACTGCGCAAAGCCGACAATATGGCGGAAAGGCGCGCGCAGGTCGTGCGAAACGGAATAGGAAAAAGCTTCCAGTTCCTTATTGGTCCGTTGCAATTCTCGCGTCAGATCCGCCATTTCCTCGGCCTTGCGCAGGACAATGCCGATAATCGCACTTCGAAGCTCCCGTGCCGCCGAAAGTTCCGGTTCAGACCACGGCAAAGCCGTGTTACGCACCTGCTCCTTCCAGATTTCGAAGGACTTGCGCGGATGTATCCGCCCGCTTTCCTGCACGGTTTTGTGCGGATCTCCTCCCCAGCGTACGGTTTTTACGACTTCCGGCCGAAACCAGATAAGCCAGCTGCCGTGCAGTTCCGAGATGCGCATCGCGATAATTCCGCTTGCCGCGCCGGCATAAGACGCAGCTGCAGGATAATCATTCACAAGGCACTCGGCCGCAAAGACATCCGTGATCGCCTGCTCGCCGAGCCACAGGACCAACTCTTCAACCTGCTGCCGTGACGGTGTCTTGCCGACCAGCTCATATTCATTGCCCCGGACGAGCGCAGCGCCATCCGCTCCCACCTGTTTCAGCAGGTCTTCTCTTTGATCATCGCCTTCTAGAAGGCCATCAGCCCATTTTTCGGCCCCTGCCATCCCCTTCAGCAGGCGCGCCTGAATATGGCCAAGCTCCACGCGGCGGGACGCATCCTGGGAGCTCTGCTCCATTGCTATCCGCATCGACAGGAGCTGTGCAGCAAAATCACAGGCTTCACGCACGGCAAGGGACACCGAATGCGACGTGGCGTGATGACAGGCAATCAGACCCCACAGGGTGCCGTTGACGATAATCGACACCGACATGGACGCGGCCGTACCCATGTTGCGCATATATTCGAGATGGACCGGCGATACGCTGCGAAGCTGCGAAAAGCTCATGTCAAGCACCGCCCCCGTTGCCGCATTCAACTGCGGTGTGACCGGGACAGGTCGATAATCGACATCGGGGATCATCCGCAGGCGGTTGATCGTGTAGAGCTGCCGTGCCTGCGGCGGAATATCGGCCGCCGGAAAGCGAAGCCCAAGATAAGACGGCAAATTGCCGCTTCCGGCTTCCGCAACGACATGGCCGCTCCAGTCCAGCCCGAAGTCATAGATCAGGGTGCGGTCATAACCACTGATAGAGGATACCAGTTGGGTTGTCCGCAAAAGCGCGTCTTCCAGCGAGGGTGCGCTGTTCAGATATTGCGCCAAACCGGTGAGTTCGCCCATCAACTTTTCAGCCGATTCGCCGTGCCTCGTTTTTTCGAATTCGATTATGATCAAGGCGCCGGATCGATACGCAGAAACATCGAGTGCCTTTTCGGTCCAGACATATCGGAAATTGTTTTCGTCACCGGAATACCATTCGGATAAGGCGGCTATGAACGGCAGGACCGTGGCATTTGCAGCCGCACCAATCGGCAGGGACGCCTCAATATAATCATGGAGATTATCACTCGCCTGCACGACGAAAAATTCGTTGGCAGCCAGGACCAGAAGCGCACCATGTTCCTGAATAGCGCCGGGGATGTGGATGGGCTCGGCGCCGCAACTATCCAGTTTCGGCGTAACTGAACTCATGACTTTCTCCAGCCGCTCTTTGTAGAAGAACGATCGACCTGCTCAAAAGATGCCGCCAACCTATTGATTATTGCGGCGATGTAAACGCTCGTTTTCAGCAAATCGTGTCAGGACGACCACCAGAATTTCCGGAGATCGTCGCTCCAGTCGCTATGACCCAACGCTCGCCATGAGATAATGCCCCACCCCCCAGACGTCACCGCCGTCATGGCCAAAAAGCCCGGCGGTTGCCAGAAAGAACAGTCGCCAGCGCCGTTCCCACAACCGCGCATCAGCCCCATAAACCCGTTGCAGGATCGGTCGTATATGATCGATCTCCCGGTCGAAATTCGCCAGCCAGTCGAGCGCTGTCCGACGATAATGCGATCCCGACCAGCGCCATTCCCGTTCGACGGTGAAAAGCGTGTCGAAACGATGGGGAAGATCGAAGGCAGGCATGATGCCGCCGGTGAAGAAATGCTGCGCGATCCAGTCCGCCGGATTATTGTGGTCAAAACGGTAGGATCGGTCACGGTGATTAAAGACGTGCAGGAAAAAGCGGCCTTCCGGCTTCAGCCATGCATGAACACGCTCAAACAATGCGCGCCAGTTGGACATGTGCTCAAACATTTCCACCGAAACGACGCGATCGAAACGCGCGCCGGAGGTGAAATCATTCATATCGGCGGTCACTACCAACAGATTGGAAAAGCCACGCTCCCGGGCGTAGCCGATTATATATTCGCGTTGCGATGCAGAATTCGAAACGGACGTGATCCGCGCGTTGGGAAAACGACCCGCCATATAAAGGGAAAGCGAGCCCCAGCCGCAGCCGAGTTCGAGAATGTCCATACCATCCTGCAACCCGGCATGGGCTACGGTCTCGGCGAGCGCAGCAGTTTCCGCCTCATCGAGGGTCGTCGCGGCATCGGGATAATAACAGCAGGAATATTTGCGCTGGGCCCCAAGAACGAGCGCGAAAAATTCCGCGGGGACCTCGTAGTGCTGCCTGTTCGCCTCGTCGGTATGGCTGGCAATGGGGAATTTTGCCATATCGGCCGCAAAAACCAACTCGGCATCGGCCGGGATTTTTGCAAGCCGCCGTTTCGTTCTTGCGCAGAGCATATCTATCCCGGCGAGAGTGACGCTGTCGTTTAGCGGCGTACGTTCCGCGGCATTGATGGCGAAGGAGAGCATGTTCATGGCGTTTCCTCGTTCTTGCGCGGCCCCGGAAAGAAGGCGTTGACGCGGCGTTGCAGGGCGCGGAATTTTTCCCCGCGCGATTTCAGCATGTGCTCTTCAAGCGGCGGAATGCCGGAGACATGGACGAGCAGCCAGTACATCATGACCGGTGCGGCGAGCGAGGCCCATGACAAGGCGTGGGCCTGAACCGCCAGCAACGGCAGGCCGCACCAGAAGAGCCATTCGAAGAAATAATTGGGATGGCGGGAATAACGCCAGAGACCGGTTTCACACACGCCGGTTTTTGCTTCAGGGGTTTTCCTGAATTTCGATAGCTGTGCGTCCGAGAGAGCTTCCCCTGCCAGCGCTGCAACGGCAATCATGGTGGCAAGAAGGTCGAGAACACGCAGGAAACTCTGGCCATTACTGGCCGCAAGATAGACTGCCAGAACAAGCACGAAGGCGGCAATGGCCTGTATCTGGAGGAAGATGAAAAGTCGCAGGGAGGCCGCGCTGCCCCATTTTTCGATGAGTTTCGCATAACGCGGATCTTCCCCGCCGCCCCGCGTGCGCAGGCCGATATGGCCGGCAAGCCGCAGGGACCAGACGGCAATAAGCAAAAATACGATAGCGCGTCGCGCACCGTCTCCTTCCGCCAATAAAACAGCCAAGACGCCTCCGAGCCCCACGCTCGCGGACCAGACGGTGTCGATCCAGCCGCTAGAGCCGGTTGCTCTCTGTAATGCCCACGCTCCGGCCATGAGCAGCGACATGAGAATGGCAAGCATCAGGATCACAGAAAACATCACTACTTCGCTCACCGTTTTGAACAGATCGAGGCCGGGTGTCCGTGATGGCAAATACGAGCGAACCGGCAAAAGAGTTTCAGGGTTCGGAAAAAAATCAAAAAAACTGCCGGCCGCTGAAACTTATCAGGCGCCGGCCTCGTATCTGCGCTGTCCCAGGGCAAATTTCTGTAATGCGATAGCGAGGATAGATGACCGACACCGAAGCAACACGAGGACATAGCCGGCGGCGCATCGCCATAGTGGGAACAGGAATTTCCGGCCTGTCGGCGGCCTGGCTTTTGTCGCAACGGCACGATGTCACGGTCTTCGAGGCGGCGGATCGCATCGGCGGTCACACCAACACGGTAACATTCGACACGGATAATGGGCCGGTTCACGTCGATACCGGCTTCATCGTTTATAACGAATCGACCTATCCCAATCTCACCGCGCTTTTTCAGACACTGGACGTGCCGACGGCAGCCTCCAACATGTCTTTCGCCGTTTCGCTCGACAATGGCGGCTTTGAATATTCCGGCGGAACCGGTCTTGGCCTGCTGGCACAAAAGAGAAATGCGCTACGACCCCGTTTCTGGTCGATGCTGGCGGACCTGCTGCGGTTCTACCGCAACGCTCCGCGAGACCTGCATGTGATGGGCGACGTGTCTCTCGACGACTATCTCACGCGCAATCGCTACGGGGCGGCCTTCCGCGATGATCATCTTTACCCCATGGCCGCGGCCATATGGTCCACGCCGGCGATGGAGGTCGGTCGTTATCCAGCGGCACATTTCATCAAATTCTGCCGCAATCACGGTCTGCTGCTGCTACGCAATCGGCCGGTCTGGCGCACCGTCGTCGGTGGCGCACACGAATATGTAAAACGCATCACCGCACCGTTTGCGGATCGAATTCGCCTCTCGACGCCGGTGACGCGCATCCACCGCCTGCCTGATGGCATCGAAATCATCACTGCGGAGGGCGAAACCGCTCGCTTCGATGACGTGGTGATCGCAACCCATGCGGATCAGGCGCTCGATATGCTCGTGGATGCAACGCGCGCCGAACGGCGCATTCTCGGCGCCTTTACCTACACCCGAAACCGCGCCGTGCTTCACACCGACAGCAGCTTCATGCCGCGCCGGCGCGCTGCCTGGTCAAGCTGGAACTATGTGGCCGACAAGAGCATTGAAGCTCGTCAGCCGAGCATCACCTACTGGATGAACAGGCTCCAGCCGCTGGGCAAAACCCCTGATACTTTTGTAACGCTGAACCCGGCGCGAGAACCGGATCAAGGAAAAATCATCGCCGAGGAAACCTATCACCACCCGGTTTTTGACGCTGGCACCGAACAGATGCGCCAGGAATTATGGGCCTTGCAGGGCCTGCGAAACACCTGGTTCTGCGGCGCCTATTTCGGCTCTGGTTTTCATGAAGACGGCCTTCAGGCGGGCCTTGCGGTCGCCGAAGATCTTGGCGGCGCATCCCGCCCATGGAAGGTTGCGGACGACAGCGGCCGGATCATTCGCCTGGATTTGGCGGCGATTGCGACGGATACACAACTCATGGAGGCAACGCCATGACGCCTCCCCTCACATCGGCGCTTTTCCCGGGCCACGTGACCCATGCGCGTTTCAAGCCAAAAACCCACAAACTGGACTACCGGATTTATTCGCTGCTTCTCGATCTCGATGAGCTGGAGACGCTCGACCGGAAATTACGGTTGTTCTCTGTCGACCGTTTCAACCTGTTTTCGTTTCATCGCAAGGATCGCGGCAATGGTGACAACACGATCGGACTGCGCCAGCAGATAGAAACGGCCATGGCGGCGGCGGGCATGGCCGTCGATGGCGGGCCCATCCGCCTGCTTACCATGCCGCGCCTGCTTGGCTGGGCCTTCAACCCGCTCAGCGTGTTCTTCTGCCACGGGCGCGACATGTCACTTAAAGCCATCCTCTGGCAGGTCGACAACACCTTCGGCCAAAGACACTCCTATCTGATCCCGGTAGAGGCCGGCACGGGGACAGAGATCGTCCAGCGATGCAACAAGGCCTTTTATGTCTCGCCCTTCATGGACATGAACCTCCACTATGTTTTCCGCGTCGTCCCGCCCGGTGACAGGCTGAAGATCGTCATTGAAACTTTCGATGATGAAGGTCCGGTCCTGACAGCCCGCCATCTTGCCCGAAGGGTCGAGCTGACCGATGGCGCGCTGCTGAAAGCCTTCGTCGCCATCCCTTTTCTCACGCTGAAAGTCGTTGTCGGCATTCACTGGGAAGCCCTGAAAATCTGGCTGAAGGGCGTGCGGCTGAGAAAACGTCCGCTGCCACCCGTCGAGCCAATCTCCTTCGTTTCCCCTTCATCGTCGCAAATCGAGGCCAGAAGTCATGACTCCGTTTGAAAATCTCTCCGAGTTACCGGCGCAGAATACCCGCCTCAAGGGCCGCACAGGCATGGGCATATGGCTCATCAACCGGCTGCTGAACAATATCGACCGGGGACGGCTGCGCGTCGTCCTTCCTGGCGGCGGAACCGTCGAAAAATCAGGAAAATCGGAAGGCAGCGACGCCGTTATCGTGCTGCATAACTGGCGGGCAATCCGCAGGCTGCTCGTCAACGGCGATATCGGCTTCGCGGAAGGCTTCATCGAGAATGACTGGTCTACGCCTGACCTGACGGCGCTCATCCGTTTCGCCGCTCAAAATCGCGAGGCATTTGCAAGGTCTATGCGCGGCAGCCTGCCCATGCGCCTCATCAACCGGCTTGCACACGGGCTGAATGCCAATACCCGACGCGGCAGCCGCCGCAATATCGAGGCGCATTACGATCTCGGCAACGAGTTTTACCGGCAATGGCTCGACCCCTCGATGCTCTATTCGTCGGCGATTTTCGACGGCACGACACCCAGCCTTGAGGCCGCGCAACGCAAGAAACTCGAGCGCATTGCGGAAAAACTCCAGTTAACCGGCAACAAGAGCGTATTGGAAATCGGCTGCGGCTGGGGTGCGCTCGCCATCCACCTCGCCACGCAGCACAATGCCAGCGTGACCGGCATTACCCTGTCCCCGTCCCAGTTGAATTGGGCGGAAAATGCGGCGGAAAAAGAAGGCAAGGCCAGCCGGATCGATCTCAGATTGCAGGATTACCGCGACGTGACCGGCCAATTCGACAATATCGTCTCCGTGGAAATGTTTGAAGCGGTCGGTGAAGCCTACTGGCCAAGTTATTTCGAAACGCTGAAACGCTGCCTGAAACCCGGCGGCCGTGCGGTGCTGCAAATCATCTCCATCGAGGAAAACCGCTTCGATACCTATCGGCGCAAGGCAGATTTCATCCAGAAATACATCTTTCCCGGCGGTTTCCTGCCCTCCGATTCAGCGCTCGAAAAAGCCGTAGGACAAGCCGGCCTGAAGCTCACGGAGACAGAACTTTTCGGCCAGTCCTATGCGCTCACGCTTTCGGAGTGGCGTCAGCGTTTTAATGCCCGGTGGCAGACGATTTCCCTGCTTGGATTCGACGACCGCTTCCGGCGGCTCTGGGATTATTACCTCTGCTATTGCGAAGCAGGTTTTGCCGAAGGGACCATAAATGTCGGCTTGTACACGATAGAACAAGGATGAGGCGGGGCCAACCGGTGGAGAAAGACAATGAAAATCATTAGATTGGCAATTGTATCTGCCCTGTCCCCGATGCTGGTCGGCTTCGGCGCGACAGCGGCGGAGATCGACGGCAACTGGGCGCGCGGCGACGGCAAGGCAAAAGTGCTGATCGCGCCCTGCGGTGAAAAAATATGCGCCACAAACACCTGGATCAAACCCGGCACGCCGAAGGAGAAGACCGGCGACCGCCTGATCATGGACATCAAAGAGAGCGAGGCGGGCATCTATTCCGGCACCGCCTTCGATCCTCAGCGGGACAAATCCTACAGGATAACTGTGACACTTTCGGGAAGTAACATGACCACGAAGGGCTGTATCGTCGCCGGCCTTCTGTGCAAGGGCATAAGCTGGACCCGGATCGACTAGCGCAGATCACGCGCCGTTCCATCCACTAATTGCATTGTCTTCCGAACGAAAAAAACTCGCCGCCTTCTCAATGCCCGGCAAAGGAAAACACCGATGAAGACCTATTTCGCAGCCTATTTTTTCACGCTCATCGCGTTTCTGGTGATCGATTTCATCTGGCTGAGCACCATGGCGTCACGTCTTTACCGCCCGGCTATCGGCGATCTCCTGGCGGAAAATTTCCGGCTCGCTCCAGCGGTCGTCTTCTACCTCATCTACGCCGGCGGGCTGACCTTTCTTGCCGTGCGCCCGGCCCTGCTTTCCGGTGAATGGACGACGGCGCTGCTTTACGGCGCGATTGTCGGTTTCATGGCCTACGCCACCTATGATCTGACCAATCAGGCGACGTTGAAGAACTGGCCAACCACCCTCACCATCGCCGATCTTCTTTGGGGAACCTTCGTTTCCGCCGCAGCGGCGATCATCGGTTATCTCGTCACGGTGCGCCTCCTCGGCCCGCTGGAAAATTCGACGGGCATATCATGACGACGCTTCCTCTCGGCTACGGCGCAAGTGCGGCCCTCCTGTGGGGGTCCCATCGTGAACTTCCTCTTCCTCGTCCCTTGTCTTCGTGTGAAAGACGACCTTATAAAGGAAGCGCAGCAAGGAAGGTTCGAATGCAGGGCACAGAGATAGCAAGCCTAATCAACCGTGTCGGCATGGGTGATCGTTCAGCATTCGTCTCGCTCTACCAGGCAACCAGTCCAAAGCTTTTCGCGATCTGCCTGAAGATCCTGCGGGACAGAACCGAAGCCGAGGAGGCGCTGCAGGAAATCTATATCAAGGTGTGGCAGCGCGCCCGCACATTTGCCGCAAGCGCCGGCAAGCCGGCTACATGGCTTGCCGCCATCGCCCGCAACCACGCGATCGACACGATCCGGGCCCGTAAACCCATAAGCGATGATATTGATGAGGCCTACGAACTTGCCGACGATGGCATTCGCGATCCTGAACAGCAGGTCGTTCTGGCTGACGAAGGCCGCAGGATCGAGGATTGCATGCGTGAACTTGAAACTGTTCACGCAAAGGCGGTACGCCGAGCCTATGTTGAGGGTTTAAGCTATCTCGAACTGGCAGATGAATTGCGCGTGCCACTGAATACGGTCAGAACGTGGCTGCGGCGCAGTCTTCTCAAACTCAGAGAGTGCATGCAGCGATGACAACGGGCGACCAGAGCGGCGGAATGCACTCGCGCGACGAAATCCTCGCCGGCGAATATGTGCTGGGCGTCCTGCCGCTCGAAAAGCGCCGCGAACTGGAGCGGCGTATTGAGAACGACAGGGTCTTCGCGCAACTGGTGCAGCGTTGGGAGCAGGAATTTTCCGACTTCAATGCCGATTATGAAGAGCAGGTACCGAATACGGCTGTTCTTGCTCGCATCGAAGAGCGCCTGTTTGGCAGCAGGGATATCAACGCCAACGGCAGCCTGTGGAATTCCGCGTCCTTCTGGCGCTGGATATCGGTTGCCACCAGCGCGACCGCCGTGGCCGCCGTGGTCTACGCCGCCTTTCCCGAAAAACGGCAGGGCGTCACCCCGCTGGTGGCGGAACTTGCGACAACCGACAGCCAGGTCAATCTGCTTGCCTCCTATGACGCGGAATCCGGACGGATGCGCATCATCCCCGTCGCAACCGGTAAGACGGACGAAAAATCACTGGAACTGTGGCTGGTCATGGATGGCGGCAAGACGCGCTCGCTGGGCGTGTTCCAGCCCGGCACGTCTGGCGATCTCATCATCCCCGCCGATATGCGCAGCACAATCACGGAAGGCACGACCTTCGCGATCAGCGTGGAGCCCTTCGGCGGATCGCCAACCGGTCAGGCAACCGGCCCAGTTATCGCCGTCGGCAGCGCGCGGCTGTTATAGAAGGCGTGTGCAGCAGCATCCCACGGACCCGGGATTGCTACACCGTTGAGGAGGCATAGGCTCTCCTTGCAAAGGAGAGCCCAACCGATCAGATCCGGGCGCCACCGGTTGCATCTATCATCTGGCCCGTCGTCCAACGCGCATCGTTCGATGCGAGGAAGGCAATGACGTCGGCAATATCTTCCGCTCGTCCGACACGCGAGAAGACCGAGAGGGCTTCCGCACCGGCGCGCGCATCAGGCGACGCCAGCCACTCGGCATTCATATCCGTTTCCGTCACGCCCGGTAGCACGGCATTGACTGTAATGCCGCGTGCTGCAAATTCAGGTGCCAGTGCAAGCGTCAATGTCTCAAGCGCACCTTTGGAAGCAGCGTAGGCGGGATGCGTCGGCGCCGCGATCCGTGTAAACCCGGTGGAGACATTGATGATCCGGCCGTTCTCGCGAATATGGTCGGCGACTGCCTGGATCAGGAAGAACGGCGCCTTGTAGTTAATCGTCATCACCTCGTCGAAAACAGACTCGTTCGTCTGCTTCAACGGCAACGCAGGCGCGATGCCGGCATTGTTCACCAGTATGTCGAAACCGGACGAACCCGTCTCGTCACGCGCGGCTTCACTGAACTGCGCCCAGAGGCTGTCGGCCGCCTCCTTACCCTGTCTGAGGTCGGCCTTCACCGCGACGGCCTTGACGCCAAGCGCCTCGATGTCGCGTACCGTTGCATTGGCCGCATCCAAATTGGCGGTGTAGTGAACGCCAATCAAGGCGGCGCCCTCCCTGGCAAAAGCGAGGCCAACTGCCCGGCCGATACCGCGTGAACTTCCAGTAATAAGGGCTATTTTGCCTGCGAGACGCTTGGACATGGATCACTCCGTTGCTAAAATAAATAGTGATCCCTACAATAAGAGCTGAAATACGTCTGTCAACAATTTAATAGGGATCGCTATTTTAATGGAGAAGCCAGTCCGCAAACGCGGCAGACCCCGCATGTTCGACCGCGATATTGGCCTCGACATCGCGGCCCGGCTGTTCTGGGAACATGGCTACGAAGGGACATCGATCGCCGATCTTACGAGGTCGATGGGTATCAATCCGCCAACTCTCTATTCCACCTTCGGCTCAAAGGAAGAATTGTACCGTCAGGCGCTCGACTTCAGCATTGCCCGTGAAAACAGCCGCCGGTCGAACATCCTGCAATCGGATCTTCCGGTTTATGAAGCCTTGAGGCTCTATCTTTACGATATCGCTGACGGAGACACCCAGCCGGACAAACCGCCCGGCTGCATGGTCTCGACGGCCGTCCTGCAACATGCGCAAGAAAATACATCCGTGGCGCGGATGACGGCATCCTTGCGCGAAACGTCAATGCAGACACTCAAAGCCCGTTTCGACCGCGCCGTCGAGGAAGGGGCGTTGCCTGCAAACACTGATACCGACACGCTCGCACGCTTTTATGGCGCGATCATCCAGGGCATGTCCGCCCAGGCTTGCGACGGCGCCTGCAATGCCTTGCTGAAACGGCTGATCGACCTTGCACTTGCGGCCTGGCCTGGAAAACGTCAGACCTCCGCAGAGACGCAGATTAGGGGCACTTAACCACGCAATCACCAATCCGCGACTGACAATTGGACCGCGCTTACTTGTGCGTTTATGCCCGTTCAGGAAAGTGGGACAGGTGAAATCATGGTTTTGCCACCGCCCGAAGCGCCTTCGCCAGTTTCTTGATGGCCTCTTCTATCTCGAGAGGTGTGTATGCAGCAAAACCCATCAGGAAACCGGCCTTCGGGTCACCGGCAGCGTATAGACCCGATAACCCCAGAAGCTCGATACCCACGCGCCGTGCCGCATCGATGGCAGCGCGTTCCGAAAGTTCACCAGTCAATACACAGGACATTTGCAGCCCACCAACGGGAACATGCGGCTCGATGAAATCCGACAGATGCTTGCTGGCGAGACGAGCCAATACGTCGAGCCGTTCGGCGTAGATGCCGCGCATGGCGCGTACATGTGCTCCGAAATGCCCACCCTCCATAAAGCGGGCGAGCGTCAGCTGCGCCATCGGCGCCGTATGACCGTCCAGCAATGTGCGCGCAACGGTCATCGGCTTGACGAGCTGGGACGGCAACACGACATAGCCGATCCGCAAACCCGGAAAGAGCGATTTGGTGAAGGTGCCGATGTAGATAGTCCGGTCGTGGGGATCCAGACCTTGCACACAGGCAGTTGGCTTGCCGGCGTAGTGAAATTCACTGTCATAGTCGTCTTCGATGATCCACATCTGATGCCGGGCCGCCCATTCAATCAGCGCCAGGCGACGGTCCAGAGCCAGCGTCGCACCAGTCGGAAATTGATGGGATGGCGTCAGGAAAATCGCCTTGGCCCGGCGCGGGTGAGCCATGATCTGCTCGATGACGACGCCCTGCCGGTCGACAGGTATAGAAACACATTCCAGTCCCGCCGCATCGAACGCCTTGCGCGCGCCGTAATAGGCGGGATCTTCGATGAAGATCCGATCGCCGGGATCAAGCAGCATGTTGGCGCACAACGACATAGCCTGCTGCGAACTGGTCAATACCAGCACCCTGTCGGCAGTCGCGCGTGCGCCCCGCTCAAGGTTGACATAATCGGCGATGGCGCGCCGAAGCGGTTCTGCTCCCTGCGGGTCACCGTGAAGCAGAGTTTGTGCGCCAACCTCCTTGCGAACCTGCCGTTCGAGACGCTCCCATATCTGAAGCGGAAAGGTGCGCGTCTCCGGTATCCCGTGAGCGAACGGCCGCGGTGACAGCATCTCGCGAACGCCGCCGCTGCGAAACATGGCCGCCCCCCGCCTGCTGAGACTGGGAGCCTGACTGCGCAGGAGCATGGCCTGCCGGGAAAGACGGGGGCCGGGCGTGAACTCCGTCATCTCCGCGACGAAGCTGCCGCTGCCAACACGCCGGTCGATGAAACCTTCGGCGTGAAGCTGGGTATAGGCCGCTTCGATCGTATCACGCGATACCTCCAGCGATTTGGCAAGCGCGCGTGAGGCGGGCAAAGGCCTGCCCGGACCCAATGCACCACCGATAATCAATTGGCGGATCGCCCTTTGAATCCGCACGTGAAGCGGCATAGCGGCATGGGCCGGATCGGCAATCCAAGCCTTTACGGTTTCGAGTTGGGAATGCTTGAACAAATGGTCTGCTCGCAGTGTCAAGATTGGCTGGGTTAATCAGTCCATTAATGGACTAAATGTCAATGCGCCTTGTTCACGGCCTGCTCAAACTCCAGGAGATTTCCCAGACTATGCCACCGCATTTCTCGCCTTCATCCGTCCGCCTTGACGACCTTCCCCATCCCGTTGTTGCGGGATTGATCTCCGTCATCGTCAACTATGGCGGCACGTTCATCCTGGTCTTTCAGGCAGCGAAGATTGCAGGCCTGAGCCCACAACTCACGGCATCCTGGGTGTGGTCGATCTCGATCGGCGTCGGATTGACTGGGCTTTTCCTCAGCCTGCGCTATCGCGAACCGATCATCACGGCATGGTCGACACCGGCTGCGGCATTTCTCGTCACCGCGCTGGCAACAACACCATATGCGGAGGCGATTGGCGCTTACATGATCTCTGCGGCGGCCTTCGTCGTGCTCGGCATATCCGGCTACTTCGAGAAAGTCATTCGCCTGATCCCACCCGGTATCGCTTCCGGTTTGCTTGCCGGCATTCTGCTGCAATTCGGCATCGGAGCCTTCGCTGGCGCAAGTGTCGATCCGCTATTGGTCGGCTCGCTAATCTTCGCCTACGTGGCATTGAAAAGGCTCTCCGCTCGCTACGCAGTGGTCGGTATTCTGGTTCTGGGGCTTGTTTTCCTTCTGGCGCAAGGTCGCGTCGATCTGTCCGGCCTCACCCTGAAGTTTGCAGCGCCGGTCTTCACCATGCCGGAATTCTCGTTGAATGCGCTGCTGTCGGTCGCGCTTCCGCTATTCCTGATTACGCTGTCCGGCCAATATATGCCGGGAATGCTGGTCTTGCGGAATGACGGCTTCAAGACAAGCGCCAATCCCATTGTGACCGTGACCGGACTTGGTTCGCTCGCCATGGCTCCTTTCGGCTCCCATGCCTTCAACATCGCAGCGATCACGGCGGCGATCGCCACGGGTAAAGAAGCGCATGACGATCCTTCCAAACGCTGGATTGCCGGAGTTGCCGCTGGCTGTTTCTATATTCTGGTCGGCGTGTTCGGCGTAACGCTGGCTGCCCTCTTCATGGCGTTTCCAGCAACCTTCATCACCACGCTCGCCGGTCTTGCACTTCTTGGTACCATCGGCAGCAGTCTTGCGGCAGCGATGGCAGACCCGAGTTCCCGCGAGGCGGCGCTGATTACCTTCCTCGCATCTGCCGCCAATATCAAATTGCTCGGTATTGGTGGGGCGTTCTGGGGCCTGCTAATCGGCCTCGCCGCCGCCATCGTCCTCAACGGGCAACTGCCGCGGCGCGTACGCCAACCAAAGACAGCAAGCGAAGGAACCTCCAAATGAGCCGCAGACCGCCACCATTTCTCGATCCAGAGCCAAGTCGTGCACAGGGCTCGGGGCAATAGCGCGGCTCTGCCACGCCTGCCCACGGGCCGATCGATACCAGCCGTCACATTAGTCCGACTATAGCGAGTTTCGTGGAAACGCGGCTTTGTGGCACGGGGAAATTCGTCATTCACTGTGCGCGAGAGCTATTGCGATGCCTTGCATCACGCCTCGGATTTCGGCCAGGCCCTTCAAGCGTCCGATTAGGGAATAGCCGGGATTGATCCGATCCTTGCCGATATCATCGGCTAGCAGGTGTCCGTGATCCGGACGAAGTGGGATTTGCCAGTCGGCGCGGCCCTCGCCTACGCGCCGCTCCTGCTCCTGCATCAGTGCAAGGATTACCGCCGGCATGTCGCTCGATCCGCCGAGATGATCGGCTTCGTAGAACGAGCCATCATCCTCGCGCTGGACATTGCGGAGGTGGGCGAAGTGAATGCGCGGGCCGAACTCGCGAACCATGGCCGGCAGGTCGTTGTTGGCGCGTGTGCCATATGAGCCGGTACAGAAAGTGATACCGTTGGCGGGACTATCGACAGCGGAGAGTATGCGTCTGACATCGGCGGCCGTCGAGACGATGCGCGGCAGACCATAGAGCGAAAAGGCCGGATCATCGGGATGGATGCAAAGCCGTATACCGACCTCTTCGGCAACGGGCACGATCTCCCTCAGGAAGCGCGCGAGATTCGCATGCAGGACATCGGCAGCCACACCGTCATATTCGGCGAGCGCGGCGAGAAAGCTCGCTCGGTTGAACTGGCGCTCGGTTGCCGGCAGGCCGGCAATGAGATTGCGCTCGATCCGGTTGATCTTTGCCTGATCCATGCCATCGAGACGCTGACGCGCCGTGAATATCTGCTCTTTGGAGTAACTTTCTTCGACACGCGGCCGCTTCAGCACGAAAAGATCGTAGGCGGCAAAATCAACCGCGTCAAAGCGCAGCGCATAACCGCCGTTAGCCAGGGGCTGCATCAACTCGGTGCGTGTCCAGTCCACCACCGGCATGAAATTGTAGCAGACGATCTCAATGCCAGAGCGCGCCAATGCCCGCAGCGTGTCCTTGTACCAGCCGATATAGCGCGCGCTGTCTGATGTTCCTAGCTTAATCGAGTTGTGAACCGGGATGCTCTCGACGACGCTCCAGCGCATTCCAGCAGCTTCGATCTGCGCCTTCTGCGCCAGGATTGCTTCGTCAGACCAGGGCGAACCATCATAGATGTGGTGCAGCGCCGAAACGATCCCCGTAGCGCCTGCCTGCCGGATATGGCTGAGCGGCACCGGATCGTTTGGCCCGTACCAGCGAAAGCACTCTTCCATCAGTCTCATGCAGAACTCCTACCGCTTCAGGTGGCTATTGTTGGACCACAAAGACCGATAATGTCCAATTGGCCCAACAATTCAAGCCTGACATTATGTAATTTTGCGATTTAAGCCCTGATAAGAAAATATTTTGAGAGGTTCTCTTGACTGATGTTTAAATCTGGACCAACAAATAAGCCATTGCACGGAGGATGATCGGTGAGCAGTTCTGCAAGGGAAGATGCGCTGTCGAGCATGGAGATTGTCGAACCCGGCAAGACCTCGGCGGTCGATCGGCTGGTTGATCAGATCCGCGAGATGATCTCGGAACGCGGCCTTGGGATAGGCGACGCGCTGCCAACCGAGCGCGATCTCGGCGAGCAGTTTCAGACCGGCCGCAACACCGTGCGCGAGGCACTGCAGGTGCTTCGCGCCTATGGCATGGTCGAGACCAGGCCAAAGGTCGGTGCCGTCATCAGCGGTGGCCATGGCGAGGCAATCCGCCGCCTTTTCGCCTTTCACAACGGTATTTCGCCGGACTCCTTCCGAGATCTGCAGGGCTTCCGCCGCATCATTGAAACCGGCATCGGTGAACACATCATCCTCACCGCAAGCGAAGCGGATTTCGACAGGCTCGACACGATCAATGCGCGAATTCTGGAGGCCGAAAGCGTCGAGGCGGCAGCGCGCTGCGACTACGAATTCCATTCGGCGATCGTCGAACTCTCCGGCAACCGCACGACCCTTGCCGCCTATCACATGCTGCGCTCGGTGATCGAGGAGGTCATGCGGCTCGGCAAGACGGAACGTCCGGTGCATGCGGCAACCTTCGAAACGCATGCGGAGATCGTCCGTGCATTGAGGGCTCGCGATCGCATCGCCTATGTTTACCTGATGAGCCGTCACTTGGAGTTCGGCATCCGTTTCGTCGATGCAGCACCTCGGGGTCAACCGTTGTGATGAGCATATGAGATTTTAGCTGAACCGCTCCCAATGTGGGCGGTGCAGGCAGCCGTTTTCCGGATCCACTCGCCCGTTGGTCCGGCGGTACGAACAGGGCGCTTTGGGAGGAGAACCAATATGAGCAACATGAAACGTCTGGCGCTTGCCGCGCTGCTTGCCACCGTAAGCTTTGCGCCGAATGCTGCATTTGCCGGTGGCAAGGCAATCGCCGGCATCGTTTTTCAGCAGGACCAATATTTCCGTGGCATCCAAATCGGCATGGAAAAGGCGGCGAAAGCTGCCGGTGACGAGCTCCTGGCGGGTAACAGCGATAGCAAGCTCGAGAAGGAAGCCCAGCTGATCGACACCTACATCGCCCGTGGCGTGAACTCGATCGTCGTCGCGCCACTCTCGGCCGACGCCTCGGTTCCTGCGCTGAAGAAGGCACGTGATGCCGGTATTACGGTCGTTACCTACGGCACCTCGGCCAATGGCGACGTCGCACAGGCGACAGTGACGAGCTCCGACCGCGATATCGGCATCGGCACCGGCAAGGCCGCGACTGATTTCCTGAAGACACTCGGCAACGGCGAGAAGGTCAAGATCGGCATGCTCGCCTTCAAGGCGCTGCTGCCCGAACAGTCCAATGCCCGCGTCGAGGGTTTCCTGAGCGTCGTTAGCGATCAGGTCGATATCGTCGCCCAGCAGGACGCCTGGCTTGCCGAAAAGGCGCTCGCCGTCGCCAGTGACATGCTAACGGCCAATCCGGGTATCCGCGTCATCTATGCCGCCAACGAAGGCGGTACGATTGGCGCCGTCCAGGCCGTGAAGAAGGCCGGCCTGGAAGGCAAGGTCTTCGTCTTCGGCACAGACGGTTCCGAGCAGCTCGCCAACATGCTCCTGAATTCCGACAACGTGCTGCAGGCGACAACGGCACAGCAGCCACTCGAAGTCGGCAAGCAGGCGATCGAGGCGGCGCAGAACCTGCTCGACGGCAAGAAGATCGAGACCAAGGTCAACGTGCCGGTGCTGCCTCTGACACGCGCCAACGCCGAAGGCATCGCCGCCTACAAGGAAGGCCTGAAGGCCCTGAAATAGGGCCAGGACGTGAGCCGCGTGGCGGGTTTTTCCCGCCGCGCCTTCGCACCCGACAGCAGGAAATCCGTATGAGCAATCCGCAATTGAGGTCAGCCGCGTTGCAAGGGGCGCAGGGACGGCTGGACTTTCAGGCCGTGACCAAGCGTTATGGCCCGACGGTCGCCCTTTCCGAGTTCACCCACAGTTTCGCGCCGGGCCAGGTGCATGCCCTGATGGGCAAGAACGGCTCCGGTAAGTCGACGCTTGTCAAACTTCTTGCCGGTGTCACCGAACCGACATCCGGCACGATCAGCGTCAATGGCGAGGATCGTCGCTTTACGTCGCCGCATGACGCTTTCGCAGCCGGCATCGTCACGGTGCACCAGGAGCTTTCGCTGGTGCCGGAGCTTTCGGTTGGCGAAAACATTTTTCTCGGACGCCTGCCTCATCGCCGCCGCGCCGGTTTCAGCGTCGTGGACTGGGTGGGGCTCCATCGCCGCGCCGGCGAACTGCTCGCCGACATGGGGCTGACGATCGATTCCCGTCAGCCGGTGTCCGCGCTCAGCGTCGGTCAGCAGCAGGTGGTGGAGATCGTCAAGGCGATGTCCTTCAATCCCTCGATCCTGCTTCTGGACGAGCCGACTTCGGCGCTTGCTTCCCGCGAGGTCAAACAGCTCTTCACACTCATCGAACGCCTGCGCGCCCGCGGCGTAACGATGATTTACATCACCCACCGGATGAGTGAGCTTTTCGAAATCGCCGATACCTGCACGGTGATCCGCGATGGCCATTACATCGGCGCGGTTGCGATGAAGGAGACGACGCCATCGGCCATCGTCGGCATGATGTTCGGCGATGCCGCACGCGCCACACGCCCGCCACGGCGAACACTCGATCGCGCCGAGCCGGTGCTTGAGGTCCGCAACCTCAGTCGATCCGGGCATTTCCAGGATGTCTCCTTTGATCTTTACCCCGGCGAAATCCTCGGCATTGCGGGCCTGCTCGGCGCCGGCCGCACCGAGCTAATGCGGGCAATCTTCGGTGCTGACCCGGTCGACGGCGGTTCAGTGATGTTCAACGGCCGTGATATGACCGGCGCCAGCCCACGCGACATGCGCAAGGCCGGTCTCGGCTACACCCCGGAAAACCGCAAGGAAGTCGGCCTCGTGCAATCGCTCTCGACGGCCGACAATCTCTGCATGGCGAGCCTTGGTCCGATCTCCAGCGGAGGCTTCATTTCCCGTCGGCGCGAACAGCCGTTTGTCCGCCGCCAGATCACGGCGCTCCACATCAAGTGTGGTGACCCCGAACTGCCCGTGTCGTCGCTGTCAGGCGGCAACCAGCAGAAAGTGGTGATCGGCAAGTGGCTAAACCGGCAGCCTTCGGTGATGTTCTTTGATGAACCGAGCCGCGGTGTCGACGTTCAGGCGAAGAGCCAGATCTTCGATATCATCTGGCAGAAGGCGGCTGACGGTCTTGCCAGCATTTTTGTCTCGACGGAACTCGAGGAAGTCCTCGAAGTGGCTGACCGCATTCTCGTCATGCACCACGGCGAAGTCGTTGCCGAGGTGGACCCGGCAAAAACCGACCTTACCGAACTTTACGGCCTATGCATGGAAGGGGCCAGACAATGACGCTTGTAAACCCGACAACGGAAGCCCGTGGCCAGAATACGCTGCTCAAGCTTCTCAAGACCTACCCGATGGAGATCATCCTCGCGGCACTGGTGATTTTCCTCATCCTGGTTGCGCCCGGCTTTGCCTCGACTGCCAATATGCTCAATGTGCTTCGTACCGTCTCCATGCTTGGCATCATCGCCTTCGGCATGACGGCCGTGATCATTAGCGGCGAGATCGACTTGTCTGTCGGTGCCGGCGCCGCCCTCGCCGGCTGCATCGTCGCCTGGTTCGCGGACCGCTTTGCCGGCGTCCTCGGCGATTGGGGCGCAGTCGCGGTCGGCTTTGCCGTGGCGCTCCTGCTCGGTTTCACGCTCGGCTATCTCACCGGCCGTTTCCGCCAATGGTTTAACGTGCCGACCTTCATCACCACGCTTGCCCTGTTTGCAGCGCTGCGCGGCGTTGCCAACCTCATCACCGGCGGTTTTCCACTGTCGTCCTTCCCGCTCGGTTTCGATTTCCTCGGCGGCGGATACCTCTTCGGCATTCCGTTTCCGGTCTATATTTTCGCGCTCACATTTGCCGTCATGCACTTCCTGATGAAGTACACGAGCTTCGGCCGCGAGGTTTATGCCGTTGGTGGCAATATGGAAGCTGCCCGCCTTTCCGGTATCGACATCTGGAAGGTGAAGGCGCTGACACTGGGCCTCACCGGCGCACTGACGGCCCTTTCAGGCACGCTGATCGCCTCGCAGATCGGCGCTGGAACCGGGACGACGGCCACCGGCATGGAGCTCGACGTCATCGCAGCCGTGATCATCGGTGGCACCTCGCTCTTCGGCGGCAAGGGCCGCATCTGGGGCACGCTGATTGGCGTCCTGTTCCTCGGCTGCATCTCTAATGGCATGACACTGATGAATGTCAGTGAATATTGGCAGTACGTCGTGCGCGGCGGCATCATCCTCGGCGCCGTGCTTCTCAACCAAGTTCTGGAACGGGTGCGTTGAGGCAGACGCCTTGCATATCGCTCCCATGAAACTTGATCGTGCTTATGGTTTCGGGCCTGTCCGGACTGAAACCATGACGATCTGTCGCGGAGACAATCATGACTGAATTCAAGGGAAAAATCGCGCTCGTCACCGGCACCTCCGGGATCGGTCTTGCCTCGGCGATCCGCCTGGCGTCATCAGGCGCGACCGTGCTTGCATGCGGTAACGACGCCGCCACCAACGAGATCTTCGACCGCATCGCCAAGGAGCGCGACCTGCCGATGTCGGCACGGTCCACCGATGTCGCCGTGGAGGCAGAGGTCGAGGCGGCCGTGCGCGAAACAGTCCTGCGCCATGGCGGGCTCGATATCATCGTCAACGCCGCAGCCGTCCACCCTTTTGGCACGGTGCTCGATACCAGCGCCGAGACCTTTACCCGCTGCCTCGCCGTCAATGTCGGCTCCATCTACCTCACTGGTCGCTTCGGCATTCCGGAGATGGTGAAGCGCGGCGGCGGCGCGATCGTCAACATCTCCTCGGTACAGGGCCATGCCTGCCAACAGAACGTTGCAGCCTATGTCGCCTCCAAGGGCGCCATCCATGCACTGACCCGCGCCATGGCGCTTGACCATGCGGCAGCGAAAGTCCGGGTGAATTCAGTAAGCCCCGGATCGGTGCGCACGCCGCTGCTTGCGCTTGCGGCCCGCACCTATGGCGGTGAGGGTGTCAGCGAAGCGGAAGCCTTCGCCCGCTTCGGCGCCGCGCACCCCATCGGCCGCATCGGTGAACCGGAGGAAGTGGCGGAACTCGTGGCCTATCTCGCCTCCGACCGCGCAGCCTTCGTCACCGGCTCGGACTTCCGCATAGACGGTGGTCTTACCGCCGGCATTGGCGTCAAATAATCAGACAGGAAACGACAACATGAAGATCGGCCTTGGACTTTACCGGGAGCAGCTCACCCCCGACAATTATCAGTTTGCGCAGCAAGCGGGCGCAACCCATGTCGTTGCGCACCTGACCAACTATTTTGCCGGCAAGGATCCCAAGATCGACAGCGGTGACACAGGTGGCTGGGGCGATTGTTCCGGCGACCGGCTGTGGTCTTACGAGGAACTGTCGGCTCTGGTGAAGGACGTGCGCGCCGGCGGTCTGGAGATTGCAGCGATCGAGAACTTCTCGCCGCGTTTCTGGCATGACGTGCTGCTCGACGGACCGGAGCGGGCTCAACAGATCGAGGGGCTGAAACAGCTTATCCGAGACGCCGGACGCGCCGGCATTCCCTGCATCGGCTACAATTTCTCCCTTGCCGGTGTCTATGGGTGGACGCGCGGTCCCTATGCCCGCGGCGGCGCGGAATCCGTTGGCTTCGGCGTCGAAAACAGTATTGCGCCCAGTCCGGACGCACCGATCCCGGATGGTATGGTCTGGAACATGCGCTATCGCCGCGCGGTCGCTGACGCGGCCTCCGTCTCGGTCAGTTCGGCTGAACTTTGGGACCGCCTTGGACGTTTCCTGAAGGAGATCGTGCCCGTTGCCGAAGAGGCGGGCGTCGTGCTTGGCGCTCACCCGGACGATCCGCCGGCGGAGGAACTGCGCGGCACGGCACGGCTCGTCAACCGCCCGGAAAAGTACGACCGGCTGATGGCGATCGTGGATTCGCCCTCGAACGGTTTGGAACTCTGCCTCGGGTCGCTGCAGGAAATGCCGGGCGGCGACATCTATGAGCACGTTCGTCGCTTCGCCCGCTCCGGCCGCATCGGTTACATCCATTTCCGCAACGTGCGCGGAAAAATGCCGCGTTATGTTGAAACCTTCGTCGATGAGGGCGATATCGACATGGCCGAAATCATCCGCATCCTGCGTGACGAGAATTACCGGGGCGTGCTGATCCCCGACCATACGCCGGCCATGACCTGCGGTGCTTCCTGGCATGCGGGCAAGGCTTTCGCGCTTGGATACATGAAGGCGCTTGTGCAGAACGCCGAAGCTCTCGGCCCGTCGCGCTCTTTCACCGCAAGCATGGCGGCGGAATAGGAGGTGCGGATGGCACGCGAACCTGTCTGTGTCGCGCCCGTGGGCGACCGCTGCGGTGAAGGTGCGGTCTGGTCGGCGCCGGAAGCGGCACTCTACTGGACCGACATCAACCGTTTTCTCATTCATCGCTACGAAGAGGAAACACTCGCCGTCAGGACGTGGCTCTTCGAGGAGCCGGTGGTCGCTATCTCGCTCACAGACGAAGATGGCCGACTGCTTGTCGCCCTCGGCTCGAAGCTGATCTGGTGGTGGCCACAGACCGACCGGCGCAAGGATCACGGCTTTGTCCTGCCCGATGCCCCACGCGTCCGCTTGAACGACGGACGCACCGATCCGGCCGGAAACTTCTGGGTCGGTTCCATGAAGAACAACGTCCTTCCCGATGGTCAACTGGGCGATGTGGCGCCCGGCGAAGGCATCCTCTACCGGATCGCGCCGGACGGTGCCTTCAGCGAATGGCGGGCTGGCCTTGGAATTTCCAATACGCTTTGCTGGAGCCCGGACCGAAGCACCTTCTATTTTGGCGATACGCTCGCGAACGAAATTTACGCTTTCGACTACGATGTATCGAAGGGTACCATATCGGCAGAGCGGCACTTCTTCGCCGGCTTCGAGCGCGGTTCGCCCGACGGTTCGGCGATCGACAGCCAAGGCTTCCTCTGGAACTGCCGTTATGGCGGCCGTTGTCTGGCCCGCATCGCGCCTGACGGCAGCCTGGCGGAGGTGATTGATATGCCGGTCACCAACATCACCACCTGCGCCTTCGGTGGCGTGGATCTGAAAACGCTCTACATCACAACGGCAGGCGGGGGATCGGCCGAGCGACTCGCCGGCAGTCTCTATGCCATGCGGGTAGACATCGCCGGCCTTCCGGAAAACCGCTACGGAGCAGCGACACCATGAGCGGAATGACCACACGACGTGCACTTGCCTGGGCGCATGGATGCGTCGCGGTGCAGTCGCTCGGCGGTATGCTTGGTCCGGTATTGTTCCTGCTGCCTGACGGGCGGCAGGTCAGCCCGCTGCATGTCGCCCCCTGGGGCAATGAGGCTGAGCGCGAGAAACTGCCGGAAATCCTGCAGGAGCTTCGCGGCGAATGGCCTTGCGTTCCCTTCGGCAGCGACGCGGGCCGAAAGCTCCCACCAGGCTGGCCCGCAACGGGCGAGAGTTTCGACGGCGCGGGCGTGCCGCATGGTCACAGCTCGAATGTCCATTGGACCTGGGGAGACTGCGACGAGCGGCAGATCGCAATGGAATGCCGCTATCCCGACCTTCATCCGATCCGCTTGCTTCGCCGGAGGATCATTCCGGATCAGAGCGCGGCTGCCATCGACATTATCCTGGAGATCGAGGTACGGCACCCTTGCCGCCTTCCGATTGGCCTGCATCCGACCTTCCGGCTGTCGCCGCGGCCAGGGTCCGTCATTATCGAGCCCGGCATCTGCGATCAGGTCTGGAGTTTCCCCGGCGATGTCGAACCGGGTGCTGCGCTGTTTGCACCCGATCGGCAATGGCCCTCGCTCGGCACAGTCGAGACGCGCGGCGGTTCGACGGTCGATGCAGCGCAAGTACCCCTTGCCGAAAACACCGAGGACCTTCTACAGCTTTCCGGCATTGATGGCAGGCTGGCGCTTCACTACCGCGACGAGGGTTTTCGCGCACGGCTCACGTGGCAGAAGGAGCACTTTCCCAGCCTCCTCCTCTGGTACAGCAATCGCGGACGCAGGGCCTATCCCTGGAATGGACGGCACCTGGCGCTTGGTGTCGAGCCGGTCGCTTCCGCCTTCGACCTCGGCCCTGCGGTGTCAAACGCTGCCAACCCGCTGGCATCATCCGGCATAGCGACTGCAATCGCATTCGAGCCAGACCGGACCTTCACCACCCGCTACCGGCTTGCAGTCGAACCTGCTTCGCAGACCAGCTAGGAAGCACGGGTATGCTTCAAGAGCGAACGGAAGAACTGCATGTCCTGATCGAAGCGCTGTGCAGAAAACATAGTGACAGAAAAATGATATCGAGGGCTATAATCGCCCGAAATCTCTGCTGCCCCATCTGCGGAAAGATGAATGGGTGCCCGGACAGTCGCCGCAGACCCAGCTTGCCTGCATGCTAAATGAAATCGGCGCAGGAATTGCAGCGCCGAGTTTTCACCGTGGATTTCGCACCAGCGATCTTCAGGCGTTGATACGCTCTTCAACGACCTTCCAGTTGATCAACCTGTCGAGAACTGCGCGGATATGTTCTGCTTTGCGATTTTCATAATCCAGGTAATAGGCGTGTTCCCATATATCGATGCCGAGATAGGCGGGACGGCCGACGGCGACGGGATTGTTGCCGTCTTCATATCCGATCAGGGCGAGCTTGTTGTCATCGTCGCGTGTAAGCCAGACCCAGCCGGTTCCAAACACCGTATCCGACACATCAACGGCGCGTTTGGTAAAGCCGTCATAGCCGCCGAAGGTCTCGTCAATAGAAGCTGCAAGATTGCCTGTCGGGCGGTTTGAGCCACCGGGAACGAACTGATCCCAATAAGCAACGTGGTTCCAGGCCTGCGCGGCATTGTTGAAAATCTTGACATCATCCGCGCCTTTCGATTTGGCGGCTGCCTTGACGATCTCGATCAGGTCCATATCCGCATAACGGCTGCCAGTTGCCAATGTGTTGAGCTTGTCGAAATAGGCCTTGTGGTGTTTGCCGTAATGCAGGCCAACCGTTTTGGCCGAAATGACCGGTGCTAGATCAGCTTCCGCAAATGGAAGGGCCGGTTGCTTCAAAGGCAAGGCTGCGCGGGCGATGTGAGGGAGCGGAAAGACTGTTGCGGCAGCTGCCGCCGCGCCTGTTACGAGAATGGTGCGTCGGGTTATGGTCATGACGTCCTCCTTTAAATGTCTACCAGTGGATAATCCGCGAAAGCGGCGCTGGTTTCCTCCGGCTGACAGAAAACCGATGAAGAACGGCGGTGATGTAAAGAAGATGCAATGTCGCCATGACCCGGACGCCCGGAGAAATTCACGAGATTGAGGCTGTGGCGCCGAAAAAGGGGCGTTATAGTTCAGGAAAGAATTCTGGCGATCTCTCGCTCTAACTGTTCCTGCGTGTAGGGTTTTCCCAGTCTTGGAAGACCCATTTCGGTCCCGGCCGGCAAATCCGCATAACCCGTCGCAACCAGGATCGGCAGGGCTGGGCGCAATTCGCGTGCGGCCTTTGCGAGTTGAGCTCCATTCATGCCTGGCATCGAAAAGTCAGTAATCATCAGGTCAATGGCTGGCTCATTTTTTATGATATCCAGCGCCTGTTGCCCCGAATTTGCTTCTAGTACGCGATGTCCGAGATCTTCGAGCATGTCGACGGAACTCATGGCGATCAAGGCGTCATCGTCAACCAGCAGGATTATCGCTGGCCCGCGCGGCAGTTCATCTGACGGGTCGGGCATCGATACCTGACGGCGCACTTCTGTGGTCACCGGAAGCCAGAGCTCGGCCAATGTGCCCTCGCCCAGTGTGCTGGTGAGTGTCAGTGCGCCATTGAGCTGGACAGCCAGACCATGGATCATCGACAAGCCCAGCCCCGTCCCCTTGCCCAGTTCTTTGGTGGAGAAAAACGGATCTACGGCACGCCGAACGGTTTCTTCGTCCATCCCGGATCCGGTGTCCCTTACGCTGAGGCATACATATGCACCCAGAGGAAGCCCCTCGGAAGGTACCACGCTTTCTTCAGCGCGAACGCTTATCGACAACTGACCGCCCTCCGGCATGGCGTCGCGCGCATTGACGACAAGGTTGAGCAAAGCAAGCTCGACCTGGTTGCCGTCGACCAGAACCAATGGCAGGCCGCCGGCGATGGCAGTGGTAATCTGAATGGACGAGCCGACGGAGCGTGCCAGCAGTTCCTGCATGTTTGCCACAAGTTCGGATAGATCTGTCGGCTCCACCTCAAGATCCTGCCGGCGTGCAAACGCCAGCAGTCTCTGTGTCAAGGAGGCGCCGCGCCGCGCACCCTGAAGCGCGCCATCGATCAGACGTGTCAGTCTCGGATCATCGGCAGCATGTTTTCTGGCGAGGTCGAGGTTGCCAAGCACGGCCATGAGCAGGTTGTTAAAGTCGTGGGCGACCCCGCCCGTCAACTGGCCAATCGCCTCAAGTTTCTGCGATTGAAGCAACTTCTGCTCGGTATCCTGCCGCTGGGCTATTTCCGCCTTCAGCGCCTCGGTTCGTTCTTCGACCCGGCGCTCCAGCGTTTCATTCATCGAGCGTAGCGCCGCCTCGGCATGCTTGCGGGATGTGATGTCGGAACCGACACCAATAAGACGCTGGGGCTTGCCGCGCTGATCATGGACAAGACGGCCGCGAACCTCCGCCCAATGCAGGCTTTGGTCCGGCCAAATAACACGATATTCGGAGACGTAGTCTTCGCCTGCATCCAGGCTGCGTCGAAGACCATCTTCACGGCCTTGCCTGTCATCGGGATGCACGGAGGCTGTAAGCTCGTCGTAACTCAGCTCCTTGTCTGCACATCGGCCGAAAATCTGACGAAACTCGGGGGAGGAGCCAAGCTCCCAACTCGAGAGGTCTAGGCTCCATGTGCCTAGATGCCCTGCAAGCAATGCAGTCTTGAGGTTGAGCTCGCTTTCACGCAATTCGACAATGCGGTTGCGAGCTTCAAGTTGCCGCCGACGGTTCTTGCGTGCCGACTCCACGACGCTGACGAAAGTTGTCGGGTGGAACGGTCGCTCCAGAAAGGAGACGTTTCCAAGTGCCTGGGCAACTCTTGCGGCAGCAGGGTTTCTCTCCGGCCCCGCTCCTTTGTGCGTCAGGACGATGAAAGGGAGATCCGACCAGCTTGGCTGGGCCGTCACCCAGGCGTTGATAGGCCCGAGATTGCTGGAGCGAAGGACCTCTTCCACGACGACGACAAAAAGAGCGTTTTCTCCAAGGCACTCGGCCAGGGCCTCAAGGCTTGCCACCGGCTGCGATGAAATACCGCGCTCTTGCAGGATGGATGCTGCGACAACACTGTCGCGACCGTTCGGGGCGTAAATGAGGGCGACACTGTCACGATCAGGAATCGGAATTCCCTCCAATGTCGAGCATGTTTTTCTGCTCACCGACAAAATGGGGTATGCCGCGCAAGACACCCTGGAAGCCCGCGAGAGGATCACCGAGCACCAGACCGACCTCGCCGATATTGTATTCCCGAATTGTCGTTTCGTGTCTTCCGGTGCGCTTCTTGACGACCGACACGGCGCGACGCACCTTTCCCATGGCCTCGAAGTAACGCAGCAGGATGACGCTGTCGGCGAGATAGGTGACGTCGACAGGCGATTTCATATCGCCGAAAAGGCCATGCTGGGAAACAGTGAGAAACGTGTTGGCGCCCTGCCTGTTGAGATATTGCAGCAATTCATGGATATGCAGAATGAGTGCATTTTCTTGCGGCATCGCGGCCTGGTAGCCATTAATACTGTCGATCACGATCGTCTTGGCTTGGGCAATATCGACACGCTCCCGCACCCTATGGGCAAATTCGCCCGGCGACAGTTCTGCCGCATCGAGTTGCTCAATATGCAGCATGCCGCTTTCACGCATGGCGTCGATATCGATACCGATCCCGCGCATGCGATTTGACAGAAGCCCCAGCTCTTCGTCGAAGCCGAAAAACGCTGCCTTTTCTCCACGGGCGATCGCTGCTGCGACAAACTGCATGGTAAAGATCGTTTTGCCGGTTCCGGCAGGTCCAAGCACAAGCGTGCTGGAGCCCTGCTCGATCCCACCACCCAGCAACGCATCGAGTTCCGCAATTCCGCTGCGGGCCTGATGGCGGTCGTAGGTTGTGAAATGCTCATTGGCACGCAACCGCGGAAACACCGCCACGCCGCCTGTCCTGATGGTGAAATCGTGATAGCCGCCTCTATAGGCCTGGCCGCGGTATTTGACGATCCTTAACCGACGGCGCTCTGCCCCATAGTCGGGAGCCAGTTCCTCAAGATGAATAACACCGTGAACAACGCTGTGAACGGTCTTGTCGAGAACATCGGCCGTCAGGTCGTCAAGCAGCAGGACCGTGGCCCCCTGACGCGCGAAGTAATGCTTCAGGGCGAGAATCTGCCGACGATAGCGCAGCGAACTCTGCGCCAACAGCCGTATTTCCGAAAGGCTGTCGAGCACGACACGCGCGGGTTTGACCCGCTCAAATGCTTCGAAGATCAGCTTTGTCGTCTCGCCAAGCTCAAGATCAGCCGAGTAAAGAAGGCTCTGCTGGTGTTCTGCGTCAAGCAGGCTTTCCGGCGGCACAAGTTCAAAGACGTCGATTAAACCGGGGATTTCCATTCCATGCGAGTTCGCCCCTTCTCGCAGTTCTGTGTCGGTCTCGGACAGGGTTATATAGAGACCCCGTTCTCCGTCCTCTGCGCCATCGCACAGGAACTGCAGGGCAATCGTTGTCTTTCCAGTTCCGGGATTGCCTTCAAGAAGAAACACGTGACCTTTGGACAGGCCTCCTCCGAGAATGTCATCCAACCCGGAGACACCCGTTCTTGCCTTTAAAGCTCCTACCATCTCCACCCCTTCGACCATCTGCTCCATTTGGCACTAGGCCCATCCGGCAGTTGCCCGCAATTCAATTTGACACGTATATTCCCCTAAACGTCTTGGCCCCCCGGGTGGTTTCATTCTAATCATCACTCGCCTGTGTTGTCGACGTATCGATGACCGGGCCATCCAGGACAAAGCTTGCATGTGCCGGCGGGCTCGCCGACCAGCCGACAAAGCGACAGGCGAAGCCCTGACAAGTGACGAAACAGGTAAAGCCTGTCGAGTGCAGGGGCTTCGAGCTGCCGGTCAAGCCGGCTCCAAGCCATCTTGCGAGAATGTCGTGCGGGCTGGCGCGAAGGGTGTTCTGCTCCGTGAGCCAGCGCCATACGGATCTTACGTTCGAGGACTTCAGGCGAGAACTTGTTCGTTATCTTGCTCATATCGGCTCAGCCGGAGCGGCTAAAAACGAAACTCCATGCAAACCGTTTCCGCCGCTTATGAGGTGCAGCAATTTCTCACAACACTCAGTGGAATATTCAGTCCACAAATGCACCGGAATTTATCCGGCGCGAAGCATTGCTATGCTCAAGAACGCATCAACAAAAGGGCTCTCTCGGATGCGGCGGAAAAGCCGCCCAGCGGGATCCGAAAAGGATGCTCCTTTGAGTCCGGCACCGTGCCCAGGATGTTGAGAGCCGCCCCGGCGCGCATTGCCTTAACAAGAGCCGCACTCAATGTGAACTCGACAATGCAACCTATAGGCTGGCAGGTGTGGAAGGGCAGTGGCACCTCGCCTACCGCTCCTTCATCAATCTGGATTCTGACGCCCTGTGTCAAAATCAACCCAAATGGCAGGACCATCGTACCACTTACCGTGCCTTCATTCTGAGGCCGGATGTTGATCAGCAGCAGGCGTCGCCCGTCGCTTTGAGTCTGCTCCTGTGAGATTATGCAGTCACTGGCGTTCCCGATCACCTGGCACTCGACGATCCAGTCGCGAAAAACCTCACGGACGGAGGTCGCTCCTCCTGGTAACGTATGTGACGTCGGTGTTTGGGCGTGCGAAAAAGTGGCGCCCGCCAAGACAAGGAAAGCTCCGATGCTCGCGGTAATTTTCATGACTGTTTTCATATAAGCACAACGATCTCTGACAGGTTCAAATGGAAGATTGTGTCCGCAACGCGCTTCATCGGGGCGCGACTATTCGATAGCGGCCAAAGCGGCAACAAGCCCCGCCAATGGCGCCTTTAAACTGACATTGCCCATGGCGGCGGATGAATAGCTGACCGCTATCGTGGCCTTTTGGCGGATTTGCTCACGCATCATCGCCCCTACCGGCAAAAAGGCCGTACAGACGGATACATCGCAGGCTTGGATTTTGATGCTGACCGGCTTTTGGCGCCCGGGCACGTTTAAGACAATCATCCTGTCTCCGTCCGGATCCGGACGTGTCCGCAGTATCATGACAGGCTGGCCCCCGTCTGTGGCAGCCAAGGACCAGCTGAAGGCAACCTTTCCCTCCCCGTCCACGATAGACTGGGTCACATTGCAGATTTTTTTCATCGAAACGAGGTTTTCGTCACAGATCAGCTCCCAGTTCTCAAATGGGCGAACGACCCGCTGATAGTTGCCAAGTACGGATCCTGCCGGCACCACCACGTCGGAGGGTTTCAACCGAAACGGCGAACCGTCCTCCGCGGCAGCAATTGCGCCATCAAAGGCAGACACGATCGAAATCAACAGCATTGTGTAAAAGAGACGCATAGCTCAGCCAATTAGTTGAGAGTAAAACTCAGGCCGGCGCCCACACCGAAATTCCCTTCGGTCATGACACCGGAAACATTCATCCGCATGTTGCCGGTTTCGCTGGTGTAACCGAGACCGAAAGCTCCGGCACCGGCTCCGCGCCAGGCGCCTGCACCAACCGCGAGACTAAGCTTGCCGGGCCTGTCGTCAAACCTCAGCGAGGCCGCCGCCAGTCCGATTGCCGCAGCCTGCCTTGCCTCCCCACGCACCTCGTTTATGCTTGAGCTGAGCCTGTTGAAGCCTTCATTCATATCGCCCGCAAGCGAGCCGACATACTGGTCGGTGTATTGCATGGAGGTCGTCAGCGTGTTTGACCCGACCTCATCGGCATAAGACTTGCCGGCCACCAGGGTATCAACATTGGATTGATCAACATAGGCACGGGCCTCCGTCGCACGTTGACGATCTTGCGCTTCCAGCTCCTGCTGGGCCTGTTTTAACTGCCGGACATTCACCCCGTCCTGTTCATCGACACCCATCGCCACATTCCTGATCAAGACAGGGGCATTAGGGTCACCGCCAAGCAATGTTACCGAGTTTGCCCGGGAGCCGTTCGGTGTAGCGTCGTAGGTTAGGCTGGCTGCCTGCGCCTCTGCCAGATCGTCGACGCGGGTGTTGACTGTACCGATATTGTCGCCGAGGGCGGCAAGTGCGCTGCCTGTATTGTTATACAACCTCTGGCCCTGGGTCGTGCCGTCCGCTCCGATCATGGCAATCTCATAGGCCGGCGTCGTTAATGTGCCATCGGAATTCGTGGTGACACCACCACCGAGCGCATTCGCGGCAGAGCGTCCAACTTCGGCGATGCGGGCAGCAACAGTTTCGTTGGGTCCGATCCCAACCAGCTGGGATTGGGCGGCGGTAGCGGCAGCCATGGCGCCATCAGCCGTCCCCTGCGCAGCATTTGTGGCATCGCTGACGGCATTCAGCTGCCCGACATTTACGGCATCGGTGTCGCGTGTACCGGCAGCGACATTGCCGACACGGTTGGTCTTGTCATCGCCATGGCTAGCGCTGAAAGCTCCCTCGCCTGCATCCCACCTAAGGCTTTCGTCAGCTAGATTATCAATGCGACTGTTGACGACTTCGACATTGCCACGGAGGCTTCCAAGTGCATCGCCAACATTGCTGAAGATTGTCGGGGACTGCACCGTACCGTCGGGGCTGATGGTCCCAACTCCGTATGCCGGTGCCGCAACACTTCCATCGGCATTCAGCACCGCGGCTCCACCAAGTGCTTGCACCAATGCCTCTTTAAGCCCGTCAACTTGTTGAGAGCTTTCCTCTGTCAGATCAAATGCATCACTCACCCGCTTATTGATCGCTTCCAGTTGCCCGAAATTGACGGCATCGGTGTCAGCGACACCCGCCGCCACGTTGGCAATCCTGTTCGTCTTTTCGTTGCCATGCGTGGCGCTGAAGGCGCCTTCGTCATCGCTCCACAGCAGGCTGTCGCGAGCCAGATCGTCGACACGGGTGTTAACCGTATCGATATTGCCGTCGAGTGCGGAGAGTGCGTCTCCGACATTATTATGCGCTGTCGGATCCTGCTTCGTACCGTCCGGCGTTATCGTGGCAATCCCGTAGGACGGGGCCGTCACCGTACCGTCGGAATTAACGGCCGCGCCGCCTCCAAGCGCATCGGCAGTCGACTGACCAAGGTCTGCGATACGGCCAACAACGGTTTCATCGGCGCCAACCCCCGCCAGCTGGGATGAGGCGTTCCCCGCAGCGGCCAGAGCGGCATTAGCCGTGTTTTGTGCAGTCGCCGCCGCATCCCGTGCGGTATCGGCCGTATTCTGTGCAGCCCCTGCCGCGGCCAGAGCGTTATCAGCCACGACCTGCGCCGCATTCGCAGAGGTCTGCGCGGCGCCAGCCGCGGTTTCTGCACCCTGTGCCGCCTGCTGGGCAGTGCCCGCAGCCCTCAACGCAGTGTCGGCAGTGCCTTGTGCGGCAGTCGCCGCAATCTGCGCCGCATCTGCAGCGTTTCGAACGGTGTCCAGCTGCCCCAGATTCACGGCATCGGTCTCAGCGACACCCGCCGTCACATTCGCGATGCGGCTTGTTTTCTCAAGGGCGTGGCTTGCGCTGAAAGCACCTTCCTCCTCGCTCCAAAGCAGACTGTCATCGGCAAGATCATCCACGCGTGTGTTGACCGTGGCGATATTGCCGTCGAGTGCAGAAATTGCATCCCCGACATTGTGATGCACCGTCGGGTCCTGCGCCGTACCGTCCGCCCCTATCGTGGCAATCTCGTAGGCCGGCGCTGTCACCGTGCCATCCGAGTTCACCGACGAGCCGCCGCCCAGAGCATCGGCGGTCGATTGTCCAACGCCGGCAATACGGCCAGCAACGGTTTCGTTGGCACCAATCCCTGCGAGCTGGGAACCGGCGGTGTCGGCCGCAGCCAAAGCAGCATCGGCGGTGCCTTGCGCAGCGTCGGCAGCGGGCTTCGCACCGTCAGCCGTCGTCTGGGCAGTGCCCGCCGCAGCCAGGGGATTATCGGCTGTACCCTGCGCCGCATCAGCAGCGGGCTTACCGGCATCGGCAGCGGCCCGGGCACCGTCGGCCGTCGTCTGGGCGGTGCTCGCTGCAGCCAAGGCATTATCGGCTCTACCTTGCGCGGCATCGGCAGCGGTCCGGGCGCCATCGGCGGCGGTCTTTGCACCGTCGGCCGTGGTCTGGGCGGTGCCGGCCGCAGCCAGAGCATTATCGGCCGTACCTTGCGCGGCATCGGCAGCAGTTTTAGCGCCATCGGCAGCGGTCCTCGCACCGTCAGCCGTCGTCTGGGCGGTGCCCGCCGCAGCCAGGGCATTATCGGCTGTACCTTGCGCGGCATCAGCAGCGGTCTTAGCGCCATCGGCGGCAGCCCGGGCACCATCGGCAGCGGTCTTCGCACCGTCGGCTGTAGTCTGGGCGGTGCCCGCCGCAGCCAAGGCATTATCGGCTGTACCTTGCGCGGCATCAGCAGCGGTCTTAGCGCCATCGGCGGCAACCCGGGCACCATCGGCGGCGGTCTTCGCACCGTCGGCCGTCGTCTGGGCGTTACCCGCCGCAGCCAGGGCATTATCGGCTGTACCTTGCGCGGTATCAGCAGCGGTCTTAGCGCCATCGGCAGCGGTCTTTGCACCGTCGGCCGTGGTCTGGGCGTTGCCCGCCGCAGCCAGAGCATTATCGGCTGTACCTTGCGCGGTATCAGCAGCGGTCTTGGCGCCATCGGCAGCGGTCTTTGCACCGTCGGCTGTGGTCTGGGCGGTGCCCGCCGCAGCCAAGGCATTATCGGCTGTACCTTGCGCGGCATCAGCAGCGGTCTTGGCGCCATCGGCGGCAGCCCGGGCACCATCGGCGGCGGTCTTCGCGCCGTCGGCCGTCGTCTGGGCGTTGCCCGCCGCAGTCAGGGCATTATCGGCCGTACCTTGCGCGGCATCGGCAGCGGTCTTGGCACCATCGGCCGTGGTCTGGGCAGCATTGGCAGATGCTTGGGCGTTATCAGCGGCAGTCTTGGCGGCGTCTGCAGCAGTCTGCGCGGTGCTGGCGGCCAATGCCACAGTTTGCAACTGCCCGACATTGACGGCATCATTTACAAGCACGCCATCGGCGATGTTGGAGATCTTGCTGGTTGCCGATGTTCCGTGGCGGGCATCGAACGCACCGGACGTCTGGTTCCAAAGCAGTGAATCCTCACCAAGGCGGTCAGCCTTGGTGGCAAGATCGGTAACCCGGTCGTTGGTCTCGGACAATTGACCACCCGTTACCGCATCCGACGATTCCGGGGTAAGAGCTCCGGGTGCGAGATTTGTTATCTTTCCATTTTCACGCACCATCATCGGGTTGCCATCACCGTCCAGCAATTGCCTTCCATCACCATCAAGCTGGGGAACGATGCGCTCAGCATCGAAGGCTTTTTTGTCAGGGTGCCACAACAGCGCACTTTCAATGATTGCTCCAATGGCGCGGTCATTCTTGATCATTTCATTGTCGAGCGCGGCGATTGCACCCAGAAGGCTGTCGGGTTGTTCGGCTGGGACCGTGTTTCCGTTGCCGTCAACTCTTGCTCCAAGGCTATTCAATGTAATTTGCGGCATGACGAGACCGCCTGCCTCATTGATCACCGCGCCGCCTCCGATCGCAGCGCGCACGGATTCGTCCACACGTGTCTGTCCGGGGTTCGTTCCGGCAGCTGGAAGGGCGGCCATCCTTGTTTCGAGATCGTTGACCCGACTGTGTGTTTTCCCGATCTCTGAGAAAGCGGCAAAGAGCTGCGAACCATTTATGGCGTCCGTACTCTCGGAAGTGATCCGCCCCGATGCAACATTCGTGATCTGTCTTTGCTGTGCCAAACTACCAACTGAGAGTTCGGCGTGTGGTGCACCGCCTGCGAAGTTATAGACTGTTCCAGCCAAGGTTGCCGTTGGATATGCAACAATGTTCCCGGTTCTCGCATTGGAACCCAGCGCAACACTGAAGTCATTTTCAGCAGTGGCTCCGAATCCCAACGCCATTGCGTCGCGTATGTTCTGCTCAACGAGGGCGTTTCTTCCCAATGCTATCGCGTTTTCCGCTCTTGCCCGTGCGCCGTAGCCCACAGCGACGGCGCCTTCTGCGACAGTCAACTGGTTTGCGATCCCTGCTATTGCATTCCGTCCGACTGCAGTTGTATTGGGTCCATAGGCCTGTGCAAATCGACCTGCGGCCAGAGCGGAATATCCCTCCGCCTGCGTCGATGGACCTACAGCTGTGGATCGCTGGCCTCTTGCTTTCGCTGCCGTACCGACCCCGAGGGCATAGGTCCCGATCGCCTCTGAATTATTGCCGATCGCGACCGCAAAACCTTGCGCGGCACCATCCGCAACACTTCCGTCTGCCGAGGCCTGTCCGCCGATTGCGATATCGCCGGCGTGTACGGTCCTGGTTGTTGCGCTTCCGATCTTGAATCCGGCCCCTGTATCTCTTCCCATTTGAAGAGTTGCCATCGGAATATGAACGTAGCCGTTGAGCATCGCGAGCCCGTTGACGTAAATTTCGCCTCCTAAGCTCAGCGAAGTGGCTCCGACTCCGTTCACACCTGCTGGACGGTAGAACAGAACAGAATTTGTCTGGGTTGCCTTGTTGTTCGAGTTACATTCGGCAGCATTGTTGCGCAAGTTGATATAGGCCGTTGCGTCCTGGATAAAAGTCGGCGAACCCACTGCGAAGCTGTCCTGCGGATCGTTGATGCTCACGCACCGCCCGTCTGTGTTTGCATTAATGTATATGCCATTCGCCATTACAAGCGAGGCGGACGCGAGACCGAGTCCAGCGGCAATTCCCAAAAGTCCTAGGCCGCGCCGCGATTTGATGCCGAGAACCCGATAAGCCATACGCAGCATGGCGAACAATCGGCGTCGTGCGAAACGGGAATCTGCATTTTTGCCAAACCAATTCTCTGCAAAACGAGAAACCTTTTCTTTTGCAGTTTTGGCACTTTGCGCTTTATGCTTCATAATTCTGGACTTCTTCCCAGTTGC
The DNA here is from genome assembly GCF_027956545.1 of Agrobacterium sp. ST15.16.024. Classification (NCBI taxonomy): domain Bacteria; kingdom Pseudomonadati; phylum Pseudomonadota; class Alphaproteobacteria; order Hyphomicrobiales; family Rhizobiaceae; genus Agrobacterium; species Agrobacterium sp. ST15.16.024. The sequence goes on from NZ_JAQKGO010000002.1 coordinate 109,246, forward strand.
AAGCCGGACATAGGCCCGTCAAAATTTTCAGTACAGACGGGATTACGATTTTGAAACGAAGACCCAGCTGCATGCGAAGCGCCTGCTAACCTCAAACAAGACCGTGCGGGAGGTGTGATACCGTTGCGAGACATGTTGCAAACGGAGAAAAAAGAATAGAAGCCATTGTTTTTTAATGGCAATTCTACGCGCAGCGATACACTCGTCGACGTACGTTTTGGGACTATTGAGGTAATGAATATCTATAATTCTGCTTCGAACGCAGTGATCCCGGAGATTCGCAAAGTCAGGTTTCTCTCCTCAAGCACAAAAAGTGCGCCCAACATTCATTGAACCCTGCTTAGCTGTGCGATTTCACCCACGTCCGAATACTCACGGCAATATCTCGCCTCACGCTCTGGGCCGCCATAACCTCAGGTAATGCCGGATTAGAACTGCAGGAGCGCGACGCCCAATCGCGCTTGGTACCGTGCTGTAGCGGTATCAAACTGATCTTTTCCGTTAAAGAATGCCAGATTTGCGCATCGGACGTTTGCGATACAACTGAGCATTACCCGTCCTATATCCACCAATTTGTAGGTCGAACGTGATAAGCATGAATTTCCCTTTTATCAAAAAGCCATCCGCGAAAGATGACTTTCTATCTGCGGTGGCTCAGGATCGGATGACTTATGTTGTTCAGCCAATTTCCTGCGCACTGGACAACACGCTGGAACTATACGGTGAATGTCTCGTCCGTATGGTGAACCGCGAAGGACGCCTTGTGGCCCCCGATGCCTTCATTCCGCAATTGGAGGCTGCCGGCAACATCAGCCTGTTAGACGAGCACATGATCACACTTGCGCTTTCCCATCTCAATCAGACCGAACGGGGCGCACTTGGGTGTAATATTTCTGTCGATACCATCCAGGACAACAACGCCTGGAACAGCGTTTACAAAATCATCGCAGAAAATTCTCATGTCGCAGACAGATTGATCATCGAAATAACGGAAACTCGTCCGATCGCGCATATTGACGCGTTCATTGAAAATCTTGCCCAGGCTCGCAGCTTGGGATGCCGCATTGCCGTGGATGATTTTGGCGATGGCTACATGTCACCAGCTATGCTTTTGAGACTTGAAGTCGATATTGTGAAGATCGATAAGTCGCTGCTACGAAATATCCGATCGAGCGGGCAAAACCATTCTTCGCTCCATCATATTATCGGGTTTGCGAAAGCCGTCGCGCCGCTGGTCGTCGTGGAGGGGGTTGAGGACGCTCGAGATCTTATACGCTCGGCTGCAGCTGGTGCGACACATGTGCAGGGCTATTTTATTTGCAAACCAAGGCCGAAAGGTTTTTTACCTGAGCATTCGCCGATAGACCCAATTCGTCAGAGCATGTTGTTTTAACGCTTCGGAGGAAGGCCCCAAACACACGGCTCCCGCCAGAAATTCCTGCACAGACGTCACGATCGCTTTTGGCGGCAGTCAATTTAGCTGGGCCTGAGGATCAACGACCTGCAACCCGGCTTTTCTTAATCCGACCGCAATGCTGTCGATAATGGGCTTTGTAACGTTGTTATGATTAAAGTCGTAATAGAGATTCTCTTCATAATCGGGGCGTAACACATGCAACCGGCTTACTGCCTGGTTCATTTCTTCTGATCGACCGAGCTGCGCCATCGTAATTGCGCGTAATAACGGCACGAGGTAGTAATCCTCCGCGTTAACGCGGCTTAACATTTCAAGCGCGCCCAGCATGTCTCCCCGGTAATATCGCTCATAGCCGAGCGACAGGTAGCCCAGGCCCTGCAGTTCACCTGATTCCTCAATCCCTTCTCGTGTGAGCGGAATTCCCTCATCGTCCCGACCAATGTTCGAGAAGGCATTACCGATCCTGATTTTAAGATGAGGGTCATGAAAACGGCTTAGAATTCGTCTGGCTACAAATTCGAACCCCTGGAAATCCTTCTTGTCGTAAGCAGCATACATCGATGCTTGCATTCCGAGAAACGATTGAGGGGCGAGCTCTACGCTTTTCTGGGCTGCGTCACTTAACAACTGACTGAACTCGCTTGTATCCTTTCCAAAAGACGCAGCATTTCGACCGAGCCTGTGATACAATTGCGCAAGCACGCCCCAGGCCTCCGCATCAGCTGGATCCTTCTCCACGACCTTCTCAAGGCATTGCCGCATATTTTGCTGAAATGCTGAGTGATAAATAAACGCAATTCTTTGCGGTTTCGTCAGGCACTCTCTACGATCAGCGTGATCGCCGTATATAATCGAAAGCACAGTCGGTATTGCCCCTTCGAGCCCGACCAGGCGTCCGATCACGACGTCCGCGACAGCATTGGGGTCGCGCAGTGCCTCGTTTTTGACCGGTTCCTCGGTTGCCCAGACGACGACACCGCTGCGGGCATCGTTTAATTTCCAGAGGACGGAGAGAGCTCCGCCCCCTTCCCGCACCAGGCTGTCAAATGTAAAAACGTCGTCATCCGGGCGAGACTTAACAATTGAACTGACGAAGTCTGCTGCTTCCCCGGCGGCATCGACTATTTTTATTCCGCCGTGGTTTACAAGCTTTCCGACGACAAGCTCGGAAAAATCCTGTGCCAAATAGTGCGCGGCCTGACTTCCGGCAGTTGCCGTTGTATCCCGCACTATTACCACCACAGAGGCCGTGTGATCAGGCACACTCGTAAATGGCGGCCATGGTATGAAATCAAGCAGGACTGCTGTTATCACCAATGCGACCGCAGCGACGACAGACAGAGAAATTCCCGCATAAGCAAATGAAGCGCTTGGCCAGCGCTTTCTTTTATTCAACGTTTCTGTTCTGGCGGGGCCTGTTTCCGTGTCATCCAGCCGCGTTTCCTGTCGTTCCTCTCTTCGTTGGAATTCAGGGACATAACGGCCCTTGGGCAATTGGATTATGATGCCATTCTCGTTGTTGGCTGTTTGATTATAGCGATCGAGAAGTGATCGCAAACGCGTTGCTGTCGTTCTGACGATAGGGTCTTCCGCAGAGTCAAAACCGGAATTGCGACCGAAGACTTCGATAGCGATCGAATAGGACTTAATGCGGTCAGCACGGCCTTCCAGGGTTTCGATCACGATATATCGCAGGAATTGCTGCATCCGTTCGGAATTGCGAAACATCTCGGACGCAAACATCTGCGATAGCGCGGCCATCACCTCCTCGCGATCGATCGGGTTGATTTTGAGATTACCTGTCAAGCGGAACTCCAGCAAATACTACTGCGCACTCCGAGCCAAAAAATTGGCAGCCATACATGAAAACCTACCGTGGCAATATCTACACTAAATTAAAGCATTATCTAAATTACAAATTTCAAAAATGTTGTTTGGGAGGCGGGCGGGTGATCTTGGCCCGAAGGTACGTGCAGATGGAGAGCGTGTCATTGATTCATTACCTTCAACTTTTGCAAACTGTTGCTCATCTTCTCGATATAGGCTTCCGAGAAATTTGCGTTCCGAAGATCAAAGTCCAGGTGATCTTCGTATCCGGGCCGCAACCGGTGCAGTTCCGCCAACGCGATGCGAGCGTCGGCCGCATGCCCCAGTTCTGCGAGAAGAACCGTTTTGAGTAGAGGAAGCTGATAATGATCCTCGCTCGTCACGTAGGACAATTTCTGAAGCCCGCCTTGATAATCACCTGCAAAATATGATGCATATGCGAGCCATAAGAATGGTCCCGTTTCCTTAAATTCGGTCTCGTTAAGCCCTTGTCGCAGTAAATTGACACCCTCCTCCAGCCGACCGATGGCGACGAGTGCTGCACCGAACCGGATTTTCAGATGGGGATCATGGAAGTCGTCGATCAATTCGCACGCAACATCGGCGAATACCCCAAAATTCTTCGCATCAATGGATGCGTACATTTCAGCCAATCGCGATGAAAAACTATTTGGCGCGAGTAACATCGACTGCGTGGCGGCTTGTTGCAGCAGGTTTTGATAAGGTTTCGGATCATCGCCGAAGGATGCGGCCCGCCTGGCCAACCTGAAATATACCTGCACGAGCAATCCCCAGGCGTCGGCGTTCGTAGGTTGGTCTCTGACGAGTTTTTCCAGACAGGCGCGCGTCGAAGGTCCAAAGTCAGAGTGATAGACAAGTGAGATTCGTTCGGCACGTGTAACGCATTGCACCGGGTTACCAACTGCGGCACTGATCTTCGACAGTGCTCCGTTCAGTCCCAGAACTTGAACAGCCAAACGTTTGGCAATGAGACTCGTGTCCAACCGCTCCAACGGCCCTAGATCGTCACGATCAGCCCATAAGATTTCATGAGTATCAACGTCGACTATTTTCCAGAGTAGAAAAACGCTTTCATCTACCTCGAGTAACGAACTCCCGAGCGAGAAGCTCGGACTGTGCGTATGCGTTAACTGGTTTGGCTGGACCCTTGAAGATGACGCATCAATGATATTTGCACCACCATAATTGGCCATTTGCCCTGAAATGAGAGCGGGGAACTCTGTGGAGAACGCGTTAAGCCGTTTGTCATTCTCGCGATACTCCATTTCCTGAACGAACAGTGTCGGGGCAGCTGAAGGCTGCTCGGGAGAAATCAGGCCATATGTCATCACCAATATAACGAGCAGTACCAAGGCGCAGCAGAGGGGCCAGCCTATTTGCGGCGTCTTCCGAAATTCAACTCCAGCCGGATCGCTCCGCTCATAGGCGGGATTCCTGTTGAAATCAGGAATATAAGCTCCCCGGGGAAGAGTTATCACGATCGCATTTGCGGGTTTGGGGGAGCTGTTGTAGCGCTCAAGTAGCAGTCGCAGCCGCGTTCCCGCCGTCCGCACAACAGAATCATTGATAATTGCTGCCGAAGGCGATCTGTCAAACACGTCCGTGGCAATGACATAGGACTTGATACCATTTGCGCGGCCTTCGATCGTTTCCACCACGATGTAACGGAGAAAACGCTGCATCCGCGGGGAATTTCGGAAAGTGTCCGAAGTGCAAATGTTGGAGAGCGTGTGAAGTATCGCCTCTTTTTCACGTTCCGCCGAAAGCACTCTGCTGGTGTCTGGTTTGCTTGTCTGCGGTTCCGCCAAGGCGACGATCATTTCTGCTGTCCTGGTACATCTCATTAAAAAAGCCCGCAGCCGTCGCTGCGGGCAGATTTAGACAGCTTATGGCGGAGCCGTCTGGCACGTTGACGCATTCTTCAGGCGCCAACTTCGAGACGTTAGATAAGGAGTTGCAGCGAATATAAAGGCGTGAAACCGCATGGAACGGTGTTACGCGGAGCATTGATCGACCGCGACCGGCAAATATCCATCGCTTACTCGCCCTCGCCCGTTGACAGGAAAATGAAATTCGCGGAACGCGTCCATGTATCGGTGTGGATCGACTACGATGTCCATGCCTTTGTAGGTACGACAGTTGTTGAGCATCGGCCTGTAACCCCCAAGGCCCCTGATGGGCCGATGCCGCGGAGCCTTTTTTGCCGGATCAATGACGAAGCCATACCGGGCAGGAAATTTCGCGTAGCGCCTTTGCCGCGGTCTTTACCGCCTGAAAATCAGCTGGCCTTATCCAGTCTAAAGGAAAGCGGCACGAACCAGCAGGTAGCTGGTCGGTAGAGAAGCGGTCAATTTGGTGAATTGTGGTTCGCAGGCCACCCATAGGCCAATGGAAGAATTCGCTTTTGTCGCTGCGTTTTTTTCCTAGCTCCCTGGACATAGGGACCCACCAGCGAAAACGGAAGATAGCTACGGTTCGAAAGGCGTTGGAAGGATAGCCAACCTTCCAATCGTGTTTTTATCTCGACACAATATTAGGGGTTGCGCAAATTCCAGCTGCCGCCTAGTACAATCTTTGCGTGAAACGAGGAGTGTGCAGATTGTTTAGCCTCGGTCGTCAATACCAGCATCTTAATCATGCCGGGGGCTGCGCGTGTCATAGTTCAAACGCACAGCAGCTTTTCGCACGGATCGGCAAAGAAATGTCGCGCCGCTCGGTTCTAAAAGGCATCGCGGCAACGCTCGCCGTCCCTGCGCTTGGAATCGCGAGCCCCGCATTCGCACAAAAAGCGGAAAAGCCGATTCTGCTTCGGAACGTCAGTATTTTCGATGGGATAAACTCCAGGCTGATCACAGGCCGAAGCGTTCTCGTGGACGGCAAGTTCATTAAAGCCCTGGTCGCATCGGCCGACGACGTTGCCGATGCAGACGTTATTGAGTGCGGTGGGCGGACCCTCATGCCAGGCATGATCGATGCGCATTGGCATTCGCTCCTTGCGGGCATTTCGCAAATAACAGCGATGACTGCTGATATTCCCTACGTTCATCTGGTTGCCGCACAGGAAGCCGAACGGACGGTATTGCGCGGCTTTACAACCGTCAGAGATGTCGGTGGGCCCTCATTTTCGCTCAAACGGGCCATAGATGAGGGGCGCGTCGCAGGGCCGAGAATATACCCTTCCGGTGCGATGATTTCGCAGACATCAGGGCATGGCGACTTTCGTATGCGTAATGATCTGCCGCGTACATCACAAAGCACCCTTAGCATTGCGGAGCAGGCCGGGATTTCGGCGATCGCCGATGGAGAAGCGGAAGTTCTCCGCCGCGTGCGCGAGCAACTCATGCTTGGTGCGAGCCAGATCAAGATCATGGGCGGGGGTGGGGTTGCCTCGAGTTACGATCCGGTCGATGCTCTTCAATATTCAGAGGCAGAAATGAAAGCTGCGGTATCTGCTGCGGCAGATTGGGGGACATACGTATGTATCCACGCTTACACGTCGGCGGCGATACAAAGAGCGATTTCCTGCGGCGTCAAATCGATTGAGCACGGTCAGCTTGCCGACGATAAAACGGTCAGGCTCATGGCTGACGCAGGCGTTTGGTGGAGCATCCAACCTTTTCTCGCTGATGAAGACGCGAATACCTATCCTTTGCCCGAGCAGCGAGCGCAGCAGCAAAGTATTGCCGAGGGCACGGCCCGCGCTGTGGAACTCGGACGCAAGTACGGAGTAAAAATGGCGCTCGGCACAGACATCCTGTTCAATCCCAAGGGAACTGCGACACAAGGTCGACAACTCGCCAAATTCGCTCGATGGTATGACAATGTCGATGTGCTACGCCTGCTGACAAGTGGGAACGCGGAACTCGCAGGCCTCTCGGGACCACGCAACCCCTATCCGGCAAAGCTCGGGCGCATTGAAGCCGGTGCTTATGCGGACCTTCTGCTGATAGATGGCAATCCGCTTGAGGACATCTCGCTGATCGCTGATCCCGATCGCACGATGAAACTCATCATCAAGGATGGCCGGATCCATAAAAACACGATTTCAGCCTGAGTGAGGAAAAAATTGAAGCGGTTTTCTCTTTTCATTGCGCTGTCTCTTTGCGGGATGCCGGTTGCATATGCGGCTGACACAACTCGTGACCTGCTGTCCGAACCCGTTCCAGAACGGACCTCTCATCCAGGCTGGGCGTTTCAGGTAACGCCTTACCTGTGGGCGGCAGACCTTGATGGCAGCCTGTCACCTTTTAGGCGCGGTCCAACGATAGACGTGGACAAATCCTTTTCCGATGTGATGGACGACCTCAACTTCGGCGGGTTTGTAAACCTGTGGGGGCGTTACGACCGTTTTATCTTCTCAGGCGACATCATGTATGTCGACACCACTGATAGTCATGCCACAGGGGCGCTCTCCGCCTTCCAGATTCCAGGATTGGGTGTCACGATACCGCCTGGGGCTACAATTGACGGGAAGGTTGACACAAGACAGTTCATGGCGACGCTGCAGGGCGGATACCGGGTTATCGACACATCGCAGTTCACACTGGATGCTCTTGCTGGAGCACGTTTCTGGCATATTTCGAATGACGTCACGGTCACCGCAAGTCATTTCGCCATCGGAAGCCAAACGGCCACGCACGATGAGAGCTTTGGATGGGTCGACCCGGTGGTGGGCCTGCGAGCGTTCCTTCCGCTGACTGAGAAGCTCTCCGTTCAGGCCCAAGCCGATGTCGGCGGCTTTGGAGCAGGATCCGACATCACCTGGTCAGTGCTTGCTACTGCCAACTATCTGGTTACGGATAACCTCTCGGTATCTGCCGGCTACAAGGCATTGAAAGTCGATTATGATCGCGACGGTCATGTCTACGACACGATGTTGAATGGACCTGTCCTTGGGATGACCTGGCGGTTCTGATTGGCTTTCACTGAAAGTAGCCCTCAGACAGTTGTGGCTACACAGTCGTGTCTCGAACGGATACGAACTCGCGACCTGCGCCTAGCCGGCGAGATAGCGACGCATGCAATAGAGCAGCGTTGCCCGTGCTTCATTCTCACGAATGTCGATCACACGTCCGAAGAAGATGCGGTGCGTCGCCTCGTCGACAGTATTGGATACCTCGCATTCGAAGCTGACCGAGGAGTTGGCAAGGATCGGCGAGCCCGTAAGCCCATCCCTCCAATCGCCGAGCGCAAATCGATCTTCTGTCGGCGTCTTTCCACCAAAGCGTTCGGATAGGTGCTCCTGACCTGGCATCAACGTGTTAACGCAGAAATGGCGCGTGTTCTCGAAGGCATGAAAACACGAGCTCGCACGATTGACGCAGACGAGAAGTGTTGGCGGCGTATCGCTGACACTGCAAACCGCCGAGGCCGTGAAGCCATAACGCTTGCCGCCTGATCTGGTGGTGACGACGTTGACCGCAGAGCCGAGGCGCGACATGCCATTTCGAAACGCGGCTTTGTCCACAATTTCGAAGCGGTGGTTCACCATGTTCATGTCGGCCTCCTGCTGCTGAGCCAACGCTTAGACCAATAGTTCTTTGCGGACAATTTCCGCACCGGCGGCGAGGGCATTCAACTTGCCTCTGGCTACGCGACGAGACAGGGGTGCCATCCCGCAGTTGGTGCAAGGGTAGAGCTTGTCAGCATCTACGAACTGAAGTGCTTTTCGCAGAGTATCGGCGACTTCCTCCGGGGTCTCAACGGTATTGGTTGCCACGTCAATGGCGCCCACCATCACCTTTTTACCTCGAAGGAGCTCAATGAGATCTATCGGCACATGAGAGTTGTGGCATTCCAGCGAGATCAGATCGATGCTGGATTTTTGCAGTTTGGGGAAGGATTCCTCGTATTGACGCCACTCCGACCCCAGGGTCTTTTTCCAATCTGTATTGGCCTTGATGCCGTAGCCATAGCAAATATGGACGGCAGTTTCGCATTTGAGCCCTTCGATTGCCTTTTCCAGGGTAGCGACCCCCCAATCATTCACGTCATCAAAGAAGACGTTAAAGGCGGGCTCGTCGAACTGAATGATATCGACACCGGCAGCCTCCAGTTCCCTCGCTTCCTCGTTGAGGATTTTGGCGAATTCCCAGGCCAGCTTTTCACGGCTTTTATAGTGGCTGTCAAAGAGTGTATCGATCATCGTCATCGGACCGGGCAGAGCCCATTTGATCGGCTGGCTGGTCTGCTGACGCAGGAACTTGGCGTCTTCGACAAAAACTGCCTTTTTGCGAGAGACAGCACCAACGACTGTCGGGACACTGGCATCATAGCGATCCCGAATTCTGACCGTCTCGCGCTTCTCGAAGTCAACGCCTTCGAGGTTCTCGATGAACGTCGTGACGAAATGCTGGCGTGTTTGCTCGCCATCGCTAACAATATCGATACCTGCCTGCCGTTGATCATCGAGAGACAAACGCAGAGCGTCCTGCTTGCCGCTGATCAATTCCTCGTCCTGCAGTTTCCAAGGCGACCACAATTTCTCAGGTTCTGCAAGCCACGAAGGCTTGGGCAAGCTGCCGGCGGTTGACGTGGGCAACAGTGTTTTCATGATAGGCAACCTTGTGTGTTTGGCTCGTCAGTGAACGTGATTGGCAGACCATTGCTCAAGAACGGTCTTGTACGGTTTGATGAAATGCTCTTCAGCAAACCTTCCCTGCTCGACAGCCAGCCGGCTGCGTTCCTCGCGATCGTAGACGATGCGCGTCAGGGAATAATCCTGGTGCCGGAGATTGGGCTGAAAGCAGGCCCCTGCCGCAGAATTGGCGTTGTAAATCTCCGGCCGGTAGATTTTCTGGAAAGTCTCCATCGTGCTGATGGTGCTGATAAGCTCAAGATTGGTGTAGTCATCGAGCAGATCACCGAGAAAATAAAAAGCAAAAGGTGCTACGCTGTTCGGCGGCATGAAAAATCGAACCTGCAACCCCATTTTCTGGAAGTAGTGATCGGTCGAAGACAATTCATCCTGCTGGTATTCAATACCTAATACAGGATGCTGATTACCGGTTCGACGATATGTCCTGCTGCTGGAGGCACTCAGGCAAATGACTGGCGGTTTGTGAAAATGCTCTTTGTAAGCCTGTGAGTTCAGGAAACATTTGAACAGGTTTCCATGCAGATCGCCGAAATCCTCTGGCGTACCGAAGGCGGGGCGATCCTTGTTGTAAGCAGGCAGCACGACGCTGAAGTCGTAATCCCGGACGTAAGAGGAAAAGTTGTTTCCTACTATGCCTTCGATACGCTCGCCGGTCTTTTGATCAACAATATTCGTTTTCAGGATTTCAATCAGGGGAAAGGCATCACTATTGCCCTGCGCACCGACATTCATCTCAACCGAAATGATTTCGAGTTCGACAGAATAACGATTACCTTCGGGGTTATCCCAGTGCGCCAGAGCGTTGAAACGATTGTCAATCATCCTCAAGGCGTTGCGGAGGTTCTCCGCGCGGTTCTCGCCTCTGGCAAGATTGGCAAAATTCGTCGTGACACGCGTATTTTCTGACGGGCGATAACCCTCATCAAAAGAGATCTTCTTTATATTGAAGCTAAAATCTTTGGTCATCACGATCGAACGCCCTAAATCCCCAGATGAACCCTGATTTTATTGACGTAAGTTTCAGGACGCACCGGATGTTATTTTCCATTGCCTCAGTCGACAGCTTTTAATCTGTCCCGACCCGAGAGCGATGTGCGTTTTGTGCCTGAGAGATCGATCGAATAAAAATGGTATTATCTCACGGAAGTATGAGCCCTGCTCATGATTTGGCACGAGAGACGGTCCGCCCGGAGTTTGGGAATGTCCCAGTCTTCCGAAACCCTTAGGGCGGGACGAATATATATCTCGGCCGAGGTGATGACCTTCACTTCCACGAAACCGATGGTGGACGCCTTGACCACTCCAGCGACATACGACATTGGTTTGTCATCGTGGTTCTGCGGGCGAAAGTCCGGAGCTAAGAGGGAATTCGGTCAGGGCTTTGCTGCCTGAAGCCGAAGCTGCCCCCGCAACTGTAAACGGCGAGCGAAAGTCCATCCATGTCACTGAGGCAAGCCTCGGGAAGACGGACCAAAGCGACGACCCGTAAGCCAGGAGACCTGCCGCGATAGATAACGTCCACGGGCGGGGTGTCCCGGAGTGCCGCTTTCGCGACAGGCATTCCCGTGCCGTCGTCTTGCGTCATGTTCCTGCCCTGCCAAAAGCTGATGGTAGTGCCGATGACAGAAATCCCGACAATAGAAAAGCCTGCTCAGCGCGGCGCAATAACCAGTCTTATCGATATCGTCTTTCCAGGAGATACAAATCACCACGGTACGCTCTTCGGAGGAACCGGTCTCGCACTCATGGATCGTGTTGCCTTCATTGCGGCGACCCGGTTCGGGCGGGCACCTTTCGTGACCGCCTCTTGCGAGCGCATTGATTTCCGGCAGCCGGCGCGCATCGGGCACATCGTCGAATTCACGGCCAGACCAGTCAGGGCCGGCCGGCGCTCTCTGACGGTTGAGGTCGAAATGGTGGCGGAAACCATTGCCGGTCGTCAGCGGCACACCTGCACGAAGGGCATCTTTCATATGGTTGCCGTTCCAGAGGGCGAGAATGCATCGAGCTACGCCTTGCCCGTACTCGCTCCCGAAGAGACCAGGGAAGCCACGGAAACAGTGGCCATGGTGGAGATCGTATTTCCAGATCAGGCCAACAGTGTCGGCCGGATGTTCGGGGGCGAAGCGATCGCCTACATGACCAAGGCGGCATTCGTTGCGGCGTCGCGCTACTCCGGCAAGCTTGTGGTACTGGCCTCATCCGAGCGCATCGACTTTGCAAGATCAATCGAGATCGGTGAGATTGTCGAGGCGGTGGCGCACGTCACGCGTGTTGGCCGCAGCTCCATGTCCATCGAAACAAAACTCTGGTCCGAAAACCTGCTGACCGGTGAGAGACATATTACCGCCACCGGACATTTCACGATGGTCGCGGTCGACGCGGACCACCGGCCGGTTCCTGTCCGCGACAGCACTCCTGCACACCCGGCTCCTTACCAAGGGCGGGCATAACATGCTGGACAGACAACATCTATCGATCCTGCGTGAAGTCGACCGCTTGGGCAGCCTGACAGCGGCGGCGGAGCGGCTGAACGTCTCCCAGTCTGCTCTTAGCCACACGATCCGCAAGCTGGAAGAACGCTATGGCGTGCCGATGTGGGAGAAGGACGGCCGCAACCTCCGTCTCACCGAGGCCGGCCGCTACATCGTGACATTGGCGCAGCGCGTTCTCCCACAGATCGAAAGGGCCGAAGATGTCCTGTCAGATTATCGCCACGGCCAGCGCGGCTCGCTCAAGATCGGCATGGAATGCCATCCTTGCCATCAATGGTTGATGGGTGTCACAAAGCCCTATCTTATGGAATGGCCAGATGTGGGCCTGGAACTGACGACCTCATTTGCCTTCGGCGGCGTGACAGCTCTCACGGGATACGAAATCGACATCCTGATCACCCCGGATCCGATCGAGGCACCTGGCATCCATTATTTGCCGGTGTTTGACTACGAGTTGGTGCTTGCCGTGCCAATCGATCATCCACTGGCATTGAAAGACCACGCAGAACCCATGGACCTGCTGGATGAGACACTGTTCACCTATCCGGTGCCGCCGGAGCGGCTGGACGTCTTCACACAGTTTCTGGTGCCCGCGAACTGCCGCCCTCGCCACCATCGCAATGTCGAGACGACGGAGATGATGCTTCAACTCGTCGCGGCAGGGCGCGGGGTCAGCGCCGTTCCCGACTGGCTGGTACGTCGGGAAGCGGCAGCGCTCGGCGTCCGCCCCATCCACATTGGTCCGGACGGCATACGGAAAAGCATCCACCTCGGACTAAGAGAGGGCGACGACGCTGTGGATTTCATAGCCGGGTTTGTTGAGACGTCACGGCAAAGATGAGCGTCGCGATCGCAGCGGCGATTAGACCCTCCATGTGACAAAACCTGTGTGGCCGACAAGGCTTTCTGCCGAGCATATCCCAGAAAACAGCCGACCAGTGCTCCGTAGAAAAGAAGCGCCAATTACAAGAGCAGCAGTAAAACGATGAGCGCAGGCATCAACCGCGCAGATTGCCTCTGGCCACCGAGCAGACGCTTGTAGTTCATCAGTCACGCGCCAAGGCTTCGATCGGGTCAAGCTTTGCCGCATTGCGGGCGGGAAGGAAGCCGAAGACGATTCCGATCAGGGTTGAGCAGGCGAAGGCCACCATGATGGAGCCTGAAGAGAAGATCATTTTGAAATCGGGGCTCAGCAAATTGAAAAGAGCGCTGATCCCCAGGGCGAGCATCACTCCCAGGAAGCCGCCGACAAGGCAGACCATGACGGCCTCGATCAGGAACTGGGAAATGATGTCGCTGCGGCGCGCCCCGACGGCCACACGAACGCCGATCTCCTTGGTGCGTTCAGTCACGGATACCAGCATGATATTCATCACGCCGATGCCGCCGACAATCAGCGAGATCACGGCAACTGACGAAATCAGCAACGTCAGGGTTTGCGTGGTGGTCTCGATAGTCTCGCGAATGGTCGCCGAGTTGGTAAGGAAGAAGTCTTTCGCGCCATGCCGACGCTCGATAAGGCGGGAAACTGCGGCCTCGACATTGCCCGGATCGACATCGTCTCTGATACGGACCGTTATGCCGTCGACGTTCGGACGACCCAGCATGCGGCCCATGACGGTTGTGTAGGGCGCATAAACGGTCAACGTATCAACCGCCGGGCCGAAGGAGTTTTCCCGTTTCGTCACACCTACGACCCTCGCCGGCATTGTGCCCAGAAGGATGACCTGCCCCACCGCGTTTACCCGGTCTGGAAACAGGTCTCGCGCGGCGTTTGCATCGATCACCACATTCTGGCTGTAGGCGGTAACGTCCTGGGCGTCGAACAGTTGTCCATGCGCCACCTCAAGGCCCCGTACACGAAAGAAGTCGGCGCCAACTCCGGTGACTGACGCATTGACGGCCACGGCGGCGCGCTTGACAGTTACGCTCGTCGTGACGGTTGGTGTTACGCTGTCGACATAGGGCTGGTTCACCAGCGCTTCGGCATCGGCGGGAACCAGGGTCCGTATCTTGCCCGCTTCCAGATCGCCGAAGCCTTTCCCGGCCCGCACCTCGATCGTGTTGGTGCCAAGCGAACTGATACTGCTCAGGATTTGTTGCTGCGAGCCGGCTCCCAGTGCCGAGATAGCCGCCACCGAGGCGATACCGATGATGATGCCGAGCATGGTCAGAAGCGAGCGCATCTTGTGCGCCCAGATTGCCGCGCCCGCCATACGAAAAGCTTCAGCCATCCGGTCAATCGCACCACGCCAACCAGCGCCCGGCGCGTGCTCGCGGATGGGACGCGCCGTCGCGGCGGATTTGGATATATTGCGCTCATCGGAAATGATAACGCCGTCGCTGATCTCGACAACCCGATCCGCGTGTTCGGCGATCTTCTTGTCGTGAGTGACGAGGATGATGGTGTGCCCTTCGGCATGAAGCTCGCGCAGGATCTTCATGACTTCGGCGCCACTGTGCGTATCCAGCGCTCCGGTTGGTTCGTCGGCCAGAATTATCTCGCCGCCATTCATCAGGGCGCGGGCGATCGACACCCGCTGCTGCTGGCCGCCCGAAAGCTTGCCCGGGATATTGCCCGTCCGCTCGGCAAGGCCCAGTCGGGTCAACAAGGAGATCGCTCGCTTGTGCCGGTCGGATCGGCTGCGTCCGGCATAGATGGCCGGCACCTCGACGTTGCTGGCCGCGCTGAGATCGCCAAGCAGATGATAACGCTGGAAGATGAAACCAAAACGCTCGCGGCGTAGCGCCGCCAGTTCGTCCACGGACATCTTCGAGGTCTCGCGTCCTTCGATCCAGTAGCTGCCGTCCGTCGGACGATCGAGGCAGCCAAGGATGTTCATCAGCGTCGACTTGCCGGAGCCCGAGGCGCCGATGATGGCCATCATCTCGCCGGCCTCGATGTCGAGGTCGACGTCTTTCAGCACCCGCACCATCTCGTCGCCTGCGGGGAAAGCGCGGGATACCCCACGTACGCGGATCAGTGGTTCAGTCATAACGCGCCCTACCGCTTCGCAGCGGCCAGTTGAGCCTGGCCATCCGTGCGTTCGTCCGTGGATGCTCCCAGGACGATGGTGTCGCCTGCCTGAAGACCGCTAAGGATCTGGATGTCCGCGCCGTTATCGATACCGACCTGGACCTGCCGGATCTGGACCTCGCCCATCGCGTCCAGTATGCGCACACGCGCCGTATCGCCGGCCCGGGGCGCTCCTTCCACCGCACTGAGCGGAACCAGCACGGCGCCGCTGACGCGGCTCAAGACGATGGACACCTGCGCCGTCATGGAGGGCCGCAGGACCCCGTCCGCATTCGCCACGTCGATCAGCCCCGTGTAATAGACCGCACCGTTGGTTGAGCCAATCCGGCTCGCGGCGGCGTTGCTCTCGTTGGCGATGGAGGCCGGGGCCGGTTCCACCTGTCGCAACTCCCCATCGAAACGGCGCTTCGGATCGCCAAGAATGCTGAACCAGACCGGCAGGCCCCGCCGCACACGCACGACGTCAGCCTCGGAGATATCCGCGCGCACCGTCATTGTGTCCAATCGCGCGATCATGACGATGGTCGGCGCGGTCTGCAGGGCATTCACGGTTTGGCCCTCGTCGGTGACGATCGCGACCACCGTGCCGGCGATTGGGGCAGTGATGCGCGTATAATCCAGTTCTATACCAGCAGACTCCAGCGCGACCTGCGCTTGGGAGACCTGAGCGTCCAGCGACTGAACCTCAGCCCGCGCGGTGTCTCGCATCGCAACCGCGGCGTCATACTGGGCGCGCGGCGTGGAACCACCTGCCAGCAGATCACGCTCGCGCTCGAAATCCTTCTCGGCTTTCACCAGACCGGCGCTGCGCGCGGCGTGAACGGCGCGGATGTTGGCCAAAGCGGCCTCGCGGTCCCGCAAGGTGTTGCGCCGGGTCTGGGAGTCGATCTCGGCCACCAATTGGCCAGCCTCGACGATATCACCGATCTTGACAGCCAGATGCTCAATGCGACCCGAGGCCTGAGCGCCGACACGCACCAGCTCGAGCGGTTCGAGAACCCCGGTCGCCAGCACCACCTCTTCAATGTCACCCGTTCGCGCCTGCGCCGTCACCAGTTCAAGCTTTGCCGGCGGACGCAGAAACAGCAGCCAGACGCCCAGCAGGCCGACAAGGGTTGCCGCCCCCAGGATCAAACGCTTGCGGGTAATGTGTCGTGTCATTTAGTCGTGGCCCATGCTATTGAAACTTGCGGGCTTTCTCTGTCACGAGAGTTACCTGAAAATTACGGGGAGCCATCGTCGTGCCTATCCGTTTGGCACGCGCTGTAAAATCAACCGATCGGCAAAGAGTGTTTGCGATGTGGATGGCGTGCCAGAGATTGCCCGCCAGGCATCAAGCGATCGCGGCCGTGCTCAGCCAACGTCGACGGATGAAAACGCCTTGACCTGTTGGCGCAGGCGACGGACCTACCGCTGCTGGAAAACGCGCTTCTCGCGCCAGCGTACGGCAAATGTACTGCCCTTGCCTGGAGCGGACGAAAGCTCAACGTAGCCGCCGTGACGGGTGACGATCTCGTTGACCATGCTGAGCCCCAGCCCCGCACCTGAGCCGTGAGGGCTGACCCGGTAGAACGGCTCGAATATGCGCGACTGCTTGTCGCCGGCAATTCCGCAGCCCTGATCGGCGACAGTCACGCTGCCGTCAGCCTCAATACTGACCGATATCTGTCCTCGTCCGCCTCCATACTGGACTGCATTACGAACCAGATTGACGAATGCACGCTCCAGAGCTTCGGCATCCCCGGGAACGAACAGGCTTTCCCCATCGCTATCGAACGAAATCTCGTAACCTTCGGCGATCGCCAGGGGAGCAAGGTCGGCGACCACCTTCGACACAACGCTGTTGAGATCGACAGGTGCATTCTGCTGGGGCTTCTGCCGGTACTTCTCGGTGTCGAGAAGCTGGTTCGCGATCGCTGTAAGTCGCTTGATGGCCGTCTGCAGGTGTGTCTTATCCGCACCTGGTGAAAGCGTATCGATTCTCACCTGCAGGACAGCAATCGGCGTTCGAAGTTCATGGGCCGCGTTGACGAAGAAGCGCTCCGTCGCCTCGAAGCCGCTATCGAGACGACGCAGCGCCCTGTTGATGTCGCGCACCAGACGAAGCACCTCGGTGGGCAAGCCCCGCTCTTCCACCAGGGCGCCACGTGTGTCGAGATCGATCCTGTCGAGACGCCTGGTCAGGTCGCTGAAGGACCGCAAAGCCCAGCGTGTGACAAACGGGACGCCAATCAGGGAAATGGCGACGAGGATCAGCGCCGGCACGCCGATGGCAAGGTTCCCCAACAGCACGGTCACACCATATTGGGACATCGAAACACCGCCGGCAAAAATCGTTGCCTCTCCGGCCTCTGTGTCGAAACGCTCCATGCGGGCGACACTCAGCGGATCGTTCAGGTCACCATGGAGCTCGACACTTCTGAACGCCCGCAGGAATGGCATGTTGTCGGCAATTTTCCCGGGAGGCGCGCCGTGTGCAAGGACAATATCTTTTCCAAGGTCTGCCACGAACCACAGGTCAGGCGCTTCCTCCATAATCTCTTTAAGCTCGGCCGTTGGAACCAGATGGGGCCGGCCATTCGGCTCGAGACGAACCGAGTCTGCGATTTCCTGAGACAGCCAGATGGACGTGATCGCCACATCGGGCTTGAGGCCAGAAAGGAGATAGAAAACCAGGCTGAGCGAGGCGATGACCGCGCAGAGCTGCAGAACGATAAAACCAAAAGTGAATCGCCAGCGAAGGGATGTGCTGGTCATCCTATTTCTGCTCATGAAGGTAGTAGCCTATGCCACGAATGTTCTTGATAACAATATCGGCCTCCGCTTCGCCAAGCTTTCGGCGCAGGCGAGACATATTGGATTCCAGCGAGTTCGACTGGATTTCATCGTCAAAGGAATAGACCTGCCCCTCAAGGGACGAGCGCAACACGGTACGACCGCGGTTTCTCAGAAGAGTTTCGATGATGAGCAGTTCCCTTCGGGTGAGCGCAAGCCTGATGCCGTTGACATGCACATCGCATGAAACCCGATCATAGGTAACGTTTCCTGCCGACAGGACGAATGGGCCGGCTGTCGGCACCCGCCTCAGCACAGCGCTCATTCTGGCAATAAGCTCGGGAATTTCGAACGGCTTCGGCAAATAGTCATCGGCACCGTCATTGAGGCCGGAAATTCGCTCGTCGGTTGACCTCAGAGCGGAGATGATAATCGATCGCGTATTTGAACCGGTGCGGTGCAAATCGGCGAGGAAGGTACTGCCATCGCCATCCGGCAGTTGCCGGTCGATAAGGACAATATCGTAATCCGCCATGGCGATTGCTTCCCGCGCCATCGCCAGATCTCCAACAGCGTCCAGCACGATGCCATGCTGCGAGAGGGCCGTCCTCAAGGCATCCGTCATTTCCGGATCGTCTTCGATAAGCAGAAGTTTCATAGTGGCCTGATCGTGCAAGTCCCGGACAGCTGTTCTCAAGAATTCTAACAGCAAATTTATATGTGTGGCTCAGATAAACTCGACTGCCATGACCGACTGTCCGCCAAGTCAATCGGCGGTCCAGATGTCCGGCACCGGGGAACCGAAACCTGCTGAGTATCCAGCCGGCTTTTAGTCCCCGTCGCCAAGGCCAGCCCCTTATCGGCAGCGGCCGTAGTTATCGCGATATCTGCAACCGTAATCGCGCCGGTCCCGATTTTCCCAGTGATCGCGACGGTTCCTGTCGTTTCGTTCACTGATGTTCCCAATCACAGCCCCTCCAGCACCTCCCGCGGCGGCTCCCACTGCAGCACCTTGCCACGTGCCGCTTGCCAGCCCGCCGATGATTGCACCACTGGCCGCACCAATACCGGCGCCCTTTTCCGTCTGGCTGCAAGCCGTCAGCGTCAAACAAACGAATATGCCTGAAATGATCTTTTTCATGTCTGTCCTTTCAATCCATCGCCGCTACGGTCGCCCGTCGACCGTGGAGACGCACCAAGGTGCAGACATATGGCCACCGAAAATTACGTGGAAGTTACGCAGAACCGTCGGCGTGGACACCGGTCGAAAGTGCAAATTCGTGTAGGATGCGCGTCTTCACGATAAGTCATTCTCAGCTAATTCCGCCCGCCTCATCGATAGGCTCCGACGCCGCCGTGTCAATCACTGCGTTTGAGAACGGTGGGTCGAAATACTGGGGCAGACCGTTGCCGAGCTTGCCTATGGAGATTGACGGCGGTTCGGCGGCCCTGACCGGAAGGATAGTCCGGCCGCCGGCAGATGGCCTGTTTCTGCAGCCGTCAGATAGCTCCGTCGACGATAACCATCGGCCGGCCCTGGGAACAGGGCTCGATGCGGGCATCGATGCGATAGATATCGCGCAGCATGTCCGAGGTTATCACCGCTTCGGTACTGCCGCTCACCACCATTTCACCGCGGGCGATCACCATCGTATTCTCGCAATAACGCAGCGCATGGTTGAGGTCGTGCAGGGCGATCAACACGATCATGCCGGTTTTCTGGGCAAGCTCGGTGACGAAGCCCAGAACCTCGATCTGCCGGTGAAGATCAAGCGCCGATGTCGGCTCGTCCATCAGCAGCACTTCCGGCTTGCGCGCCAGCGCCTGCGCCAGCGACACCAGCTGCCGCTGGCCGCCGGATAGCTCGCCAAGGCCGCGGAAAGCAAGATCGTGGATTTTCAGCGCCTTGAGAATGGCATCGATCTCAAACAGCTCATCATCCTGAACCCGCCAGCCACCGCCCTGTTTGGCGGAAAGAAGCACGGATTCATAGACCGTCAGCACGGCATTGGCGCCGGTATCCTGCGGCATGTAACAAATGGCGCGGTTGCCGCGCGCCGTGTCGGAGAGCTCCACCAGACCGGGACCGGAGATCAGGCTGGCAATGCGCTTGAAAAGCGTGGATTTGCCGGCGGCGTTGGGGCCGATCACCGCCGTCACGCTGCCGCTTTCCAGCGTATCGATGCCGACCTTGGACAGAACCGTGGTGCGGCCATAGGCGGCACCGACATCCTTCAGTGCGAGCGCTACCATGCGCGTCTCCTGTTGCCGAAAATGAGCACGAAAAAGAACGGTACGCCGACCAGCGCCGTGATGACCCCGATCGGCAGAATGGCGCCGGGGATGAGGATCTTGCTGATGACCGAGGTGGTCGACAGAAGCAGCGCGCCGCAGATCACCGAGCCGGGCAGGAAAAAGCGCTGATCTTCACCGACCAGCATACGGGCGATATGCGGACCGACAAGCCCGACAAATCCGATGGTGCCGACGAAAGAAACAGGAATGGCCGCCAGAAGGCTGACCGTCAGCATGGTTTGCAACCGCAGCCGGCGCACATTGATGCCCATGCTGGCCGCCTTGTCATCGCCCAGCCTGAGTGCCGTCAGCGCCCAGGCGTTGCGCATGAACATCGGCACGGTGATGACGAGAATGGCCGCGGTCACATAGACTTTTTCCCAGGTTGCCTTCGTCAGGCTGCCCATGGTCCAGAAAACGACGGCGGCAAGCGCCTGTTCGGAGGCCAGATATTCCAGCAGCGACAGCGCCGCATTAAAGGTGAAGACCAACGCGATGCCGAGGAGCACGATGGTTTCGACCGTCACACCACGCAGCGTCGAGGCAAAATGGATGAAAAGCGCCGCAACCATGGCCATGATGAAGGCGTTGATCGGCACCATGTAATGCACGGCACCCGGAAAGATCGCCACGCCACCAACGAGCGCCAGTGCCGCGCCAAAACTTGCAGCGGCGGAAATGCCGAGCGTGAAGGGGCTGGCGAGCGGGTTGGACAGGATGGTCTGCATCTGCGCGCCCGCAACCGACAGTGATGCACCGACAGTGACCGCCATCAGCGCAATCGGCATACGGATATCCCATATCACTACTCGCAGCTGGTTTGCAGCAGCGGCCGGATCGGCAATGGTCGCCAGAACTTCGGAAATTGTATAGCGCGCCGGGCCGAGCGCCATATCCGCGGCCATGCTGAAACACAGGGCGATGAAAAGCCCGACAAGAATAACGATCCTGCGCGCGGCAAGGGCGCGATATTGATCGCGCCCACTGACGCCAACGGCACTTTCATTCAGCGAACTCATTGGTTCAAACCTTTTTCGAGCGAGGCGAAATAGCCCGGCTTGTAGGTAACGGGGAGGAACTTCCGGTAAAATTCCTCAGCGTTTTTTTCCGGGTCGAGATCAGCGAAGAGGTCCGGATGGAACCACTTGGCAAATTGCTGGATCGGCAAAAACTCGTAAGGAGCGCCATAAAACTGGTGCCAGACGGCATGGACATTGCCCTGCTTGACCGCCTTCAGTTCCGGAAACGGCGTACGCGTCATCAGATTGGCCAGCCGCTCGCGCGAAAGCGCCGTGTCTGCGCCAAGTCCAAGGGGAACGAACTGGTTGATGTCGGATTCCGCCGCCCAGTTCGAGCCGGTGACGATGACATGGTCAGGATCAGCGACGACCAGTTGCTCGGGATTGAGATCGCCGAAAGTCGTCTTGATGATGCCGTCGGCAATATTGTGACCACCGGCCAGATCAACCATCGCGCCGAAATTGGCGGATCCAAAGGTGCGGCAGCAATTGTTCTCGCCGGAAATGCCGGGCGAACGCTCGATAAAGACATTCGGGCGCTTGAGGTCCTTGACGCTGGCGACCCGGTCGGTCACGCGGGCGATTTCAGCGCGGCGATAGGCGATGAATTCCTCGGCGCGCTCTTCCGCACCGAACAGTTTTCCGAGAATTTCGATCGAGGCTTCGCTGTTCTTGTCGGGATCGATGCGGAAATCGAGATAAACGATCTTGATGCCGGCAGCGGCAGCCTTCTCTTCGAAACCACTTTCCTTGGCGGTTTTTTCCGTTTCCAGATTGAGGGTGATCACGTCAGGAGAAAGGGTGATCGCCGTTTCCAGGCTGAAATCACCCTGCGGCAGATAACCGAAGCGCGGCAGTTTCTCGATCTGCGGAAAACGCTCGACATAGGCCGTGTAGCTGTCAGGGTCTTTCTTGAGCAGATCGTCACGCCAGCCGACGATGTTTTCGAAGGTCTTGTCGCCCTTCAGCGCCGCGATGACGTGGATCTGGCGGGCTTCGCCAACGATGACGCGCTTGGCCGGCAAGTCCAGTTCGACCTTGCGGCCGGTGACATCGGTGATCTCGCCTGCATGGGCTGTCATGGCGAGAAGAGAGAAGGCCAGCACCGCAAGATGCCTCAGAGCATTGAGCCGCATGAGAAGTCCTCATAGAGTTCCAAAAGAAAATGATGAAACCGCATCACTGCGGTCTCACCCATCGAACGGACGGCGCTCCTCTTCACCGTCCCTGTCTTATTTCGCGTCCTTCAGCGACACGAAGTAGCCGGGCTTGTAGTCAAGCGGCAGGAAGCGGGCATGCAGTTCCTTGAAGGTCGCTTCGGGATCGAGATCCTTGAAGAGATCAGGATGCAGCCACTTGGCGATTTCCTGAATGGCCACGAACTGGTACGGGTTGTTGTAGAACTGGTGCCAGATGGCGTGGACGTTGCCGTCCTTCACCGCCTGCACGCCGGTAAAGGCCGGGCGCTTGGTAAGGTTTTCGAGCTTCCGATGCGCTTCCTTCACATCCGCGCCATAACCGACGCCGACCCAGTTGCCGCCGGGAACGTAGCCGTTCCAGTTACCGCCGGTGATGATGATCTGCTCCGGGTTGGAGGCGATGATCTGTTCCGGATTGACGGTGCCGAAGGTGCCGGGAATGATGTCCTTGGCCATGTTGACGCCGCCGGCAAGCTCGACCATCTTGCCGAAATTCTCGTTGCCGAAGGACATGCAGCAATCGTCGGAGTAACCGCCGGCGCGCTCGACAAACACCACCGGCTTCTTCGGATTGGCCTTGGCGAGTGTATCGGTGACCTTGGCGATGGAGTCGGCACGGAGCTTGATGAAGTCCTCGGCGATCTTTTCCTTGCCCGTCAGCTTGCCCATCAGGCGCATGCTCGGCTCGGTATTCTCCATCGGCTTTTCACGGAAGTCGACATAAACAAGCGGAATACCAACCTTGGCGAGCTTCTCGATGTAGCCTGCCTCTTCGGTCGCCGTCTTGGCGTCGATATTCATCAGGATCACGTCCGGCTTCAGCGCAACGGCCTGCTCGACGTCGAAAGTGCCGTCCTTCATGCCGCCAAAGGTCGGCAGCTTGGCGATCTCGGGATATTTGGCAAGATAGGCGTCATAGGTTTCCGGATCGGCCTTGGCGAGGTCATCGCGCCAGCCGACGACGTGCTGGAAAGGGTTTTCCTTGTCGAGCGCCGCGAGGAAATAGATCTGCCGGCCTTCACCGAGAATGACGTGCGAAACGGGAACATTGACTTCGACATCCCGGCCGGTCACATCCTTGACAGTGACCTTTTCGGCCAGTGCCGGCCAGGCGGCGGATACGAGAAGGCCAAGGGCAAGTGCCGTGGATTTGGCTGAGATGCGCATCGGATATTGCTCTCCAGTGTTGACTGGCGGGGCTGTATTATTTTCTGACTGTACTAGTCAACATTTATGTTTTAGAGCCATTCTCAACTGACCGGCGCATGGGTTGAAGACCAATGATCGACACTATCCAATATGGCAAGAACGACAGCCTGCGAGACGAAATCAAAGCCTATTGGTCCGGCCGCGCCGCGACCTTCGACCTTTCCCCCGGACATGAGATTTTTTCCGAAGATGAGCGAGAAGCGTGGCATGCCCTGCTTTTGAAGCATCTGGGACAGGGAGAAGGCCGCAAGGCGCTCGATCTCGCCAGCGGAACCGGCGTCATTTCGCATCTGATGGACGATCTTGGTTTTCAGGTCACGGGCATGGACTGGTCGGAAACCATGCTGGCGCTCGCCCGGGAAAAAGCGAAAAGCCGCGGGCGCAATATCCGCTTTTTTGTCGGCGATGCCGAAAACACCATGGAACCGGATGAAAGCGCCGACGTCATCATCACCCGCCATTTGGTCTGGACACTGGTGGACCCACAGGCAAGCTTCGCCGAATGGTTCCGCGTGCTGAAACCGGGCGGGCGGCTACTGATCGTCGACGGTGATTTCGTCAATGTCGGCTGGCGCGAAAAACTCGTCAAGAAACTGGCCGCGGGTCTGGAAAGCATCGGCCTTGTGAAGCCGGAACAGCCGCACAAGCCGGCGGATCCGGGTAATACGTTCAACAGCATTCTTTCACGCGTCTATTTTTCCGGCGGTGCGCGGGCTGACGATGTCGCGGCGATGTTGCGCGCGACGGGATTCGAACCCGTCGCGGTTGATCAGGAACTTCAGGCCATCCATCGCGCCCAGTCGAAGAACTTCAGCCTGCTAAAGGGCATCCTGCGTGGCCTGCAGCACCGTTATGCGGTCTGCGCCGTGAAGCCGGATATGTCTGCGAAAGGCTGAGGGCAGTCAAAGAACTACAATTTCTGGCCAAGTCATTGGAAGTGATGGGTTTGGTAAATCCATATCATCCGCACGCCTTCACGCCGGACCTGATCCGGAGTCTAGTGCGATCAAGTCCTTGACCGCGAAAGACTCTTTCCCAGCATAGACGCGCCGGGGCTGGATGCCGGATCTAGTCCGGCATGACGGATGAGGGAAACTTGGCGCAGAAGCCTCATTTTTCCGCTTGCTCGAAGAGATCGTCCAGCCGGGGCTTGGCGCGACCGGGCACGTCGACTTCCCTGTAGCTCTGCGGCAGGATCGCCTCGCCCACCTTGATCAGCATGACCATGCCCATACCGTAATGCGGCGAACATTTGATGCCGTAAAAGCCCGGTCTGTCGAAAGCAGTCTCGAATTCATCATTGATCCGGCTTTTGAAACCCTCAGCACCTTCGGGAACCATGCCATCGATGGTCGCGGCATTGTGGCTCTTGTGGGTCGGCACGAAACGCACGCGGTCGCCGGGGGCGATTTCCAGAAAATCGGGTTCGAACACCATTGGGCCTTTTTCGCCCCGGTTCAGCATTTTCACCTCGAAAGTTTCGGCCATGGCATGCAGGGGAAGACCCGTGGCCAGCGCCAATGCAATTCCAGCCAGAGCATGACGCGGCTGCACGCCAAGGCGAATCTTTTTCAATTTCATCATCGTACCAGTGCTTTCTGTGTCTGAGCGGCCATTCCATGGGCCGGCAGAAAACGAATATGGGAAAAGCCGCCCTCATCCGTGGTGACGACGGACTGCACCCCGAAAACATCGGCGATCGTCGCCGATGTGAGGACCTCGTGCGGCGGACCGGCCGCAATCATCCGCCCCTGATGCATGATGGCGACGCGGTCGCAGAACATGGCGGCGTGATTGAGATCATGCAGTGCCGCCACGACCGTCAGCCCCTGTCTGCGGACCAGATCGAGCAGGCCGATCTGGTGGCCGATATCGAGGTGATTTGTAGGTTCATCCAACAGCAGAATATGCGGCTGCTGCGCCAGGGCGCGAGCGATATGCAGTCGCTGGCGTTCGCCGCCGGAAAGGTGATGCCAGCTTCGTTCTGCCTTGTCCGCCATGTCGACATTGTCGAGCGCGGCGTCGACGATGGCGTCATCATTGGCCGACCACGCAGAGAGCGGACCGAGATAGGGCGTGCGACCAAGTTCGACAGCCTGTCGAGCCGTAATTCGCTCTGTGGTCTCTGCCTGCTGTTCCACAAATGCCAACCGGCGGGCAAGATCACGCCGTCCGAATGAGGCAAGCGCATCGTCACCAAGCGTGACGTGGCCACGGCGCGGCTTGCGGATGCCGGCCAGCATGGAAAGCAGCGTGCTTTTGCCGGAACCATTTGGGCCGATAATGCCCAGAAACTCTCCGGAACCGACATCGAGCGAAACGCCACGGACAATATCGACATTGCCGGCATGAAAATGCAGGTCGTGGGCGGATAATTTCATGACCGCCCCCTCTTCTGCCCGAGAATGAAGGCGAAGGCCGGCGCACCGACGAGCGCGGTAATCACGCCGATCGGCAGTACCTGACCGGGAATGACGATGCGCGAGAGAATATCGGCAACGATCATGAAAACAGCACCGGTCAGCGCCGTTACCGGCAGCAATAACCCGTGGCGAACGCCGACGAAGATGCGCGCCGCGTGCGGAATGACGAGACCGACAAAGCCGATGGAACCCACCAGCGACACCATCACCGCCGTCATGATCGCCGAAACCGAGATCAGTACCGCATAGGTCCGGCGCACCGGAATACCGAGCGAGGCGGCGGCCTGACCGCCGAAGGCGAAGGCATCCAGCGCCCGGGAATACCAGAGGCACACCGCAAGACCGGCGATGCTGACCGGCAGGGCCAACCAGACATCCGGCCAGCGCACCCCGGAAAGATTGCCGAGAAGCCAAAACATAATGCCGCGCGCCTGTTCGGCATTGGCGGATTTGGTGACGATGAACGAGGTCATTGCATTGAACAGCTGCGAGCCGGCCACCCCGGCCAGAATGATGGCGCTATTGCCGTGACCAGCCCGCACCGCCAGAAGGCTAACCAGCGAGAATGCAACGAAAGCGCCGATCAGCGCCCCCGCCGGCATGGTCAGGAACCCTGCCCCGAAACCCAGAAGCGCGACCGCGACCGCCCCGGTGGAGGCGCCTGCGGAAATGCCGAGAATATAGGGATCGGCCAGCGGGTTGCGCAAAAGCGATTGCAGCACCGCGCCGGCAAGCGCCAGAGAAGCACCGCAGCAGGCGGCGACAACGGCGCGGCTGAGGCGGTAGCTCCAGACGATACCCTCATCCAGCGGCTCCAGCGGGTAACCCGCGTGGAAGACACGGTTGGCGATGGTTTTCGCCACCACATCGAAGGGAATGGCAGTCTCACCGATGGCCGCTCCGGCCATCAGCGCGACGAGCAGCAGGGCGAGCGCGGCAAAAGCCAGACCCGCCCTGCCGAGATGGACGGAAAAACCGTTCACTTGGCGAGGCCGGCAGCCGAAATCGCCTCGGCCAGCGTTTCAATACCTTCGATCGTGCGGATGGTCGGGTTCATCGCCTGCGCATCCATATCGAACACATGACCTTCCTTGACGGCGGGCATGATGCTGGCGACGGGGTCGGTCGCAAGGAACTTGTGCTTGACGGCAACGTCATCGGCCGGGAAACGACGACGGTCCATCTTGCCGGCGACGATGACGGTCGGATTGGCCTTGGCGATGGTTTCCCAGCCAACGGTCGGCCATTCCTCATCGCTTTCGATGATATTGGTCAGCCCGAGTGCGGACATGATGTAACCGGGCGCGCCATGGCGGCCCGCCACGTAAGGGTCGATATCCAGTTCGGCGCTGGAGAACCAGAAGACGGCGGAAATCTTGCCATTGGCCGAAGCGATCTTGGCGCGGGCGGCTTCTTCACGCTTTTTCAGGTCGGCGACAACCTCTTCGCCGCGGTCCTGCACGTTGAAGATTTTGGCAAGATCGCGGATCTCCTGATAGATCAGCTCCATGGTGAAGCCGGTCTTGCGCACGCCGTCGCCGCCGCCGGAATTATCCTTGCCGACGCAATCGGCCGGCGAGGTGTAAACGGGAATACCGAGTTCGGCAAATTGCGCCGGCGTGCCGACAACACCTTCCGGGCCGATCTGCCACTGGAACTGCGTCGTTACCAGGTCCGGCCTCTTGCCGACAACGGCCTCGAAACTCGGATCATTGTCGGCCAGACGCTCCACCTTCGCGTTGGCTTCCTCGTAACCCTTCAGAACCGGGCCGATCCACAGCGCCGTGCCCACCACCCTGTCGGCAACGCCGAGAAGATAAAGAACCTCGGTCGTGCTCTGGCCGACGGATACCGTGCGGGCCGGCGCCTGTTTGAAGGTGATGTCCTGACCGCAGCTGTTGATCGTCAGGGGATAGACCGTTTCGGCGGCATGGGCGGAAGCGGCGGGCAAAGCCGTAAGCGCAGCGGCCAGAAGGCCGGCATAGGCCGGCAGGCGTCCAGGATTAAACATGTGTTCTCCAGTCGAAATTAAATCGCTTGTTCCAGAGCCGCAGGCGTTAGAACGCGCAGCAACAGCGGGACGTCTTGTACGGAGAACAACGACGGGACGCAAACCAAATGTTATGAAATAACATTACAATTTCCTCCTCCGGGCTTCCCCGCCCGTAACGATGGTTCATATTTTGACGGCAGGTCTCCTGGCTCACGGATTTGCGCCGTTCATCTGCCTTCCCGCATTCCGCAGAATGCAGTGGCATGACGCCTTGAGGCGCCACGGGGATGAGCGGCAATCCGCTTACAGTTGCGGGGGCAGCCACGGCATTGGGCGATCATCATCACCCGCACCATGTTCCCTATTAATCCCTTCGCCTTTCGGCTGCAGGAACCGTCGCTTTCTCACATAAGGGGCAAGAGCCGGAGCGTCAATCGCCAAAGCATGTCTCACAAGGGTATGGAAACCGTTCTGCGACAAAGACACGCACACAGCAGGAACCCAAAGTGCGTAACATGAAGTCGATGGGAAACGAGGTGCTTCAGCACAGGGATGGGCCTGCCAGAGCGAAAATCCCAGCCGAGCCGGAACCTTCCGGCTGCGGCGCATTTTTTGACATGGTCGTCAGTGTTTCAATCACCACCAGTCCGGATTGCGCCAGAAAATCGGTGAGAACACCGTCATCACGCAAGGCATCGAGCCGGACAAGCTGCCCGTCGAGATCGGCAAAATGCCGCCTTACCAGCGCGACTGCCTCCGCTTCCCCCTCCGCAACCACCGGGCCGATGATGTGGCCCCGCCCTGCCGCCCGCCGCAGCGCAAAGGCGGCCAGACGATCCGCCTCGAACAGGCCGTAGCCGGTGTTTTCCCGCAGGAGACGCTGCAGCACGCCCCGGCGTGAAACGCCGAAAGCCGCCCGGTCCAGATCTTCCACGGCGGGGAGATGATGTTCCGAAACTGGCTCGATCCTCTGTTTCTTGCCAAGCTGCGGCGCCTCGGTGGTGCGACGGGCCTTGCCGCGCAGAAGATGCACCCGTTCCGCATCCCCGGTAAAACCGAGCCCGGCAAATAGCCGCCGGGACACCTCCGTTGCATTCAGCCGCAAGGCGGCGGCAGGATATCTCGCCACAAGCTGCCGGACCAGCCAGGGTGCTACGCCCTGCCCCTGCAGGCGTGGGGAGACTATGACCATGCCTAACGTTGCAAAAGCCTGATCATAGGGAAAAAGCATGGCGGTCGCGACAACCCGGTCAATCTCGTCCAGCGCCGCAAGACCCACACCGCACTGGCGCAGGAAACACCATTCATTGGCATGATACCGCCATCCGACAGCCATGGAGAGGGCATGCAGATGATCCGCCTCCACATCGGCGATATCCACGGTCCGCAACTCGAAACTATCGACCTTGAGCAGCTCCATAGCAAACGGCTCTCATTCCCTCCGGCGCGGAACCCTAGGGCCCCGGAAGCCCAGCCCACGACATCCGAAGATAACCGGCCCTGCCCGCAGGAATTTTCTGAAAGCACTGGAAGGACACAACAATCTACCGAAATCATCGGCATTTCAGCAGATAAACGCCGCCGGCCACTCTAAGCTTCTGCGGTGAATAATCCGGCCAGCGGCCAATGGGAACGACCAGCGGGGACGACCATGAACGCAATCGAAATCCTTGAGCGTCTCGTCGCCTTCCCGTCCGTTGTCGGCACCGCCAATGGCGATATTGCCGGATGGATTGCCGATTATCTGGAAAGCCAGGGCGCGAAAGTCTCACTGTTACCGGGGCCGGAGGGCGACCGCGCCAATCTCTTCGCCACGTTCGGCCCGGCCGATCGGGCCGGTTATATCCTGTCCGGTCACATGGATGTGGTGCCGGCCGGAGAACTGGAATGGACCTCCAATCCCTTCACGCTGAGAACCGAAAACGACCGGCTCTACGGGCGCGGAACCACGGACATGAAAGGGTTTCTCGGCACTGTGCTCGCCGCAGCGCCGGCATTTTCGCGCATGACGCTTGAACGGCCGATGCACGTCGCCTTTTCCTATGACGAGGAGGCGGGCTGCCGTGGCGTTCCCCATCTCATCGCCAGACTGCCGGAACTGTGTGCCCCGCCGGCGGGCGCCATCATCGGCGAACCCAGCAATATGCGTGCCGTTCGCGCCCACAAGGGCAAGGCCGCAACGCGCATCACCCTGCACGGCCGGTCCGGCCATTCCTCACGGCCGGATCAGGGGATAAACGCCATTCACCTGATGACCGGCATCATGGCAAAAGCAGTCGAAACCGCCGATACGCTGACGCGGGGACCGTTCGAAGCAACCTTCGAGCCACCCTACTCCTCCTTGCAGATCGGCACGGTCAAAGGCGGGCTGGCAATAAACATCATCCCCGATCATTGCGCAATCGAACTGGAAGCGCGGGCAATTTCGGGCGTCTCCCCGCTCGCCCTGCTGGAGCCGGTAAAAAGCGCTGTCGAAGCGCTCGCCGCAACGGGCGTCGATATCGAATGGACACCGATGAGCGCTTATCCGGCCCTGTCGCTTCCAGCCGATGCGCCGCTTGCTTTGCTTCTGGAGGAACTGACCGGCACCGCCAACCTCGCAGCCGTAAGCTACGGAACGGAGGCCGGGCTTTTCCAGGCAGCGGGCATAGATGCCATCATTTGCGGCCCGGGCGATATCGGCCGCGCCCACAAGCCGGACGAATTCATAACCGCGGGCGAACTTGCCGCCTGCCAGTCGATGCTGGAAACACTCGGCCGCCGCTGCGCCGCTTAACCGAATGACGGGTATTAGATGACGTTTCTCTTCAATTCCGACGCAAAGCGCGGCGAAATCTTCCGGCAGGCTCTGGCCACCGAACTGCCGGACCTGCCGTTTTCGATGGATGCCGCCACTGTCGATCCCGATGCGGTGCGTTACCTCATTACATGGACAGTGCCAGAGGATATCGCGCGTTACCGCAATCTCGAAATCCTGTTTTCGATCGGCGCAGGTGTTGACCAGTTTCACATCAGTGCAATCCCGGAAACGGTGATGGTCGTGCGCATGGTGGATGAAGGCATCATCCGCATGATGCAGGAATATGTCTGCCTCGGCGTGCTTGCCCTTCACCGCAACCTGCCGGCCTATCTGGAACAGCAACGCCAAAACCTATGGAAAGCCCTGCCGGGCCAGCGGCAGGCGGAAGAATGCCGCGTCGGTATTCTCGGCCTCGGCATGCTGGGTGTTGCGGCACTGGAACGGCTGAAACCTTTCGGTTTTCCGCTTGCCGGCTGGAGCCGTTCACCGCGCCAGATCAATGGCGTCACCTGCCACCATGGCGATGACGGGCTGAAAGCCATTCTTTCCACCAGCGATATCCTCGTCTGCCTGTTGCCGCTGACGGACGAGACCACCGGGCTTTTGAATGCCGGGCGCCTCGGCCTGCTGCCGGATGGCGCGGCTCTCGTCCACGCCGGGCGCGGCAGGCAGCTCGACCATGGCGCGCTTCTCGATGCACTCGACAGCGGCAGGCTTTCCGGCGCCGTGATCGACGTCACCGATCCCGAGCCACTGCCTGAGGGCCATCGTTTCTGGACCCATCCGAAAATTCTGCTGACGCCGCATATCGCCAGCGTCACCCAGCCCCACTCCGCCGCCCGCACCGTCGTCGACAATATCAAACGATACGAATCCGGCCTCGAGCCGCTCGGCCTCGTTGACCGCAGCCGCGGATATTGATCATCCCCCGTCTCAGAAAGGAAAATCCATGCCGCTTCTCAAGCCTATCGACACCAATCCCGATTTCGAGCCGAAGGCCTCCAAGGCGTTGCCGGAACGCCTGATTGCCGGCGATCCTTCATTCAAGACCTGGGCGCTGGACGAAGCCCGCGATGGAACCGTAAAAACCGGCATCTGGGAAGCGACCCCGGGCGAAAGCCGCTCCATCAAGGGCGAGACCTTCGAATTTTGCCATATTCTGGCCGGCGTCATCGAAATCACCCCTGATGGCGGCGAACCGCAACGTTATACGGCTGGCGACAGCTTCGTCATGAAGCCCGGTTTCGTTGGCGTCTGGAAGACCATCGAAACAGTGCGCAAGATCTACGTCACCGTGAATGGATGATGTAAAACCCGCGTTTTTTTAAGGTCGCTCACGCTAGCGGCCAGAAACACACGACAGGCAGCGCGCCGCAAAAGATTGCGCTGTCTGTTGGCAACAAAACGGGATTTTCATTCATCGCCCGCGCCACAGTCGGTCGATTTCGCTTGGCGGCAGGGATTAGCTTTAAGGGCATATCCACAGAGGATTTCCCATGACGCTCAGCTTCGATCCAGACAGCCTGTCTTTGCCAATTGGCCATTTCATCGGCGACCGGCTGATCCCGGCTAAAGACGGCATCGAC
Organism: Agrobacterium sp. ST15.16.024; assembly: GCF_027956545.1. NCBI lineage: Bacteria > Pseudomonadati > Pseudomonadota > Alphaproteobacteria > Hyphomicrobiales > Rhizobiaceae > Agrobacterium > Agrobacterium sp. ST15.16.024. The sequence goes on from NZ_JAQKGO010000002.1 coordinate 141,940, forward strand.
ATGCACCGCCCATCGGACGGCATGGAATATGCCGGCTGCCCGAAGGCGGATGCGACGCTGGTGGACGAAGCGGTGCAAACCGCCAAGGCGGCGCTGAAGAGCAGCAACTGGGGCGGCGTTCGCCCGCGCGAGCGCACCAGGATCTTGCAGCGCTGGGCCGACTTGATCGAAGCGGAAGCCGAGACCTTGGCGAAAATCGAGGCACTGTCCTCGACGCGGCCGGTGGGCCAGCTGATTGCCGGCGACATCGCCGTTACCGCCGAGCAGATCCGCTTCTTCGCCGAATTCGCCGACAAGGAAGGCGGCGATCTGGTGCCGACCGACGACAGCAGCCTCGGCATGATCATGACCGAGCCCTATGGCGTCGTCGGCGCGATCACGCCCTGGAATTTCCCCGTGTCCATGGCCGGCTGGAAGCTCGGGCCGGCCTTGGCGGCCGGTAATGCCGTGGTGCTGAAACCCTCGGAAATGACCCCCTTCTCCAGCATTTTCATGGCGCAGCTGGCGATCAAGGCAGGGCTGCCCGCCGGCCTCATCAATATCGTGCTGGGTGACGGGCCGGTGACCGGTAATGCCATCACCGGGCACCCTGATATCTCCAAGGTCAGTTTCACCGGCTCCACCGCTGCGGGCGCCGCCATCATGGCCAATATCGCCCGCACCGGCATCAAACCCATGACGCTGGAACTCGGCGGTAAGAGCCCACAAATAGTCTTCGCCGATGCCGATATCGAAAAGGCCGCGGCAGCGATTGCCGGCAATATTCTTTCCAATGCCGGGCAGGCCTGTGTTGCCGGCTCACGCATCATCGTCGAGGAAGCGGCGGCGGATGCCCTTTCAGCCGCCATCATCGCCCGCATGAAGGTGGTAAAGCCCGGCCCGACATGGGACGAGACGACACAATATTCGCCGATCATTTCCGAGGTTCAGCGCAAGCGTATTGATGGCATCGTGCAGGCAGCTGTCGCCCATGGTGGCGAGTGCCTGACGGGTGGCGCGATCATGGACGGCCCCGGTTATTTCTACCAGCCGACGCTGATCGCCAATGTCGACCAGACCTCACCCGCCGTAACCGAGGAAATCTTTGGGCCGGTGCTCACGTTGCAAACCTTCCGAACGGAAGAAGAGGCTCTGGCGCTTTCCGATCATCCGACCTACGGTCTGGCGGCGGGTCTTTTCAGTCGGGATATTTCGCGTGTCATGCGCCTGTCGCGCGCCATTCAGGCGGGAACGATCTGGGTCAACCGTTATGGCCGCTCACGCGACCACATATTGCCGACCGGCGGTTACAAACGCTCCGGCATCGGCAAGGACCTCGGGCGGGAGGCCTATCTCGCCAACCGCAAGAGCAAAAGCGTCCTGATTGGACTGTAACAGGGGAAATCTTTTGAAAACGCATCGCATCGCACTCATTCCCGGAGACGGCATCGGCAAAAGCGTGACGGACGCCGCATGGCAGGTGCTCAACGCCGCCGCCAAAACCTCCGGTTTTGCGCTTGAAGGCACGGAGTTCCCCTGGTCCTGCACCTTCTACAAGGAAACCGGCGCGATGATGCCCAAGGACGGCATCGAGACCCTGCGCGGTTTCGACGCCATTCTGCTCGGCGCAGTCGGCTGGCCGGCGCAGGTGCCGGATTCGGTGTCGCTGCACGGCCTGCTGCTGCCGATCCGCAAGGCCTTCGTGCAATATGCCAATATCCGCCCGCACCGGCTTCTGCCCGGCGTGCAGGGGCCTTTGAGGGCGGACGGCTTCGATATTCTCTGCATCCGTGAAAATACCGAGGGTGAGTACTCCGGCGCCGGCGGTCGCGTGCATCAGGGCACCGACGACGAGGTGGCCGTCGAAACCTCGATCTTCACCCGCAAGGGCGTGGAGCGCATTTTGCGCTTCGGCTTCGAACAGGCGCAAAAGCGGCGCGGCAAGCTTGCCTCCGTCACCAAGTCGAACGCCCAGAAATATTCGATGGTGTTCTGGGACGAGGTAACGCAAAAGCTTGCTGCAGAATATCCTGACGTCGAGGTTTCGAGCTATCACATCGACGCCATGGCGGCGCGCATGGTGATGGCCCCGGAAAGCCTCGATGTCGTGGTCGCCTCCAATCTCTTCGGCGATATTCTGACCGATCTGGGTGCTGCCATTCAGGGCGGCCTCGGTTTTGCCGCCTCCGCCAATATCAATCCTGATCGTAACGCGCCATCCATGTTCGAGCCGGTGCACGGTTCAGCTCCTGACATAGCCCATCTCGGCATTGCCAATCCCATCGCCGCCATCTGGTCCGGTGCGATGATGCTGGAGCATCTCGGCGAAAAGGCGGCGGCGGCGAAGATCATGACGGCGCTGGAAACGGCGACCAGCCGGGGCGTCGGCACCGTGCCGGGCAAGGACAAGACGGACGCCATAACGGCTGCGGTTCTCGCGGCACTCGACTGATTTCGGAGACAGATGATGCAGGGATTGAAGGACAAGGACCTCTTCCGCCAGACAGGTTTGATCGGCGACGCATGGAAGGCTGCGGCATCGGGCAAGGTGGTCGACGTGATTGATCCCGCCACACAGGCGGTGATCGGCACGGTGCCGGACATGGGCGGGGCGGAAACCCGCGCGGCGATCGAAGCCGCCAACGCCGCTTTCGGGCCATGGAAGAAGAAAACCCATGCGGAGCGGGCCGCCCTTCTCGAAAGATGGTTCGCGCTGATGATCGAACATGTCGACGATCTCGGCCTGATCCTCACCACAGAACAGGGCAAGCCTCTTGAAGAGGCGAAGGGAGAAATCCGTTACGGCGCATCCTTCGTCAAATGGTTTGCGGAAGAAGCCCGGCGCATCAGCGGCGGCACCATTCCCTCGCCGACGCCGGACCGGCGCATCGTGGTGCTGAAGGAACCGGTCGGTGTCTGCGGCATCATCACGCCGTGGAATTTCCCGAATGCGATGATCACCCGCAAGGTTGCGCCGGCCCTTGCCGCCGGCTGCACCGTGGTCATCAAGCCATCGGAATTCACGCCCTATTCGGCGCTGGCGCTTGGCGTTCTTGCCGAACGGGCCGGCATTCCCGCAGGCGTCATCAACATCGTCACCGGCATGCCGACTGACATCGGCAACGAAATCATGGCCAATGAGACGGTGCGGAAAATTTCCTTCACCGGCTCCACCCGCGTCGGTTCCCTTTTGATGCGCGGCGCGGCCGACAGCATCAAGCGGCTATCGCTGGAACTTGGCGGCAACGCGCCCTTCATCGTGTTCGACGATGCCGATCTCGATCTCGCCATCGAAGGTGCACTCATCTCGAAATTTCGCAATGGCGGCCAGACCTGTGTCTGCGCCAACCGCATTCTGGTTCAGTCGGGCGTCTACGATGCTTTTGCGAAAAAACTGGCTGACCGTGTCGATGCCATGCGCGTCGGCCCCGGCACCGAGCCGGGTGTTGCCATCGGCCCGATGATCAACGAACCGGCCATCGCCAAGATCCGCGCCCATGTCGATGACGCCATCTCCAAGGGCGCAACGATCATCACCAAGCCGCATGATCTGCCGGATGGTCCGCAATATACCGCCCCCGTCGTCCTGACCGGCGCGACCACCGCCATGCGGCTGGCAAGCGAAGAGACCTTCGGTCCGGTGGCGCCGCTTTTCCGTTTCGAGACGGAAGAGGAAGCGCTCGCCATCGCCAACGGTACGCCCTTTGGCCTTGCCGCCTATTTCTACACCGAAAGCCTCAAACGCGCCTGGCGCGTGGGCGAAGCGCTGGAATTCGGCATGGTCGGCCTCAATACCGGCGCGATCTCCACCGAAGTCGCACCCTTCGGCGGCGTCAAACAATCCGGCCTCGGCCGTGAAGGCGCGCAGGTCGGCATCGAGGAATATCTGGAAATCAAGACGTTCCACATCGGCGGGCTCGCCTGAGCCTTGGGCTTTCTCCCCGCCTCAAGGGCCGCTAAGCGGCCCTTCTTTTTGTGCGCGTGGAACTGAAAAAGCCGCAGCATTTACACTCCGTCACCCCGGACTTGATCCGGGGTCCAGTGCGATCAAGTCCTTGATTGCAGGAGACTCTTTCACCGCGCAGACGCGCGGTGGCTGGATGCCGGATCAAGTCCGGCATGACGGAAGAACAAAAAGCCCTGTTACTGAAACTTGTCCAGCATCTTGTAATAATAGCCCACCAGCGGCAGGAACCACGGTTTGCCGAAATGGCCCGGCACCGCCGGCCAGTCCAGCCCCTTCAGCGGGTTGTTGTCCGGCCGACCCAGAATGGCGTCGGCCATGATCATGCCAAGATGGGTGGAGAGCTGGGCGCCGTGGCCGGAATAGCCCATGGCGTACCAGACGCCGTCATGGAAACCGGCGCGCGGATAACGGTCCTTGGTCATATCCACCAGGCCGCCCCAGCAATAATCGATCGGCACATGCGAAAGCTGCGGGAAGATGCGGTGCAGGGCTTCCGTCAGGATCGCGCCGCTCTTTGCATCCGAACGCTGGTCGGATGTGGCGGAAAAACGGGCGCGGCCACCGAAGATCAGCCGATTATCCGGGGCAAGCCGGAAATAATTGCCGATATTCATGGAGTTGACATAGGTGCGGTTGCCGGGAACCGAGGCCCGAACTTCCGCATCGGTCAGCGACCGCGTGGCGATGATGAAACTGCCGACGGCGATGATGCGGCGACGGAAATAACCGAAGTTGGCGGGCGTGTAAGCGCCGGTCGCCACCAGAACATTGTCGGCCGTCACCTTGCCGCGCGGGGTTTCCAGTTCGTGGGTCCTGCCGTTCTGGATGTGCTTCGTCACCGCCGCATTTTCGAAGATCACCGCGCCATGACGGCTGGCGGCCTCGGCAAGGCCGGCGACATAGCGCCCCATATGCATCATGGCACTCTTTTTCGACAGCATGCCGCCATAAAAGGGTGAGCCAATTTCCGCCTTGAGATCGGCGACGGACAGAAGTGCCGTGTCGGGATCGACCTCGGCATGCAATGCCTCGAAATTCTTCGCCAGACCTTCGAAATGCTGCGGCTTGGAGGCGAGTTTCAGCTTGCCCGAGCGGCGAAAATTGCAGTCGATGCCTTCTTCGGTGATCAGCGCTTCCAGCGTATCGACTGAATCATCCAGCGCCTTATAGAGAGCGATGGCGCGTTCCTTGCCGAGCTCCGCCTTGGCGGAGAGATAGGAATGGGCAAGACCATTGTTGAGATGCCCGCCATTGCGGCCGGAGGCACCCCAGCCGACACGTTCGCCCTCCAGAACCACCACACGCGCGCCCGCCCTGGCAAGCTGGCGCGCAGCGCCGAGACCGGTGAAACCGCCGCCGATGACGGCGACATCATAATGGCCTTCGACGGGACCTTGCGCCGCCCCCGCAAACAGGGGCGCCGTGTCGTGCCAATAGGAGACGAACTTCATGGTCCCGACCTTTCCTTACAATCCAACCACGCCTGCGAGGCCGGAAATATCGGCGATTTCGACATAACCGTAATAGGGGTTGGCCGGCTCGTGACCGCGGTTGACCCAGACCTTGTTCTTGATACCGAGATCATGGGCCGACATCAGGTCGTAACGAAACGAGGAGGAGACATGCAGCATGTCTTCGGGGCCGCAGCCGAGCATATCGAACATATATTCAAAGGGCTTGAAACGCGGCTTGTAGGCCTGCGCCTGCTCAGCCGTATAGACCGCATGGAAAGGCGCGCCAAGCTTTTCGACATTCGACATGATCTGCGAATTCATGGCGTTGGACAGGATAACCAGCGGAATTTCTTTCGCCACCTTTGCAAGACCGGCCGGCACATCGGCATGCGGACCCCAGGTCGGAACACGCTCGTAAACGAAGGTCGCGTCCTCATCCTTGAAAGCAACACCATTGCGCTTGCAGGTGCGAGAGAGCGAATTATGAACCACCTGGGCATAGGGCTTCCAGTCGCCCATGATCTCATCCAGACGATAAGCCGAAAAATTCTTGATGAACTGCTGCATCTGCGCTTCGTCCAGACGATCGCCATAGAGATCGCGAGCGGCTTCGGCCATCTGGAAATTGATCAGCGTGCCGTAGCAATCGAAGGAAATGTATTTCGGGCGGAAGATGGTCATGTCGTCGTCATCCTTGCTTGGAGATCGGCCGTGCCGGAATGAATTGATCATAGAAAGCCTTTGCCCGGTCGGCGCACCGCAATTGCCATCAGCGGAAGCAGATTGTTGCGTATGCAGCCGCCAGTTTGGCAGAGAGTTGCGTTGGCATATCTCCCGACCTCGCGTGCGCCCCTGCCCCGGCATCGAAAGCGACTAACACGCGGCATAAGATGCGGCGGCGGGTAAAAGCAACAGTGAAACATATCGAACCTTGCCATTCGTCGGGACAATGTTCTTTTACCCCCGGTCTATCAATGAATGAGCAGAATAAACGGAGTTGGGCCATGCAAGCCAGCCTGATCGATATCCAGAATTTCGAGCCTGAACACCTCGATGCCGCCGTCGAACTTTCCCGCCAGGCCGGCTGGCCGCACCGCCGGGAAGACTGGGCGCTGGTCCTTTCCCTCAGCAAGGGTTTCGTCGCGCTGGAAAATGGCCGCGTTGTCGGCACAGCGATGGCAACGCTTCTTGGTGAAAGCTGCGCCTCCGTCAATATGGTGATCGTGGATGAGACAATGCGTGGCCGCGGTCTCGGACGTCAGTTGATGAACGCCGCCCTTGAAGCCGCCGGAAATCGCGAATGCCGCCTGACCGCTACTGCCGATGGCCTACCGCTTTATGAAAAGCTGGGGTTCGTTGCCTGTGGTGAAGTTCGCCAGCATCAGGGAATTCCGGCAGCCTCGGCCAAGCCCGCCAGTGTGGAGTGGGCGGAAACGATTGCTCCGGCCGCGCTTGCCGCCCTTGATGCGCAGGCCTTCGGTGCTGATCGTACCGCGCTCTTCACGGAACTTGCCGACAGGGCGCGTTTCGCGATCGTGAAAGAACAGGGCGCCATCAAGGGTTTTGCCGGCCTGCGCGCCTTCGGCCGCGGTGAAGTTATTGGCCCGGTTGTGGCGGAAAATGCTGATATCGCACGAGATTTGCTAGCTTTCATGCTGTCTGAACGCGCCGGCGCCTTCCTGCGCGTAGACACCACGGTCGATACGGGCCTTGGCCCCTGGCTTGCCGAACAGGGCCTTGCCCACGTGGGCGGCGGCATCGCCATGCGCCGGTCAAAGGCCGAAATTCCCGCTGACAAAAAACTGAAAACCTTCGCACTGACCAGCCAGGCGCTGGGCTGACCTGCTGGGCTTTAATCTGGAGAGACCCATGTTAAGCAATTCCCTGATCGAACTGGACCGCGCCCATCTGGTGCACCCCGTCTCTTCCTTCCGCGGCCATGAAAAGCTTGGCGTGCGGGTGCTGACATCGGCGAAAGGCGCCACCGTCACCGATATGACCGGCCACCAGCTGATCGACGGTTTTGCCGGTCTCTGGTGTGTCAACGCCGGTTACGGTCATGACAGCATCGTTGAGGCGGCGGCAAAGCAGATGCGGGAACTACCCTATGCCACCGCCTATTTCGACATTGGCAGCGAACCGGCGATCCGCCTTGCCTCCGAACTTGCCGACCGGGCGCCCGGCGATCTCAACCACGTTTATTTCACGCTTGGCGGTTCCGATGCGGTGGACAGCACCATTCGCTTCATCCGTTATTACTGGCATGCAAAGGGTGAGCCGCAGCGCGACCAGTTCATCTCCATCGAACAGGGTTATCACGGTTCCACCACGGCCGGTTCGGGCCTCACCGCCCTGCCCGCCTTTCATGCCGGTTTTGGCGTGCCTTACGACTGGCAGCATAAAATCCCGTCGCATTATGCCTACCGTAACCCGGTTGGAAACGACCCGGCCGCCATCATCGCCTCCTCGCTGCAAATCCTGAAGGACAAGATCGAGGCCATAGGCCCGGACCGGGTCGCGGCGTTTTATGCCGAACCGATCCAGGGCTCGGGCGGCGTTCTGGTGCCGCCGCTGGGCTGGATCAAGGCGATGCGCGACCTCTGCCGCTCCTATGGCATCCTTTTCGTCGCCGATGAAGTGATTACCGGCTTTGGCCGCACCGGCCCGCTATTCGCCTGCGCCGACGAGGACATCGTGCCGGACTTCATCACCGCCGCAAAGGGCCTGACGTCAGGCTATGTGCCGATGGGCGCCGTCTTCATGGCCGATCATGTTTATGATACAATTGCCGACTTCGCAGGCGAAGCGGCCGTGGGGCATGGATACACCTATTCCGCCCACCCCGTCAGCGCCGCCGTTGGTCTGGAAGTGCTGAAGCTCTACGAAGGCGGGCTGCTGGAGAATGGCCGCCGCGCCGGTCACCGACTGATGGCAGGACTGGAGGGCTTGAGAAGCCACCCGCTGGTGGGCGATGTCCGCGGCCGCGGCATGCTTGCGGCGATCGAGCTTGTGACCGACAAGGAAAAGAAGACGCCGCTTCCGGCAGCCGCCACGCCGGCCCGCAAGGTTTTCGACCGCGCATGGGAAAACGGCCTCATCGTCAGGGCCTTTGCAAATGGCATCCTCGGTTACGCACCGCCGCTCTGCTGCACCGATGGCGAAATCGACGCCATCATCGAGCGGACGCTGAAAACCCTCGACCAGACGCTCGAGGACCCGGCCGTGCGGGCGGCAATGGCCTGAGGCGTAACCCGGCTGTATCGCGACACCTTCTCTAAATGTCGCAACACACCGCATATTCGCAATATTCTGCCGAAGAGCCGATCCATTTCGGCGAATCCGACGTGCTGGAAGTGCCAAACTATCCTTAGAAAAAGCACAAAGCGCCATGAAAACCGGCGTTTTCAAAAATAGGAACGGGACAAGGATCTCGTCCGGGAACAAAATAAAATGCCGCAACCTCCCCTAAGAGGACGAGGCGGCAGAGCGGAGACCGACATTGCCCAAAAAATTGAGCGACTTCAAATATATGAGCTTCGATGTGGTGGGAACTCTCATCGATTTCGAAGGGGGCCTGAAATCGACCCTGACGCAGATCGGTGCTGAGAATGGCGTCGAAGTCGATGGAGAAAAGGCGCTCGGCCTTTACCGCGCGGCCCGTTATTCAGACGCGACAGACCTGTTTCCGGACGATCTCGTCCGCGTGTATCTCATCATCGCTCCGCAACTTGGCTTGCCGGCAGAACGTGCTCTTGGCGAACGCCTGCGCGACGCCGCCAAGAACTGGAAGGGTTTCGAAGACAGCCGTGCCGCCATGGGGCAGCTTGCAAAGACACACCGCCTCATCGCCATGACAAACGCCCAGCGCTGGGCCTTTGAACATTTCTCGAAAGAACTCGGCAATCCCTTCCACGCCGCTTTCACGGCGGATGATACCGGCACCGAAAAGCCGGACCCGGCCTTTTTCGAGAAGGTCTTTGCGTTTGTTGAGAGCGAGGGCGCCTCGAAGGACGACATCCTGCATGTCGCGCAAAGCCAGTACCACGATATCGGCATTTCCCGGAAGCTGGGCATGACCAATTGCTGGATTGAGCGCCGCCACGACCAGAAGGGATATGGCGGCACGATCGAGCCGGAAAACTTTACCGAGCCAAATTATCACTTCACCTCGATGGCCGGCCTTGCCGAAGCCGCGAAGCAGGCGGGCGGCTGAACCGTCCTCCACCAGGGCGTGGCGCGAACTGGGACGCGGACCGCCGGAATTTTCTGCAGACGCATTTCAACAAATCATACAAAAGGGGAAGACCATGAGTGACAGGATTACAAACTGGACCCGCTCCGACGATGCCGCCGTTGAACAGGCGATCCGTCGCGGCGCGACGCGGCGTGAGCTGCTTCACATGATGCTGGCCGGCGGCGTCGCCCTTTCTGCCGGCTCGGCCATTCTCGGCCGCGCCTCGCAGTCGCTCGCGGCCACTCCGGTTTCCGGCGGCACGCTGAAGGCGGCCGGCTGGTCCTCCTCCACAGCCGATACGCTCGACCCCGCGAAAGCCTCGCTTTCCACGGACTACGTCCGTTGCTGCGCGCTTTATAACCGGCTGAGCTTCCTCGATGCTTCCGGCACGCCGCAGATGGAGCTGGCCGAATCCATCGAATCCAAGGACGCCAAGACCTGGACGGTCAAACTGCGTTCCGGCGTCACCTTCCACGACGGCAAGGCGCTGACGGCCGATGACGTGGTCTATTCGCTGAAGCGCCATCTCGATCCGGCTGTCGGATCCAAGGTCGCCAAGATCGCCGCCCAGATGACCGGCTTCAAGGCGCTCGACAAGAGCACGGTCGAGATCACGCTTGCCAGCGCCAATGCCGACCTGCCGACAATCCTTGCGATGCACCACTTCATGATCGTCGCCGACGGCGCGACCGACTTCTCCAAGGGCAACGGCACCGGCGCCTTCAAGCTTGAAACATTCGAGCCGGGTGTGCGCTCGATCATGTCCAAGAACAGTAATTACTGGAAATCCGGCGGCCCGCACGTCGACAGCTTCGAGTTCTTCGCGATCTCGGACGACAATGCACGCGTCAATGCGCTTCTCTCCGGCGACATCCAGCTCGCGGCCGCCATCAATCCGCGCGCGCTTCGCCTGCTCGACAAGCAGGAAGGTGTCGTCCTGTCGAAGGGAACTTCCGGCAACTACACCAATCTCAACATGCGCCTCGATCAGGCTCCGGGCAACAAGGCCGATTTCATTGCCGGCATGAAGTCGATCGTCAATCGTGAGCAGATCGTCAAGGCGGCCTTGCGCGGTCTTGGCGAAGTCGGCAACGACCAGCCGGTTCCGCCCATGAGCCCCTATCATAATCCGGACCTGAAGCCGAAGGCCTTCGATCCCGAGAAGGCCAAGTTCCACTTCGAGAAAGCCGGCCTCCTCGGCCAGTCCATCCCGGTCATCACCTCGGATGCGGCAAATTCGGCCATCGACATGGCGATGATCATCCAGGCCTCCGCTGCCGAAATCGGCCTCAAGCTGGATGTGCAGCGTGTTCCCGCCGACGGCTACTGGAGCAATTACTGGCTGAAAGCACCGATCCATTTCGGCAATATCAACCCGCGCCCGACACCGGACATCCTGTTCTCGCTGCTTTATGCGTCCGACGCTCCCTGGAACGAGAGCCAGTACAAGTCGGAGAAGTTCGACAAGCTGATGCTCGAGGCGCGCGGCCTGCTCGATATGGAGAAGCGCAAGCAGATCTACTTCGAGATGCAGACGATGATCGCCGACGAAGCCGGCACCATCATTCCCGCCTATCTTACCAACGTGGACGCCATCAGTTCCAAGCTGAAGGGCCTGGAAGCCAATCCGCTCGGCGGCATGATGGGTTACGCCTTTGCGGAATACGTCTGGCTCGAAGCCTGATAGACCATGGAGCCGGGCGCAAAAAAGCTGCGCCCGGCCAAGTTTTCCGCCGATGCGGAAAGCCTCCACAAACAGGCAGGTCGCAGGAGCATGTGAATGAACAGCCGGATATTGTCCCTTGTCGCCCGGCGGCTGGTCGTCATGCTGACGACGCTGCTGATCGTGTCATTTATCGTCTTTTCCGCCACCAGCCTGCTGCCCGGCGACACGGCGACGATCCTTCTCGGTCAGGCGGCAACGCCGGAGGCCGTGGCCGGCCTGCGCACCGCCATGCATCTCGACGATCCCGCCCTGTTGCGCTTCGTTCGCTGGCTTTTCGGCCTGCTGCACGGCGAACTCGGCACCTCCTATGCCAACAACATGGCGATTGCCGATCTTATCGGCCCGCGCTTCGTCAACTCCATGAAGCTGGCCGGCATCACCACGCTCATCGCCGTGCCACTGGCGCTCACACTCGGCATCAGCTCCGCCATGCTGCGTGGAACGCTTTATGACCGCATCGTCACGGTGCTGACCATCGGCGTCATTTCCGTGCCGGAATTCATGATCGCCACGCTCGCCGTCCTGCTTTTCGCGGTTTATCTGAAATGGCTGCCGGCGCTGTCGCTGGTCAGCGAGGTTCACACGCTGTTTGATGTACTGCGCGTTTACGCCATGCCGGTCATAACGCTAACCTTCGTCGTCTCGGCCCAGATGATCCGCATGAGCCGCGCCGCGGTGATCGAGACGCTGGATACGCCCTATGTCGAAATGGCACTGCTGAAGGGCGCGCCGCGCATGCGCATCGTGCTGCGTCACGCGCTTCCCAATGCGCTCGGCCCCATCGTCAATGCAGTGGCGCTGTCGCTTTCGTACCTTGTCGGTGGCGTCATCATCGTCGAGACGATCTTCAACTATCCCGGTATCGCCAAGCTGATGGTCGATGGCGTCGCCACCCGCGATCTGCCGCTGATCCAGACCTGCGCGATGATCTTCTGCGTCGGTTATCTCCTGCTCATCACGACGGCAGACATCATCGCCATCATGTCCAATCCGAGGCTGCGCTGATGGCCGATCATATCAAGACATATCAGGGGACCGCGCGTTTGGGTTACAAGATCAACGCAGTCGGCGTTTTCGGCTTTCTCGTCATCTTCCTCTGGGCCATGGTTGCGATCTTCGCGCCCTACCTCATTCCCCATCCGGTGGGTGAAATCGTCGATCTCGATTATTTCGGGCCTATGACGTCAGATCTCTGGCTCGGTTCCGATTATCTCGGCCGCGACGTGTTCTCCCGTATCCTCATGGGCGCGCGTTTCACGGTCGGCATTTCGCTGGCGGCCGTCACCATCGCCTGCACCTGCGGCGTCGTTCTCGGCATGTGCGCCGCCGTCATCGGCGGCTGGTTCGATGCAGCACTCAGCCGTTTCCTCGACGCGGTGAACTCCATTCCGAGCAAGCTGTTCGGCCTCGTGGTCGTGGCGGCCGTCGGCTCGTCCATTCCGGTGCTCATCGTCACGCTGTCGGTCATCTATACGCCCGGCGCCTATCGCTTCGCCCGGGCACTCGCCGTCAATGTCAACACCATGGATTTCGTAACGGTCGCGCGGGTGCGCGGCGAGAGCCTGCTTTATCTCATCAGTTCCGAAATCCTGCCCAACATCATCCGGCCCGTACTTGCCGATCTCGGCGTGCGTTTCGTCTTCATCGTGCTGCTTCTGTCCGGCCTGTCCTTCCTCGGTCTCGGCCTGCAGCCGCCAAACGCCGACTGGGGCGCGCTGGTGCGTGAAAACATCGGCGGCCTGCCCTTCGCCGCCCCGGCCGTCATCTTCCCGTCGCTGGCGATTGCCAGCCTGACGATCAGCGTCAACCTGCTGATCGACAATCTGCCGCAGAAAATCCGCGACAGGAGCGAATAATGAGCAATCTCGTTGAAATCCGTGGACTGAAGGTCGAGGCCACCACCGATTCCGGCCGCCACATCGATATCATCAAGGGTATCGACATCGATATCGCCGAGGGCGAAATCGTCGCGCTGATCGGCGAAAGCGGTTCCGGCAAGACTACCATCGCGCTGACCCTGATGGGGTACGCGCGGCCGGGATGCCGCATTTCCGGTGGCAGCGTCACGGTGGCAGGCCGGGACATGGTGCAGCTTTCCGAAGCCGAGCGCGCCAGGGTGCGCGGCACGAAAATATCCTATGTGCCGCAGAGTGCGGCCGCCGCATTCAACCCGGCGCAGAAAATCATCGATCAGGTCATCGAAGTCACCCGCATACACCACCTTATGCCGCCCCAGGAGGCGCGTAAAAAAGCGGTTGAGCTTTTCAAGGCATTGTCACTGCCCAATCCGGAAACCATCGGCGAGCGTTACCCGCATCAGGTGTCCGGTGGCCAGTTGCAGCGCCTCTCGGCCGCCATGGCGCTGATCGGTAATCCTCAACTGGTGATTTTCGACGAACCGACGACCGCACTTGATGTGACGACCCAGATCGAGGTTCTGCGTGCCTTCAAATCGGCGATGCGCAAGGGCGGCATTGGCGGCGTCTATGTTTCGCACGATCTTGCCGTCGTCGCCCAGATCGCCGACCGGATTGTGGTGCTGAAAGGCGGCGAGGTTCAGGAAACCGGCACGACCAAGGATATTCTGGAGAACGCCCAACACCCCTATACCCGCGAATTGTTGACCGCCTTTAACGACAAGGTGCGCGTCGTGACACCGCCCAAACAAAGTGAGGCGACACCGCTCCTCGATATCGACCAGCTGATCGCCGGTTATGGCACGAAAGGCGATGACCGCATGCCGCTGGTGCGTGCGGTGGATTCCGTCAGCCTTGCGGTCTATCCCGGCCGCAATCTTGGCATCATCGGCGAATCCGGCTGCGGAAAATCGACACTGGCGCGTGCCATTGCCGGCATCCTGCCGGCCGCAAGCGGTCACGTCGTCTTCGAGGGCCATGAACTCAACGCCGATGCCCGGCGTCGAACCAGCGACCAGCTTCGTCGCATGCAGATCGTGTTCCAATATGCCGATACCGCACTCAATCCGGCAAAACCCATCGAAGATATTCTCGGCCGACCGCTGACCTTTTATCACGGCATGAAAGGCAAGGCCCGGGATGCGCGGATCGATGAGCTGCTTGATATGGTGAAGCTGCCGCGCTCGGTCCGCCACCGCCATCCCTCCGGCCTTTCCGGCGGGCAGAAGCAGCGCGTCAATTTCGCCCGTGCGCTTGCGGCCGAACCATCGCTCATCATCTGCGATGAAATCACCTCGGCGCTCGATACCGTCGTCGCAGCCGCGATCATTGATCTGCTCGGAGAATTGCAGCGGGAACTGAACCTCTCCTACATCTTCATCAGCCACGATCTTTCGGTGGTTGAGACAATCTGCGACGAAATCGTCGTGATGTATGGCGGCCAGAAAGTGGAGCATCTGGAAACCGAAGCAATCAAATCACCTACCCATCCCTATTCGAAGCTGCTCTTCTCCTCGGTGCCGAAACTCGATCCGACATGGCTTGATAATCTTCAACAGGATGCGGAGCTGGTGCGGGCGTTTTCCAAGCGGTGAGAGGCGGAAGATGGCAAGGTCGATTGGGAAGCACCAAAATCTCCCTCGATGTCATCCTCGCCCTTGAGGCGAGGATCCATTCATCTCGACGGCCTATGGATCCTCGGGGCAAGCCCGAGGATGACATCGAGATAGAGCAATCACCCCACTGAAGAGGCGCCCTCTCACCTCAGAGCGGAAACAGGCTGGTCAGCGGCATATGCGATTTGGTGATCGGCGATTTCAGCACCACGAAGCTGAAATATTTGTCGATGCCGACATCCATATCCGTCAGCCGCTCCATGATCGACTGATATTCAACAATGCCTGATGTGACGAATTTCAGCAGGTAATCGTAACCGCCGGAAACGAGGTGGCATTCCACCACCTGATCGATCTTCTCGACGACACCGAGAAAGCGGGCGAAATCGATCTGCCGGTGGTTCTTGAGCGTGATTTCGGTAAAGACCGTCAGTGTCTGGCCGAGCTTGTTGATATTGATCTGCGCCGAATAACCTTCGATGTAACCTTCGGACTGAAGTTTCTTGACCCGCATCAGGCAGGGGCTGGGCGAAAGATTGACAAGCTCCGCCAGTTCCACATTGGTGATGCGACCGTTTTTCTGCAGTTCGTAGAGGATCTTGATATCGATCCGGTCAAGTTTCATCACGTGCGGAACCCCTTTTTTGTTTTTTCGAGTGCGCGGTATAAAATTCTGACGCTGCAGTGGAAATCTTATCACATGCACGTGCCCTGTCGATGTAAGCATGTTTTTTTGATGCAGCATAAAGAGTTGCAGACATGGCCATGAACAGCAGGAGATTCCGGCAAACCACTCAGTCTGGCAGCGTTTACACGCCAGCCAAGGTAAATTAGGACGAATATAAGGAGTCCGACCCATGCCCGCCCCGCTGCAAGAGATCACGACATCGCCGGAGCTGCCGAAAGCCGCGGACGCCGTCATTATCGGCGGCGGCATCGTTGGGGTATTCGCGGCCTATTACCTCGCCCGGCGCGGCCTGAAAGTGGCTCTGGTGGAAAAAGGCCTTGTTGGCGCGGAGCAATCCAGCCGCAACTGGGGCTGGTGCCGGCAGCAGAACCGCGATGCGCGTGAATTGCCGATTTCGACCCAGAGCCTTGCATTGTGGGAGCAATTTGCCAGTGAAAGCGGCGAAGACACCGGCTTTCGCCGTTGCGGATTGTTTTACCTCAGCGACAACGAGGCGGAACTTGCCGGCTGGGCGCGCTGGCGCGACTTTGCCATCACCGCCGGTGTGACGACGCATATGCTGAGCGCCGATGAGGCAAGTGAGCGCGGCCGCGCCACCGGCAAACGCTGGAAGGGCGGCGTCTTCTCACCCACCGACGGCACGGCCGATCCCTCCATGGCGGCACCCGCCGTGGCGCGCGCCATCATCAAACTCGGCGGCACGGTGCATCAGAATTGCGCTGCGCGCGGGCTTGAGACCGAGGGTGGCCGCGTCAGCGCCGTCGTTACCGAAAAAGGCACGATCCGCACCAAAACCGCCATCATGTCCGGCGGAGCATGGGCGTCTTCCTTCTGCCGTCAACTCGGCATTCGTTTCCCGCAGGCTTCCGTCCGCTCCTCCATCCTCTCGGTCACCCCGGGTGCTGAAGGCCTGCCGGATGCATTGCATACAAAGGCCGTTTCGCTGACACGCCGGAACAACGGCGGTTACACCCTCGCCATCAGCGGCCTTGGCCGTATCGACCCGACGGCGCAGCAGATGCGGTTCGCGCGTGAATTCGTGCCGATGTTCCTCAAGCGCTGGCGCAGCCTGCGGCCAGGTGGGCTGGAAGGCATTCGCGGCGGCCACGAAACGTTGAAGCGCTGGCGGCTGGATGCGCCGACGCCGATGGAACGGGTTCGCATCCTCGATCCGAAGCCCAATGCCGCAGCCATCCGGGAGACCCACAAAAGGGCGCGGGACCTTCTGCCCGCACTTCGCAACACCCAGATTTCCGCAGCCTGGGCCGGCTTTATCGACAGCACGCCGGATGGTGTGCCCGCCATTGGCGAAACCAGCGAGTTGCCCGGTTTCATCCTCGCCGCCGGTTTCAGCGGGCATGGTTTCGGCATCGGGCCGGGCGCCGGTCATCTGATCGCCGATATCGTCACGGGCTCAAGCCCGATCGTCGATCCCGTCCCTTATCACCCGAGCCGCTTCCTTGGTTCGTCATGGGGCAAGGTTGCGGATTTCTGAAGCCGTAACCGCAAAACAATATCCGCAGGCGAACCTGCGGATATTGCCGTCCGCCGCATTTTTTTGACCAGTCAGCTCTTTGGCAGGCCGGGTGGATTGGTACGCGATTCCGGCAGGGCCTCTTCCGCGAGCTGCCAGCGATCGAGAATTTTCGCGTAGGCACTGCTCTTGATCAGATCATTGGTGGCAAGCGTCAGTGCATCCGCCAGTCCAGAACCCTTGCGGGTGGTGATGGCGACATCGGAGCGCTCCGGCCAGCCGGCGGAGAGCGTTCCCACCCGCTTGATGGTCTTGTCGCGCGCGGCGATGAAAACCAGCTGCGCATGCGGCTGTACGATCACATCCGCCCGGCCGGCTGAAAGCGCGACGAGCCGGGTGGCTTCGTCATCGTAATATTGCAACTCGATCGGCTTCAAACCGGCAGCGACATTCTCGTCGCTCCATTTCAGCAGAATACGCTCCTGATTGGTGCCGGCACCAACGATGATCCTCAGACCGGCGGCATCCTTCGGCTCGGTGATGGAGGTTATGCCGCTGTCGGATTTGACGAAGAAGCCATGCAGGCCCTGGCGGTAGGTGGAGAAATCGAACTTTTCCTTGCGCTGTTCGGTCACGCCGACATTGGAGATGACGGCATCGTATTTGCCCGAGGCAAGGCCGAGCGGCCAGTCGGCCCAGGCCACGGCCACCAGTTCCAGCTCAAGGCCGAGACTATCGGCAACGGCAAGCGCGTAGTCCGGGTCTGCGCCCACGACGGTCTTCGCATCCGTCGCATAGGTGGCTAATGGCGGCCCGCCGGGAGAGACGGCGACGGTGAGTTTGCCCGGCGTGACGAATTTGAAATCCTTCGGTACGGCGGCAATGGCGCCGGGGTCTTTTTCAACCCTGATGCGACCGGGCTGATCCGGTGACAGATCGAAGACATCGGTTGCGAAGGCCGGGACGAAACCGGAGATGGAGAGAAAGACGCCGAACGTGGCCGTGGCGAAACGAGAGGTGAAGGTCATTGTGGTTTCCCGATAGAGGATTGCGGGACGAGGGTAGCGCGGGCGGGAGGATGCCCGCGCCACCGGCTGAGTGATGTCCCACCTTCGACTCAGCTTTTAGGAACTCGATTTTTCACGCTCAGCTCTTGGGCAGGCCGGGCGGATTGGTGCGGGATTCGGTGATGGCTTCCGAGCCGAGATTCCAGCGAGCGAGAACCTTGCCGTAATTGCCGTTCTTGATCTGGGCATTCAGCGCAGCCGTGACGGCCTCGGCGATGCCGGCATCCTTTTTCGAAGCGAAGGCGATTTCCGCCGCTTCCGGCCAGCCGCCCGAGAAGGTGCCGACGAGCTTGGTCTTTTTCTGGCTTGCTGCCTGAAAGGCAGAGGTGGCATTGGGACCGAGATAGGCATCCGCACGGCCGGATTGCAGGGCGACGTCAAGCACGGCCTGATCGTCGTAATATTGCACTTCGGTGTCGGCCAGTCCCTTCGCCTTGTTGTCCTTGATCCATTTCAGCAGGATCTGCTCCTGATTGGTGGCTGCGCCAACGATCACCTTCAGCCCGGCGACATCCTCGGGTTTGCCGATGGACGTGACCTTGCTGTTGTTGCCTACATAAAAGCCGAGCAGGTCGTTGCGATAGCTGGAGAAATCGAACTTCTCCTTGCGCGCTTCCGTCACCGTGATGTTGGATGCGACGGCATCATATTTGCCGGAAGCAAGGCCGAGCGGCCAGTCGGCCCAGGCAATCGGAACGAGCTGAAGTTCAAGCCCAAGGCTGTCGGCAACCAGCTGGGCGATATCCGGCTCCACGCCGATCGGCGTTTTTGTGTCGCTCGAATAGTCGACCAGCGGCAGGCGGAAGGGCACGGTCGCGACCGTCAGCTTGCCATCGGCGATGAATTTATGGCCGGCGGGCAGAAGCTTGATTGCCTCCTCAACCTTCTCGGCGCGCACCCGGCCCTTCTGTTCGGGCGACAGGTCAACCTCCTGCGCATGCGCGGCCGGAATGAGCACGGTGGTGGCGGTGAAAAGACCGCCGGCGAGCAGGGATAATAATTTCGATGAAAAAGCCATGTGAGTGTTTCCTTGTTATGATTAGAGAACTTTTGCGAGGAATTCAGCCGTGCGCGGATGTTCAGGGTTGTTGAACACCTTCTCCGGTGTGCCCGTTTCAACGATGCGGCCCTGTTTCATGAAGACGACCCTGTCGGAGACTTCGCGGGCAAAACCGATCTCATGGGTGACGATGATAAGGGTGACGCCGGAGCGGGAGAGCTCCTTGATGACGTCAAGCACCTCATTGACTAGTTCAGGATCGAGCGCGGATGTTGGCTCATCGAACAGCAGCACCTTTGGCCGCAGGGCGAGTGCCCGGGCAATCGCCACGCGTTGCTGCTGGCCGCCGGAAAGTTGGCGCGGGTAGGCATTGGCCTTCTCGGCAAGGCCGACACGAGCCAGAAGATCGCGCGCCTCCGCTTCAGCCTGTTCTTTCGAGATGCCGCGAACCGCGACCGGCGCTTCGATGATGTTTTCAAGCGCAGTAAGATGCGGAAACAGGTTGAAGCTCTGGAACACCATGCCCACTTCGACGCGGCGTTTGAGGATTTCCCGCTCCTTCAGCTCATAAAGTGTATCGCCCTGCTGGCGATAACCAACCAGCTCGCCGTCTATGGCGATAAAGCCGTCATCGACGCGCTCCAGATGGTTGATGGAGCGCAGCAGGGTGGACTTACCCGAACCGGATTGGCCAAGAATGGTGGTGACGCTGCCTGCCGGAATGGAAAGGGAGACATCATCCAGCACCTTGAGTGTGCCGAAAGACTTGGAAACACCGTGGATATTCACCGAACCGCCACGATTGCCTATGCGGAAGCCTCCTGCACGCGCAGATACCGAAGCTTCCCGCTTTGCAGGCACTGTCACCACGGCCGCCGGCTCCGCCGCTGCCCGGCGTGGCAGGAAGGTGCGGTAGACGGTGGCGAAAAGCGAAGGTGGCGGATTGCGAAGCGCACCCCGGGAAAAATGCCGTTCGATATGATGCTGAACGATCGATAGCGCCGTCAGTATCACCAGATACCAGACGGTTGCGACCATCAGCAGCGGGATCACTTCCAGATTACGGCGATAGATGATCTGGATGGTGTAGAACAATTCCGGTAGCGCGAGGATATAGACCTGCGATGTTCCCTTTGCGAGGCCGATGATGTCATTGAAGGCCGTCGGGAGGATGGACCGCATGGCCTGCGGCAGAACGATGCGGGAGGCCTGCCGCCGACGTGGAAGGCCGAGCGCGGCGGCGGCTTCCAGCTGCCCCTGGTCGACCGAGAGAATGCCGCCACGTACGATTTCCGATGCAAAGGCCGCCTGATTGAGAGTGAGGCCCAGCACGGCGGCCGCAAACGGCGTCATCAGCTGTGTCGTATTCCAGCTGAAGAAATTGATGCCGGTATAGGGCACGCCGATCGTCACGGTTTCATAGAGATAACCGAGATTGTTGAGGATCAGCAGAAGCACGATCAGCGGGATCGACCGGAAAATCCAGATATAGGTCCAGGAAACGGCAACCAGCAACGGCGAGCGGGACACACGGGCAAGTGCCAGCAGCGTTCCGAGAACAAACCCGAATAGTGCACCCAGCGCCGTCAACAGCAATGTCCGGCCAAGGCCAACGAGCACCGGTTCGGCGAAGAACCATTCGGCAAAGACGTCCCAACCCCAGCGCGGATTGCCGAAAACGGAATGCAGCACGGCCGCAATGATCAGTACGGAAAAAACCGTGCCCACGGTGCGCAGGGGGTAACGGGCGGGAACGATGCGGAAATGGTCGTAACCACCTTTAACCGGCTCGCCCTTCTGCTCGCTGACCGCCACATGCGGAAAATCAGAGGCTATCGTCATCTAAAGAGCCTTTCACGGATGGGCGGAAGAGGGTTGCGGATGGACGGTCGGTATCGGCGCGCCGTCCGGGAGGGGACCGGAGGCCGCATCGGCAAGAAATTTTTCGAAGGGCAGCGACCTGATCGTCTCGGGGTCGGCCGCCGTGTCGAACAAGGCGCGATAACCATTGGTGAGATAGAGGCCGACGGCTTCCGGCTGGCGGAACCCCGTGGTCAGATAGACACGGGCATAACCCTGCCGGATCGCCTGCTGCTCCAGTTCCCGAAGCACGAGCTTCGCCAGCCCCTGGCGACGATGGGCCGAATGGGTCCAGACCCGCTTGAATTCGGCAGTCTCCTCGTCGTAACGCATGAAAGCGCCGCCGGCGATCGGCTTTCCGTCCCGCAGAAGCAGCAGGAAATTGCCGGATGGCGGACTAAAGGCTTCCGGGGGATATTTGTTCAGCTCCGCCCTTGCCCCTTCCGCATTGAAGAATGTGCCGTAACGGCTGTCATATTCGAACAGCAACTCTTCCAGAAGCGGAGTTGCGAGCGGATCCTTGACCGATGTGTAGAAAAAACTGTCGCTCATGTCCTTGTCCTAAATTTCGTGTCAGGAGAGGTATGCTTCAGCCAGGCGCACCCAGAAGCGTGCCGCAGGCGCAATGATCGCATCGTTGAAATCATAGTGAGGGCTGTGCAGCGGCGCGCTGTCGCCATTGCCGACGAAGAGGTAGGAGCCGGGTCGCTCCTGCAGCATGAAAGCGAAATCTTCGCTCGCCGTGCGCGGCTGAAACCCTTCGGCGATCTGTCCGGCTGGAAAATGTCGTCTGGCGACATCGCGGGCGAAAACCGTCTGCGCCGCGTGATTGATGACAGGCGGAAAACCACGGGAATAGGCGACGTCAGCCCTCGCGCCAAAACTTTCCGCCTGCGCCTTGGCGAGTGCCGGAAGCCGTTCCTCCAGCCTGTCGCGCACGGCGGGTGAAAAAGCCCGGGCGGTGATCTGCAATTCCACGCTCTCGGGAATGACGTTGGAGGCGGTTCCGCCATGGATGGAACCGACGGTCAGCACCGCCATTTCGCGCGGATCGACGTTGCGGGAAACAATGCTCTGCAGGGCGGTGATGAAGCTTGCCGAGGCCAGAACCGGATCAACAGTCTCATGCGGCGCCGCACCGTGACCGCCCTTGCCGACGATACGCACCTGCGCCTTGTCGACGGAGGCCATGGCAGGGCCTTCGACGAAACCGAACTGTCCGGTTTCCACACCCGGCCAATTGTGCAGGCCGAAGACCGCATCAACGGGAAACCGCTCGAACAGCCGGTCCTTTATCATCGCCCTCGCACCCGCGCCGATCTCCTCGGCGGGCTGGAAGATCAGCGTCAGTGTGCCGGAAAAATTAGAGGTTTCAGCAAGATAACGGGCAGCAGTGAGCAGGATCGTCGTGTGACCATCATGACCGCAGGCATGCATGACGCCCGGCGTTTCGCTGGCATAGGCAAGGCCGGTCTCTTCATGAATTGGCAGCGCATCAATATCGGCGCGGATGCCGAGACGTTTTTCACCATGACCCCGTTTCAGGGTGGCAACGACACCGTGACCGCCGACACCTTCCGTCACCTCATATCCGAACGACAGCAGATAACGGGCGATGAGCGCCGCCGTGCGGTTTTCCTTGAGCGACAGCTCCGGATGCCGGTGGAGATCATGCCGGATGGCGATACTCTCCTCGATGAAGGCAAGGATTCCCCGTTCGGCGTCGTCCTGCGGACGCGCGCCGTCAATGCGGATATTCATGGTTCTGTCTCCTGCACGGCTTTTTGCCCGCCGCGTCTTGTAATCTGCGCGGGCGGCGGTCCTGCCGCCCGGCCGCAGCTTTATGCTATGGCCTTGTCCGAGCCGCTTTCGCCGCTGGAATAGACGCTTTCCCGGAAAGGCAGGCCGAGATGATCCCGCAAGGTTGCCCCTTCCAGATGCGGATCGAAATAACCGCGCCGCTGCAGCACTGGAATGACGAGGCGGATGAAATCGTCCAGCCCTTCGGCAATGACCGGGAAGCCCAGAATGAAGCCATCGGCCGCATCGTTTTCCACCCAGCGGATGATTTCGTCCGCCACCTTGTCCGGTGTGCCGATGAAACCTTCGCGTGGGGTTGCAGCCTCCAGCGCCGCTTCTCGCAGTGTCTGGTTCTTTTCCTTTGCCCGGCGCTTGATACGGTCGGTCGTTGAACGGAAGCTGTTCTTGCCGATATCACCGAGTTCAGGGAAAGCTTCATCCAGCGGATAGGCGCTGAAATCGTGGTGATCGAAAAATCGGCCGAGATAGGCAAGCGCATCTTCGATGGTGATGAGGTTGCGGATGACGTCATATTTCGCCTCCGCCTCTTCCTGCGTCTCGCCGACAATCGGTCCGATACCGGGGAAAATCTTCACGTCGCTGGCGGATCTGCCCTGCGCAACGGCGCTCTGCTTTACACGTTTGAGGAAGGTCTGGTTTTCTTCCAGCGAAGCAGAATTGGTGAAGACGGCGTCGGCATGTTTGCCCGCAAGGCCGATGCCCGCATCGGAGGAGCCGGCCTGAAACACCACCGGCTGCCCCTGTGGCGAGCGCTGGATGTTCAGCGGGCCTTCCACCTGAAAGAACCGTCCCTTGTGACCGAGCGTATGGAGTTTGTCGCGCTCGAAGAACTGTCCGCTCTCCCGGTTGCGCACGAAGGCATCGTCGTCCCAGCTATCCCACAACCCCTTGATGACTTCGAGATATTCATCGGCGATCTCGTAGCGCAGCGCATGTTCCGGATGATTGCGGCTGTAATTTTTCGCCGTGCCTTCAAGCGGCGTCGTCACGGCATTCCATCCGGCACGGCCGCCGCTCAACAGATCGAGCGAGGCGAACTGGCGGGCGATCGTGAAAGGGTCGCTATAAGACGTCGAAACAGTACCCGCGAGGCCGATCTTCGAGGTGACGGAGGCAAGCGCCGAAAGAATGGTCAGCGGCTCGAAACGGTTGAGGAAATGCGGGATCGACTTGTCGTTTATGTAAAGCCCGTCCGCCACGAAGGCGAAGGCAATGCCGGCGGCTTCCGCCTTCAGAGCCGTCTTCCTGAAGAAGTCGAAATTGACGCTGGCGTCGACCGGGCTTTTTGGGTGCCGCCAGGCATTCATATGCCCACCGGGACCCTGAAGCATGATGCCGAAACGGATTTTCTTTCTCGTCATGTCATTTCTCCTGAGGACAAGATCACGCCGCTCGCGAAAGGCGATGCGTGGCCAAGAGTTCAATCGAGGCAAGCCGCTGATCGGCTCCCACATGCGGCGGTTCGATGATGAATTCCTCGATGCCGTGTTCTTCGGAAAGCGCACGCAACGCCCGGTGAATATCTTCCGGCGCGCCATGGAGCACGTTGGGCTTGCGCTCCTCGATGCGATAATCGCTGTCACCGGACTGGCGGGCGAACTCTTCCGCCTGCTCGCGTCGGCCGAGATTGAACGCCCTGCCATCGCTCAGAAATACCCGGTAGATGCGCTGTCCCTCCACCTGCCTTGCGGCATGGTCGGGGTCACTCGCGGCAAAAGCCGACAGGGCAAGGACCGGAGCCTTGCCGCCGCTTTGTTCTCGGAAAGCCGAAAGGCTGCGGCGAAGAACCTCCGGATCACCATTGAGGTGACCGGCAAAAACGAAGCTCCATCCCTTTGAGGCCGCGAGCCTTGCGCTTTCCGGGCTGGCGCCGAGCAGAAACCTCTCCGCTGCGACCGGCGGCGCCGGCGTTGCCTGCAATCCGGCCTGCGCATGGTCCTGTGGCGCGGCACCGGACAAGAATGTGGTGAGTTCCCCGAAAGCCGTTTCGAAATCCGGCTTTCTCGCTGGGTCATAAGCCTGTTGCAGGGCTGAGGTTGCCAGCGGCAACCCGCCCGGCGTCTTGCCAACGCCAAGATCGACCCGGCCGGGTGCAAGCGCCGATAGCACGTTGAAGACTTCGGCAACCTTATAGGGGCTGTAATGCTGCAGCATCACGCCACCTGAACCGACGCGGATGCGGGATGTCTTCGCCAGAATCCACGCCACCAGCGCCTCGGGCACGGAACCGGCAAGCTCCGGCGAATTGTGATGCTCGGCCACCCAGAACCGGCGGTAACCCAGATCTTCGGCGCGTCTGGCGAGATTGATCGTGTCGCGGAATGCGCCTGCCGCATCCTCGCCCGCCGAAACGGGGCTCTTATCCAGCAAACTGAGAGTATACATCATCACCTCGCACGTCTTTTGATGCATACTTTGTCTACTGATTTTATATTCTAATAAAGAACGTTCGTTCCACGTTGCAGCGCGATCAGAGAAAATATTGTTTTCCGTCACGATTCTGAAACCGGTCTAGGCAAAAAATATCCGCAGCGCCGGAGATGCGACGTCGAAAAGGCGGAAAACAGGCGGTTTTCAGGGCCATATCCGGAGGAAACGGCTTGCGCGGGAATTCGCTAAAAACTACTTAGTAAGTTAGGAATAATATGGCCGGCGTTGCGGAATGTACCGGCCCTCTTTGCGGATCAGGCGATGTTGACCAAAAAAGGCAAATACGGATTAAAGGCTCTGGTCGATCTGGCGCGGTTGCCCCAGGGAGAAACCGCCTTCGTGACCGAGATTGCCACGCGCAACAATATTCCGAAGAAATTTCTGGACACCATTCTTCTGGAGCTGCGCAACAGCGGTATTCTGCGCTCCAAGAAGGGACCGAATGGCGGTTATTCCCTATCGAAAATGCCATCCGAAATCATGATCGGCCAGGTTATCCGCACGCTGGACGGGCCTTTGGCTCCCATCCGCTGTGCCAGCCGTACCGCCTTTGAAGCCTGCGACGACTGTGACGATCCCGAGACCTGTCAGGTCAGGGTTTCGATGACGGACGTGCGTGACGCCATCGCAACCATTCTGGACAATATGACGCTCGCACAATTCGTCGCGAAGGATGGGCAGGACGCGCTTTCCATTCCTGCCGGAAAATAGGCTTTGCTTATTGCCGGCGCAGATCATCCTCCAGAGAGGCAATCAGCCCGGATTCGCTCAGGCCATCGATAAGGCCGAGACGCGCCATCAGAATTTCAAGCGTGATGGCGTTGTTTCTGACGGAGCGAAAGGGGACGCTTTCCGCGCCCACCTGCGCCGCATCGATATTTGCCGCCAGGCTGGAGATTTGCGCTTTCAGCAGTTCAATGGCGAGAAAAACCTCGCCGATGACGGGACGCGCCTCGCCCTCGTCTGCCAATCTGTCTATCAATAGCGTCGAAAGTTCGCGCTGTTTTTCACCCAGCGCCACCGCGGCTTTCAGCAGGGTGGCAACGGAGGCGGCGAGATTTCCTGCGCCCTGCGCAAGAAATGTAACCTGATCAGCGCGCAGCAGGCCATCCCATGATGTATCCGGCCGATTGCGCAAAACCACGAGCAGGCTTTTTCCAGCCGCATTCACAGCCGGAACGACAATCCAATCCGCATCGGTCGCAATAGAGCGTACCACATCGTCGGGAAACCGCAGGGCGAAATCGTCGTCATTCGTTAAAACCGCATGCTCCGCGCTGAGATCGGAGGAAGCAAGCGCGAAGGTTTCGCCAAGATCGAGACGGGCAAAGAGGGCCTTGCGTTGCTCTTCACCGCCGGCATTTCGAATGAATTCAAGCGCAGTGAAATGTTCGACCAGATCACGCGCCGCCTCCGCATCCGCGGCAGCAATAATCGAAAGTGCCTGGGCGAGAATATCGTTGGTTATATCCGCTCCACCCAGTTCGTTCGGAACAGAGAGGGCAAGAAGGCCGGAGCGGGCGATCCGCGCGTGGATCTGCCCGCTATTTTCGAAGGGACATTTCCCGGCAATTGCCCGGGCGACGGTCAGCACATCGCCATCCGCGCCGAGACGTGGAGGAACGAAACGAATTCTTTCGCCGAGAGGCGTGACAGATCCCATGCTCAACTCCCTCAAAAAATAACCCGTTGAAAGCGCTCACTCAGTCCAGCGAATGATAACGCCCGTTCTGATAGACCAGCGAATGTCCGGAGCCGATGCGGATCGCCTCCACCTTGCCGATGATGATGACGTGGCTGTGCCGCTCGATTGCTTCTTCGATGGTGCAGTCGATAGCGGCAACGGCGTCCTCAAGGATGGGCGCGCCACTTGCAAGCCTGGTCCACTCCGCGCCGCGATAACGATCCGCACCCTTCAGGCCGCCAATGCCGGCAAACTGGTTGGCGATGAACTGGTGGTTCGCGCCGATAATGTTGACGGCGAGGTGACCAAAACGCTGCACCACTGGCCATGTGGACGACGAACGGTTGAGCGCCACCAGAATTCTCGGCGGATCGACCGACAAAGCGGTAGCCGAAGTGACGGTCGCACCCGTGCGCGCCTCGCCTTCTCCGGCGGTGATGACGCTGACACCGCCGCCGAGCGTTCTCAACGCCGCCTTGAGGCTGTCGGCATCCGCAGCCTTACCCGAGACCGGATCGCGAAGATTGATGAATTGTTGATCCTTGGCCGCATATTGCAGTGTCATCGATCGCTCCTGAAAACAGCTGAATTGTCCAATAGCTAGCAGCGGCGGCAGGGGATTAAATAGACATCGTTTTCCATAATATTTATATTCTATGGAAATAATGTTCTATCTGTCAGACCCTTTGTTACTCAACCCGGCCGGCAAGAAACCGGACAAAAAGAGGGTAGCCAATTCCCCCGGCTATATAAGAAATTTCGTTCCAATTTTTCCGAAGAGGGGAGTGTTTGTCTCTCCCGCGAGCCTTGCCACACCGGCGGTCTGTAACCTTAGAAAACCGGGTACAGGCTAAGCATTGCGAAGTTCATTTCGCAGATTTCTTCCCGCTCAAGCTCGAGATCGCTTTTTCCCTGCCTGATACGCCCGGTATGATCCAGCGGATGAAGAGTAACCTGCTCATCTGCGTGCGGCCGACGCCGGGTCAGACCGAACAGATCAAAAGTAAACGCATGAAATCCCTGCGGCATGTGCGCCTCCTTTGCTCAACGTCCACTATCCTCCGGCGCGGATCCAAAATCGTCAATATTTTCCATAAAATTACTATTCTATAATTTGTGAGCAGCCTGCAAAGGTGGACTAAGGTTGCCCGAATGGGGGAAATTCCATTTCGCAGGCCAGAATCGGCAGGATTTCAGCGTATGAGCCTCACGGCCAGGCCAACCGACGTTTGAGAATGAGGCCTGCAAAAGCGCCAAGACCACAAAAAAGGAAAAATACCCAACCCGACACCGCGCCCGCATGAATGCCCGACAGCAGCACACCGATGGTGCAGCCAAGCGCGGTCATGCCACCCCAGCCCATCAGCACACCTCCGGCAAAACGAGTTGCCAACCCGCCGGCAGACGGCCAGGATGTCTGGAATTTTCCCGCCGAAAGCGCGGCTGCGAAGCTCGCGAAAATCAGCCCCAGCACGAAGACGCCGTTAGGCGACAGGATCGTGGTTTTCACCGCGCTGATGCAGCCGCGCACCGTATCGAGGCCCGCAAGCGTTTCCGGCACCCATGCCGCGGATGCGCCGGCCGTTCTGACGATGCTGCCGAGTTCGGCGGTTACCCCAAGCGGCGCAACGCGGAAATAGGAAAAGGCGCTGATGGCTGCAACTAGAACCCCGGTGACGACAGGCGGCCAGCGTTCGACAAAAACGCTTCGCAGGGCCTGCTGCAGCCGGTTTTCCGGTACGCCCGATGGAACAGCCGCTGACTTATCGAAAAAAAGAACAATGAAGATCAGCCCGGCCAAAACAAAACCGGCAAGCAACAGTGCCAAGCCATATCCCAGATGGTGCGGCAGCCAGACCGGTGGGTCGTTGAATACGCTGAGCGTATAAAGAAAATTCCAGCTGAGGAACGCCAGCAGAAAACCGAGCGCCGCACCGGCAATGGCAAGAACGGAACCAAAGGCTCCCTCCCCCAACCGGTAAAAATGCCCGGACAGGCAGGAGCCGGAAAGCGCAGCACCGACACCAAAAACCGTCGACGCCAACGCCAGGACCCAGCCGACCGGGCCGATATGCGCATTGGGCGGCAGACGACCGGGTTGCGGAACCGGCATCCACGCGATGGTGATGATCTGATAAAATGCCACGCCCGCAAGAAGTGCGACGAGAATTGCAAGAACGCCATCCGAGCGCCTGTCGTCGATGAAATCCCGGAAATTGCAGAGGAAACAGAACCGCCCGCGCTGCATCACGATGCCGAAAGCGATACCGGCCAACAATGAAAACGCAAGCTGCCTGCCGTTCTCAAGCGTCCCCAGTTGGTGAGCCGCAACAGTCAGCGTGCATAAAATGGCGAAGGCCGCGAAGCGGCGAAAGGTAAGATGCATGAAATACCGGATATGGCAGGAGAAAATGCCGGTGCGCCGCACTGGCGCACCGGCTTCAAAAACGAAGGCTGCGGTTTATTTGCCCGTCCAGACCGTACCGGTCGGATTGCTGATGGGAACGCCGACCGCATTGCCATATTCGGTCCAGGAACCGTCATAGTTGCGGACGTCGTAACCGAGTATCTTCTTCAAGGCGAACCAGGTGTGGCTGGAGCGCTCGCCGATACGGCAATAGGTGATGACCGGGGCGGAGCCGTCGATACCCTTTTCCGCATAGATCGCCTTGATCTCATCTGCAGATTTGAAGGTGCCGTCCTTGTTGACGATGGTGCCCCACGGCACGTTGACAGCGCCGGGAATATGACCAGCCCGCACTGACAACTCCTTGACGCCATCGGGGGCGAAAATCTTGCCGGAATATTCATCCGCCGAGCGAATATCGACGAGCTTGATATTATGTTTTCCTTCGGCCACGGCGACCACGTCAACAAACCGCGCCCGCACCGAGGTGTCCGGCTCGCCAAGCTTCAGTTTCGTTTCGGCCGTTGCGGGTGCTGATGTGTCGAAAGGCAGGCCCTGCGCTTCCCAGAGCTTGCGGCCGCCATCCAGCAGCTTCACCCGGTCGCCAAGGCCATAGGTTTCAAAAATCCATGCGCCCCAGGCGGCGAACCAGTTATTGTTGTCGCCATAAAGAACGATCGTCGTATCGTCACCAACACCAGCCTTTTGCAGCAGGGACTGGAAATTTTCCCGTGCGGCAATGTCGCGCCGTTCCTTGTCGACGAGATCCGTATGCCAGTTGAGGTTCACCGCGCCGGGAATATGCCCGCGCTCGTAGACACCCGTATCGACGCTGACTTCGAAAATCCGAACCTTCGGATTGTCGAGATTTTCCTTCAGCCAATCGGCCGTCACCAGCGCGTCCGATGCTCCGGCAGCAGACAGCGATACCGTCGACAACAACAATCCGCCGAGAGCCGACGCTACAAACTTGATCCTAGACATTCCCTTACCCCTTCCTGATTTGATGACCATTGAAAGGTCGCAACAAAATCGTCCGGAGCGAAGAAACGCTTTTTCATATTTTCTGTAGAAAATAAATGCAGTCACTCAAAACAATCAAAAGGTGAGATTCGAAATTTATGGCGGATAAAACAGCTATAAAGCGCTCAAAGGTTGTGTATGCGACGTTTGGCTTGACCAAATCCGTTTGCAACGGATGGATTAAAGTGCGCTTACATCACCCTGAAGATGCGCACCACGAGCCGCCGGCAGTCCCCGTATTCTCGATCTGGTCGCAGGCGTTTCAGAACCCGCACCCGTTTTCAGGCGTGCCAGCAGGTCATATCCCTCTGGCCACCTTCCAAAACCGGCAGCGATATTGATATGCCCTGCCGGGCCAAGATTAACGAGATCGCTTCCCCAGCTGGCGGCGGTCTGCGCCAGGTTTTCGGGGCTCATATAGGGGTCGTTCACGCTGCCGACGACGAGACTGGGGAAAGCAAGCGGCGCCAGGGGAAAGGCTCCGAACCGGACAATACAGGGGTGCATCGCTTCCACCCTGTCCAGATGGGCAGGCGCGACAAGAAGCGCACCTCTGATTTTTGCCGCCGCCGGCCGGGAGGCCATATTCGCGACCAGCACGCAACCGAGGCTGTGCGCGACGATATAGGCGCTGTCGACAGAGGCAAGCGCTGCTTCAAGACGGCCGAGCCAGTCCTCGAGAACCGGGCATTGCCAGTCATCCTGATCTACCAGCTGCGCTGCGGGATCATCCAGCAGCCAGTGCCGCTGCCAATGCCCCTCATCCGAACCGTTCAGTCCGGGAACAATCAAGGTGGTACACATGCCTGCTCCGTGGTTGCGGGTGGTCCGTGCAAAGCATGATGATTTTTACGATTCCAGTCGAATGCTGGCTTGCTCACCTTTCTGGATCAAAGAAAAAATCGATCTGAAGAAATTCGATACAGAAGAAAATGCGTTCTCAACCGCCGATAAATTCCTGTTCATACGGAATCATTTACTTACATTTTTTACATAGAAAATATGTGCAATATATTCCTCTCCTGCGGAAAGCTTTTCCTCCGTCGCACATCAAATGAGACACCGCTGCTTGGCCCATCCGCCGCCGCTTTGTCATTCTCGCACCGCGACATGAATCGAAAATTCAGGCGGATAATGTGAGCAGCACGAGCGAATTTCTCTGGTACATCCCCAATGACGTCAAACCCGGCCACAGGGGCGATGCCGTCAGCGACAACCATAACAGCCTCGATACATTGACCAGCCACGCAAAGGCACTGGAAAATCATGGCTGGAAAGGTGCGCTGATCGGCACCGGCTGGGGCCGGCCCGACACATTCACGGTGGCGGCCGCCCTTGCGGCGCGCACCACCACCTTCGAGCCGCTGATCGCCATCCGCCCCGGCTACTGGAAACCGGCCAATCTCGCATCCGCCGCCGCCACGCTCGATCAGCTCTCGGGTGGCCGGGTACGGATCAATGTCGTCTCGGGTCGCGACGAGCTAGCTGCCTATGGCGATGAAGAAGGTGATCAGGCGCAGCGTTATGCACGCACGAAAGAGTTCATGCGGCTGGTGCGGCGGCTCTGGGCGGAAGAAAATGTCACCTTCGACGGGGAACATTTCCGGGTCAGGAATTCGACTGTCCTGCCGCGTATCGCCGCACGCGACGGCCGGCCGCACCCGAAGCTTTATTTCGGCGGCGCATCCGAGGCGGCCGAGCAGGTCGCCGCAACCGAGGCGGATGTACAATTGTTCTGGGGCGAGCCGCTCGCCGGTGTGGGCGAACGGATAGAACGGCTCAGGCATTTCAGTGAAACGCTTGGCCGCGACCTGCCGCCGCTGCAATTCGGCCTGCGGATCACCACGCTGGTGCGGGAAACGACGGCAGAAGCATGGCGCGACGCGGAAGCGAAGGTTGCCGAGATGGCGGTAAATAACGGAGCGCGCTGGAACGATCATCTGCAAGGCGTGGCAATCGGCCAACGCAGGCTGCTGGATCTGCACCGCCAGGGCGATGTTCTGGACGATAATCTTTACACCGCACCGGGCAAATTTGGCGGCGGCGGTGCGGCAACCACATGGCTGGTGGGTTCGGCGGAGGATGTCGCGGCGTCACTGCGCAAATACCGCGCGCTTGGCATCACCCATTTCGTGCTTTCCGACACGCCCTATCTGCAGGAGATCGAGCGGCAGGGCGACAGGCTGTTGCCGCTGTTGCGGGATTGATGCCGAGATGATGCCGGGCGATCCTGCAGAGGCAGGGCCGCCCGGTACCTTTACCAATCAACCACCCGCCGCCTTGATGCTCTGACGGCCGAGAATCGTGCGGATCATGTGGCTTTGTGGCGCATGCGCCCTTGCCGTGATGGCATCGCGATGATGGCGTTCGAGATTATAATCCCGGCGCAGGCCGCGATTGCCGCCAAGTTCCAGCGCCAGATCCGTCACTGCCACCGCATTGTCGATCACCACATGGCGAACGGCGAGCGCATCGGTTCCTACCCTTTCGCCAGCGTCGATATCGCGGGCGACGGAGAGAAGTAAGCGCCGGTTTGCAGCAAGAAGCACCTCGATCTGGCCGAGACCTTCCTGAATGCGGGGAATGGAGGAGAGCGGCGCACCAAGGCTTGCCGGGACATGGCCATTCAGATGGCGCAGGAGATCGTCACGTGCCGAAAGCGCAACACCGTGATAGACGGAAGCCAGCAGTGCGAAGAAATTATAGCCGTCTGCCTCATCGCGCCGCAACGGCTCATCCGCCGGCTGTTCGGCAACGATATCAGCAAGCGCCACCCTTACCTCCTTCAGCACCAGGTCATGGCTTGCGGTGGCATACATGCCGGTCGCCTCCCATGCCTTTTCCTGGGTGATGCCCGGCGCATCGAGCGGTACCAGAAGCTGGATCAGGCGCGGCGCCTCTTCCGTCGTCACAGCGAGCACGATCGCCCATTTCAGACCCGGCAGGCCGGTGACGAAACTTTTGCGGCCATTGACAACCCAGACATCGCCCTCGATCCGCGCCGTCGTTTCCGGCAGGCCGCCATGGGCCGGCGAACCGACCCCCGGCTCCGCCTGCGCATTGTTCAAAAGCGCCGGTTCCCTGCTATTGGCGGCCAGCACCCTTGAAGCAAGTGCCACCGGCCATTTGCCGCGCCGTATCGCGGCATGAACGCTGTAATGCATGGCGAGGATGAGGGCGGTGGACGGATCGCCCCTGGCAATGGTTGCAATGACGGCATGGGCCGTCTCAATGCCCTCGCCCCAGCCGCCATCCTTTTCAGCCGTCACGAGACCCAGCAGGCCGGACTTGAAAAGCGCCTCGAAATTGCCGGCGGCGAATTCGCCGCTTTTGTCATGGTCCGCCGCCCTCAGGCTGAAATCGTCGGCCAGCGCAGTTGCAACGGCAACAGGGCTCGATTGCTGCTCCGGTGGGCGCGGAACGGCGGATAACGCACCACTCATGCCACCGCCCTCTCACTTGCCGTCACGAAACGATCGTCAATCCATTCGCCGAGATCGAAGTCGTTTTCAAGGAAACCCCATTGATGCAGGAAATCCTTGTAGTGACCGACAGCGGCGACAAGGTCCGCATCAAGGCCAAGGCCGAGATGGCGGTAGACCTCCGGCCCGTTGGCGGCCAGAACCTGCTCCTCCGTCGCGCCGGCCTCACGGGCAATAAAACGACGGGTTTCTTCCGGATGCTGCTCCGCCCAGAGCGAGGCTTTGCCGATGGCGGCAACCAGCCGCTCCACCAGATCGGGACGCTCATCGGCAAGCCGCCCATCAACCGTCAGCACCCGGGGCGAACCGGAATTGATGCGTATTTTCGGATCGGGGTGAAAACCGAATTCCACCACCTGCACCGCACCGACCAGATTGGCGGCAGCAATACCCGCCGTTCCCTTGACGAAGATCGCATCGACCTCACCCCGCAATAGCGCGATGATCTCCTCACCGAAAGACTGCCGGCGCTTCAGTCCGAAAAGCGACGGTCCTTCCTGCGTGGCCAGCACCGAATCCGTGATGACGATATCCTTCAGTTCGACATCCCCTACCGTCAGCCCTTCCAGCGAAAGCGCAGAGACAATCCCCTTCAGCGCCGTCGCCCGCATGAAATCGACAATGCCTTCCGGCCTGCGCGGCACGCCGAAACGGCGACCGACAAGATCGGCAACAGAGCGGATACCGGTTTCCGGCAGGGTGATGATTGCCTGAAACTCGTCCGTCCAGGTAATGCCGACAAGGCGCGTATTGCGCCCTTCCGAACGGGCGCGGATGGGCGGCACATTGCCGCCGTGACGGAAGGACCATTCCAGCGTGTGGTTGAAATGGCTCTGACGAACGGAACGGTCAGGCGAATCGATGATGGATTTCAGCGATATCCCCACCTCCTCGAAGGTCTGCCCGAGATAACCGAGCTGCGCCGCCAGTCCCACGGGCGTGGGCACAGGGCAGCGTGTATACCAGATTTCAGAAAGTGACGTGCTCATGGCTTTGTCCTCGATGAAAGGGAAAAGTCCCGGCCCGCAGCAAAGGGGCCGGGTCTGGTGAAACGATCAGGATGCGGCGATATGCGCGAAGGCGAGGCTTCCCGCCACACCTTCGGCACCGATGGTGTGATCGGCGATACGCTTGTTGAAGATGGTAATTTCTGGTGCTGCGACGATGTCGATTGCAGGAACGTCTTCAACGAGAATCTGCTGGATTTCCTTCCATTGCGCGACGCGCTTGTCCGGATCGATCTCGATGGCGGCGGCTTCAAGAAGCGCATCCACCTTCGGATTGCTGTAGGCCGCACCATTGGAGAAAGGCACGCCCTTCTTGAAGTTCTTCGACCAATAAAGCCGCTGCACGCCGACGGTCGGATCGAAGAGATTGCTCATGCCCTCATAGGCAAAATCGAAATCGCGATCCGTGTAGATGCGCTTGGTATAGGTGGCGAAATCCTGCGTGCGCACTGTGACATCGACGCCGACTTTCGCCAGCGCCTGGCGAATATAATCCGCGCCGCGCGGATAGGCTTCGGTGCTGGGCACGTAATCCAGATTGAGCTTGAAACGGATGCCATCTGCACCGCGCTTGTATCCGGCCTCATCGAGAAGCGCTTCGGCGGCCTTCAGATCGATCGGATAGGTCTTCAGATCATCCACGAACCATTTCGTCAGCTTCGGATTGATCGGCCCGGTGATGGTCGCGCCGTAACCGTAATTAACGGTGTTGAAGATGACGTTGCGGTCGATCACATGCGCGAAGGCGCGACGGACGCGCACATCCTTGAACACATCCTTTTCGAGATTGAACTCCACGCGGCTGACGGAATTCGAATATTGATAGCCGTTTGTCTCAAAACCGAGGCTCGGAAGCTCTTTCAAGCGGTCGAGATCGCTATAGGCGACCGGCGTGCTGGGGGCGAGATCGATCTCGCCGGTTTCAATGGCAATCGCGCGGGCGGAAGCGTCGGGAATGAAGCGGACGATCAGCTTGTCGAGATAGGGGCGCGGCGCATCCCAATAATCGGCATTGCGCTCGAAAACGATATGGCTGCCGCGCACCCACTCCTTGAACTTGAACGGGCCGGTGCCGATGGGGGCGAGATTGACCGGGTTTTCGGTGACTTTCGTACCTTCATAGAGATGTTTCGGCACGATGGGCGTTTCGGCGGCGGCGAGCGCCGTTATCAGGTATGGCGCTGGTTTGGAAAGAACCAGAACCGCCGTCAACTCATCAGGCGTCTCGACGCTTGTGAGGTTCAGGAATGTATTACGGCCGCGCGGATGCACTTCCTTGATGGTATTGATGGAGAAAGCCACATCGGCGGAAGTGAAGGGCTTGCCGTCATGCCACTTTACGCCGGGCCTCAGCTTGAAGGTATAACGCAGGCCATCTGCACTCACATCCCATGATTTGGCCAACAGCGGCTTGGGATTGAGATCGAAATCATAGGTCAGCAGACCTTCGGTAACCTTTGGCGATATATAGACGGAATTATAGGCCGTATGCGCGATCGTCGTCAGCACCGGCGGTTCCGATGAGATGAGCAGGGTGGCCGTGCCACCACTTGCCGGCTCCGCCGCGAGGAGCTTCAGCCCCGGCAAAGACACCACGCCAAGCGCCACCGACGCCAGCAGGAATCCTCGCCGCGTCGTCTGGTTGAAAATAGTCATGCGATACCCTCTCCTTGATTGAACCGGCGAAAAACCGGCAAACTGAACGGTCGCGCTTAGGAAGAAGTTTGTTCCGCAGAGGAGAGTGAGTTTGGCATGAAGAACCAACCATTCTCATAATTAGGAATTATCTTTTCTTTATGGCGCATATTTCCGTAAATCTCAGAAAATAATTCTATTACTCTTTGACAAATTCCATAAAATTAGTCAACTAATGCTCACGCCTTTCGAGGCTGATTTTATGTTTCCCACGCTTACGGACTGGAGCCGATGTCGAATTCGAAACGGATTTTATCGCAGGCAAGACGGGTGGCCATTCAGGCCATTCCGACGGTTCTCGGTATCGTCATCCTGAACTTCTTCCTGCTGCAGCTGGCGCCGGGTGATGCCGCCGATGTCCTGGCGGCGGAAGCGGGTTCGGCAACCGTCGAGACCATGGCGGAAATCCGCTCCCGCTTCGGACTGGATTTGCCGGTTCTGCATCAGCTGATGAACTATCTCGGCAATCTGGCCCAGTTCAGCCTTGGTTTTTCGCCGCGATACGGCATGCCGGTGGCAGACCTTATCGGCCAGCGCCTGCCCGGCACGCTTGCGCTGATGGGCGCAGCCCTTGGTATCGCAATCTTCGTCGGCGTGTTCCTCGGCTCTATCATGGCGCTTTTTTCCGGCAAGCTGCCGGACCGGATCATTTCGATTGGCTCACTGATCTTTTATTCCGTACCGGGTTTCTGGATCGGCCTGATGCTGATCCTGACCTTTTCCGTCAAGCTCGGCTGGCTTCCGTCCGGCGGCGACAGCACCATTGGCAGCAGCCTTACCGGGTTTTCAGCCTTTCTCGACAGGCTGCGTTACATCGTGCTCCCTGCCCTGTCGCTGGCGCTTTATTTTCTGGCCATTTATGCCCGCCTGACCCGCGCGGCGATGCTGGAAGTGAAATCCCAGGACTATGTGCGCACGGCGCGCGCCAAGGGCGTTTCGCCAATCAGGCTCACCACACGCCATATCCTGCGCAACGCGCTCATCCCTATCACCACCATGGCCGGCATGCATATTGGCGGCCTTCTCGGCGGCGCCGTTGTGGTTGAAACCGTCTTCAGCTGGCCGGGCCTTGGCCGCCTGGCCTTCGAAGCCGTGATGGCGCGGGATTTCAGCGTGCTGCTCGGCATTCTGCTTCTCTCCTCCCTCGTCGTCATCATCGTCAATGCGGCCGTGGACCTGTTGCAGGCATGGCTTGACCCCCGCATCGGAGAAAGCCGATGAACTCATCCCACACAACAGCGGTTCTCAACACGGCCGAACTTGGCGCTGAAGAGACCAATCCCAAACCGAAAAAGCCGGAAGAAAAGGCCTGGCCTTATATTCATGCGCCGGATGCGCTTTCGGCCCGCTCCGTCTCCGTGCCGCGACGTGGACTGCGGCGCGAACTGAAAATCTTCCTCACCAATCCCAATGCCATCGTCGGGTTGCTGTTTCTCGCCACCGTCATCGTCACCGCACTGATCGCCCCGTTAATCTATCCCGGCGATCCCCTGGAAATGGTGGCCCGCCCGTTCCTGTGGCCGGGCCAGAACGCGGCCTATCCGCTCGGCACTGATTCCATGGGCCGGGATGTTCTGGCCGGCATCGTGCATGGCGCGCGCATTTCGCTCACCGTCGGTGTCGTGGCAACGCTGATCGGCCTCACCATCGGCATCGCGGTTGGCGCCTTCGCCGGTTATTTCGGTGGCGTCATTGATGATATCCTCGTCAAGCTGATCGAAATCTTCCAGACCTTGCCCAATTTCGTGCTGCTGGTGGTGCTCGTCGCCATCGCCCAGCCGTCTGTCACCACGGTCACGTCGGCCATCGGCATCATCACCTGGCCGCTCGTTGCGCGTCTTACCCGTGCGGAATTCCGCGCCATCCGCGAAAAGGACTATGTGCTCGCCGCGCGTAGCCTCGGTTATGGCCATGCCCGCATCGTTTTTCAGGAAATCCTGCCCAATGCGCTGCCACCGATCATCGTCACCTCCTCGGTCATGGTGGCGGGAGCGATCCTCATGGAAGCAGCGCTGTCCTTCATGGGGCTTGGCGATCCCAACCGTGTCTCCTGGGGTTCGATGATCGGTTCCGGCCGTGATGTCATCCGCACGGCCTGGTATCTGACTGCCCTTCCCGGCCTTGCCATTGTCTTCACCGTCATTTCGCTGAACCTCATCAGCGATGGCCTCAACGATGCGCTCAACCCCCGCTTTTCGGAGGAACGCCGATGAGCAAACTGATCGAAGTCCATGATCTCTCCGTCAGCTTCGGCTCAACCCAGCCGGTCAAAGGCGTCAGTTTCGATGTCAGCCCCGGCGAAATGCTCGCCATTGTCGGCGAAAGCGGCTCCGGCAAATCCCTGACCGCGCTTGGCCTGATCGGCCTCCTGCCCTCCCACGCCAAGACCGGCGGCCGGGTTCTGCTCGAGGGCCGCGATCTGCTGCCGCTTTCCGAGCGGCAATGGCGCGGCATTCGCGGCCGGGATATCGGCATGATCTTTCAGGAGCCGATGACCTCGCTCAACCCCGTTCTGACGGTCGGCGAGCAAATCATCGAGGTGCTGCGCATCCATGAGAAGATCGACCGGCATCAGGCGCGCAAACGCGCCATCGAACTGCTGGACCTCGTCAACATCCCCGATGCCAGCCGCCGGGTGGATGATTATCCGCACCAGCTTTCCGGCGGCATGCGCCAGCGTGTGATGATCGCCATCGGCGTTGCCTGCAATCCGAAACTCCTGATCGCCGACGAGGCGACGACGGCTCTTGACGTGACGATACAGGCGCAGATCCTGCAACTGCTCGACAATCTGCGCCGCGATCTCAACATGGCGGTCATCCTTATCACCCACGATCTCGGCATCGTGGCGCAATGGGCGGACCGGGTGATGGTCATGTATGCCGGCCGTAAAGTGGAAGAAGGGCTGCCGGAACCGGTTTTCTCCAACCCCTACCATCCCTATACACGCGGCCTGCTTGCCGCCTCGCCGCGCGCGGAAGACGGCCAGCATTATCGCGACGGGCCGCTCATCGAAATTCCCGGCTCCATCGTTTCCGCCACGGGGGAACGCGGTTGCGCCTTCCGGCCACGCTGTCCGAGCGCCCGTGGTTTCTGCGGGCAGTTCGTGCCACCGCTAAGGCCGATTTCGGAAGGCCGCTACGCCGCCTGCCCCTTCGTATCCCCCACATCCCAGGAGGTGTCCAATGACGCTCTTGTCAGTGCATAGTCTTTCCACCCACTATACGGGCGGACGCGGAACCGTGCGCGCCGTCGATGACGTCTCGCTCGATATCGAGGCGGGCGAAACCGTGGCACTGGTGGGCGAATCCGGCTGCGGCAAATCCTCGCTCGGCAAGTCGCTGATGCGTCTGGTCGAACCGTCATCCGGCAGGATCACCTTCAAGGGCGCCGATGTGACGGCAATGACGCCTTCGCAGCTGCGCGGCATACGCCGCCGCATCCAGATGATCTTTCAGGATCCCTTCGCCTCCCTCAATCCGCGACAGACGGTGCGCACCATCCTTACCGGGCCGCTGAAAGTGCACGGCATCGGCGACCGGGCGCGCCAGCGGGAGATTGTTGAAGCCATCGTCGCGCAGGTCGGCCTGCCGGCGGATTCGCTCGACCGTTATCCGCATGAATTTTCCGGCGGTCAGCGCCAGCGCATCGGCATTGCCCGCGCACTGGTTCTGGAACCGGAACTGGTGGTCTGCGACGAGCCGGTCTCGGCGCTCGATCTGTCGATACAGGCGCAGATCCTCAATCTTCTGGTGGAGATGAAAAAGCGGCTTTCGCTGTCCTATCTCTTCGTCTCGCATGATCTGTCCGTGGTGCGTTATTTCTCCGACCGCGTGCTGGTCATGTATCTCGGCAAGATCGTCGAAAGCGCACCGACATCGGAACTTTGGGCTTCTCCGAAGCATCCTTATACTCGCGCCCTTCTCGCTGCCGTTCCGGATCCCGCGCGCCGCAAGCAGGCCGCGCCCATTTCCGGCGATCTGCCGAGCCCGCACGATCCGCCATCCGGCTGCCGGTTTCACACACGCTGCCCGCTCGCCACCGATCTCTGTCGCGAAAAAGCGCCGGATTACACCCTTTTCGGCAAGAACCACGCCGTGGCCTGCCACCATGCCCAATAACTTAAAGGAGCAACCATAATGGTCGACTATCGCTATCTCGGACGCAGCGCGCTGAAAGTTTCACCGCTAAGCCTCGGCACGATGATGTTCGGAGGCCCGACACCGGATGACGTGGCCTTCCGCATCATCGACAAGGCACGCGAACAGGGCATCAACTTCATCGATACAGCCGATGTCTATCACGACGGCAAGTCGGAAGAGGTCGTTGGCCGCGGCATCAAGTCCACGCGCGATCACTGGGTTCTGGCGACGAAATTCGTCAATTCCCATACCAAGGGCCCGAACCTTGGCGGCCATTCGCGCAAATGGGTGATCGAGACCGTCGAGAATTCGCTGCGCCGCCTTAACACTGATTATATCGACATCCTCTATTTCCACCGCGCCGTCTTCGATGCGCCGCTGGAAGAGCCGGTGCGCGCCATCGCCGATCTCATCCGCGCCGGCAAGCTGCGCTATTTCGGCGTTTCGAACTTCCGCGGCTGGCGCATTGCTGAAATTTCGCATCTGGCCGACCAGCTCGGCATCGACCGGCCGGTTGCCAGCCAGCCGCTCTACAACATCGTCAACCGCACGGCCGAAGCCGAGCAGCTGCCGGCGGCCAATCATTATGGCCTTGGTGTCGTGTCCTATTCGCCGCTCGCACGCGGCGTACTGACCGGCAAATATCAGCCGGGCGAACAGCCGGGTGCCGATACCCGCGTTGGCCGTGGCGACAAGCGCGTTCTGGAAACGGAATGGCGCCCGGAATCGGTTGAAATCGCCCAGAAGGTCGCGGCCCATGCCGCTTCAAAGGGCGTTTCGGCGGCGGATTTCGCGCTCGCCTGGGTGCTGAACAACAAGTTCGTCACCGCCGCCATCACCGGCCCGCGCACCGAAGAGCACTGGAATGGCTATATCCGCGCCCTCGATGTGAAAATCGATGCCGAAGATGAAGCACTGGTCGACAGCCTTGTGACAACAGGCCATCCCTCGACACCCGGTTTCAACGATCCGAGCCATCCCGTCGAAGGCCGCGTGCCGCGCAATCTCGAGGCCGCACACCGCCCGGCGCTCAAGCCGCGCGCGGTCGCCTGATCGTCCAGACGAACATGCCTGCGGCGCGA
The DNA here is from genome assembly GCF_027956545.1 of Agrobacterium sp. ST15.16.024. Lineage (NCBI taxonomy): Bacteria > Pseudomonadati > Pseudomonadota > Alphaproteobacteria > Hyphomicrobiales > Rhizobiaceae > Agrobacterium > Agrobacterium sp. ST15.16.024. The sequence goes on from NZ_JAQKGO010000002.1 coordinate 183,694, forward strand.
TTGTGCCGCAGGCTATCACATCCGCTCACGGGAAAACCGCAATGTCCAATCCGAAACCACAGACAACCACCACCAATAATTCCGGCGTGCCGAGCCGTGACGAAATCCTGGCCCGGGCAAAGGACATTGCGGCTATCGCAGCCCGGGATGCCGCCCGCCGCGAGCGTCAACGGGAACTGCCCTTCGATATCTTCGCCCTTATCAAGGAGGCAAAGATCGGCACGCTGCGTGTCCCCGAAGCCAAGGGCGGACCGGGCGGCTCGATTGCCGACTACATCGAAGTGCTGATGATCCTCGGCGAAGCCGACAGCAATATTCCGCACGCGCTTCGCAGCCATTTCAATTTCACCGAAAATCTCGCCCTTGCACCCATCGAGCTGGAGGACCGGCGGCATCTTGAACATGTCCTTGCCGGCAAGCTCTTTGCGGGCGCCAGCACCGAACAGGGCACCAAACGCCCCGGCGAAATCACCACGCGGCTAAGTGCCGATGGCGATCGCTACCGGCTGAACGGCCGCAAATGGTATGCGACCGGCACAGCCTTTGCCGATTTCGGCACCTTCAGCGCCATTGGCGATGACGAGCAGCCGATCGGCGTGCTCATTCCGCTTGATCGCACCGGCATCACCATTCTCGACGACTGGGACAGCATGGGCCAGCGCATGACGGCAAGCGGCGGCGTGTTGCTTGAAAATGTCGAGGTGCTGCCGCATGAGCTGACGACCCGCAGGCTCGGCACCCAGATCGGCCGCCACAGCTCGGCCATGCGGCAGCTGCATCTCGCCGCGTCTGCTGCCGGCGCCGTTCAGGGCGCGCTTAATGACGGTGTGGAATATGTTTTGCGCCAGGCGCGCACCACGCTTCACAGCGCTGCGGAAACCGCCAATCAGGATCCCTTCGTGCAGAAGATGCTGGGTGAAATCAGTGCCGGCGCTTTCGCCGTCAAGACGCTCATTCGCGAAGCGGCCCGAACGCTCGACAGAACAGCTGCCGCCTTTGCAAATGGTGATGAAGAGGCCATTGAGGCAGCCCTGCTGGAAGGCTCGCTCGCCACCGCCCGCACCCAGATCATCGCCTCGCAGCTTTCGCTAACCGTCGCCACCAACCTCTATGAACTCGGCGGCGGTTCGGCGACATCGAGCGACCGCAATTTCGACCGCCACTGGCGCAACATCCGCACGGTCTACAATCACAATCCGCTTGCCCACAAGGCGCGGGTGATTGGTGACTATTACCTCAATGGCACCACGACGCATCTCAGGGAAGGCCGGGTGTTCTGACCATGCGGAAGATGCAGGCGGCAAAGGAGGAACAGCAATGAGAACGGAGTTTGTCACTCCCGCCGCGAGCCGGGCAGCTTTTCGCCTGCCCACACTTTCCAGGCTGCCGCCGCTGACCGCCTTGCGCGCCTTTGTCGTGGCCGCCCGCCATGCGAGCTTCTCGCGGGCGGCGGAGGAATTGCATGTCTCCACCGCCGCCATCGGCCAGCAGGTCCGTATTCTCGAAACCCATCTCGGCCAGCCGCTTTTCAGCCGCCAGCGCGGTGAATTGCTGCTGACGGATGCCGGCAGCGCGCTTTATCCCGGCCTTGCCGATGCTTTCGAGACCATGATCGGCAGTCTTTCCGACCTGATGGTTTCGAACGCACGACCGCAGTTGAAGGTTCTGGCGGAAGGTTGCTTTGCCGCACGCTGGCTGGCGCCGCGGCTGGGCAGCATCGTTCCGGCCCTCGGAGACGTCGAGCTTTCGATCGAATCCATCGAGGGTGAAACTGTCGATCTCACCCATTTTGATGCTGATTGCGCCATCGTCGCCACCCACGCGCAAATTCCGGGCTTTCTTCACGAGCCGCTTTTCGCCGATACCGTTAGCGCTGTCTGCACTCCGCAGTTCGCAGCCCGCCATGAGCTTGCAGGCGAGCCCGCCCAATTGCGAAATCTCGGCTTTGCGATGTTGCGCGGCAATGGCCTCGACGCCGCCTTCGAATGGGCGAATTGGCTGCGCGCCTGCCGCATTCCGCTCCGGCTTTCGGCAACCGGCCCACGTTTTTCGCGCCAGACGGCGCTGATAGAAGCAATCTTATCCGGCCATGGCATCGGCCTCGCGCGCCACTCGCTAATTTCGGAAGAGCTGAAAAACGGCCGTCTTATCGCCCCCTTCGGCTCACCACAGCCGACTGCAAGCCGTTACCACCTGCTGACCAGTCCTGACAGGCGGCGGCTGCCGGAGGTCGCATCTCTACTCGCTCTGTTGCGCGAGGATATACGCTCCCTCGAAGCCGCCGCCTGAACACGCCCGTCCCACCTCAGGCGCGTTCCCTTTGCAACTCTCTGGCCGCGTAGATGTTATCCGGCCGTGGCAGGCCATAATGGTCGCGCAGCGTATCGCCTTCGTAATCCTCACGGAACAGGCCACGCCGCTTCAGGATCGGCACCACCTCATCCACGAAGATATCGAACCCGCCATTCAGCCATGGCGGCATGATGTTGAAACCATCGGCTGCGCCTTCGCGGAACCAGGTCTCTATCCAGTCTGCCACCTGTTCCGGCGTTCCGGAAATCACCTTGTGGCCGCGCCCGCCGGCGAGCCGGTGCAGCAATTGCCGGATCGTCGGGTTTTCCCGGTCGATGACATCGAGGACCAGCTGATGGCGGCTGCTATCCGCCTGCGCGCGTGTCGCCTCGACGGCCTCTATTGGCAGCGGCCGGTCAAGATCGGCCGATGACAGGTCTATGCCTGTCATGCGCTGCAATTGCCCGAGCGAAAAGGCCGGCTGGATGAGATCGTTGAAGGAGGCCTCGAGCTTGCGCGCCTCCTCTTCGGTGGAGGCGATGAAGGGGCTGATGCCCGGCAGGATTTTCACATGGGCGGGGTTACGCCCCGTGGCGGCAACACGTCTCTTGATGTCAGAATAAAAAGACCGCGCACTCTCCAGAGTCTGATGCGCGGTAAAGATTGCCTCAGCATAGTGAGCCGCAAAACCACGGCCCTCCTCCGAGGAGCCTGCCTGCACATAGACCGGCCGGCCCTGGGGTGAACGCGGCACGTTGAGCGCGCCCCGCACCCGATAAAATTCGCCATCGTGATTGGCGGGGTGGATGCGGTCTGTCTCGGCAAACAGACCGCTTTCCTTGTCGGCGACGATGGCATCGTCTTCCCAGCTGTCCCAGAGCTTCGTCACCACATCGACGAACTCGATGGCCTGACGGTAACGGTCGGCATGCGGCGGATGCTTCTGGAGATTGAAGTTACCGGCCGCAGCATCCGCCGAGGTCGTGACGATGTTCCAGCCCACCCGGCCGCCGCTGATATGATCCACGGACGCAAACAGCCGCGCGAGATTGTAGGGCTCGTAATAGGTGGTGGAGGCCGTGGCGATGAAACCGATCTTTTCGGTGACGGCGGCGAGGGCCGCCAGCATGGTGATCGGCTCCAGCCGATGGCGGGCGGCATAGCGGATATTGGCATCCAGCACCGGCGCATCGGCAAAGAAGATGGCATCCAGCTTCGCCGCTTCGGCCTTGCGGGCGATATCCTGATAGAGCTTTATATCGGTGACGCGATGGGGCTCCGAATCCGGATGCCGCCATGCCGCCTCATGATGTCCGCCAGGATAGATGAAGGCATTGAGAACCAGCTTTTCGGATTTTCTGCTCATGGAAATGACCTCTTATTCGCTCTGATGCGGTTTGAAACCGAAGGAGGCTCACGCCTCCTTCGTCACCCAGGCTTTGGCGAGATTGCCGCTCAGCCCCTCTGCGCCGGTCGCGTAGTCCTTTATGCGCACGCTGCCGACGACCGGCTGGATGGGAGAGACGAGATTGATGACGGGAAGATCCCTGGCGACAACGGCCTGAAATTCCTTGAAGAAAGCCGCACGCTTTTCGATATCCGGCTCTATTGCCGCCGCTTCCAGCAGCCGGTCCACTTCCGGATTGGCGTAATGGCTGGCATTGGAGAAGGGCAGGCCGATCTTGAAGTTCTTGCTCCAGTAGACACGCTGCACACCTGCAGTTGGATCGAAAGTGTTGGAGAGGGATTCCACCGAAAGGTCCCAGGCGCGGTCGGTATAGACAACCTTCACATAAGTGCCGAAATCGAATTTCTGGATATCCGCCTCGATGCCGATTTTCGACAGCGCCTGCGCGATGAAATCCGAATAGGTCTGCGGATTGAACGGGTTGGTGGTGACACGCAGCTTGAAGCGCTTGCCGCCGTCCTTGCGCGGAAAGCCTGCCTCATCCAGCAATTTCTCCGCCTGCGCAACGTCGAACTTGGCAAAACCGATATCCGCATTGTGGAACTTCGCAAGGCCGGGGCTGATCGGCGTCGGCGACGGCACGGCATAACCGTAAAGCACGGTATCGATGAGCGCCGGAACGTCGATGGCATGGGCGATGGCCTGTCTGACCTTCAATTCCTTGAGATATTCGTTCTCAAGGTTAATCACCAGCTGGTTCTGCTGGCCGGCATAGGCATAGATGCGGTCATCCACCTTAAGCGTCGGAATGGATTTCAGACGTTCCAGATCGGCAAGCGCGACCGGGTTGGGGCCAATATCCCCTTCGCCGGTTTCCAGTGCGGCAGCACGGGCGCCCGCATCGTTGATGAGGCGGATGATGACGCGGTCGAGATGGGGGCGCGGCGCGTCCCAATAATCGGCGTTTTTCTCCAGCAGGATATGACTGCCCGGCACCCATTCCTTCAGCACGAAGGGACCGCTGCCGATGATCTGGGCGGGCTTCGGATTATCTGTCGGCTTGAAGGTCTCGAAGATATGCTTCGGCACGATTGGCGATTCCGACGAGGCGAGCGCAGTGATCAGGCCCGGCGCCGGCTTGGAAAGCTTCACCTTCGCAACCAGCGGATCTGATATATCGACGCTTTCAACGTTCGAGAACGTCGCCCGGCCGCGCGGATGCGCCTCTTTCAGCCGAAGGATGGAAAATTCCACATCCGCCGATGTCACCGGTTTGCCGTCATGGAATTTCGCATTCGGCTGCAGATGGAAGACATATTCCAGCCCGTCGGCCGAAACGCTCCATTCCCTAGCAAGACTTGGCTGGGGCGACAGCTCGTAATCATAGGTCAAAAGCCCATCATAAATCTTTGAGCCGATGAACTGCGGGCCGCCCGCACTGGTATTGATGGCCACGAGCTGGGTCGGTTCAGGGAAATATACGATCTTCAGCGTGCCGCCCGAAACGGGCTCTTCGGCAGCGGCGAAAGAACCGCCCGGAAGCGCCACGAATGCGCCGGCAGCAAGTGCAATCTTATGAAACTGGCGTCTGGAAATGGTCATGTCTGTCTCCGAAAAAAATCCGATGTGCGGGAGCGGCAACTCAATGCAACTGCGGGAACCCGTGGCGCTCGGCGAGAATTTGCAAAATGCGTTTGGTGTCCTGAATGAAGTGCGTATCACCCTTTGCCGCGGCGTCAGCGGGCGCCTCGCCGGCAAAGACGAACAGCGGCAGCGACTGGTTTTCTTCACCCACGGCGGCGATGACGGCCTCACGCGGGCGCTGAAAACCGACACGGCGGATATCGATCTGCCCAGCAAGGTCTGGAAAGGCGGCAAGCAGGCCCTCGATCTGGTTACAATGCGGGCAGACGAAGCGGACACCCGGGTGCTTGGGGTCTTCAAAACCGGGGGAGATCAGAAAAAGCGTGTCCTTGGCCATGGCATCCATCATGTGAGGGTGAGATTTCCAGTTCACAGTGCAGGCAGCCAAAGCGTGGGTCCAGAAAGCAATTCTTGCTTTGAAACGAAGAATTGCTTTGCGTTAAATTATTGATGAAATTGATTTTTTTGAAATTTCAAATGCCGGCATCGCTGTTCCCGCCGGCCTGTTCCAAAAGCAATGTTTTTCCCGAAAATACCGCTATCACGCGACAGCGAAAAAAGGCCGGACAGCAATTTTCAGCAATAAAAAACCCGACAGAATTGCCGGGCTAGAGTTGATGAGGAAGATCGTAGACCGCTCTACCGTCATGCCGGGCTTGATCCGGCATCCAGCCACGGCGCGTCTGCGCCGTGAGAAGAATCTCTCGCGATCAAGGACTTGATCACGCTGGACCCCGGATCAAGTCCGGGGTGACGGAGTGGGGATGAACTCACATTTCAAAACGCTTACTCACTTTTCCAGGCCGTCGACAAATCCCCATAGGCAATGTCGATGGTCGTGACGAGCGACTTCAGACTGGTGTTGCGCAGAATGACGGTCGGCAAAGCGACGATGGAGAAATTCGGCAGGTCGTCACCAGTGATTTTCTGGATGTCGTGGAATTGCGCCGCCCGCTTCGTTTCATCCACCTCGATGGCGGCCGCACGGAAAAGATCATCCACCTTGGGGTTATTGTAGTGGGCGGCATTGACGTAAGGCGCCGGGTTCTTGATGCCATCGGACCAGTAGAGACGCTGCACGCCCGCCGTTGGATCGAACAGCCGGCTGATGCCGTTCACCGTCAGGTCAAAACCGCGCTCGGTGTAAACGCGCTTGATGAAGGTGGCGAGATCGCCTTCGACGATGTCTACCTTCACGCCGAGTTTGCCGAAGGAAGAGCGCAGATAGTCGGCTGTCTTGCGGAAGACGTCGGATGGCAGGAAGGCGAGCCGCAGCGAAAAACGGGTGCCATCAGCACCTCTCGGGTAACCAGCCTTGTCCAGCAATTCGTTCGCTTTGGCGAGATCAAAAGGATAGGTGAAAGGCTTTTCATCATTATAGGCGGTGAAGACAGCCGGGATGTTTGAACCAGCAGGTTTGGCCGTTCCGAAGAAGATCGCGTCATTGATGAAATCGCGGTCGATGGCATGGGCCAGCGCGTGGCGGACTTCCTTTTTGGCAAGGATCGGGTTTTCCAGATTGAACTCGAAGATGGCGGCATTGTTGAGATAGGAGTCTGTATAGACCTCCACCGCAAGCCTCGGATTTTGCCGAAGACGCTCCAGATCGCTGTAGGAAACGTCAGCGGTGTAATCCGCCTCCCCCGTTTCCACGGAAATGGTGGTGGAGGCCGCATCCGCAACGAAGCGTGCCACGAAACCATCGAGATAAGGCAGATCGGCCTGCCAGTAATGCGGGTTCTTCTTCAGCTTCACATAGCTGCCGCGTTTCCATTCCTCGAACACGAAGGGGCCGGTGCCGATGGGCGCATTGCCGTTCGGGCTCTCATTATAGTTCTCTGAAGCATAGGCGTGGGCCGGCAGTATGGGCGTTTCGCCGCCCGTCAGCGCCCGCAGAAGGTAGGGTGCGGGTTTGGAAAGCACCACCACCGCCGTCAGCGGATCGGGCGTTTCGATATCGGCAATATTGGCAAAGGTGATACGCCCGCGCGGACCGACCTTCTTGAAGGCGAGCAGCGAAAATTTAACATCCTGCGCGGTGAAATCCTTGCCATCATGCCATTTTACGCCCTTGCGCAGCTTGAACGTGTGGCGCAGCCCGTCTGCCGATGTTTCCCAGCTTTCCGCCAGAACCGGATGCGGTTTGAACTCGCCGTCGAACCGCACCAGCCCTTCAAGAATTTTCGTGGAAATGGCGCGGGTGCGCGTATTGGAATCGGAAAGCGGCACCAGCGTCGTCGGCTCGCCGAGACCCGCAAGAGTAACGATCCCGCCCTTTTTCGGCGTTTCCGCCGCCACCGCAGGCAAGGACGGCAACAGCATGGCCCCGGCAAGCGCGGCACTCAGAAGCAATGTCTTACGTCTTGTAATATTCATGGATGTTTCCTCGTACAGACTTGTTTTCAAATTTTCAGGCAGGTTTCAGCCGGGTTTCCACCAGCCGGGCAAACAGCGTGGCGCCAACCGGCAGGATGGCGTCATCGACGATGAAACCGGGATTGTGGGCAGGCACGGTGCCGGAATGGCCAAGGGTGAAAAATGCGCCGGGCGCGTGTTTCAGGAGATCGGCGAAATCCTCGCTGCCCATGAAGCGGCCCGGCTCGGTGGAAACGCGCTCGTCTCCCAGAACCTCCCGTGCCACGCCGGCAACGATCTCCACGGACGCATCGTCATTGGTGAGAACCGAGAATATGTCGCGAATATCCACCTCGGCGGTCAGGCCATGAGCGGCGGCAAGGTGATCGGAAATCGTGCGGATGCGCTCCCGGATGGTTTCGCGCACGCTGTCGGAAAAAGCCCGCACCGTTCCGGCAATCGAGGCCGTTTCGGGAATGACATTATACGCCGACCCCGCCTCGATGCGCGTGATCGACAGCACGGCGGGATCGGTCGGCGACACGTTGCGGCTGACGATCGTCTGCAAGGCCTGAATGAGTTCGCCCGTCGCCGGCACCGGGTCGCGCGAGACATCGGGATGGGCGGCGTGGGCGCCCCTGCCCTTTAGCCGGATATCGAAGAAATCCGCACCTGCCAGAATGGTGCCAGGCGAAACCTTCAGATGATTGGGCGCGGCATGGGTGGAATTATGCAGGCCATAAATCTCGTCGACCGGAAAATCCTTGAACAGCCCATCGGCAATCATGGCGCGCGCGCCGCCAAGACCTTCCTCGGCCGGCTGGAAAATGAACACCACCGTGCCGGCGAAATCGCGGGTTTCCGCCAGATAACGGGCGGTGCCGAGCAGGATGGTAGTGTGCACATCATGTCCGCAACCGTGGAACTTGCCGGGATAGACCGACGAATAGGGCAGTCCGGTTTCCTCCGGCATCGGCAGGGCGTCCATATCGGCCCGAAGCCCGATGGACCGGTTACCCGCATGGCGGCCGTGCAACACGCCGACCAGGCCGGTCTTGCCATAACCGCGATGCACCTCGATGCCCCAGGAGGCGAGCTTTTCAGCGACGATGCCCGAGGTCCTTACCTCCTCGAAGCCGATTTCCGGATGCTGGTGCAGATCGTGGCGGATGGAGACGAGTTCGGGAACATAGGTCCCGATCCGGTCCAGAATTTTCGGTGCTGATGTTTTGACGGGATCGACGGCGATATTCACGGTATCTCCTCAGGGCAAACAATATCATTTTCGCAATCGGGCGATTGCGAAGGGGGTTAGCTTCGGAACTGGAAAATCAGGGCTGGAAAGGCGTCAGAGCCTCAGGCCAGCCTCCTTCATCAAGGGCAGAATGCGCTCGGCGAAGTAATAAAGGTCTTCACGGAAATCGTAGAAATTCAGCTGAACCCCATCGATCCCGGCCTTTTTTAAACCGACAAGCTGCTCGACCACCTGTTCCGGCGAACCGATGATTTCGATATTGCCGCCGAGATTGCGCCCCTGCTTGTGGCGCGCATCGCCGCGGCCGCGCCAGGCATGGGCGTCGCTGTCGTAATTATTGGTGGCGAAGGCGCGCGTGCCAGCCTGCGGTTTTCCAGCCTCGATGGCATCGGCATAAGCGATCGCCTCCTTTTCCGTATCGCGACTGACAATGATCGGATTGATGAGCGTCTTCACCTGCCGGCCATAGGCTTTGGCACGGTTCTTGATCGTGGCGACATGATCGGGCAGCGTTTCCAGCGCGCTGTCTATATGCGCCCCGCCGGGCGAAGTGACGAAAACCAGATCGGAATGGCGGGCGGCGAAATCGATACCGGCAGGCGAACCCGTCGCCGTCACCAGCGGCGGGCGGCCGAAGGCCGGTTTCGGCGTGATCCAGCCATTGTTGATTGCCCAGGGATTGAGCTTGCCTTCATAGGAGAAGTTTTCTGTCTCACCCCACAGGCGGTGAAGCACATCGAACAATTCACCCGCCATATCATAACGCTTGTCATGGTCGATCCGCTGCCAGCCGAACATTTCGTGCTCGATGGCGCGGTGGCCGGTGACGATGTTGATGCCCCAACGCCCCTTGGCGATATGATCCAGCGTCGCTCCATATTTGGCGAGATGCAGCGGATGCAGAGGCCCGTAAAGCACATGGATGGTCGAGATCAGCAGAATGCTCTTCGTCACCGCCGCCATGGCGCCGAGCGCAATGAAGCTGTCGAGTGAGGATTCGCCGTCATATCCGCCCTTGGGCAGCCATTGGGTGCGGCTGAAGGCGATTTCGAAACCAAGCTCCTCCGCCCGCTTCACCAGTTCGACGTTATAATCGAAAGTCCAGCTGTTGCTGGTCGGCAGGCTGGAGAAATTGATGTCCTGAAGATTGAGGAACAGGCCCAGCATCAGCGGCTGTTTTACCGCCCGGCTGAGCGGGCTGTCGTCAAAATCGGCAGGACTTTTCAGTTCAAGACCTTTCAGCTCCGAACCATCGGGCAAAGGAACACTCAGCGCCATGTCTTTTCTCCCTCGGAATGATCACCCTGCGGTGCGGCTGCGGCCAACCGGGTGCGTAGGTAGCTCTCCACGCCGCGGGGTTGACGACCGGTGATCCGGTCGATGGTATCGGTGACGGATGCCGCCAGACCTGCGCGAATGAGCTGACCGAATTCGCCGATCGCTTTCTGTTCGAAAACGCCGATATCCGGTGGAAAGGCCAGCACGGCATCATGCGAAACCCCAACCGGCCGATGCAGGATACGGGCCGCGATGCGGGCGATCTCCAGCCCCGTCAGGGCTTCGCCACCGGTCAGCACCAGGGGGCCGGCAAACGCTGCGTCGGCAGTCAGCGCGTGAACCGCCACATCGGCGATATCGTCTGCATCGATAAAAGAGACGGCCGCATTGCCGAAGCGGGCGGGCACATCCTCTCCCTTTTGCAGCGCGGCGACAACGGGTTCCAGCACCACCTGCATCCATGCATTCGGCCGCAGTACCGTATGCGCTATGCCGGTTCTGGCAAGATGCGCCTCCACCTCGGCATGGGCCGCACCCGAGATGGAGTGGGCGGCATTTTTAATGGTCCAGTCAGAGCCGGATATCTTCACGACCCGCAAAGCACCGGCCGAGAGGGCCGCATCGATGACCGCATTCTGATCAACCGCCAGCGTTTCCCCGATGGGGGAAAGCACAAAGACGGCATTTATGCCGCGTGAAGCCTCCTTCAGGCTGGCCGGATCAGAAAAATTCCCCTCCGCAATCTCGACCCTGTCACCCCACAGTTTCAGTGCATCCTCGCGCCTGCGGGTCAGCACGCGAACGCTCTCCTGTTTTTGCAAAAGACGGCTAACGACACGCTGGCCGAGCTTGCCGGTTGCACCCGTTACAAGAATGGTGGCTGCCATGACGTCCTCACTTTCCAGCTTTGTGTTGTGCGGTCTCTTGCAGTGAAGAAAGAGCACGTGGATCGGCCCAGTCCCGCACATCGAAATCGTCAGGGATAAATTTCCATTCCAGCAGGAAATCCTTGAAATGGCTCAGCGCATCCAATTCCGCCGGATCGAGATCGAGCCGCAGATTTTGGTGCACATCCGCGCCATTGGCAGCCAGGACCGCCTCTTCGCTGACGCCGATCTCGCGGGCGATGAAACGCACGGCCTCCGCCGGATTGTCATTTGCCCACTGGGCAACCCGCTGAACGGTGGCCACCAGTTCCGCCACCAGATCGGGCCGCTCATCGGCAAAGGTGGCGTCCACCGTCAAGGGACGTGGCGTGCCATTGTTGATGCGGATTTTCGGATCGGGATGAAACCCGGTTGATACGACGACCTGAGCACCGATGAGATTGGCGACGGTAACACCTTCGGCGCCCTTGACGAAAAATGCATCGATCTGGCCGCGGTGCAGTGCTGCAATTTCCTCGCCATAAGGGAGCCGCCGGCGCAGGCCATGGAAGCGCTCATCCGTTGGACCAAGCAGCACCGGCTCTCTTGCTGTCAGATCGACGAGTTCGACATCGGCAACGGTGAGATCGGAAACGGTGAGTGCCGACACGATGCCCTTCAGCGACGTGGCGCGCTGGAAATCGATGGTTTCATTCGGACGTTTCGGCAGGCCGATGCGCCGCCCCTTCAAATCGCGGTCCTTGGTTATTCCGCTTGCGGGCAACGCAATGACCGCCTGAAACTCATCGGTTCTCGTCAGCCCCACCAGCCGCGTCTGCCGGCCACCCGCCTTCGCCCAGATTGGCGGAATGTTGCCGCCCTGGCGGAAGGACCAGTCCAGCCGATGATCAAAATGGCTCTGCCTGATAGCCGGATCGGCCGCATCTCGAATGGAGGAAACGGAGATGCCGTGACCGGCAAAACGCTCCTCTATCCAGCCAAGCTGCACCGCGATGGAAAGCGGCGTTGGTGCCGGGCAGCGGGTGTACCAGAGGGTCACGGGTTGGGTTGCTTGGCGAAGGGCGGCATCAGCCATGGCGGTCGTCCTCGAAATTGCGATCTGGACAGCACGCTACACGCCGCCGGATATTTTCTATAGATAAAGTGTACTATTTAGGAGGCGATTGAAGAAATTCGTTTCCATAACACTAGGCCCTCGCATGGTGAACGAAATATCCTTTCGAAAATGGCGTCATTTTCGAACACAACGCCCAACGCAGCCACTCCTATCAGGGGCATCCACGTGGGAGCCGGAAAAGCCATGGCTCGAAAGTTTTTCTTCTCCCAGCAGCAAGGATTTTTAACTCGCGACCGAAATCGCGGCTGTTACGCTTTCGAACAATTGCACCCGCCACAGGCTGGAAATCCCATACAGACGGAAAAATAAAAGCATGAGCAACACCAAACGCCGGCTCAATCTCAATGTCGGCATCAATACAACGGGATATCTTCCCAGTGCCTGGAAATACAGAAGCGGAGACCGGCACGATATCAATGATATCGGCTATTATCGGCGGCTGACGGAACTGGCCCATAAAGGCCGGTTCGACGCCGTTTTCCTCTCCGACCACCCGGCACTGCTGACTGACCCGGCCAGTCGCCCATTTCACACCATCGATCCGCTCATCCTCTCCACCTCACTTGCCGCGCAGGTGCCGGATATCGGTTTTGTGGCGACAATATCCTCCACCTATAATTCGCCCTATAATTTTGCGAGGCGAACACAATCCATCGATATCGTCACCAGCGGCCGGCTGATCGTCAACATCGTCTCCTCCTTCAATCCCAATGTCGCGGCCAATTTCGGCAATGATCCGCTGCCACCACGCAGCGAACGTTATGCCAAGGCCACCGAATTTCTCGATGTCGCGAAAAAGCTCTGGTCGAGCTGGGATCCGCGCCGTGAGGGAGATGTGCCGGAAGATCGCTTCTGGGATGCGGCAACGGCGGAAACCATCGATCACGAGGGGCAATATTTCCACGTAAAAGGGCCGCTCAACGTTCCACGCGGGCCGCAGGGACATCCCGTCATCGCGCAGGCCGGCGCTTCCGAAGGTGGCATCGATCTGGCGGCTCGCCATGGCGAGATCATCTATTGCAACATCCTGTCACGCCCGGCGGGTCAGGCCTTCGGCAAAAAGGTGCGTGACCGCGCTATCTCTTTCGGCCGCGATCCCGCCGGCATCCGCATCGTTCCCGGCCTTGTCGTCATTCTCGGCGAGACCCGTGAGGAAGCGCTGCGCAAGCATGAACTCTTCAGCGGGACCGGCTCGGAAGACGGGCTTCTGGCGCGCTTCGCCAAGGAAAACGGCATTGATCCGCGCGATTTCAACCCGGATATAAAACTCGATGGCGAGCACTTCATTCCCGACCAGAACCGGCAATGGGCTGTTGGCATGGGGCTTGGCCTTTCCGAACTGCTGACCCATGAAAAGCTCACCGCGCGTGAGGCCGTGCGCCGCTCCGAGGGGCACCACCGGCTGCTGCTCGGCACACCGGAAGAGGTGGCGGATGGCATCATCGACCTCTGGCAGGATGGCACGGTGGATGGCTACACCCTGCAGCCACCGCGCGCGCCCGATGATATTGCCGAATTCGTCGAAAAGGTCGTGCCGGTGCTGCAGGACCGCGGCGTTTATCCGCGTGAATATGACGGTGCGACGATCCGCGACCGCTATGGTCTGCCTTATCCCGATTGAACCGAGGATGTGGCGCGGTTAAAGCGCCACACCTCCATCGTCCGCCCCGCGGACGGCAATGGCGGGTGCCAGGGACGTATTATTGACCTGCCGCCACTTTCAAAACCGGCCGGCCGCCGGAAAGCTGCGGCAGGACGGAGGCGAAATCCGTGACGATCTGGCGATAATCTTCCGGCTGGAACTCATAGGGCAATTCCAGACGGAATTCCGAGACATGCGGCAGCACGGGATCACGCGACAGCGTCTCCAGAATCTCCTCAGTCGTGCCAACAATGTCGGGCAGGAAAAGCGTGCGGCGCGCGCCATGCGGCGTATGCGTGCGCTTGTCACGTTCAGCGGCGAATTCCGCATAACGGCGGCGTGTCGCGGGGCTTGCGCTATCGGTTGGCAGGATCACCCGTCCCAGCGCGACACGCGGCTGGCGCTCATGCGCCCATTCCTGCCGGAAGCGGGCGACAAGAGCCGCCTGTGCGGTCAGAAAATCATCGGTGTTTTCACCGCTGACGATATTGCCGGTCAGAAGATTGAACCCTGCCCTGCCGGCCCACCGGGCGGAGTTCTGCGATCCGCCGCCATACCACAGCCGGTCGGTCAAACCCCTGGCGAAGGGCCGAAGGCGCGGCACCTGCGCACCGGCCGCATTGCCGGCCTCCGTGTCACTGGATAAAGGTTCCGATCTCAACGCCTTCGCCAGCTTTTCCGCACGGCCGTGGTTGTAATCCGCATCGGCAGCGATATCGACATAGTCCGAAATGAGATGCGCAAAGGGCGGCGCGCCCACCGAAACGCCAACATTCAGCCGCCCGTGTGACAGGACATCAACCGTGGCGAGATCCTCGGCCAGCCTGAAGGGATTTTCATAACCCAGCTGAATGACGGCGGTGCCTAGTCCGATCCGCTTCGTGCGCTGCGATGCAGCGGCAAGAAAAGTGGCTGCCGATGAAACGCCCCGTTCCAGATGGCGCTGACGCACCCAGGCGCTGTGATAACCCAGCGCCTCCCCGGCTTCGAAAAGCTGCAGGGTTTCTTCCAGTCCCTTTGCGGGGTCATCATCGTGATAATTGCCGGGAACCAGAAAGGCGAAATGGGAAATACGGGAAAGAGGCATAGTGAACGTCCGGGAATGGTTGTTGACGGAAGACGGGCTCAGGCGATGCTGCTGCGGCCGTTCTTCCGTGCCGCGCATACTCCAGCAGAATGCCCGATGAAGGGCGCGGCTTGCACGGCATGGTCTTTTATAGTCCCGGTCATTGTTGAAAGATCGTTGCGCGATTTAATAGTCTACTAAAATTATAGGTTACTTGCGACGATCTTGCCGCGTCCTGCTCTCCACTTCCCCCGTCCCCTTCGCAGCTCCTAACAGCCACAAAGCCGGTCTGGCCTACGACGCAAGTTACGGGCTACCCGACAAAAAACTTGATTTCCGCCTCAAACATGTAATACAGATTATCATACATGTTGACAAATAACGCAGACATGTATGACATTGCGGCAATCATGAACGCTGCGATACCTGCATGAGGGAGGAATTATGATCATCACCGACGTCGAGGTCCGTGTTTTCCGCACGACGACCCGTCGCCACTCGGACAGCGCCGGTCACGCGCATCCGGGGCCGGCGCATCAGGTGGAACAGGCCATGCTGACCATCCGTACGGAAGATGGGCAGGAAGGCCACTCCTTCACCGCGTCGGAGATCGTTCGCCCGCATGTCATCGAAAAATTCGTCAAGAAAGTCCTGATCGGTGAGGACCATCGCGACCGCGAACGGCTGTGGCAGGACCTTGCCCACTGGCAGCGCGGTTCGGCCGCACAGCTGACGGACCGCACATTGGCGGTGGTGGATTGCGCATTGTGGGACCTTGCCGGGCGCTCGCTCAACCAACCTGTATACAAGTTGATCGGCGGTTATCGCGACAAGGTGCTGGCCTATGGCTCCATCATGTGCGGTGACGAGCTGGAAGGCGGGCTGGCGACGCCGGAAGATTACGGTCGTTTTGCCGAAACGCTGGTAAAGCGCGGTTACAAGGGCATCAAGCTGCACACCTGGATGCCGCCCGTCAGCTGGGCACCGGATGTGAAGATGGACCTCAAGGCCTGCGCCGCCGTTCGTGAGGCGGTCGGCCCCGATATTCGCCTGATGATCGACGCTTTCCACTGGTACTCCCGCACCGATGCGCTAGCGCTGGGCCGTGGTCTCGAAAAACTCGGTTTCGACTGGATCGAGGAGCCGATGGATGAACAGTCGCTGTCCTCCTACAAATGGCTTTCCGACAATCTCGATATTCCGGTCGTCGGCCCGGAAAGCGCTGCCGGCAAGCATTGGCATCGTGCCGAATGGATCAAGGCCGGCGCCTGCGATATTCTGCGCACCGGCGTCAACGATGTCGGTGGTATCACGCCGGCGCTGAAGACCATGCATCTGGCCGAAGCCTTTGGCATGGAATGCGAAGTCCATGGTAACACGGCCATGAACCTGCACGTTGTCGCCGCCACCAAGAATTGCCGCTGGTATGAGCGCGGCCTGTTGCACCCCTTCCTCGAATATGATGACGGCCACGATTATCTGAAATCGCTGTCGGACCCGATGGACAACGACGGCTTCGTGCATGTCCCTGACCGGCCGGGCCTTGGCGAGGACATCGATTTTACCTTCATCGACAACAATCGGGTGAGGTAACGGGCGATGAAAACGGTGCTCGCCTTCGGAGACAGCCTCACCTGGGGTGCTGACCCGGCAACGGGTCTGCGGCACCCTGCCGAACACCGCTGGCCGGAGGTTCTGGAGGCCGAGCTTGCCGGAAAGGCAAAGGTTCACCCGGAAGGGCTTGGCGGGCGCACCACCTGCTATGATGACCATGCCGGCCCCGCCTGCCGCAATGGCGTGCGGGCGCTTGAAGTCGCGCTGTCCTGCCACATGCCACTTGATCTCGTCATCATCATGCTGGGCACGAACGATATCAAGCCGGTGCATGGCGGGCGGGCGGACGCCGCAGTTTCCGGCATGCGGCGGCTGGCCCAAATTGTCGAAACCTTTATCTACAAGCCGCGCGAGGCGGTGCCGAAACTGCTGATCGTCGCACCGCCGCCCTGCGTCGCAGGCCCCGGCGGAGAACCGGCGGGTGGGCGGGACATCGGCCAATCGCTCAGGCTTGCGCCGCTTTACCGCAAACTCGCTGCCGAACTGGGGCACGCCTTCTTTGATGCCGGATCGGTTGCCGGCGCCTCACCGGTGGATGGCGTGCATCTGGACGCGCCGGCAACGGCGGCAATCGGCCGGGCGCTCGCAGCACCCGTCAGAGAGATTCTTGGCTGATCCTGCGACGCCCGAGGAGGAACCGGGCGCGAGGATCAAAACGTGGAAAGGCCGTATGAACCGGCCGTATTGGGAGGAAAAATGAAACATTTTCTTGCAACCGCAGCGCTTGGCGCATTGCTGATCGGCGCGATGCCGCTCAGTGTTTTCGCTGAAACGCCGAAAGACCAGCTCATCGTCGCCACAACCATGAGCAATATCCTGACCCTCGATCCCGCCGCCATCACCGGCCGCGAGACCGTCCAGGTTTTGAACAACGTCTATGACACGCTGGTCGTGCTTTCGCCTGAAGATCGCAGCGTGCAGCCCCGCCTTGCCGAACGTTGGGAAATTGCCGAAGACCGGAAATCCATCCGCTTCCATCTGCGCGCCGATGCCAAATTCGCCTCCGGCAATGCCGTGACGGCAAAGGACGTGGCGTGGAGCCTGAAACGCCTGCTTGCCCGCAACCTGGCGCAATCTTCCTTCCTGAAAACCCGTGGTTTCAAACTGGAGGAAGCCGACAAGCTGTTCGTTGCCGAAAACGACCAGACCTTCGTGCTGAATATTCCGAAGCCTGACGACCCCAATCTTCTCTTGATGATCCTAGCGCAGAACGGCCCCGGCTCGATCATCGACAGCAAGACCGCGCTTGAAAATGAAAAGGACGGCGATCTTGGTGGCGCATGGCTGACGCTGAATTCCGCCGGCTCCGGCCCCTTCAAGCTGACGCAATGGAAATCCAACGAATATATCATCCTCACCCGCAACGATGATTATTGGGGTGAGAAGGCCAAGATGAAGCGCATCCTGATGCGTCATCTGCCGGAATCGCAGTCGCAGCGCCTGATGCTGGAAAAAGGCGATATCGACGTTGCCTATTCACTGCAGGCCCCCGATCTGAAATCGCTTGAGGCCGACAAGGCCGTCACCATCGAATCCACACCCGGCTCCGGTTTTTATTACCTCAGCGTTTCGATGAAGGATGCGAAATTCGCCAATAAGAAGGTGCGCGAGGCCCTGCGTTACCTGATCGATTACGACGGTCTCGACAAGGCGGTCATGCCCTATTACGGCAAGCTGCATCAGCGCTCCCTCAGCACCGGTGTGATGGGCGCGCTGCCGGATCAGGGCTACAAGCTCGACATCGAAAAAGCCAAGGCGCTTCTGGCTGAGGCCGGTTATCCCAACGGGTTCAAGACGACGCTGCGCGTACTCTCGGAAGATCCTTTCATGAAGGCGGCAACGGCGATCCAGAACACGCTGGCGCAGGCCGGCATTCAGGCCGAATTGATCAGCGGCTCCGGCGACCAGATCTACGGCGCCATGCGCGAGCGGAATTTCGAACTGCTGCTCGGGCGCGGCGGCGGCGGCCAGCAGCCGCACCCGGACAACAACCTGCGCTCCATCGCCTATAACCCCAACAATGCCGACGATGCCAAGCTCACAAACTATCAGAGCTGGCGCACCAGCTTCTTCGATGAAAAGCTGAACAAGATGATCGAAGAAGCGCTTGTCGAACGCGACGTGGCGAAACAGACGAAGCTTTATGAGGACCTGCAGGGCTATATGGACGAGATCGTCATGTCGATCCAGCCTTTCTCGGAAGTCATCGACACCGCCGCCTTCCGCAGCGATGTCAAGGGCATGATCGTCAGCCCCTGGCTTTCGCGCTTTGAAGAGGTGAGCAAGGAGCGGTAATCGTCCGACACAGCGGTTAATCAGGAAAAGGCGCGGCTAACACCCGCGCCTTTTTGTTTGCGGGAAGACCGCGTAGAATTGCTCCGACGGGCAAAACATATCGCCTCCGTCATTCCGGCCTTGAGCCGGAATCCAGCCGACGTGCGTCTGCACGGCGGAAAAGGTCCTTTCAGCCCAAGGACTTGGGCTGGCTGGATGCCGGATCTGGTCCGGCATGACGGAAGAGAGGTTTCTGCTTTGTCAGCAGCACGAGGCCCAATCATCACCCAGCCTTTTCTATTTTTGGCCTGCCCCCAAAAAAAATGCCCGGCAGTGAGGCCGGGCAAGGAAGGAGGATGTTATTTGTCCGTGACGCCCCGGAGGAGGACAGTCACGTTTTGGGAGGCGTCAAGCGCCTTCATATTCCAGAGAGGCGCCGATCAGTTCGCGCGCATAGGGATGCGTCGCGCCATTGCCGGCAATGGCCTCGCGCGGCAGGATTTCGGTGATCTCACCGCGCAGCATCACCGCGAAACGGTCGCACATGTGATCAACCACGGCGAGATCGTGGGTGACCATGATATAAGTGAAACCGCGCTCTTGCCGCAGCCGCTGCAACAGATTGAGGATTTCCGCCTGCACCGAGACATCGAGCGCCGAGGTCGGCTCATCAAGCAGAAGCAGAGACGGTTCGAGGATCAACGCACGGGCAATCGCCACACGCTGCCGCTGGCCGCCGGAGAGCTGATGCGGAAACCGGTCGAGAAAGGAGACGGGCAGACCGACATCGGTGATGACCTTGCGCATGCGCTCTTCACGGTCGCCGAGCTTGTGGATCGCAAGCGATTCCGAAAGCACGGTGCGCACCGACTGGCGGGGATGCAGTGACCCGTATGGGTCCTGAAATACCATTTGCAGCATGCGGCACCGCTCGATCAGCGGCATGTCACGCACCGACCTGCCGCCGATGAGGATGTCGCCGGTCCAGAAATCGTTGAGCATCGACACACAACGCAGCACGGTGGATTTGCCCGAGCCGCTTTCGCCGACCAGCCCGAAGCACTCGCCCGGCTCCACCTTGAAGGAGACGGAGGGCAGCACTTTCAGCGCCGTATGGCCGCTGCCGAAGGTGATGGAAAGATCGCGGATTTCGACGGAAACGGCCATTATACGTTCTCCTCCAGCCATTCTGGACGGCGATCCAGCACCGCAAGCGGTGCGCGAGAGCCGCCGATGCGCGGCTGCGCGGCCAGGAGGCCGCGCGTATAGGGATGCTGCGCCTGATCGAGATCACGGGCGGCCAGCGTTTCCACCACACGGCCGGCATACATGATGAGCACTCGGTCGCAGAAATTGCGCACGAGGTTGAGGTCGTGGCTGATCATGATGAGGCCAATGCCGCGATCCCGAACCAGACCGTCGAGAATGTTCAACACCTGCAACCGCACTGTCACATCAAGCGCCGAGGTCGGCTCGTCGGCAATGACGAGATCTGGATCGGCGAGCAGCATCATGGCGATCATGACGCGCTGGCCCATGCCGCCGGAAATCTCGTGCGGATATTGCTCATAGACGCGCGCAGCATCGCGGATCTTCACCGCATCCAGCATGGCGAGCGCCTTTTCCCGAGCCTCGGATTTCGACGCCTTGAAGTGGCGAAGATAGGTTTCCGTTACCTGTTCGCCGACGCGGCGAATGGGATTGAGGGAAAATTTCGGATCCTGAAGGATCATCGACATGCGTCGCCCACGAACCTTCAGCATTTCTTTTTCACTGAGCGCGAGAAGATCGAGGCCTTCGAAATCGAGCTTGTCGGCGGTAATCGTCGCCGATGGCAAAAGGCGCAGCAGAGCCCGGCCGACGGTGGATTTGCCCGAGCCGCTTTCACCGACGATGCCCAGCCGCTCCCGGCCAAGCGTGAAGGAGATGCCACGCACCGCCTCGGTTGCCGAGCCGCCGTAACGGATGCGGAGATTTTCGACGTCAAGGATTGGTTTTTCCATGGCCTTATCTCCGGTTCATCTGTTTCGGATCGAGCGCATCGCGCAGGCCGTCGCCTAAAAGATTGAAGGCGAGGCTGACGGAGAGGATCGCAACGCCGGGGAACGTCACCAGCCACCAGCTGTCCAGCATGTAACGCCGGCCAGTGGCGATCATCGCCCCCCACTCCGGCAGCGGCGGCTGCGCGCCAAGACCAAGAAAGCCGAGGCCGGCGGCGGTGAGAATAACGGTCGCCATGTTCAGCGTCAGGCGGATGAGGACCGAAGGCAGGCACATGGGCATGATGGATTTGACGATGATGCGCAGCGGCGAGGCGCCCTGAAGCCGCGCAGCGGCGATATAATCCGCTTTCCGAAACGTCATGGCCTCGGCGCGGGCAAGACGCGCGATCGGCGGCCACGAGGTGAGCGCAATCGCGATGATCGCATTGTTGAGGCTCGGCCCAAGCGCCGCCACGAAAGCGAGTGACAGGATGAGGCTCGGGAACGACAGGAAAATATCCGTGATGCGCATCATCACTGTATCGAACTTGCCACCGAGATAACCGGAAGCCGTGCCGACCAGAAGGCCGACCGGGCCGACGATGACCGACACCAGCGTGATGATGGTGAGCGTGATGCGCGCACCCCAGAGCAGGCGGCTGTAGATATCGCGTCCCAGCTCATCCGTACCGAAGACATGGCCATTGCCCGGTGGTTGCAGCGTGTTGGCGAGATCCTGCACATAAGGATCGTGCGTCGCGAGCCACGGTGCGAAAATCGCCGAAATGACGAGTAGCAGCAAGATCAGCAGGCCGAAGGCCGATGTCGGGCTTTTCAGCAGGAAGAGGATGATGTTCTTCAGCGCGTTTAACGGCACGGGAAGACGAGAGGAGGTTTCTGCACGAGCCGTCATCAGCGGGTCCTCGGATCGAAAAAGCGGTAGAGAATGTCGGACAGGAGATTAAGCCCAATGAAGATGACGCCGACGATAAGCACGCAGGTCATCACGGCATTCATGTCGCCGATGATAAGATTGCTGGTGAGATATTGCCCGAAACCCGGCCAGGCGAAGACGGTCTCGATAAGCACCGCGCCTTCCAGCAGCGAGCCGTAAGCAAGGGCAATGATGGTGACCAGCTGCACGCGGATATTGCCGAAAGCATGCAGCCACACCGTCTGCCGCTGCGACAGGCCTTTGACGCGTGCGGTCGTTACATATTCCTGGCCCAACTGGTCCAGCATGAAGCTGCGCGTCATGCGGGTGATATAGGCCGAGGAGGAATAACCGAGCAGGGCGGCGGGAAGGATGAGATGGTTGATCGCCGACCAGAACACTTCCATGTCACCCGCAATCAGGCTGTCTATCAGCAGGAAGCCCGTCCGCTCCTCCACGAGACCGATATAGAACTGGTCCATGCGGCCCCCGCCGCCAACGAGGCCGAGATGGGCGTAAAAAACGATCAGCGCGATCATGCCGGTCCAGAAAATCGGCATGGAATGGCCGAACAGGCTGAGCACGCGCACGAGATGGTCCTGCCAGCGGTCTTTCTTGACGGCGGCATAAACGCCCATGGGAATGCCGAGGCCGGCACCGATCAGGATCGCGAAGGTCGCAAGCTCCATCGTCGCGGGCATGACCCGGATGATGTCTTCGATGACCGGTCGGCCGGTGCGGATCGAAGTACCGAAATCGCCGGTGAACACATCGCCGAGATAATAGATGAACTGCTGCCACAGCGGACGGTCGAAGCCGAGCGCATGATAGACCTGTTCATAGGTTTCACGGGTTGCATCCTCACCGACGATCGCCCGCACCGGATCGGCGGGCATCAGGCGGCCGATAAAGAAGGTCAGCAGCAGCAGTCCAAGCAGCGTAACGGCAATACTTCCGATCTGGCCGGACAGGCCATAAAGCGAAAGGCGTCTTTTTGACATGATTCCTCCCTTGCCAGAAACCGATCGGCGCAAGGATGAATGCGCAATCCTGTCTGACAACTATTCACAAGTTGTCACAGGTGTAGAAAGCTGTCAAGCACGGGTCGGCAAAATCGACAGCGCCAGAGGCTCCGAAAAATTTATCCCGGTGGAAATTTCACCCTGCAGTTACCGGGGTTTCCCCTTCACCGGAAAATAAACCCCTTACGTTGTCGCAACCGCTAAAGCCTGTATTCTGCCGTTTCAAAAATATGCCGGCGCGGATGCAGTTCCAGGCATTGCCGACGACATCGAGGGCTTCGGGGGAGAGCAAAAAATGGCCGATATGACGCTTCTGGCATTTACCCTGGTCGCTTTCATCGGTATCGCGACGCCCGGTCCGACTGTTTTGCTGGCGCTTTCGAATGGCTCGAAATTCGGAATTCAGCGCGCTTTGATCGGCATGGCCGGCGCAATTCTCTCCGATTTCGTTCTGATCGGTGCGGTTGCGCTGGGGCTGGGAGCCCTGCTCGCCGCCTCGGAATTCTGGTTCAGCGTCGTCAAATGGGTGGGCGTCTGTTATCTCGTCTTTCTCGGTCTCATGCTGCTTCGCTCCAGAGGCACGCTCGACGGTGCGCTGCAACCGGCAGATAGGAACGGGGCGACATCCGCACGCTCGATCTTTCTCAAGAGCTTTCTTGTCGCGGTGACCAACCCCAAGGGCTATCTGTTCTTTTCTGCCGCAGTTCATCAACCCTTTGGCGCCGCAAATCCCACAATATGCGGTGCTTGCGCTGGTCTTTACCGCCATCGATTTCATCCTGATGTTCGGATATGCCCTGCTGGGCGCACAGGCCGTCAGAATGTTACGCAAATCCGGCGCCCTGTGGCTTGACCGGATTTGCGGCGGTGCGCTGCTGACGCTTGCCGCCTCTCTGGCCCTTTATCGCCGGGCAAGCACCTAAGCCATTGAGACGGCTATCTTTCCCTCTTACTCCGCCGCTGTACGGGAGCGCAGAAGTACCTTGTAACGTTCAAGACTGCCGCGCAGATGCGCCGCCATATATTGGCGCGCGGCATCTGCATCGCTTTCTATGATGGCGTCGACGATCCTGGCGTGTTCCTCCTGCAGATGGAGATTATAGTCCTTCGGACGTGCGCCGGGTGCCGCGCCCTGCAATTCGCCACGCGGAATGATGCCGGAACGGATGAGCTGAAGGAATTCCGGAAAACGCCGGTTCTGCGTTGCCTGCGCAATCGCCAGATGGAATTCGAAATCGGCATCCCGTGTCGGCAGCCCGGCGGCCAGGCAGTCACCAATCCGCCGGTGCGCATCGACAATCGCCTCCACCTGCACGGCGGAACGACGCGATGCCGCAAGGCCGGCGGACTCAACCTCAAAAACCGTTCGCAATTCCAGCAACTCGATTACCGAGGAAATCCGCCCGATAGCCAGATCGTTGAAAGGCAGTTCCTTGGCTGGTTTCGTCTCCACGGCAAAAACGCCCGCGCCCTTGCGAGCTTCAACGAGACCATCGGCACGCAGAATGGCGATGGCTTCGCGCACGACGGTACGGCTTACGGAATATTCACGCGTCAGGGCGCTCTCGCTCGGAAGACGGTCACCGGGGCGGAACACGCCCTCCGACAAATCCCGTCTCAGTGCCGAACTGATTTTCGCCGCGAGCGATACCCCCTGCTTCGTGCTGCTCTCAACGTCCATTCCAGCCCACCTGTTTTTAACCTGTCTGGCATGTTAGCAAACACCCGCAACATTGCAAGGCCCGGCCGCCTTGACGATTGGCTTGGCTGATCCTCGCGGTCAGCCATCCTGTCGCTCGAAAAGAAATTTCCAACTCTTGCAGTAAGACGATATACATTATACAATAACATATATTAATTTAGAACAACAGGAGATGCTGATGAGCGCCGTCAAGATCAACGAGCGTCTGACCGTAGCGGGCCAGCCGGAGATCGCCGATTTCCCTTCACTCTCCTCTCAAGGGTATAAAAGCATCATCAACGCTCGACCGGATGGCGAAGACGCCGGCCAGCCGGGCAATATGCGGGAAAAAACTGCCGCCGGCACGGCAGGTCTGACTTACAGCTTCATTCCGGTGACCGGACCGACCATGACCGAGGCCGATATTCGCGCCTTCCAGCAGGCGATGGCCGCGGCCGACGGTCCTGTTTTTGCCCATTGCAAAGGCGGCACCCGCGCACTGACACTTTACGTACTCGGCGAAGCGCTTGACGCGCGTATGCAGCAAAGCGAAATCGAGCCTTTCGGCAGGACGCACGGTTTTGACCTGTCCGGCGCGGTTCGCTGGCTGGAGCGGCGGGCTTTGGCGGCACCCCACGTCAAGGCATTCTTCGATCCGCGTACATCCAGCCTGCAATATGTCGTTTCGGACCCGGCGACCGGACGATGCGCCATTATCGACCCCGTCTTTGATTTCGATGAAAAATCCGGCGCGACGGGCACGATGAATGCCGATGCCATTCTGGCCTATATCGAAAGCGAAGGCCTGTCGGTGGAATGGATACTCGATACCCATCCGCATGCCGACCATTTTTCCGCCGCCTACTACCTGAAACAGAGAACCGGCGCCCAGACCGCCATCGGCGCAAAAGTTACCGGTGTACAAAAACTCTGGCAGGCGAAATATAACTGGCCCGATCTGGAGACCGATGGCTCGCAATGGGACCGGCTGTTTGAAGCGGGTGACAGGTTCAACATCGGTTCACTGGATGCCCGCGTGCTGTTTTCGCCCGGCCACACGCTGGCTTCCGTCACCTATGTCGTGGGCGACGCCGCCTTTGTGCATGATACGGTTTTCATGCCGGATTCCGGCACCGCGCGCGCCGATTTTCCAGGTGGCAGCGCCAGCGAGCTTTGGGCTTCCATTCAGGACATTCTTGCCCTTCCAAAGGAAACGCGGCTTTTCACCGGCCATGACTACCAGCCCGGCGGCCGCGCACCGAAATGGGAAAGCACGGTCGCAGAACAGAAACGCAGCAATCCGCACTTGGCCGGCGTGACGGAAGAAGGCTTCATCCGTCTGCGCGAAGCTCGGGATCGCACCTTGCCGATGCCCAAGCTCATTCTGCACGCACTGCAGGTCAATATCCGTGGTGGTCGCCTGCCGGAGCCGGAGGCCAACGGCAAACGCTACCTCAAATTCCCGCTCGATGGGCTGGAGGGTAGCACATGGTGAAAGACAATAATTGGCAACAGACCCCGGGCATCGCCGAAATCCCCCTGCCCGCCATGGAAGAACGCGCCGTCGAAGTTGCGCTGCTTTTAAAGACACTCGCCCATCCTGCCCGGCTGATGCTGGCCTGCACTCTGGCGCAGGCAGAATTTTCAGTCGGCGAACTGGAGACGAAGCTTGATATTCACCAGCCCACACTTTCCCAGCAGCTCGGCGTGCTGCGGGAAGCGGGTGTCGTCGAAACCCGGCGCGAAGCCAAGCAGATTTTCTACCGGATGAGCGAAACGAAAGCGGCCCAGCTTATCGAGGCTCTCTACGCCATATTCTGTGCACCGGAGGCGGCCCCGTGAGCCCCTATTGGCCCTCGCTTTTCGGCGGCATGCTTCTCGGTCTTGCATGCATCCTCCTGTTTCTGTTCAACGGCCGCATCGCCGGCATCAGCGGTATCATGGGCAGGATGCTCGGCCGGGAGCGGCGGCTTGCCGATCTGGCCTTCTTGGCCGGCCTGCTGGCCGGGCCCTATCTTTACGCCGCCGCATTCGGCCGGCTTCCGACGATAACCATAATCGCCCCATGGCCGCTGATCATCATTGCCGGTCTGCTGGTGGGTTTCGGCACGCGCATGGGCTCCGGCTGCACCTCCGGCCACGGCATCATGGGGCTGGCCCGGTTTTCCCGGCGCTCCATCGCCGCAACCGCAACCTTCCTGATGACCGGCATTGTCGCGGCAACGATAACGGGAGCCATGTCATGAAAAATCAAGCCATGGCGCGTGTTGCGCTGGCATTGATGGCAGGAGCCCTGTTCGGTTTCGGTCTGTCGCTCTCCGGCATGGTCGATCCGGCCCGCGTTTCAGGTTTTCTCGATGTGGCGAGCGGCCATTGGGACCCGAGCCTGATGTTTGTTCTTGGCGGTGCAGTCTCGGTCGCCGTGCCGGGTATTCTGCTCAGCCATTTTATTGCCAGACCGGTTCTTGCCGAAGACTTCAGCCTTCCGGCAAAAACCCGCATCGACCGGCCGCTCATCCTTGGTTCAGCCATTTTCGGCATTGGTTGGGGGCTTGCCGGTTTCTGCCCCGGCCCGGCACTGTCGGCTTTCGCTCTCGGGCTTCTGCCGGTCATTCTTTTTGTCTGCGCCATGATTGCAGGCATGTTGGCGCATGATCGCCTCCTGGCGAAAGAGCCATAGAGCAACCCGCCAACCTTCATACCCAGGCATGATAAGAATGGACAGCGCGGGTGACAAAACACCCGCGCCAAGACCTTATTACAGGTCGATCAGGCTCTTGCCCGTCATTTCCGGGGGCAGTTGCACGTTCATCAGTTGCAGCAAGGTGGGCGCAACATCGGCGAGAATGCCGTCATGCAGCTTTGCACCCTGCGGGCCGCCAAACAGGATCACCGGCACCGGATTGGTGGTATGCGCCGTGTGCGGGCCGCCGGTCACGGGGTCGACCATGGTTTCACAATTGCCGTGGTCAGCGATTACCAGCATGGCGCCACCGACTTTCTCGAGAGCGGCAACGACAGCAGCAAGCCCGCGATCCACGGCTTCGCAAGCCTTGATAGCAGCCTGCAGATCCCCGGTATGACCAACCATGTCCGGATTGGCGTAATTTGTGACGATAAGATCATAGCCCTTGCCGATCGCCTCGACGAATTTCTCCGTCACTTCCGGCGCGCTCATTTCCGGCTGCAGATCATACGTCGCAACCTTGGGGGATTTCGGCATGAAGCGGTCTTCGCCCACCTCCGGCTCTTCCTTGCCACCATTCAGGAAGAAGGTGACATGCGGATATTTTTCGGTTTCGGCGAGACGGAACTGCGTGAGCCCCTGTTTTGCCACCCATGCGCCCAGCGTATTGGCAATATCGCGCTTCGGATAGGCCGTCGTCATGAAAGCAGCGTGCCGGGTGGAATATTCCACCATGCCAAGCAATGCCGAAAGCCTGGGCTTTTCACGCGCGAAACCATCAAAGTCATCCGCACCGATGGCAAGCAGGATTTCACGGGCACGGTCAGCGCGGAAGTTCAGGCAGAACAACCCATCGCCGGCCTTGAAACCCTCATAACCATTGATCACCGTCGGCAGGATGAATTCATCCGTCACATCGTTCCTATAGCTCTGCGCGACCGCGCTTACCGCATCAGGCGCATGTTCGCCCTTGCCGAGAACCATGGCGTCATAGGCCTTTTCAACGCGCTCCCAGCGATTGTCACGATCCATCGCATAATAACGGCCGATCACGGTGCCGATGCTGGCGCCTTGCGGCAGGCTCGCCACCAGCGCCGCAACAAAATCTTCCGCCGATTGCGGCGCGACATCGCGGCCATCGGTGATGGCATGCACGACGACTTTCAGACCATGGCTGATCATGAGCTTCACCGCCGCCTGGCCGTGGAGAATATGGCCATGGACGCCGCCATCAGAAACGACGCACATCAGATGCGCCACGCCGCCGGCCGCCTTTACCGTGGCGGCGAAATCAAGCATCGCCGCATTGCGGAAAAAGCTGCCATCCTCGATCGCCAGATCGATCTGGCCGAGATCCATCGCAACAATGCGGCCGGCGCCGATATTGGTGTGGCCGACTTCGGAATTACCCATCTGGCCGGTGGGCAGGCCGACATTCGGGCCGAAAGTGGTCAGCGTCGCATTCGGGCAGGTGGCGAAAAGTCGATCCATGGTGGGCGTGTTCGCCAGCACTGGCGCGTTGCTGGATTTATCCTCACTCAGCCCCCAGCCATCGAGAATAGTCAGGACAACGGGTTTGGGAGTGCGCATGGGAGGACCTTCTTCTTCATTCGGTTGCCGGCGGACAGCGGATCGCCGGGCACCGGAGCGCCCCCGTCCGCCACTATGATCATGATGAGAAAACATGCTTCTCGTTCTTCTCTTCTATACCCGAAGATCACGAACGCAAGCCTATACCGACACCGAAACAGTTCCGTGAAGCCGGAGTGCTTCACGGAAAAAAGCTTTTGGATGAAACCTCAACCGTCGATGAATAACAGCGCCGGCTTTTCCAGGAGCGCCTTGACGGCCTGGATGAAGACGGCGGCATCCCAGCCATCGACCACCCGGTGATCGAAGCTGGACGACAGGTTCATCATCTTGCGTGGCACGAAACGCGTCCCGTCCCACACCGGACGCGTCATGATCTTGTTGACGCCGATGATCGCCACCTCCGGATGGTTGATGATGGGCGTCGAGACGACACCACCCAAGGCTCCGAGCGAACTTATGGTGATGGTGGAGCCCATCAGTTCCTCTCGATGCGCCGTGCCGGTCCGGGCGGCTTCGGCAACGCGTGAGACCTCGTCTGCGCATTGCCAAAGGCCGAGCGTTTCGGTGTGGCGCACGACCGGGACGGTGAGGCCGGACGGTGTCTGCGTGGCAATGCCCATATGGACGGCTTCGTAATGGCGGACGACACCGTTCTCATCATCGAAAGTGGCATTCATGCCAGGATGGTCAGCCACGGCTTTCACCAGAGCGCGCATCAGAAACGGCAGGATCGTCAGTTTCGGCTGTCCGGAACGACGATTGCCGTTCATGGTCGCACGCAAATCTTCGAGATCCGTCACGTCGATTTCCTCGACATAGGTAATGTGCGGAATACGGAAAGCGGAGAGCACCATCTTCTCGGCAATCTTGCGCCGCAGCCCCGTCACCTTCACTTCCTCGACGGCGCTATCGTGGGCCGCTGCCGGCTCGGGGCGTTCCGGCCTTTCCCGCACGGTTAAGAACCCATCAAGATCGGCATGGGTGATATGCCCGTCCGGCCCGGTTCCCTTGACCTTTGTGAGATCAATATCAAGATCGTCGGCACGCTGGCGAACGGCGGGAGACGCCAGCGGTTTGTGATGTGGTTCGGCTGGAGGCGGCGGCGGCGGCGAATCCTCGGCGGGACGCGCAGCCGGCTGGGTTTCAACGGTTGGCGGTGCTTCCGTCATATCCGCCGGCGCCTCGGCTTCCGGCGCGTTGACCTCGGGAGCAGCGGCAGAGACATCGGTTTCGATGCGGACGAGCGGTGCTTTCACCGGCACGGTATTTCCGACCGTCACGGCCAGCCAGGTTACGATGCCCGCCACCGGCGACGGAATTTCGACCGTTGCCTTGTCAGTCATCACGGCGGCCAGCACCATGTCCTCATGCACCGGATCACCCGGCTTGACGTTCCATTCTACCAGTTCGGCTTCAGCGACGCCTTCGCCGACATCGGGCATTGTAATGGTATATTCCGCCATAATCAGGCCTCCATGACTTCGACAAGGGCGCGCCCGACGCGGGCAGGTCCCGGAAAATAGTCCCACTCCTGCGCATGGGGATAAGGCGTATCCCAGCCCGCGACGCGGACGACGGGAGCTTCCAGATGATAGAAACAATGTTCCTGCACCAGCGACACCACCTCTGCGCCGAAACCGGAGGTCAGCGTCGCCTCATGCACCATGACACAGCGGCCGGTCTTGGAGACGGATTTGACGATACTATCGAGATCAAGCGGCAGCAGGCTGCGCAGATCGATGATCTCGGCATCCACACCGGTTTCTTCCGCTGCCGCCAGCGCCACATGCACCATGGTGCCATAAGCGATGACGGTGACAGCGTTTCCGGGGCGGCGGATTTCGGCTTTACCGATGGGGATGGTGTAGTGCCCTTCCGGCACCTCGCCCATATCGTGCTTGGACCACGGGGTGACCGGCCGGTCGTGGTGCCCGTCGAAGGGACCGTTATAGAGCCGCTTCGGCTCCAGAAACATCACGGGGTCGGGGTCTTCGATCGAGGCGATCAACAGCCCCTTGGCATCATAAGGGTTGGAGGGAACAACCACCTTCAGCCCGCAGACATGGGTGAAAAGCGCCTCCGGGCTCTGGCTATGCGTCTGCCCACCAAAAATGCCGCCCCCGGTCGGCATTCTGAGCACGATCGGGCAGGTGAAATCGCCATTGGAGCGATAACGAATGCGCGCCGCTTCCTGGGTGATCTGGTCATAGGCGGGATACATGTAATCGGCGAACTGGATTTCGACACAGGGTCGCAATCCGTAAGCGGCCATGCCGATGGCGGTGCCGACAATGCCGGATTCGCTGATCGGCGCATCGAAACAGCGGGTCTTGCCGTATTTTCCCTGCAACCCCTGCGTGGCGCGGAAGACGCCGCCGAAATAACCCACGTCTTCGCCGAACACCACGACATCGTCGCTGCGCTCCATGGACACATCCATGGCGCTGCGGACGGCTTCAATCATCGTCATTCTTGCCATGTCTTACCATCCTGCCTTCTGGCGCTGGCGGGCGAGATGCGGCGGCATCTCCTCGTAAATACCTTCGAAAATATCCTTTTTCGGCGGTTTTTTGCCTTCATGCAGCGTGCCGTGGCTTTCCGCCTCGCGTTGCGCTTCAAGCACTTCGTCGGCGATTTCCGCCTCTGCCTGCCGGTGCCGTTCATCCGACCAGACGCCGCGCAGGGTGAGATGTTTCTTGAGGCGGAGAACCGGATCGCCGAGCGGCCAGGCTTCGGATTCGGTCTTTGGCCGGTAAGCACTAGGATCATCCGAGGTGGAATGGGCGCCGACACGATAGGTGACATATTCGATCAGCGTCGGGCCGAGATTGCGGCGCGCCCGCTCCACGGCCCAGCGCGCCACGGCATAAACCGCGAGATAGTCATTGCCATCGACCCGAAGTGCTGGAATGCCGAAGCCCAGCCCGCGCGCCGCAAATGTGCCGGACCCGCCGCGCGCAATGCCCTGAAAGGTGGAAATGGCCCATTGATTGTTGACGATATTGAGGATGACCGGGGCCTTGTAGGTGGAGGCAAAGACCAGCGCGGAATGAAAATCCGACTCCGCCGTCGAACCGTCGCCGATCCACGCAGCCGCGATCTTCGTATCGCCCTTGATGGCCGAGGCCATCGCCCAGCCAACCGCCTGCACATATTGTGTGGCGAGGTTGCCTGATACGGTAAAGAAACCG
This sequence comes from Agrobacterium sp. ST15.16.024, assembly GCF_027956545.1. Taxonomy (NCBI): domain Bacteria; kingdom Pseudomonadati; phylum Pseudomonadota; class Alphaproteobacteria; order Hyphomicrobiales; family Rhizobiaceae; genus Agrobacterium; species Agrobacterium sp. ST15.16.024. Next base: position 215,615 of record NZ_JAQKGO010000002.1, read on the forward strand.
TGCTCCTTCGAGGAATAGAGCACCGGCAATTGCCGCCCGTGCAGCGGGTCGAGCTCGTTGGAATAAATCTGGTTCATCATGGTGACGAGCGGATAGTCATCGGCGATCAGCAGCCCGGCCTGCCGGTAGGTCGGGAAATTCATGTCGCCTTTGGAAAGCGCCTTGCGGAAGGCGCAACTGACCGCCTCCTCCCCCAGATGCTGCATGTAAAAGGAAGTCTTGCCCTGTCGCTGCGCCATCAGCATGCGCGCATCGAAAGCCCGAAGCCGCATCATGTTTTTGAGACCGACCAGCAATTCCTCGTCCGAAAGCAGCCCGGCCCACGGCCCAACGGCTTCACCCTGATGATTGAGAACGCGGATGATCGAATAGGCGAGATCGCGCATGCTCTCCGGCGCTGCATCCACATCCGGGCGCGGCACAGTGCCGGCCTTGGGTATCTTCACATTGGAGAAATCCGGCTCCCCGCCGGGCCGCACCGCAGGCTCTGGAACATGCAGGCTGAGATGTGGCGTTTCTGATATATCCATTCTACTCCTCCCGTCACGGTCTCCTCCAGACCGCGAAACAATCCTCAAAGGTTTCTTGCGATCACCATGCGCTGGACATCGCTTGTCCCCTCGTAAATCTGGCAAATTCGCACATCGCGATAAATCCGCTCCACCGGATAATCCGCCATGTAACCGTAACCGCCGTGAATCTGGATGGCGTCCGAGCAGACGCGTTCGGCCATTTCGGACGCGAAGAGCTTGGCCATCGAGGCCTCCGAAAGACAGGGCTCTCCCGCCTCCTTCAACGCCGCCGCATGCAGCACCAGCTGCCGCGCCGCCGTAATCCGCGTTGCCATATCCGCCAGCCGGAACGCCACCGCCTGGTGCTCCACGATTGCCTGCCCGAAGGCCTTGCGCTCGCGGGCATAATCCCGCGCCGCCTCGAAGGCCGCCTGCGCCATGCCGACCGCCTGTGCAGCGATGCCGATGCGGCCACCCTCCAGATTGGCAAGCGCGATGCGATAACCCTGCCCCTCTTCGCCCAGCCGCAATTCGACGGGGACCGCCATCTCGGTGAAGGCGATTTGGCAGGTATCGGACGAATGCAGGCCGAGCTTTTCTTCGACCCTTATCACCTCGTAACCCGGCGTATCCGTCGGCACGATGAAGGCGGTGATGCCCTTCTTGCCCGCCGCCGCATCGGTGACGGCGAAGACGATGACGACATCACCATTCTTGCCTGACGTTATGAACTGTTTTGCACCATCAAGAATATAGCGGTCGCCATCTCGCCGGGCGCGGGTCTTCAGGTTGGAAGCATCTGAACCGGCCTGCGGTTCGGTCAGCGCAAAACCGCCGATCCATTCGCCGGAAGCGAGTTTCGGCAGGAAACGCTGTTTCTGGTCTTCCGTGCCGAATTTCAGGATCGGCACGCAGCCAACCGAATTATGGACGCTCATGATGGTGGAACAGGCCCCGTCACCGGCAGCAATTTCCTCCAGCGCCAAAGCATAAGCGACGGCACCGGTTTCCGACCCGCCATAATCCTCCGAAACCAGCATGCCGAGGAAACCGAGGTCTCCCATTTCCTTCAGTTCGTCTTTCGGGAACCGGCTTTCCCGGTCACGCGAAGCAGCCCCTGGGGCCAGCCGCTCGCGGGCGAAATCGCGGGCCATGTCCCTGATCTGCTGCTGGGCTTCGTTCAGGATCATCGCCGCCTCCCCTTAATGCCGCTCAATGCCGAGCGCGGTTGCTTCACCGCCGCCAATGCAGACTGCGGCCACGCCGCGCTTCAGCCCGTGACGCTGCAGGGCCGCCAGCAGGGTGACAACGATCCTCGCGCCGGAAGCGCCGATCGGATGACCGAGCGCACACGCCCCGCCATGCACATTCACCTTGTCATGCGGCAGATCGAGATCGCGCATTGCCGCCATCGCCACCACGGCAAAGGCCTCGTTGATTTCGAAGAGATCGACATCCCTCGCCGTCCAGCCGGTTTTATCGAACAGCTTTTTCATCGCGCCGATGGGAGCCGTTGGATATCCGGCAGGGGCATCCGCATGGGAGGCCTGACCGATGATGGTCGCCAGTGGTGAAAGACCCCGCCTTTCCGCTTCGGAGCGACGCATGAGAACGAGAGCGGCCGCACCATCGGAGATAGAACTGGAATTGGCCGCCGTCACCGTTCCGCCATCGCGAAAGGCGGGCTTCAGCTGCGGGATTTTCTCCGGCCTTGCCTTGCCCGGCTGCTCGTCCACGGCAACATCGCCGACAGGCGTGATTTCCGCTTCAAAAGCTCCCTCCGCTATGGCGCGACGCGCCCGCTCCAGCGAGGCAAGCGCATAGTCATCCTGCATGGCGCGGGTAAATTGATAGGTTTCAGCGCAATCTTCCGCGAAAGTGCCCATCAGCCGGCCCTTGTCATAAGCATCCTCGAGACCGTCGAGAAACATATGGTCGATGACCTTGCCGTGGCCGAGACGATAGCCATTTCGGGCGCGATCCAGCAGATAGGGCGCATTGCTCATGCTTTCCATGCCGCCCGCAAGCACGATGGAAGAGCTTCCCGCCGCGATCTGGTCATGGCCCAGCATGATCGCCTTCATGCCCGAGCCGCACATCTTGTTGATGGTCGTTGCGCCAATCGAATTGGGAATGCCGGCGGCAATGGCTGCCTGTCTGGCGGGCGCCTGCCCCTGCCCGGCCGTGAGCACACAGCCCATCAGCACATCATCAATATCAGAAACCGGAACAGCGGCCCGTTCGACAGCCGCACGGATCGCCGCGGCCCCAAGATCGGACGCAGCCACCGATTTGAATTCGCCCTGGAACCCACCCATAGCAGTACGGGCGGCCCCGACGATCACGACAGGGTCATGCACAGCCAAATTCACCTCCCTTGGGCATTCTCTCGCTTGAGAAAACGACCGTCATCGCGATCTCCTCCAGACCTCGAATGACATGAACGCTATCACCAACTCGAATTCATTTCAAAGCTATTTTGATTGACAGTTTTTTGATTGACGATATCTTTGATCCAACAATTAGTCATATCATAGAGCAAATGATCCATGATTGAGCTCGACAGTTTCGACCGCAAGATTCTGCATGTGCTCGGTGATGACGGGCGGGTAAGCTGGCGCGATCTGGCGGCCCGCATCGGTCTTTCCTTCACGCCAACGCTGCGCCGTGTACGCAAGCTGGAAGAGGAAGGCATCATTCGTGGCTATACCGCCGTGTTCGATGAGAACCGGCTGCTCGGCAATATGGGCGTCTTCATCTCCGTCACGCTGGAACGGCAGATCAAGGAAGCGCTGACGACCTTCGAACACCATGTCGCTTCTATCCCCGAAGTCGTGGGCGGTTATCAGACCAGCGGCAGTTCCGATTACCTGATCCACGCCATGGTGCGGGATTTGCCGCATTATCAGGAGCTACTGGATTTCCTGACCACGGTTCCCGGCGTGTCGCGCATCCAGTCCAATTTCGCCATCAAGACATTCGTGCGCCGTTCCGCCGCCTTCACCGGGGGTGACACGCCGTAATCAAGGGCTGCCGGCGCGGAGGAGGTGCCGGCTGCTGAAAAGAGGGACGGCCTGCCGTCCGGAGGAGGAGACGCGATGAGTTTGAACCTCGCCGCCATTTTCGATGCCGATCTCGGCCCGGAAATCGCAGCATTGCGCGACAGCGCAAGTGCATTCGCAGATGATAAAATCGCTCCGCTGGCGGCGGAGATCGACCGCGACGACCGTTTTCCACGCAAGCTCTGGCCGGAGATGGGTGAGCTCGGCCTGCACGGCATTACCGTTTCGGAAGAGTTCGGCGGCGCTGACATGGGTTATCTCGCCCATTGCGTGGCGATGGAGGAGATAAGCCGGGCTTCGGCTTCCATCGGCCTTTCCTATGGCGCCCATTCCAACCTCTGCATCAACCAGATCCACCGCTGGGGAACGCAAGAGCAGAAGCACAGATATCTGCCGAAACTCGTCTCCGGTGAACATGTCGGTTCTCTCGCCATGAGCGAGACGGAAGCCGGTTCGGATGTCGTCTCCATGCGGCTGAAGGCGGAACGCAGGGGTGACCGCTATGTGCTGAACGGCGCAAAAATGTGGATCACCAATGGTCACGAGGCCGATACGCTGGTGGTTTACGCCAAGACGGATATGTCCGCCGGCCCGCGCGGCATCACCGCTTTCCTGATCGAAAAAGGCTTCAAGGGGTTTCGCCCGGCCCAGAAACTCGACAAGCTCGGCATGCGCGGCTCACCCACGTCAGAACTGGTGTTCGAGGATTGCGAGGTGCCGGAAGAAAACATTCTCGGCCGCCTCAATGACGGCGTGACGGTGCTGATGAGCGGGCTGGATTACGAGCGCGCCGTGCTTTCCGCCGGCCCCGTCGGTATCATGCAGGCGGCAATCGATCTGGTGCTGCCCTATGCCCGCGAGCGCAAGCAATTCGGCAAACCCATCGGTGAATTCCAGCTGGTGCAGGGCAAGCTCGCCGATATCTACTCGTCCATGAATGCCTCCCGTGCCTATGTCTATGCCGTGGCCCGGGCCTGCGACAATGGCCGCATCACAAGGCAGGACGCCGCTGGCGCAATCCTCTTTGCCGCCGAGCGGGCGACACAGGTGGCGCTGGATGCCATCCAGCTTCTCGGCGGTTCCGGCTATGTCAATGAAAGCCCGGCCGGACGGCTGCTGCGCGACGCCAAGCTTTACGAGATCGGCGCTGGCACCAGCGAAATTCGCCGGATGCTGATCGGCCGCGAACTGGTCAAGGGTAACGGGTGAGAACGCGATGAAGCTTGCATCCAGTCTAAGCCGCGACCCCACCTTCGCTGCCAACGTCGATTTCATGTCGGGCCTGGTCGATGACCTGCGCCGACACGTCGAAAAAATCTCCAGAGGCGGCGGCGAAAAGGCCCGCGAACGGCATCTTTCCCGCGGCAAATTGCTGGCGCGCGATCGCATCGAAGCCCTTCTCGATCCCGGCAGCCCGTTTCTGGAATTGTCGCAATTTGCAGCTTACGAGGTCTATGAAGAACCCGTTCCCGCCGCCGGCATCGTTACCGGCATCGGCCGGGTCTCGGGCCGGGAATGCGTGATCGTTGCCAATGACGCGACGGTGAAGGGCGGCACTTATTATCCGCTGACAGTGAAGAAACATCTGCGCGCGCAGGAAATTGCCACTGAGAACCGCCTGCCCTGCATCTACCTCGTGGATTCCGGCGGCGCGAACCTGCCCAATCAGGACGAGGTGTTTCCCGACCGCGATCATTTCGGCCGCATCTTCTACAATCAGGCCACTATGTCGGCGCAGGGTATCGCCCAGATCGCCGTGGTGATGGGCAGTTGCACGGCGGGCGGGGCCTATGTGCCTGCCATGAGCGACCAGTCCGTCATCGTCAAAAATCAGGGCACGATCTTTCTCGGCGGCCCGCCGCTGGTGAAAGCGGCGACCGGCGAGGTGGTAAGTGCGGAGGACCTCGGCGGCGCGGATGTGCATTCCCGCCAATCCGGCGTCACCGATCATTATGCCCACGATGACCGCCATGCGCTGGCGCTGACCCGGCGGATCGTCTCCACCCTCAACCGCCGCAAACAGGTGGAGCTGGATATCCGCGAACCGGCAGAACCACTTTACCCGCCCGACGAGCTTTACGGCATCGTTCCCGCCGACACGCGAAAACCCTTCGAGGTGCGCGAGATCATTGCCCGACTGGTGGATGGTTCCGAATTTGACGAGTTCAAGGCGCTTTATGGCACGACGCTGGTTTGTGGTTTCGCCCATATCCATGGCTATCCCGTTGGCATCATCGCCAATAACGGTATCCTTTTTTCGGAATCGGCGCTGAAGGGCGCGCATTTCATCGAACTCTGCTGCCAGCGCGGCATCCCGCTTGTTTTCCTGCAAAACATCACCGGCTTCATGGTCGGCAAGGCCTATGAAGCCGGTGGTATCGCCAAGGATGGCGCAAAGCTCGTAACCGCCGTCGCTTCAGCCAAAGTGCCGAAATTCACCGTCATCATCGGCGGCTCCTTCGGGGCCGGTAATTACGGCATGTGCGGGCGGGCCTATTCGCCACGCTTTTTGTGGATGTGGCCGAATGCCCGCATTTCCGTGATGGGCGGCGAACAGGCGGCGTCCGTTCTGGCGCAAATCCGCCGCGACGGCATCGAGGCCGATGGCCGCCACTGGTCGAAGGAAGGCGAAGAGGCGTTCAAGCAGCCGATCCGGGAAAAATACGAACGGGAAGGCCATCCCTATTATGCCAGTGCAAGGCTATGGGACGACGGCATCATCGATCCGAAGGATACCCGCCTCGTACTTGGCCTCGGACTGTCGGCCGCGCTTAACGCACCGATAGAACCCACCCGTTTTGGCATATTCAGGATGTGAGGCGACGATGTTCTCGAAAATACTGATCGCCAACAGGGGCGAAATCGCCTGCCGCATCATCCGCACCGCCAACCGCATGGGCATCCGCACCGTGGCAGTCTATTCGGATGCCGACCGAAACGCCATGCATGTGGCGCTGGCCGATGAGGCCATCGGCATCGGCCCCGCACCGGCGCGCGCCTCCTATCTCGATGCGGAAAAAATCATCGCGGCGGCAAAAACAACCGGCGTGGAGGCGATCCATCCGGGTTACGGCTTTCTCTCTGAAAATGCCGCGTTCGCTGAAGCCTGTGCCGCAGCCGGCCTCATTTTCATCGGCCCACCGCCGCAGGCGATCCGCGCCATGGGCGGAAAAAGCGAGGCGAAGGCGCTGATGACGGAGGCGGGTGTTCCTGTCGTTCCAGGTTATCACGGTGACGAACAGTCCGAAAAACGGCTGGCAAGCGAGGCGGACAAGATCGGTTATCCGGTACTGCTCAAAGCCTCGGCTGGCGGCGGTGGCAAGGGCATGCGCGTTGTCAGGCAAAAGCGCGACTTCGCCCCGGAGCTTGCCGGCGCGAAACGCGAAGCGCTTGCCGCTTTCGGCAATGACCGCATGCTGATCGAAAAATACCTGGAACGGCCACGGCATGTGGAAGTGCAGGTCTTTGCCGATAGCCATGGCAAATGTTTTTCGCTGTTCGAACGCGACTGCTCGATCCAGCGCCGGCACCAGAAGGTGATAGAAGAAGCCCCCGCCCCCGGCCTGCCCGATGCCTTGCGGCAACGCATGTATGATGCGGCAACCGCCGCCGCCCGCGCCATCGCTTATCGCGGGGCCGGAACCGTGGAGTTTCTGCTCGACCCCTCGGGCGACTTCTACTTCATGGAAATGAACACCAGGCTTCAGGTCGAGCATCCGGTGACGGAATATATTACCGGTCTCGATCTGGTCGAATGGCAGATCCGCGTCGCCAACGGCGAGACCCTGCCGGAAGGCTGGTCCGATCTCCGCATCAACGGCCATGCCATCGAGGCGCGGATTTATGCCGAAGACCCGGCGCATGATTTCCTGCCGTCGATTGGCACGGTCAGCCATCTCGTTTTTCCCGATGAGGGCCCGCATCTCAGGATCGACAGCGGTATCCGCGCCGGCGATGCCATCACCGTGCATTACGATCCGATGATCGCCAAGCTGATCGTCTGGGATCATGATCGCCCTTCTGCCGTGCGGCGGCTGCGGCTGGCGCTGGAAAAACTGGCGATCTGTGGCGTCACCAGCAATGTCGCCTTTCTGGCGCGGCTTGCGAGGCTCGAGAGTTTCGCGGCGGCCGATCTCGATACCGGCTTCATCGCCCGCAACGAGGCGGCACTATTCGCCCCCGCAGCCATCGGCGAGAGCGAGATCGCTGTAGCCGCGCTTGGCCTTCTTCTTTCCCGACAGAAAATGGCCAAGACGAGTTCTCTGTCATCGGCCGATCCCTATAGCCCATGGAACAGCACCAGCGCTTTCCGCCTGAATGCACCGACGCGGGAAACCCTGTATTTCACTCTCGACCATCAGCCGCGCACAGTTGCCGTTACCCATGAGGAGGACGGGTTTTCAATGGAGATTGACGGCGGGACGATCCGCATCGGCGGCAATCTCGCGGAGAATGGCAAGCTGCGTGCGGTCATCGATGGCAGGCAGAGGCGGGGCTATTTCTTTGCCGAAGACAGCGGCCATACGCTTTTTCTGGACGGCGAGCATTATCGCATCAGCCAGCCGGACCCCGTCGATATAGCCGACGCCACCACCCACACCGGTGGTCTGGAGGCGCCCATGCCGGGCGTTATCCGTGCTTTGCTCAGCCAGAAAGGTGCGCTCGTCGAAGCCGGCGAGGCACTGGTGGTGATGGAGGCGATGAAAATGGAGCACACGATCCGTGCCCCGGCGAGAGGTATCGTTGCCGCCATCAACTGCGCCGAAGGCGATATGGTGGCAGCCGGTGCGGTGCTGGTGGATTTCGAGCCGGAGGGCGCGTGACATGAGCTGGCCTGAAACCGTCAAAATCGTCGAGGTGGGCGCGCGTGACGGCCTGCAGAACGAAAGCACCGAAGTTCCCGTCGCCATCAAGATCGAACTGATCGAGCGGCTCGCCGCAGCAGGCCTGCCGGCGGTCGAGGCTGGCGCTTTCGTTTCACCCAAGAGAGTTCCGCAGATGGCGGGTTCGACGGCGGTGTTTCAGGGTCTAAGACAGCGGCACGGCACAGCCTATCCGGCGCTCGTTCCAAATATGAAAGGTTTCGAGGCGGCCATTGAAGCCGGCGTGACGGAAATCGCCGTTTTCGTCTCCGCATCCGAAGGCTTCAGCCAGCACAATATTGGCTGTTCGCGTTCGGAAAGCCTTGAGCGACTATACGATGTCGCGCAGGTAGCGACCAGCCAGAATATCCGCATGCGCGGTTACGTTTCCTGCATTGCCGGCTGCCCCTATGACGGCGCGGTTGCGCCCGATGAGGTGGCGGCGATGGCCGATGCGCTTGTCGCCATGGGGTGTTACGAAATTTCGCTCGGCGATACGATCGGCGTCGGCACAGCTGGCCAAATCCGCAACCTCATCGAGCATGTATCGACCCGCATCCCGCGTGAAAAAATCGCCATGCATTTCCATGACACCTATGGGCAGGGCGTGGCCAATGTGCTGGCCTCGCTTGAGGAAGGCATCGCCGTTTTCGACAGTTCCGTTGCCGGGCTGGGTGGCTGCCCCTTTGCGCCAGGAGCGAGCGGCAATGTCGCCACCGAAGATGTCGTTTATCTACTGCAGGGACTTGGCATCAAAACCGGTATCGACCTGATGGCCGTGGCGAAAATCGGAGACCGGATCAGCCGGTATCTCGGCAGGCCGAACGCGGCCCGCGCCGGAAAAGCGCTGCTTGCCGTAAAACAGGAGGGGGACCTGCATGGCGGATGAGTTGTTGCGTGACACACGCAAGGATGTTCTGTGGCTGACACTCAACCGGCCGGAGGTGCACAACGCCCTCAATGCCGCCATGACCGATGCGCTCACGGATGTCATCCGCGCTGCATCCGGTGACCGCGATCTGCGCGCCGTGGTGATAACGGCGGCGGGAGATCGCAGTTTCTGTTCGGGAGCCGATCTCAAGGAAAGCGCCGGTGGCATGTTCCTTTCGCGCGATGGAACAAACCCCATCGCCGATGTGATGCGCGCCATCGAGCGATGCGAAAAACCCGTCATTGCCCGCATCAACGGCCGGGTCTTGGCTGGCGGGCTAGGCCTCGTTGCCGCCTGCGATCTTGCCTATGCCGCCGATCATGCGGAATTTGGTCTGCCGGAAGTGCGGGTCGGACTTTTCCCGGCCATGGTGGCGGCAAAGCTTCTGACGAAAATGCCCTTGGGCGGGCTTCAGGAAATGGCCTATCTCGGCCAGCCGGTCAACGCTGCGAAGGCAACACTCCTAGGCCTCGTCAATCGCACCGCGCCTGCGGCTGAACTCGATCGCTTGATCGAGGATGTTCTTGCAAAGCTGCGACAGAATGCGCCGGGCGCCATCGCAGCCGGAAAGGCAGCCTTGCTGGCGATGCGCGACATGCCGTCCGATGAACGGCTGGCCTTTGCCGAAAGTACCATCGCCACCCTCAGCGGCAGCGATGAGGCGCGCGAAGGGCGGCAGGCTTTTGCGGAAAAGCGGCCGCCTATATGGGCGGGAACATCCTGAACCGCAGCACTTTCACTGTAGTCGTCACCTCTTGAGGCGTTAATCGATATAATGCCCGCAGCCGCGTTGACCCCGTTCAGCAAATCGCGTTCTATCCAGCACCTTTCGCCGGATGGTGATCGGGCAGCCGGAGGAGACCCCATGCGCCTTGTAAAAACCGTCGCAGAATTGCGGGATGCGATTGCCGCCTTTCGCCGCGAGGGCAAGACTGTCGGCTTTGTGCCGACCATGGGTTTTCTCCATATCGGCCACCTCACCCTCGTTGCGCAAGCCAAGGCAGAAAACGACGTGACGGTGGTTTCCATCTTCGTCAACCCGCTGCAATTTGGTGCGAATGAGGATCTGGCGCGTTACCCGCGTGACCTCGCCCGCGACAGCGCGCTGCTGGAAGAGGCGGGCATCGATATTCTTTTCGCACCCGATGTAACGGAGATGTATCCGCGCCCGATGTCGACCGTCGTGGATGTGCCGGAACTGGGCAGCCAGCTGGAAGGCGCGGTGCGGCCGGGGCATTTTGCCGGCGTCACCACCGTCGTGACCAAGCTCTTTAACCTCGTCCAGCCGGATGCCGCCTATTTCGGTGAGAAGGACTATCAGCAGGTGACGCTGATCCGCCGCATGGTGGAAGACCTTGCCCAACCGGTGCGGGTCGTGCCGGTCGCGACGGTGCGTGAAGCGGATGGTCTCGCCTGCTCCTCACGCAATGTCTATCTGACCCCCGAGCAACGCGCTGCCGCCGTAATCGTGCCGCGCGCGCTTGAAGAGGCTAACCGGCTTTATGACCAGGGTCTCGACGATCCGGCCGCCCTGGAAGCGGCGATAGAAAAATTTATCGCCTCTGAACCACTGGCTTCGCCGGAGGTTGTTGCGGTGCGCGATCCCGATACGCTGGCGCCGGTTACCTCCGTGCAGTCGGGGCCTGTGCTGGTGGCGCTGTTCGTGCGCTTCGGTAGCACGCGCCTTCTCGACACCCGCGTCATCGGCCGCGACAGAACTGAAAAAAGAGAGGCTGCCCAATGAGCACCCATGGAAAACTGAAGCGGCTGACGACAGCCTCCATCCGGCAGATGAAAGGTGAAGCACGCATCGTCTGCCTCACCGCCTATACGACGCCGATTGCCCGCCTGCTCGATCCGCATTGCGACCTGCTGCTGGTGGGCGATTCCCTCGGCATGGTGCTTTACGGCATGGACACGACGGTTGGCGTGACGCTGGATATGATGATCGCACACGGCCGCGCCGTCATGCGCGGCGTCAACCGAGCCTGCGTCATCGTCGATCTTCCCTTCGGCACCTATCAGGAATCGAAGGAACAGGCCTTCCGCAACGCGGTGCGGCTGATGCAGGAAACCGGCTGCGACGGCGTGAAGCTGGAAGGCGGCGAGGAAATGGCGGAGACAATCGCCTTTCTGGTGGCCCGTGGCATTCCTGTCTTTGGCCATGTCGGCCTGATGCCGCAGCTTGTCCACACCGCGGGCGGCTTCCGCTCGCTCGGCCATTCCGATGCGGAAACGCAAAAGATCTGGCGTGATGCGATTGCGGTCGATCAGGCGGGCGCCTTCGCCATCGTCGTGGAAGGCACCGTCGAGCCGCTTGCCCGCGAGCTGACCGAGAAACTTTCCGTCCCCACCATCGGTATCGGCGCATCACCGGCCTGCGACGGGCAGGTGCTCGTCTCCGACGACATGCTTGGCCTGTTTTCCGATTTCAAACCGAAATTCGTCAAACGTTTTGCTGATCTTGGTGCGGCGGTTACGGAAGCAACGGCTGCTTATGCCGACGAAGTTCGCTCAGGGGCATTTCCGGGGCCTGAGCATACGTTTCAGGTGCGCCGGCAATCGCCTTCGGAGAAGTAGCACCATATTTCCGTCATGCCGGACTTGATCCGGCATCCAGCCACGGCGCGTCTGCGCTGTGAGAAGAGTCTCTTGCGATCAAGGACTTGATCGCGCTGGACCCCGGATCAAGTCCGGGGTGATGGGTGTTGGGGACGTCCCCTCCCCAAAAAAAAACGCCTCTACACAATACCACCGCTGCCACCAATCGAAGCCGGCCGTTCCGCCGCCACCCGCTTGCGATAACCGCTCGCCCGATAGGTCGCGATGGGGTCGATTGCACCCCCAGCCAATTGCCGGGCCTGCGCGAGGATGGGCTCTACATCGGTGCGATAAGCCCGTTTCAGCGTATCAGAAGCCAGCAGCGCATCATTTTCCTGCTGATAGCCGTCGAGAGCCACGCGATCCACCAGCAGTGCCTGCGCATAGGCGCGGCGGATTTCATTGGCGCTGGAGATCAGGCTTTCGATCGGGTCCGTCACATTATGCGACTGGTCGATCATGTGGGCCGGATGGAAACCTTTCACGCCGCGATATTCCGCGTCCACCAGCTCGTTGAACACGAGGAACAGGCGATAAGGTTCTATTGAACCGGCATCCAGATCGTCATCGCCATATTTGCTGTCGTTGAAGTGGAAACCGCCGAGCTTGCCGAACTGGATGAGCCGGGCGACGATCATTTCGATATTGGTGTTCGGCGCATGGTGGCCGAGATCGACGAGGCAGAAGGCCTTTTCGCCGAGCGTATTGGCTATGAGGTAATTGGTGCCCCAGTCCTGCACGACGGTGGAATAGAAGGCCGGCTCGTACATCTTGTGTTCGGAGAAAATGCGCCAGTCATCCGGCAGCGCCTTGTAGATATCGGCCATGCCGGCAAGATAGCGCTCGAAACTTCTGGTGAAATTACTCTGGCCGGGGAAATTGGAGCCGTCGCCCACCCACACCGTCAGCGCCTTGGAGCCGATGGCATTGCCGATCTCAATGCACTCTATGTTGTGCTCGACGGCCTGCCGGCGCGTGGCGGCGTCCGTGTGGCTGAGCGAACCGTATTTGTAGGAATGGCTTTGGCCGGGCGCATCCGAAAACGTGTTGGAATTCATGGCGTCGAAACCGAGACCCAGCGCATCGGCATGGGCCTTCAGCCGCTTCGGGTCTTCCTTGTCCCACGGAATATGCAGGGAGACGTTTGGTGTAGCGCGCGTCAGCTGGTTGATGACGGCGCAATCATCCAGCTTGTCGAAAATGCCGCGCGGCTCCCCCGTGCCCGGAAAGCGGGCAAAACGGGTGCCGCCGGTGCCAACGCCCCAGGAGGGCACGGCGACGAAAAACTCCGCCACCTTGGCCGTAACGGCATCGATATCGATGTTACGGCGCGCAAGCTGGTTACCCAGCGCCTGATAGTCGTCTTTCTGTGCGCCGGAGCGCTTTTCGTTTTCAGCCGCGATCACATCGGCGGCGAGTTTCGTCTCAGTCATCTTTTCCTCCCGGGAATCGGTCCAGTGCATGCTTAGCTTATCGACCTCATCTCCGTCATACCGGCCTTGAGCCGGTATCCAGTCGACGCACGTCTGCGCGGCGGGATAAGTTCCTTCAGCCCAAGGACTTGGGCTGGCTGGATTCCGGCTCAAGGCCGGAATGACGGAAATAAGAACGCGCCAAACGCCTTACCGCGTAAAACTCTGCGCATTGCCGGCATCAACATTGATGATGTTGCCGGTGGACTTGGCGGAAGCGTCGGACGCCAGGAAATAGATCGCCTCGGCGATGTCTTCCGGGAAGACGTTGAGCTTCAGCATCGAGCGCTTGCGGTAATGTTCCTCCAGATCGGTCACCTCGATCTTGGATGAAGCCGCGCGCTGCTCACGCCACTCACCATTCCAGATTTTCGAGCCACGCAACACGGCATCGGGATTGACGGTGTTGACGCGAATGCCCGCTTCCGCGCCCTCGAGCGCAAGGCAACGGGCCAGATGGATTTCCGCGGCCTTCGCCGTGCAATAGGCCGACGCATTGGGTGAAGAGGCAAGGCCATTCTTGGAGGCGACGAACACGACGTTGCCGCCGAGATTCTGACGCCGCAGCAGCCGGAATGCTTCTCGCGAGACGAGGAAATAACCCGTGGCGAGAATGTCGATATTCTTGTTCCACATGGCAAGCGTCGTATCTTCCACGGGTGCGGAAGAGGCAATGCCGGCGTTGGAAACGAGAATATCCACGCCGCCGAATTCCACGCTCGCTTGCGCAAAGGCCGAAATGACCGCGTCTTCCTGCGTCACATCTAGCTTGACGGTACGCACCGCGTCGGCGCTGTAACGCTTGACGAAATCGCCTTTGGCGGCTTCCAGCGCCGTCTCGTCAATATCGGCCAGAACCACGCAGGCACCCTCGCCCGCCAGCCGTTCCGCCGTTGCCCGGCCAATGCCGCCGGCGCCGCCTGTGACGAAGGCCACGCGGCCGGCAAGACTTTTCGGCTTCGGCATGCGCTGCAGCTTTGCTTCTTCCAGCAGCCAATATTCGATATCGAAGGCTTCCTGCTCGGGCAGGCCCTGATATTCGGACACGGTGGACGCGCCGCGCATGACATTGATGGCATTGACGTAAAATTCGCCGGCAATGCGGGCGGTAGCCTTGTCCTTGGCGAAAGACAGCATGCCGACGCCGGGGATGAGGAAGATCACCGGGTTCGGATCGCGCATCTTGGGCGAATTGTCGTGGCGGCAAGCCTCGTAATAACGGCTGTAATCGGCGCGGTAAGCCTCAAGCGCTTTGTCCAGAGCCGCCGTCAGCGCATCCACATCTGGGTTCGCGGTATCGAGCTCAAGGATCAGCGGGCGGATTTTCGTGCGCAGGAAGTGATCGGGGCAGGATGTACCGAGATTTCCGAGTGGCTTCAATTCCCTGGAATTGACGAATTCGAGAACTGCGTCCTGATCGTCAAAATGGCCAAGCTTGCGCTCCTCGCGGCCAATGCGGCCACGGATTTCCGGCATCAGCCGGGCGGCGATGGCGCGGCGTTCAGCAACCGGTAGGCTTTTGGCCACGGCACCGCCGAAGATCACCTTGCCTTCGGTCTTTCCCGCAAACCACTCGATCGCCTTGTTAATGATGGCGAGCGTCAGTTCATAGCATGCCTTGGCGTCATTATCCCAGGTGAACAGGCCGTGGCTTTCCAGCACCACGCCCTTGGCCTTGGGATTGGCCTTGACGAAGGCTTCGAGATCAAGACCGAGCTGGAAACCCGGACGACGCCAGGGCAGCCAGCCGATGTCATCGCCAAAGATCTGCTGCGTCAGTTCTTTTGAATTCTTCGAAGCGGCAATCGCGATGATCGCATCCGGATGCATGTGATCGACATGATCGTAAGGCACGAAACCATGCAGCGGCGTGTCGATGGAGGCGGCGCGCGGGTTGAGATTGAAGGTGCAATGCGGCAGGAATCCGACCATGCGGTCCTCGTCTTCGACGCCCTTATAAATGCCCTTCAGCGCTTCCAGCTTATCGAGATAAAGCGTCGAAAAACCATCGAGCTTGATGGTGCCGACATCACCGCCGGAACCTTTGACCCACATGACGCGGACCTTTTCACCGGTCAGCGGATCGGTTTCCAGCACCTTCGCGGAGGTGTTGCCGCCGCCGTAATTGGTGATGCGCTTGTCCGCACCCAGCAGATTGGAGCGATAAAGCAGCTTGCCGGGCTCATCGAGCGTCCTGGCGTAAGCGTCGTCCCAACGGCTTTCGAGAAGGCGGGATGTTCCCGTCATGTCTTCCTCCCAATATCTGTCTGCATTCGCGGAGCCGATATCGGCCCGCCTCCTTTGATGGCAGGTATCGCGCATCCAAAAGCACAATGTCAATCAAAAACGATCATAAATTTTCATGTTGCAGCGCGATATTGATTAATTTGATCGTTCTTGATTGACAACGTAAAGAGATTGCGAATAATCACGGTCAGGAGGACCCCATGCACGAACGCGAACGCCATCGCATCATCTTGAGCGCCACGCAGGAAAAAGCTGTCGTGACGGTGCAGGATATTGCTGAACTCACGGATGCGTCGGAAGCGACGATCCGCCGGGATATCGCGTCTTTGCACGTTCAGGGCAAGTTGCGGCGCGTGCGCGGCGGAGCGGAAGCGGTGCATCCGCCGCAGCTCGGCAATCTCGCCGCACGTCCCTTCCGCGTGTCCGAATCGGTCAATATCGACAAGAAACGCGCAATTGCGCGCAAGGCGGTCGATCTCTGCAATGATGGCGACGCGATCATCCTGAATGGCGGCACGACGACATTCCAGATGGTGCATTACATGGCGGCACGCCGCCTGCAGGTGATGACCAATTCCTTCGCGATTGCCGAGCATCTGGTCAAGCATTCCAAATGCAGTGTCAGCGTGCCGGGCGGCGCGATCTATCGCGACCAGAGCCTTATCCTGTCGCCTTTCGAGAACGACGCGATCCGCAATTTTTATGCGCGACGGATTTTTCTCGGCGCGCAGGGCGTGGGCGCGCTTGGCATCATGGAGTCCGACGCGCTGGTCATCCAGAGCGAACAGAAGCTGATGCGGCAGGCGGAAGAACTGATCGTAATGGTCGATTCCTCGAAATTCAGAAAACGATCCAGCCTGATTTTATGCCCGCTCGAAAATGTCACGACCATCATCACCGATGACGGGATTTCGGACGAAGCGGCAAGGATGGTGGAAGATGCCGGCGTCGAATTGCTGATCGCCGGCGCGGTGGCAGCGGGAAAAACCGCCGGTCCGCCGGATGAGGAGAATTCTTCTTCAGTCGCTTGAGGAGCGCTGGAGGGAAAAACAAGGTTTAAAACGGGAGGAAAAGGGACATGAAACTTACACGCAGAACATTGACCAGCGTTCTGGCACTCAGCGCGGCGCTCTCCGTCGCGGGGCTTGGCAGCGTTGCCCAAGCGGCAGACGTCAAGATCGCGCTGGTGGTCAAGTCACTCGGCAACGGCTTTTTCGAAGCCGCCAACAAGGGCGCGCAGGAAGCGGCAAAGGATCTCGGCGGCGTCGAGATCATCTATACCGGTCCGACCAGCACCACGGCGGAAGGCCAGATCGAAGTCATCAATTCGCTGATCGCGCAGGGCGTCGATGCCATCGCCATTTCCGCCAACGACCCCGACGCCGTTGTTCCGGCGCTGAAAAAGGCGGCACAGCGCGGCATCAAGGTCATTTCCTGGGATTCCGGCGTGGCGCCCGAGGGCCGCATTCTCCAGCTTAATCCCTCTTCCAACGCGCTGATCGGCAAGATGTGCCTGCAACTCGCCGCATCGCATCTGGAAGGCGGCAAGGGCGACTTCGCCATTCTTTCGGCCACCACCACCTCCACGAACCAGAATATCTGGATCGATGAGATGAAGAAACAGCTGAAGGATTTCCCCGGCCTCAACCTCGTCACGACCGTTTACGGTGACGACCTTGCCGACAAGAGCTACCGCGAAGCGCAGGGTCTGCTCTCCTCGCAGCCGAATGTGAAGGTCATCGTAGCACCGACGACAGTTGGCGTTCTCGCCGCCTCTCAGGCCGTGAAGGATGCCGGCAAGATCGGTCAGGTCTTCGTGACCGGCCTTGGCCTGCCGTCAGAAATGGCCGGCGCCATCAAATCAGGCGCCACCAAAGAATTCGCCATCTGGAACCCGATCGACCTCGGTTACTCCGCCACCCAGATCGCCTATCGCCTTGTGAAGGGCGAAGCCGATGGCAAGCCGGGCTCGGAAATCGAAGCCGGCCGCATGGGCAAGATCAAGGTTGGCGAAAACAGCGAAGCGGCGATGGCTGATCCGTTCATTTATGACGCGAAGAATATCGATCAGTTCTCGAAGATTTTCTGATCTGAGAAGTGACGGCAGGGCGTGGAGGGCACCCCCCTCTGCCCTGCCGGGCATCTCCCCCACAAGGGGGGAGATCGATATGCGGCGGCCTCTCGGCCATCTCCAACGTTGCGAGTGAGCGAGCGTTTTCTTCTGGCCGATCTCCCTCCTTGTGGGGGAGATGCCCGGCAGGGCAGAGGGGGGTGGCCCCGATCACTTCACTCAAAACCGACCGGTAAGACCTGATAATGCGTGCTGAAACCCAAACCATCAACATGACAGAGGCTTCGAGCGCCACGCCCATTCTGGAAATGCGCGGCATCAGCCAGATATTCCCCGGCGTAAAAGCGCTGGATGGCGTCGATATCGCGCTTTATCCCGGCAAGGTCACCGCACTGATCGGTGAGAACGGCGCGGGCAAATCCACGCTCGTCAAAATCCTCACCGGCATCTACCGCCCGAACGAAGGCGAAATCCTGCTGGATGGCAAGGCTGTGACCTTTCACGGTGCGCAAGATGCCATCGATGCCGGCGTCACCGCCATTCATCAGGAAACCGTGCTGTTCGACGAGCTCTCGGTCGGCGAAAACATCTTCCTCGGCCATGCGCCAAAAGGCCGTTTCGGCCTCATCGACTGGAAGACCATCAATGAGCGAGCCAGAATTCTGCTGGAACAGCTCGAAAGCACCATCGACCCTACCATCCGGTTGAAAGATCTTTCGATCGCCCAGCGCCATCTGGTGGCCATCGCCCGTGCGTTGTCAGTCGAGGCGCGCATCGTGATCATGGACGAACCGACGGCTGCGCTTTCCCGCAAGGAGATCGATGATCTCTTCCGCATCGTCGAGAACCTCAAACGGCAGGGCAAGGCGATCCTCTTCATCAGCCACAAGTTCGATGAAGTCTATGAAATCGCCGAGAATTACGCCGTGTTCCGCGACGGGAAAATGGTCGGAGCCGGCACACTCGCCACCACGCCACAGGATGAGATCGTGCGTCTGATGGTCGGTCGCGACGTGACGAACGCCTTCCCCAAGCAGGCCGTCACGCTGGGGCCAACGGTGTTGTCGGTTCGCGATTACTCGCACCAGACGGAATTCCGCGATATTTCATTCGATCTGCGCAAGGGCGAGATTCTCGGCCTTTACGGGCTGATCGGCGCCGGTCGTTCCGAACTTTGCCAGTCGCTGTTCGGCATCACCCGGCCGGCCTCTGGTGAGGTGACACTGAACGGCCAGCCGCTCACCATTCGTTCGCCGGAAGACGCGATCCGCGCCGGCATCGTTTATGTGCCGGAAGAGCGTGGCCGCCATGGGCTCGCGCTGGACATGCCGATCTATCAGAACATGTCGCTGCCCTCTCTCACGCGCACCTCGCGCAAGGGGTTTCTCGCCGCCGCCAATGAATTCGCGCTGGCGCGCAAATATGCCTCGCGGCTGGACCTTCGCGCGGCCGCACTCTCCGTGCCTGTTGGCACGCTTTCGGGTGGCAACCAGCAGAAGGTGGTGATCGGCAAGTGGCTCGCCACCCAGCCCAAGGTCATCATTCTCGACGAGCCGACCAAGGGCATCGATATCGGCTCCAAGGCCGCCGTGCATGGCTTCATCAGCGAGCTTGCGGCGGAAGGGCTTTCCATCATCATGATTTCATCCGAACTTCCCGAAATCCTCGGCATGTCCGACCGTGCCATCGTCATGCGCGAAGGCCTGATGGCGGGCCAGTTCGAACGCGCCGATTTTTCTCCGGAAAAGCTGGTGCGCGCCGCCACCGGCAATGCCTGAGAGGGGCAACCACATGCAACGTCTACTCAAAAATCGCGAATGGCTGCTGGCGGGCATCATCATCGTCATGATCGCCGGTTTTGCGCTGCGCGCGCCCGGTTTCAGCCGGCCCGGCAATCTCGTCAATATCTTCAACGACACGTCCATCCTCATCATTCTGGCGCTTGGCCAGATGGCGGTCATTCTCACCAAATCCATTGATCTCTCCGTCGCCGCCAATCTCGCCTTTACCGGCATGGCGGTGGCGATGACCAATGCCGCCTTTCCGGGTATTCCCCTGCCGCTTCTCATCGCCATGGCGGTCGGCATCGGTGCGTTTCTCGGCTCGCTCAACGGCGTACTGGTCTGGTGGCTCGGCATTCCGCCCATCGTTGTCACGCTCGGCACGCTCACCATCTATCGCGGCATGGCCTTCGTGCTGTCGGGCGGCGGCTGGGTGAATGCGCACCAGCTTTCGCCGACCTTCCTCAATGTACCGCGCACTGTAATCCTCGGCATGCCGGTTCTTTCATGGGTGGCGATCCTCATCATCGCCGGTGCCTGGCTGGTGCTCAGCCGCACCTCCTTCGGTCGCTCGGCCTATGCATCGGGCGGTAATCCGAGTGCAGCCGTTTATGCGGGCATCGATGTCGGCCGCACGCGCTTCTTCGCCTTCGTGCTGTCAGGCGCTCTGGCCGGTCTCGCCAGCTATCTCTGGGTCTCGCGTTATGCCGTTGCCTATGTCGATATCGCCGCCGGTTTCGAACTGGACAGTGTGGCGGCCAATGTGATCGGCGGCATCTCGATTGCCGGTGGCATCGGCTCAGTGGCCGGCGCCGTGCTTGGCGCACTGTTCCTCGGTGTCATCAAGAACGCGCTGCCCGTCATCGGCATCTCGCCCTTCGCGCAGATGGCGATATCAGGCGTGGTGATCGTGCTTGCCGTCGTCTTCAACGCCCGTGCCGAAGCGCGAAAAGGCCGCATCATCCTGCGTGACCGGGCGGCAAGCGATCAGGCCAAGGAGGCCGCAGCATGACCTCGCAACCGACACAGACACCCCGCATCATCCCGGACAAGCTCGGTACGCCGCTGCGCCGTGTCATGGCCAGCTGGGAAGTGCTGCTGCTTGGCGTTGCGATCCTGATCTTCATCGCCAATTCGCTCGCTTCGCCCTATTTCCTCAATGCCTGGAACCTCTCCGACGCAACCTTCAACTTCACCGAAAAGGCGATCATCGCCTTTGCCATGGCGCTGCTGATCATTGCCGGTGAAATCGATCTGTCCGTCGCCGCCATCATCGCGCTTGCCTCCACCGCCATGGGTGCGGCGGTGCAGATGGGCGTCGGCACGCCCGGCCTCGTCGCCATCGGCATCGGCACCGGGCTTTTGTGCGGGGCTTTCAACGGCTTTCTGGTCGCCGGGCTGAAACTTCCGTCCATCGTCGTCACCATCGGCACGATGAGCCTGTTTCGCGGCATCTCCTATATGGTGCTGGGCGATCAGGCCTATGGCAAATATCCGGCCGACTTCGCCTATTTCGGCCAGGGTTACGTGATCTCCGTCATATCCTTCGAATTCGTGCTGTTCCTCGTCATGGCCGTCCTCTTCGCCATTCTGCTGCACGCCACCAATTTCGGCCGGCAGGTCTATGTCATCGGCACCAATCCCTTCGCCGCCCGCTTCTCCGGCATTCCCGTCGAGCGGGTGAAGTTCATCCTCTTCCTGCTCACCGGCCTGATGAGCGGCATCGCCGCCGTCTGCCTCACCTCCCGTCTCGGCTCCACCCGCCCGTCGATCGCTCAGGGCTGGGAGCTTGAAGTGGTGACCATGGTGGTGCTGGGCGGCGTTTCCATTCTCGGCGGCTCGGGCACCATTGCCGGCGTCGTCATCGCCGCCTTCGTCATGGGCCTTGTCACCTTTGGTCTTGGCCTGCTGAATGTGCCTGGTATCGTCATGTCGATCTTCGTCGGCCTGTTGCTGATCGTCACCATCGCCATCCCCATCGTCGTTCGTCGCCTTAGAGCCATGAGAGGCTGAGCCATGCCGGAATTCGAAAAACACGCCTTCAAGATGAAGCTCCATGCTGGCAAGCAGGCCGAATACAAAAAACGCCATGACGAAATATGGCCGGAACTGGTGACGCTGCTGCATGAAGCCGGCGTGAGCGATTACTCCATCCATCTCGACCCGGAAACGAACATCCTGTTCGGCGTTCTCACGCGTCCCAAAAACCACGGCATGGCGGCATTGCCCGAGCATGCCGTGATGAAGAAATGGTGGGCGCATATGGCAGATATCATGGAAAGTAACGCCGACAATTCACCTGTGGCGAAAGACCTCGTGCCGGTGTTCCATCTGCCATGAGCGACAGCATCAAGCCCGGCCGCATCGCAGTCATCGATATCGGCAAAACCAATGCCAAGGTCGTCGTCATCGACACCGGCAGTGGAGAAGAGATTGCTAGCGACAGGCGGACAAACCCCGTCCTCCGTGACGGAATTTATCCACATTACGATGTGGAGATGCTCTGGAGCTTCATTCTCGCCTCTCTGCAGCGGTTTGGCGAGGAACCGGGCTTCGACGCGATTTCCATCACCACCCATGGCGCAGCGGCTGCCCTTCTCGATGAGAACGGCGATCTTGCCATGCCGGTGCTCGACTATGAGCACAGCTACCCACTTGCTATTCAGGAGGCCTATCTCGGCATCCGGCCCGATTTTGCCGAAACCGGTTCGCCTTCGCTTCCCGTCGGCCTGAACCTTGGCGCGCAAATCCATTTCCAGAAAGCGGCCTTTCCAGATGACTTCGCCAGGGTACGCAGCATCGTCACTTATGCGCAATATTGGGCGGGGCGGCTGACCGGCGTTCACGCGACCGAAACGACGTCCCTCGGTTGCCACACTGACCTCTGGAACCCTCGGCGGAAAACCTTCTCCTCGCTGGTCCATCGTCTCGGCATCGGGCAATTGATGGCGCCGGTGCGTTCCGCTTTCGATGTGCTCGGGCCGGTTCGCAGGTCACTGGCGCAGGAAACGGGCCTTTCGCCGGATATTCCGGTCTATTGCGGTATCCACGATTCCAACGCATCGCTTCTGCCGCATCTGTTGCGCCGGCAGGGCGATTTTTCGGTCGTCTCGACCGGCACATGGGTGGTGAATTTCGCCATCGGCGGCATAGTGGACGCGCTGGACCCCGCCCGTGACACGCTGTTGAATGTCGATGCTCTCGGACGCCCCGTTCCTTCCTCCCGTTTTATGGGCGGCAGGGAATATGAAATGCTGAGGCAGCAATTCGGGCCTGCGCCGGACGGCGAGATCGAGGCCACACTTGGTAGTGTGCTGGCTAGGGGCATGATGCTGTTACCCAGCGTCGTCGGCGGTTCCGGCCCCTTCCCCGGCAAAACGGCGCGCTGGATCAATGACGAAAACGCCACGGTCGCGGAACGGCACGCGGCAGCATCCCTTTATCTCGCGCTTATGACGGAGTTCAGTCTTTCGCTGATCGGGCGAAAAGGCCCGGTGCTGGTTGAAGGCCCATTTGCCAGCAATGCGCTTTATCTCAAGGCGCTGGCGGGTTTTGCAGATACGGAGGTGATCGCCGTCGGCGGCTCCACGGGCACCAGCGCGGGCGCCGCACTCCTCACCGGCATAAGGCCGCTTGCCGGCCGGGAGCGTCATTTCGCTCCTGATAGCATTGCCGGGCTTGGTCCATATCGTAGCGACTGGCTCGCGCGTCTGGGTTGACGCAAAATACGAAATGCGGCCTCGAATGAAGCCGCATTTCGTTTCGTCTTAAGATCAGCCCTTGATGAAGGCCAGAAGATCGGCGTTGAGCACATCGGCGTTGATGGTCAGCATGCCGTGCGAGAAACCGGGATAGGTCTTCAGCGTGCCGTTTTTCAAGAGCTTTACCGATTTCAGCGCGGAGTCGGCAATCGGCACGATCTGGTCGTCTTCGCCGTGCAGCACCAGTGTCGGCACGCTGATCGCCTTCAGGTCTTCCGTCTGGTCGGTTTCGGAGAAGGCCTTGATGCCATCGTAGTGGGCCTTTGCGCCACCCATCATGCCCTGCCGCCACCAGTTCTGGATCACACCTTCCTGAGCGGTCGCACCATCACGGTTGAAACCGTAGAACGGGCCGGACGGCACATCGCGGAAGAACTGCGCGCGATTTGCGGCAAGCGCCGAGCGGAAGCCGTCAAAAACCTCCATCGGCAGGCCTTCGGGGTTTTCCGCGGTCTTGAGCATCAGCGGTGGCACGGCGGAAACGAGCACGGCCTTGGCAACGCGGCCGGCGGGTTCGCCATGTTTGGCAACATAACGGGCAACTTCGCCGCCGCCGGTGGAGTGGCCGATATGGACGGCATTCTTCAGGTCGAGCGCCTCGGCGACGGCAAAGGCGTCGGCGGCGTAATGATCCATGTCGTGACCTTCGGCAACCTGGGCAGACCGGCCATGGCCTCGGCGGTCATGGGCGACGACGCGAAAACCCTTGGAAAGGAAGAACAGCATCTGCGCATCCCAATCATCGGAAGAGAGCGGCCAGCCGTGGTGAAACATGATGGGCTGGGCATCCTTCGGGCCCCAGTCCTTGTAGAAGATTTCGGTTCCGTCTGTCGTCTTTACAAAGCCCATGATCATTCTCCTTCGGTTGCGTTGGCATCTTCCGGTGCGGTGTCAGTTGTGCGCCGGTTTGATGGAGGGATGATGACGCAGGACAACGGTTGCGACAATTGCAACAATAATTGGTAATGAATTGCTGTTTATGAAATTATCTTTTCGATCCGCCTGGCTGCACACGCATCGAACCGCTCCGCGCCCTCACTCTGCAGTGAGAACGAGAGGATAGGCAGACGGTTCCGTGAATTCAATCACCTACTGGGGCGACCCTCGTCTTCAATCCACCTCGGGATCGTATTCCCTCGGGCTGTCATCCTTGGAAAACAACACACAAGGTCCGCGGGAACCGCGCGGATCATAGGCATAGCCCTTGGCCGTCAGCGCCTGCATGATATCGCGAACCCCGGCAAGGCCATAAAGATGGTCATGCAGCTCGACGAATATCCGCTCGACGCCGGCAAGATCGGCCCTGCCAAGCAGGTCACGTTCGGCGCCTTCAATATCCATCACGAGGGCAGTAATGCCGTGGCCGGCAATAAATTCATCGATATTTTCGGAAGAGATTTCGATGCGCTGTTCATAAGGCCCCTGATTTTCGTCCATGGAGGACATCCAGAGATCCTTGCGGACGTAGAAAGGATAGGTGCTCGGCGCATCGGCGGTGAGAAGCCCCTGCGAAAACACGACATTGCCGCGGCAATTGGCCTTGAGCACCCGCTCTGCCAGCGCCGCCGTCGAAGGATTTGCCTCGAAAGCCCACACCGAAACATCGTCAATGCCGGCAATGATGGAGGTGATGATGCCGATGCCGGACCCCAGTTCCAGCACGCGGTCGCCGGGCTTGATGGCTTTCAGGACGCTGCGGGCCTCTTTCGCCTCATAGCTGCCGTCGGTCAGCGCCTGCCAGATGACGGGCGATACCTCATCGGAAGAAAGAGGCAGGGCAACTCCATGCACGTCCAGTATTTCCATGTCTCAAGCCTTTTCGCAAAACCCGGTCGTTTCACCAGAACGATCCCGTATCGACCGGAATGCTCTACAGCATCGGTGCAGCAACCGGTATCGGTTTTAGCAGGAACCGATGCATCCGGTTAAAATTTCGATACGCTTGCGGTGATGCGAAAAGGGGATTTCAGACGGAACTCCAGAACACCAGTTCCTTGGCTGGCAGCGGCCTGCTGATCAGATAACCCTGTACCTGATCGCAACCCAGACGTCGGACGCACTCATATTGCTCTTCCGTCTCGATGCCTTCGGCAATCGTGGTCATCCGCAGACTACGGCCCACCCCGACCACAAATTCGACGATCGCCAGCGCATCACGGTCGCTGGTGATATCGCGCAGGAAGGACCGGTCGATCTTGATCTTGTCGAAGGGAACGCCACGCAAATTCGCAAGCGAGGAATAGCCTGTGCCAAAATCATCCATGGCGATCTTGATGCCGACATCCTTCAGCCGGGTCAGCGTATTGATCGTCTGGTCGCTCTTGTTCAGCAGGATCGATTCGGTGATCTCAAGCTCAAGCCGGCTCGGCTCCAGCCCGCTTTTTTCAAGAGCACCCATGACGTTCTGGATGAGGTTGGTGCTGTGAAACTGAACCGGTGACAGGTTTACCGCCACTTTCATGTCCTCGTCCCAGCCCATCGCCTCGCGGCAGGCGGTCTCCATCACCCATTTTCCGAGCGAATGGATAAGGCCGGTTCGTTCCGCAACGGGAATGAACACGCTGGGTGGTACATCCCCCCGCACGGGATGCTTCCAGCGCAGAAGTGCCTCGAAGCCGCAGAGCTTGCGTGTCTGCGTTGCCACCTGCGGCTGGTAATAGACTTCCATTTCATCGTTCTGCAGCGCCGTCTGCAGATCGGCCTCGAAGGATTTCTTTTCGGTCAGCTGCTTCTGCATACGGACCTTGAAAACACTCGCCCGGCCCGGACCGATGGCTTTCGCCTCATAAAGCGCCAGATCGGCGCGCTTGAACAATTCATCCGCATCGACTGTGCCATGCGATATGGCGATGCCGATGCAGGTGCCGATTTTGACCTCCTGCACGCCAAGCTGGTAGGTGCGGCTGATCTGGTCGATGAGCTTGGAGGCAAGGCGGCGGGCCGTGTCCTCGTTAAGATCATCGGAAACCACGGCAAATTCGTCGCCGCCCAGCCGGCATACCATGTCGTAGTCGCCGCTGATGGCCGAAAGCCGCTGCGCCACGGCCTGAAGCAGCGCATCACCGGCATCGTGGCCAAGCGTATCGTTGACGTCCTTGAACCCGTCGAGATCAAGCAGAAGGATCGCCGTCGTTCCGGTACCGCCGAAGGATCGGCGCAATCTCTCGATCAATTCCTGGCGGAACAGGGACCGGTTGGGCAGTCCGGTCAGCGCGTCGTGATAGGCGTCATGCTCCAGCCGCACGTTTTTCGCCTGCAGCTCCAGCGTTGCGGCGCGCAGATCGTCCGTCAGGCCGCGCATGCTTTTCTGTGCACGATTCAGAAGGTCGTTCTGACGAAGCAGCAATATGACGAGCGCGATACCGCAGAGGATGAGGCCACCCGCCAACGCGGTATAGACGATGTGCAGCTTGCGCACATCCTCATGGGCCGTATCGATGAGATTAACGTCATAGGCCACTGATGACGAGGCCAGTGTCGTCATCGGCGCATCAAGCGCGCTCATGGCCGAAAGCAGATCCGGAACATCCGCCGGTTCCAGACTGTTAATCTGCTGTTCCAGTCGCGCCAGAACGGCATCAAGCTGGGTTACCAGATCTCGCCACTGCTGCTTTTCATGGATGAAAGCCCCCAGATTGCCCTGTTTCAAAAGCTCCAGGCGGCTGAGCATGATGTCCAGACGCAGCTGCAATTCGTCCCGGTCAAGCTTGCCGGGGCTTAGCGCGAATACGGCAAGCTTGTTCTGAAGGCGAAGATATTCCGCCACGGTCTGGCTGACGGCCCACGAATCATTATAGCGGGCGAACTTCTGCAAAGCGGTTTGCCGCTCGGCAATGACGAAAGCGATATAGCCCGTTGCCAGGACGAAGCAACAGATGATCACCGCCACAAGTTTTCGCAAACGGCACCTTTATTCCACTATCAATTTGGCGACTTGCCACGCGGACCGCGAATAATAGGTCTGCTTCTGTAATTCCGGGTCGCTGTCATAGGGGTAGATGACGAACAACGGACCCTTTTCTCGAACTGTCATGTAGTTGCCATCCAGTTTGATCGCCAGAATAACGTTAAATTTCTTAAAATCCTCAACCGGTATCGTGCTGACATAATCATTAAGAGCTACCGCCGTGATGCTGGTGCCCGTCGCACCGACGACCTCCATCAATTTTTCCAGCGAAACACCATCGAAACGGACGCGACCATCGTGCCATGGCGTCGTCGTCTCCACCGTCACCATGCCAAGCGCCTCCAGCATGTCGCGATCGAACTGCGCAGCACCATCGGCATTCGTATTGGTGATCTTGCCGGATATGGTTAATATCGGCTTTCCTTGCGGTTTGGCAATTGTCCCCGCTTGGGCACAGGAAAGCCACACGAGCGACAAGAACGCGCTGAGAAGTACCCGGGCGAAACTCATACTTTTTCTCCATCGATAACGTTCAGGTCGAAGGTTTTCGCCAACCGCTGATGGTCAAGGGAACCGACGTCCGCAATATATATCAGGAAAGTATGTTATATCCTCACTGAGATTTTATCCGTATTTTCTCTAGGTTTTGAGTAAACCCTTTGGATAATTTTTCCGTCTTATTTGTACTTTTTTACGTTTCGCGCACTGTTATGACGCAGGCAAAGCCCGCTCATGCCGCCACACCAAATTCCTCCGGCGGAACGAAGGCCAAATCGTAACGGGGGCTTTCCTGGCCACATACGGAAACATGTGATTCGCGCAAACCGGAGGTTGCGACCGAAAACCCGGCATCGACTTGCATGCTAAACATAAATGACAAAAGACAAGTTCCACGTCACAGAAAAATCATCGTCTTTGCCAGAGCCGACGGTTGAAACATACCGCGCGGAACTTAATATAAAGGCTGTCGTTTCCGTTTCCGGCAACTCCAGAATCCCCGCCGGAAATGTCCAGACACACGTTCCGCGCAGCGAAAGCCGCGATGCCGGATATCGTCCGGCCAGGAAAATTCTGTTCACGTCTCCGGGCCGGACGGCATCTGCCGTATTGGCCGCATCATGAAGGTAGCCCCTATGCACACCTATCCCGACATCAAACTTCTCATTGATGGCGAATGGCGAGACGCCGTTTCCGGCAAGACGATCGCCGTGTCCGATCCGGCAACCGACGAGATCATCGGCGCGATCGCCCATGCAGAGAAGGAAGACCTCGATCTGGCACTTGCCGCCGCTGACCGCGGTTTCAAGGTGTGGCGCGACACCTCGCCCTTCGAGCGTTCGAAGATCATGCGCAAGGCCGCGGACATCCTGCGCGAGCGCAAGGACAAGATCGCCTATATGATGACGCGCGAGCAGGGCAAGCCGCTGGCGCAATCCGGTACCGAAATCATGGGCGCCGCCGATACCATCGACTGGTTCGCCGAAGAAGCCCGCCGCACCTATGGCCAGGTCATTCCCGCGCGTGCGGCCGGCGTTTCGCAGCTTGCCATCAAGCTGCCGGTCGGTCCCGTTGCAGCGTTTACGCCGTGGAACTTCCCGATCAACCAGATCGTCCGCAAGCTTTCCGCAGCGCTCGCCACCGGCTGCTCCATCATCGTCAAGGCGCCGGAGGAAACCCCGGCATCGCCGGCGGAACTCATCCGCGCTTTCGTGGATGCCGGCGTACCGGCGGGCGTTATCGGTCTCGTTTACGGCGTCCCATCAGAGATTTCGGAATATCTGATCCCGCATCCGATCATCCGCAAGATTTCCTTCACCGGCTCCACTCCGATCGGCAAGCACCTCGCGGCACTGGCCGGCAAGCACATGAAGCGCGCCACGATGGAACTCGGCGGCCATGCGCCCGTGATGATTTTCAACGACGCCGATATCGAAAAAGCGATTGAGGTGACTTCGCTTTCGAAGTTCCGCAATGCCGGACAGGTCTGCGTGGCCCCCACCCGCTTCCTCGTGCAGGACGGCGTTGCGGACCGTTTCCTTGAAGGTTTCGTGGAAGCCGCCAAGGCGGTCAAGGTCGGCAATGGTCTGGAAGACGGCGTCATCATGGGTCCGCTCGCCAATGAGCGGCGTATTCCGGCGCTGGAAGGCCTCATCAGCGACGCGGTTTCCCATGGCGGCGAATTGAAGACCGGCGGCCGCCGCATCGGTAACAAGGGCAATTTCTTCGAACCGACGGTTCTCGCCAACGTGCCGACCAGCGCCAAGATCATGAATGACGAGCCCTTCGGCCCGGTCGCAATCATCAACCGCTTCTCGAGCTTCGACGATGCGGTTGCCGAAGCCAACCGCCTGCCCTTTGGTCTTGCATCTTACGCCTTCACCGGTTCGGTCAAGACCGCACATGCGCTAGGTCACCAGGTTGAAGCCGGCATGCTGACCATCAACCATAATGGCTTGGCGCTTCCCGAAGTCCCCTTCGGCGGCATCAAGGATTCCGGTTACGGTACCGAAGGCGGCTCGGAAGCCGTTCAGGCCTATCTGGAGACCCGCTTCATCAGCCAGATGAGCTGATTTGCGCAAAAATCTCTTCTCCCCGCCGGGGAGAAGATAGCCTGAAGGGTCAGATGAGGGGGCCAGCTCTCCGCATATCTTTGCCGTTGCCCCCTCATCCCGCTGCCGCGACCTTCTCCCCCTCGGGGAGAAGGCGAAAGTCGCGGTCGCTCGATAGATTCTCACCTCCGAGAGTTGCCATAGCTTGCCTCCAGCCTCATCGTGCCCTAAAAGAACAAAAAGTGAACTTTGAGGGCGATATGAGCGACACGGCGGCACCGGCGTTGAAGGAAATCTTCAACCGCGAAAAATTGCGGCATATTGCCGATCAGACCAAGGCCGTGCATCCGCCGTTTGATGTTTCCGCCTTCATGGCACTCGCAACGACAAATCTCGACGCGCTCGGCATCATGCAGCGCATGCGGCAGGTAGCGACCAGCCTGCATGCCGCGCTGCCGGGCGACTATGCCCGCAACATCGAAATCCTGACCGCTGCTGCCCCCGGCATCGGCAATGGCTTTGCATCCATTTCGCTGCCGGAATATGTGGCGCTTTATGGTCTCGACGATTTCGATCTTTCCATGCAGGCGCTGCAATATTTCACCCGCTTCGGCTCCTCGGAATTCGCCATCCGTCATTTTTTGCAAAAGGATATCGCCCGCACCCTTGCCGTGATGGAAACATGGTCGCGGCACGAGAACGAGCATGTGCGGCGTCTGGCAAGCGAAGGCTGCAGGCCGCGCCTGCCCTGGTCGTTCCAGCTCAAGCCGCTGATCGACGACCCGTCGCCGGTAACCGCAATCCTCGATACCATGAAAGCCGATGAAGCGCTTTACGTACGCAAATCCGTTGCCAATCACCTGAACGACATCACCAAGGACAATCCCGCCTTCGTGCTGGCGTTGATCGATACATGGCCGAAAGACAATCCGCATACGCGCTGGATCACCCGGCAAGCCTTGCGTACGCTGATCAAGAAGGGCGATGCCGCCGCACTCTCCCATCTCGGCGCGCATGAGGAAGCGCAGATCGCGCTTGCAGCGTTTCAGGTCTCACCGGAAAAGATCGTCCTCGGCAATCCCGTGCGGATTTCGGCCTCCTTCACCTCCACGGCAAAGAGCCCGCAGAAACTGGTGATCGATTACGCCGTGCATTACGTCAAGAAGAGCGGCGACGCCTCGGCGAAGGTCTTTAAGTGGAAGGAGATCGAACTTCAGCCGGGCGAGACATGCGCGCTGTCAATCAGCCGCGCCATGCGCGACTTTACCACCCGCAAGCACTATGCCGGTGTCCACAAGGTCGATCTCATGATCAATGGCAGGCTGGCAGCCGAGGCCTCTTTCGAGCTTCTGCTCTAAGGCTGCCGAGGGTCACTCACGCCGCCGGGAAAATCTTTGCCCGGCGGATGATGATGGAGCCACGATCACCGGCGGCGACATCATTTTCCGGCGGCACGTCGAATTCCAGGAGATCACCGCCATCGGTGCTGGCGATCACCCGGCGCTCTCCCGCCCGGTCGAGAACCCGCGCCACCGAAGCCGGAATGCCCTCATGCAGGTCCTCCCATTCGAGATCGCCGGGACGGGCATAGATATCGACGGCGCCATCTCCCTGTCCATAGGAGAAGGGCAGTTCATTGTCGCCGACATAGACCTTGCCGCCACGCGCCACGCCGGAAACCCGGTTGGCATCGCCGAGAAAACGCATGACGAACGAACTATTCGGCTGGCGGCACACTTCTTTCGGCGTTCCCTGCTGCACGATCTCTCCCTGGTTGAGAATGACGACACGGTCAGCCAGATCGAGCGCCTCTTCCTGATCATGCGTCACGAAAATCGTGGTGATACCGAGTGCATCATGGATTTCGCGCAGCCAGCGACGCAGGTCGCGGCGCACATTGGCGTCGAGCGCGCCGAATGGCTCATCCAGCAGAAGAACTTTCGGGTCGACCGAAAGGGCGCGCGCCAATGCCACGCGTTGCCGCTGCCCGCCGGATATCTGCGCCGGGAAACGGTCACCCAGACCGTCGAGTTTGACGAGGTTCAAAAGTTCCGCGACACGGGCGTCAATCGCCGCCTTGTCACGCTTGACCTTTGATACCTTCATGCCGAAGGCGATGTTCTCATGCAGCGTCATATGCGGGAAAAGCGCATAATGCTGGAACACGAAACCGACGCCGCGGTCGCGCACCGGAATATTGGTGGCATCCTCGTCCCCAAACAGGATGCGGCCGCCATCGCTATATTCGAGACCGGCAACCATGCGCAAAATCGTCGTCTTGCCGGAGCCGGACGGCCCGAGCAGCGCCAGAAGCTCGCCGCTTTCGATATCGAGTGAGACATCGCGCACGGCGCGGAAGGTATCGAAGGTCTTCACCACATTTTCGAGGCGGATTTTCATGGGAATCAGGTCTCCGTGGCGATGGCGGCATCGCCGTTGGTCTTTTTGCGCCCACGCCCGGCACCGCGCCGTTCCAGCGCCACCTTGGCGATGATGGTGACGACGGCGAGCAAAGCAAGGATCGACGCCGAGGCAAAGGCGCCGGCCGTCTGGTAATCGTGGTAGAGCAGTTCGATATGCAGCGGCAACGTGTTGGTCTGGCCGCGAATATTGCCTGACACGACCGATACCGCGCCAAACTCACCCATCACGCGGGCGTTGCACAGAACAACACCATAAAGCAGCGCCCATTTGATATTCGGCAGCGTCACCGAAAAGAAGGTGCGCCAGCCGGATGCGCCAAGCGAAGTTGCCGCCTCTTCCAGATCACGGCCCTGCGCCTGCATCAAGGGAATGAGTTCACGCGCCACGAAAGGTGCCGTGACGAACATCGAGGCGATGACGATGCCGGGCAGCGCGAACAGTATCTTGACGTCGTGCGCATCGAGGAACGGCCCGAACAGCCCCTGCAACCCGTAAACAAAGAGATAGGCGACACCGGCGACGATCGGCGAGATGGAGAAGGGTATTTCGATCAGCACCAGCAGGAAACGCCGGCCGGGAAAATCGAACTTGGTGATCGCCCAGGCCGCCGCAACGCCGAAGGTCGTATTGATGGGCACGGCGATCAACGCCGTCAGCACCGTCAGCATAATGGCGTGGCGGGTGTCGGGATGGGTAATGGTGGCGGAATAGACCTTCCAGCCCTGCGAAAAAGCCTCGACGCCGATGATGATCAGCGGGGCGACAACCAGCAAAGCGCCGATGACCAGCACGAAGGCGATCAGGCTGCGGCGAACCCAGTTTGCATCTCCGACCCGCGGCGGCTTGCGGTGTTGGGAAAAGGCGCTCATCTCCTAGCTCCTTACCGTGTAACGCAATGCGCGCGTCTGCAGGTAATTGGTCACGGCAAGCATGATGAAAGCGGTGATGAGCAGTACGGAGGCGATGGCGGCTGCGGCCTGATAATCATATTCTTCCAACCGGATGAAGATCAGCAGAGCGGTGATTTCAGTCGAAAATGGCTGGTTGCCGGCAATGAAGATGATCGCTCCGAATTCGCCGAGGCTGCGGGCGAAGGAAAGCGACAGACCGGCCAGAAGAGCGGGCGTCAAAAGCGGCAGGATGACCTTGCGGAAGATTTCGAGATCCGAACCACCAAGCGACTGCGCCGCTTCTTCCAGCGCCGGATCGAGGTCTTCCAGCACCGGCTGCACGGTGCGGACGATGAAGGGCAAGCTGGTAAAGGCCATCGCCATCATGATGCCAACAGGCGTGTAGGCCACCTTGATGCCGAGCGGTGCCAGCAGCGAACCGAACCAGCCATTGCCCGCAAACAGCGTCGTCAGCGCAATGCCCGCGACGGCGGTGGGCAGCGCAAAGGGTAGATCGACGATGGCATCAACGAAACGCCAGCCGGGAAAGCGGTAACGTGTCAGCACCCAGGCGAGCGCCAGTCCGAAAATGACATTGAACAGCGTGGCGGCCAGCGCGCAGAGCACGGTGACGCGATAACTGGCAACGGCGCGCGGCGAAGAAATGATTGCCCAATATTCGGCCGGCCCAAGGCTTGCCGCCTTGAACACCAGTGCCGAGAGCGGCAGGAGCACGATGATCGCGACGTAAGTCAGGGTAACGCCAAGGGACAATTTCAGCCCCGGCAGAACATTCCGCTTCAAACCCCCGCCCCCATTTCATCATGAAGCGACCCGGCAGTTTCCCGCCGGGTCGTTTTCAAGTTCCGTTTCGTTGTGATTAGCGGCTGCCGTAAAGCGTATCAAGCGTCGCGCCGGATGCAAAATGCTCTTTCTGGATTTTATCCCAGCCGCCGAACACGTCATTGACGTTGACGAGGCGAATGGCCGGAAAGTCACCCTTGAATTCGCCGACGACTTTTTCATCATGCACGCGGTGGCCGAACTGCGCCGCAATGCGCTGGCCTTCTTCCGTATAGAGGAAATCAAGGTAGCTCTTGGCCAGTTCACGCGAACCGCGCTTGTCGACCACCTTGTCCACAACCGCCACCGGGAATTCGGCCAGCAGGCTGACGGAAGGCACGACGCCTTCAACCTTGTCCTTGCCATATTGCTTGGCAATGCCACGGGTCTCGGCCTCGAAGGTGATCAGCACGTCGCCGATTTCACGCTCGACGAAAGTGGTGGTGGCAGCACGGCCCCCGGTGTCGAAAACCGGCGTGTTGTCGAAGATTTTCTTGACGAATTCCTGAACCTTCTTCTCGTCGCCGTTGAACTTCTCCTTGGCGTAAGCCGTGGCGGCAAGGTAGGTGTAGCGGGCATTACCCGAGGTTTTCGGATTGGGGAAAACGACCTTCACGTCGTCGCGGGCAAGGTCGTCCCAATCCTTGATGCCCTTGGGATTGCCGGCCCGCACGAGGAAGGACGGGAAGGAATAGAACGGCGAAGCGTCGTTCGGGAAATCCTTCTGCCAGTCGGCGGAGACAAAACCCTGCTTCACCAGAAAGTCGACATCGGTGACCTGGTTGAAAGTGACGACATCAGCTTCCAGACCCTCAACAATGGCGCGCGCCTGCTTGGAGGTGCCGGCATGCGACTGATCGACAGTGACGCCCGGGTGCTGCTTGATGAAAGCCTCGTTCTCGGCTGCAAAAACCTCGCGAGCGACATCGTAAGATGCGTTGAGAATGGTGGTCGGAGACTGCGCCTGCGCCGCACCTGCAAAAAGGGCGGCAATGGCAGTGCCGATAATGAGAAGACGTTTCATGAATACCCCCGGAAAATCGAATGGTGCTCAACATAGAGGGCGGAGGCAACTGCGGCGAGAAACAGTCATGCTTTACGGGAGCACGAACTGGAAATTTCACCCAAAGAACAAAATTTCGATAGGTGATAATTTCATATATGGCGACAAGGCGGATTTCTTTTGCGTCGAACTAAAGACGGTGCTCGGGAAACAGGTTGCCTGAATGATCAACAAGGTAGCGTGAAATATCCTCCTCGCGCACCTCCTCCGGCCGCGCCGGTCGCCAGCGCGGATTGCGGTCCTTGTCGACCAAGGCGGCACGCACGCCTTCGTAAAAATCATGCTGGCGCAATATCTCGGTGCCGGCGGCAAACTCCCGCTCCAGGCACTCGATCAGGCTCGCACTTTCGCGGCCAAGGCGCAGAAGCTTCAGTGTCAATTTCAGGCTGGTGGGAGAACGTTTTTGCAGAACTTCAAGCGTTTCTCGCGAAAAGGCATCATCGCGCATCGAAAGCGCTGCGAAAATCTCCTCGACGGTATCGAAACGGAATGTCGCATCGATGACCTCCCGGTTTTTAGCCAGCACGCTTTCACCCGCTTCGATGGCATAGGCCGCTATCGCCGCCTCCACGCCTTCGACATCCGTCGTTTGCGACAGATCCTGCATCAGAGCTTCGAGACGGTCCGAAGGGAGGAAATAATCGGCAAACCCGGCATAGATCGCGTCGGCAGCGGTAACGGCATTGCCGGTTAGTCCGAGCCACGTGCCGCATACGCCCGGCGCCTTCGGCAAAAGCCAGGAACCGCCCACATCCGGGAAATAGCCGATACCCGTTTCCGGCATGGCAAGCCTTGTCCGCTCGGTGACGATGCGGTGGCTGCCATGCGCGGAAATACCGACACCGCCTCCCATGACGATGCCATCCATCAACGCCACATAGGGTTTACCAAAGCGGGCGATCCGATAGTTGAGCGGGAATTCTTCGCGCCAGAAATCAAGCACCTGCGGGTCACCCGCCTTGCCGAGATCGTGAATGATGCGGACATCACCGCCGGCACAGAGCCCTTTTTCGCCCTCCCCCCTCAGCACGACGCAGGATATGCCGGGGTCTTCCTCGAAACGCTGAAGCGCCTGAAACAGGGCACGCACCATCGGCAATGTCAGGCTATTGATGGCTTTCGGACGGTTAAGGCTGATGATGCCGGCCCTTTGCCGTTTCTCGACGATGACCTGCACCTCCGCTTCGGTTCCCAGTTCCAATCTCGCCTCCTCCGCTGCCAGTTATCCACCCATCTTGGCGGCCCTGGCGCAATCACGCAACGTTGATCTTCTCGTATGGGAACGTCTTTCGCTTAAACCGCTTTCCCAAGCGTAAAATGCCTGGTATCCGCTTTCGCAATGCAGCATGTTTGCTTGACGCCCGGAAGATCATGGCATGTAATGGGTCCTGGAAATGCCGGCATTGATTCCTGTCGAGCGTGTGCCGGACCAAGCGGAATGTCGCCTTCTCAAAGGCGCTGTAAACAGCAACGGGAGACGAGCATGCAGGTTTCGGAAAACGAGTGGATCAGCAAACGTGCCTATACACTCTGGGAAAAGGAAGGCCACCCCCACGGCCGCGATGCGGCGCATTGGGAACAGGCAAAACATGAATTTTCGCTTCTGAAGACATCGGAAGCAACGAAACCGGCCCAGCGCAAGAAGGCAGCTCCCAAAGCCGTCTCCGCTGATGCCGCAGCACCGGATGCAGAAGCCCCGGCGAAACCCAAAGCCCGCGCTCGCAAGGCCGCCGCCGCGAAATAAAGACCTCCCACATAGTCATCTGAAGCAGCAAATGAAAAAGCCCGACGAAATCTCGCCGGGCTTTGTCTGTTTAGCGTGCGTCGCAGCCCGGATCGCCAATCCGGCAACCGCCCTGGAAGTTTTCCGAGCCAGGCGCGCGGCGCTGCTCGTCCCATTGGCGGCGTTCGGGGCGGCGCTGGCCTTCATCCTGATTTGCCTGACGGTCGCGGTTGCGGTCCCGGTTATCGTCTTCGGCACGGGGGCGATTGTCCTCGCGGCGCGGTCTGTCGCCCTGATTTCTGTCACCCTGATTACGATCGCCCTGGTTCCAGTCGCCATAACGGCGCTCCCAGCGGCCATCATTCGGTCCGCCGCCCTGGCGCGGATCACGTGATTCATCGCGGCGACCGTCGCGCCAGTCATCCCGGCGACCGTCACGCCAGTCGTCCCGGCGGCCATCACGCCACTCGTCGCGCGGACGCGGACGATCCCAGTCTGCGCGCGGCGGCGGTGCGACATTCCAGTAACCGCCGGACGGGCGACGCCAGCGATCACGCTCGCGGTAAAAATCGCGGTCGCGATAATAGCGGTCCCAGTACCGGCCGGCTTCGAAGGTGATGATCGGCACGCCGAGATCGCGGTAGTAGCGCGGCTCGACATAGACCCGGTTCTGCCGGTAGGTAGTTTGGATATAACGCCCGGCAACCCAGCCGCGACCGGCCACAAAGGAAACATCACACCAGGGCGTATCGGACAGGCAGCCATGTACCGTGAGCGGTGCGCCGTTCGGGATCACGACGACGGCCGGGTAAGCCGTGCTCGGGCCGGAGCGCATATTCACGTTCGCTGTGGCAAAGCCGCGCGTCGCGGCTTCGGCAAGTGCCGGCGCAGCGAGCATGGCCACCAGCGCAATTGCGCCAAACAGTTTTCTCTTCACTTCTTTCTCCTCAAGCAAAGGCCCGCTTTGCCCTTGTCGGCATCCATCTTTTTCGATGGACGAGTATGCGTTCCGCATACTGCCACGATCGGAAAATACGCGTCTCTCCATGAACGCAGCATGAAACAAATGAGGCGCCGTATCAGTTCCACCTGCGGCATTGCGCCCCCGACAAATTGCCAGCGGAATGGCCCGTCGGTCTTGACTTCGCGGGGCAATCATCCGACTTCAGTGCAAAAGCAATATGGAGCAGAACCATGAGCGAAACCGCACAGACGACCGTCGACCAGAGCGAAGTGGATCGTTTCTCCGCGATGGCTGCCGAATGGTGGAGCCCGACGGGCAAGTTCCGCCCGCTGCACAAGTTCAATCCCGTGCGGCTCGAATATATCCGCAACCGCGTCTGCGAGAATTTCGGTCGCGACCCGAAGGCGCATCGCCCGCTGGAGGGGCTGCGCGTTCTGGATATCGGCTGCGGCGGCGGCCTGCTTTCCGAACCCGTAGCGCGCATGGGCGCCACCGTGGTGGGCGCAGATCCCTCGGAGAAGAATATCGGCATCGCCTCCACCCATGCGCATGAGAGCGGCGTCACCGTCGATTACCGCGCCGTAACCGCCGAACAATTGCAGGAAGCAGGCGAAACCTTCGACGTCATCCTCAACATGGAGGTTGTGGAACATGTGGCCAATGTCGATTTCTTCGTCACCACCTGCGCCAAAATGGTGCGCCCCGGCGGGCTGATGTTTGCCGCCACCATCAACCGCACGCTGAAGGCCCGGGCACTCGCCATCTTCGCCGCCGAAAACGTGCTGCGCTGGCTGCCGCGCGGCACCCACCAATATGAGAAGCTGGTTCGCCCGGAAGAGCTTGAGCGGCCGATGGTTGCAAGTGGCATGGATATCATCCACCGCACCGGCGTCTTCTACAACGTGCTGCAGGATCGCTGGAATCTCTCGCCGGATATGGACGTCAACTACATGATGCTGGCGAAACGGCCGGCATAAATCGGCATTCACACTGGGATAGCCTGCACCGCAGACAGCAGTTCCTTTTGCCCGGCAGCATTTCTTGCAGCGATCTTCCGGACCTCGGCCCGGTCGATTTCAATCGGAGTTCCGTTCGCCGCGAAAGGCCGCTTGAAATTGAACGCCTGTGGCGACGGGCCATGGTCGTGCAGATGTTCGAACCTTCTGACGGCATCAATCCAGAGGGGATTATCCGCAGCATCCATCCACCATAGAACAAGCGGTGGCCATTTCTGCGGAGTATTCCAGTTGCGTCCATGCTTCAGGGCCTCGGCATGCACGCCGGAGTAGGAATAGGCCATCAGCGATTCAAGATCGCGCCAGAGCGAAAAGGACGAAACACCGCTTGTCGCGCCGTTTTCCTTCAGGAAACGCGGGAAGACCTGCACGCCCCAGCTCGCGGGTCCGGGTTCGCCTTCGTAGCCGGACCGACCGATGAAACCTTCCGCGCGTTCGGCGGCCATGAAATTCAAAGGTTCGCGCCGGGCAAATCCGGCAACGGCGGGATCATCATAGGCGGCAATCTGTATTCCGAAATTATAGATTGCTACCCGCATAGAAAAACTCAGTTTATGTCGTCAGGTAACGACGGCAGCGGCGCGATTTCGATGCCCTCGTCCAGCAGGGCCTTGGCTTCCTGCACGGAGGCATTGCCGATGATGCCGCGCTCATCCGCCTCACCATAATGGATTTTGCGGGCCTCTTCAGGGAATTTATCGCCGACATCCTCCGCATTGGCACGGATATTGGCGACGGCCTCGCGGATTTTCGCAATCGCTTCCTTTTTCGCCGTATCCATGGCGAGCGTCTGGCGTTCATCCTTCTTGCGGGCGGTGGAGACCGACGGCGCCATCAGAAGTTTGGAGACCTGCACGGAATTGCAGACCGGACAGGTCAGCAAGC
This sequence comes from Agrobacterium sp. ST15.16.024, assembly GCF_027956545.1. Lineage (NCBI taxonomy): Bacteria > Pseudomonadati > Pseudomonadota > Alphaproteobacteria > Hyphomicrobiales > Rhizobiaceae > Agrobacterium > Agrobacterium sp. ST15.16.024. The sequence continues at coordinate 255,179 of NZ_JAQKGO010000002.1, forward strand.
CGCGCTGCAACTGACTATCGAAATCGTCGCTACCGGCAAACCAGCCTTCAAACTCATGGCCTTTCTCACAGGCCAGCGCATAACGGATCACGCCGCCTCACCTCCGGCAGGTTTCAGGGGAATAACGGTATCCAGTCCGAACTCGCGGGCATTGCGCAGATTGGGAATTTTTCCGCGTGCGGCCGCCACCAGCGCCGTATCGATCTCGGCGAAGATGATCTCCTCCCCGCCGCCGCCAGCAATGGCCAGAACCTTGCCCCAGGGGTCGATGATGATGGAATGGCCGAAAGTCTCACGTCCGTCCTCATGCACCCCGGCCTGTGCCGCAGCGATGACGAAAGCGCCGTTTTCAATGGCGCGGGCGCGCAGCAGGATTTCCCAATGGGCTTCGCCCGTCTGGCGGGTGAAGGCGGCGGGCACAGTCAGAACTTCGGCACCAGCCAGCGCTTCCACCCGGAAAAGCTGCGGGAAACGGACGTCATAGCAGATGGCGAAGCCAAATTTCGCCAACGGAAGTTCGGCGACACGCGCCACTTCGCCGGGCTCATAGGCAGCGCTTTCGCGCCAGCTTTCGCCATTGTCGAGATCGACATCGAACATGTGGATCTTGTCATAGCTGCAGATGCGCGAACCATCAGGCGCAAAGAAAAATCCGCGATTGGCAATCTTGCCATCCGGCCTGGCAATCGCCGTCGAGCCGACATGGACATGAATACCGAGTTCGCGCGCAAGGCGGGAGGCGGTCGCAACTATGATGTCGCCGTCATCATCACGCAGCTGGGCACGAAGCGCCTGTCTGTCCTTCTGGATCGCGCCCGTCATTTCCGGGGTCTGCACATAAACAGCGCCTTCCGCCGCAGCGGCGCGCACCAGCCGTTCCATATCGGCGGCGTTTTTCGCCGGATCAACGCCCGAGCGCATCTGGATGGCGGCAGCCTTGAAACTCATCACATCCTCCGTCGATCGGGCCGATCAGGCCGCCAGCATCGCGTCCAGTTTGCCGGCACGCTCCAGGGCGTGCAGATCATCGCAACCGCCCACAAGCTCGCCATTGATGAAGATTTGCGGAAAGGTCGTTCCGCCGGATTTCTCGATCATTTCCTGCCGGTATTCCGGTGTTGTGGTCGCGTTATATTCCGCATAATCAACGCCCTTGCTGTCAAGCAGCGCCTTGGCGCGCGCGCAATAACCACAAAAATCCCGCGTATAGATCGTTACCGGTGCCATGTCTTTCAAAGCCTCGCAAACGTGCGATCAAACGCACGGTTTCCTCACGTTATCAAGGCTTCATATAGGCCCGGAAATGGCCATTGCAAAGGTCAAAACTGTCACATCCGCGGCACCTGCCTTGCGCAGGGCGCGGCTTGCCGCACCCACCGTCGCTCCGGTCGTATAGACGTCGTCCACCAGCACCACGCGCTTGCCATGAACATCGTTTTCCCGACCGGGCGCAAACGAGAAAGCGCCGCGCACATTATCCCGCCGGGCAAGAGCGGAGAGCCCTACCTGGCGCTCTGTCGGCTTCACGCGCAACAGCGTGCCGGCAAGCAGAGGTTTGCCGGCGACCCTCGCCAGATGCCGCGCCAGTTCGGCGGATTGATTGAAGCGACGGCGCAGGAAACGGTGACGATGCAAGGGCACGGGCACAACACAATCGCAGGCATCCACCGTTCCGTCGCTTGCCCGCAGCATCCACAGCGCCATCAACCGGGCGAGGTCGGTGCGGTCCTGATATTTCAGGCGATGCACCAGCTTTCGGGCAGTGCCTTCATGGCTGGCGACGGCGCGCAGGCGATCAAAGGGTGGCGGATCGGCAATGGCCTGCGCACTGACAACGCCTTCGCCATGATCACGCGAAAAGGGGATACCCAAAACCTCGCAGAAAGGCCGTTCGATGAAGGCAACCTCCCGCCAGCAATCGGGACACAACGCCCCCTCGCCGCCCGTCATGCGATTGCAGCCTGCGCAGGTGGGCGGATAAACCATGCGGAAGGCCGCGCGCAACAGACCACGGGCAGCGGCCGGCACGGTGGCAGACTTCGACAGTAAACCCGAAAACAGATCGTCACCAGCACCCATGAGGTTGACTTTAGCGCCGAACGGGTGCCTTTGCGAGAGCGATATGGTCCGGCCAGATACCGGAAAACGATGCCCCAGGGGGCATGACAGCAAAGATACGGCCCGCCGATCCCGAAGGCGCTATTGGCCGAGCAGGCAAGACGATGGATATTCTCTTTGACCAGGCCCTGATCGAACAAAACCGCCGCCGGGCATGGAACCGGCGTGACGACAAGGCCCTGTTTCTTCTCGATCTGGCAGCTGAAGAACTCGCAGACAGGCTCGCCATCGTCGAGCGCCAATTCGAGACCGCGATCGAACTGCATGGGGGAACCGGCATCACCGCGCAGCGCCTGGCTGAAACGGGCAAGGTGGAGGCAATCCGCCGTATAGAGACCGAGAACTGTTTTGCGACGGATGGGAATATTCCCGAAGCCGCTTCCATGGAACATCTGCCGCTTGAGGAAGCATCCGCCAATCTCGTCGTTTCACCGCTTGCCCTGCATCTGACCAACGATACGCCCGGCGCGCTGATCCAGATCCGGCGAGCATTGAAGCCGGATGGCCTTTTTCTCGGCGCCATTCCCGGCAGCGGCACCTTGCATGAACTGCGCGACGTGCTGTTGACGGCGGAGGCGGAACTGACCGGTGGTGCCAGCCCGCGCGTCATTCCCTTCGCCGATGTGCGTGATGTCGGGGCGCTATTGCAACGCGCCGGCTTTGCGCTTCCGGTCACCGACTCGGAAACCTATACGGTGCGGTACGATTCGATTTTCCCGCTGATGCGCGACCTGCGCGCCATGGGCATGGCCAATCCCCTGGCAAGCCGCAGCCGGAAACCGCTCAACCGCGCGTTTTTCCTGCGGGCAGCGGAGCTTTACGCCGAACGTTATTCCGATCCGGACGGACGGATAAGGGCGACTTTTTCGATTATCTATGTTTCGGGCTGGGCGCCGCATGAGAGCCAGCAGAAACCGCTGAAGCCCGGCTCCGCCAAGGTGCGTCTGGCCGATGCGCTGAAGACAACCGAGGTGAAACTGTCCTGAGCGCTTGCCCCAGCACTTTCAACTGTTGGCGAAAGTATCGGCGATAAACTTGAAAACCGTGTTGATGTTGCTGCCGATGGTGCCGGCGCCAGCGATGAGTGCCGCGGAAATCACCCCGACGATCAGACCGTATTCGACTGCGGTAGCCCCGTCTTCGTTTTTGCAGAAATCGATAAAAGAACGCAGCACAGGATATTCCCCATCCGCCATCCGGTTTATTCCGCCGGCCGGCACTATGCTTTATTGAAATCGAATATATCTTAAGACGACCAGTGTGAGGAATCGGTTACCGATGATGGTAAACGATCAGCAACCGCTATCGTTATTATAACCGGTCACGACGCAGGGCATTTCCGGCATCGGCTGGGTTATGCTGCGGCGGATGGAATAGGTCTTGCCCGTATCCGTCTTCTTGATCGAGCCGGTGCTGATCATGTCATAATTGTCGGGAAACTGTGCCACGCGGGTGGATGATTTTCCGGCAAGCATGGGGGTGATGATCAGGGAAAGCGCGATAACGGCCGTGCCGAAAAGCAGCGCTACATTTAGAACGCCGGTGCGACGGGATTTATCGGAATAAGAGTGACGACCTTCCACCGTCTTCCAGAAATCCTCGTTCATGACCAACCTCGTCTCGCGCAGTTTACCGCTTCTTTAGATTAACAATCTGCCAGAGGGTGCTGAACGATCTCTTAACGCAGCCCCGTTTTGGCACGGCAAAGCGTGGTTTCAAGGGCATTTTCACGAAGCTGTGACGGCGCAAAGCGGCAGGCGCCGCCTTAAAGCAGATCCTGCAGGAAAGGGATCAGCGGCTCATCGGCCGGCGGCATGGGGTAATCGCGCAGGGCCTGCGGCTTCACCCATTTGAGCGACTGCCCTTCCCGTCCGTGTGGGATGCCTTCATAACGACGGCACACATAGAGCGGCATCAGCAGGTGAAAGGTCTCATAAGTATGGCTGGCGAAGGTCAGCGGTGCGAGGCAGGCGACCTTGGTCTTGATACCCAACTCTTCGTCCAATTCGCGGACAAGTGTCTCTTCCGGCGTCTCGCCATGCTCCACCTTGCCGCCGGGAAATTCCCACAGGCCAGCAAGAGACTTGCCTTCCGGCCGCTGCGCCAGGAGGATGCGGCCGTCCTGATCAAGAAGCGCGCAGGCAGCAACCAGCAGGATTTTTTTGCCCGCCTCACTCATTTTTCAGCGCCCTTGTCCTCAGCACCCTTGTGCCAATAGCGGTAACGATAAGCTTCGGTGAAACCGAATTTTTCATAGAGCGCAATCGCGGCAGCATTGGTGGAAACCACCTGCAACCATGCGCTTTTCGCGCCGCTGATTCTCGCCCAGCGCAACGCCGAGGCTAAAATCTGCGTGCCGAGACCTTTTTTTCGTTGCGACTTGTCAACATCGAGGGAGATGATGCCGGCAAGATCGTTATCCTGAACGCAAATAACAGTCGCAAGCGGGCTGCCCTCAACTTCTTCGTTGATGAACAGGCCGAGTGTCGGCTTGATGGAACTGACGATCTCGGCAATCGCCGGACGCAGGGACGCATCGCCATCGCTGACCTTGAGACTGGCTTCCACAAAACGGCCGATATCGTGGCTCGGCAGGCTAACGAGCGTCTCCGGAAGCTCCATTCCGGAAAGATCGGCCGTCATCACCTTGACTTCCTCGAACACGGACCAGCCGTCCTTGACCAGAAAGTCTTTCAGTTGCGGCGGCATCAGCGTCGTTTCGCGCACCACCAGCGGGCGGCCGAAATCCTCAAAACGCTTGCGCGCCTTCTCCAGCCGCACCGCGCTGTTGCCATAATCCGACGGATCGAGCGGCACCACGCAGTTGATACGCTTGGATGGATGTGAACCCGTCAGGCGGATTTGCCAGCTGCCGTCATAAATCACCGACGAGGCAGGCCATGCCCGGAAGCTGACGGCTTCCAGACGGCGAACCAGCGGCAGATTGACGGCCTTGTTGTCCTGCATTTTCTTCGGCTCCAACGGTCAGCTCCGGTAGTCGCCGTTGATCGCAACATATTCCTTGGTCAGATCGCAGGTCCAGACCGTGGCCGTACCCTCACCGAGACCGATATCCACCTTCACCGGAATGTCTTCCAGCCGCATCACGGCGGTGGTCTCCGCTTCCGAATAATCCGGGTCGCGTTCGCCATTCACGGCCACGCGCACGCCGCCGAACCAGATGGCGAGGCGGTCGCGATCAGCCATTTCGCCGGACTTACCGACAGCCATGACGACACGGCCCCAATTGGCGTCTTCGCCGGCAACAGCGGTCTTCACCAGCGGCGAATTGGCGATGGAAAGGGCTATCTTCTTGGCGGCGGCATCGTTTTCCGCACCTGTGACGGTGACTTCCACCATCTTGCGCGCGCCTTCGCCATCGCGAACAACCTGCAACGCCAGATCCTTCAGGAGATCGTTCAGTGCGGCGCGGAAGGAGGACAGGCGCTCGTCATCGGCGCTCGTTACCTTTACCTGGCCGTCTTCGGCCGCCGCACCCGTGGCAAACAGCATCAGCGTGTCTGACGTGGATGTGTCGCTATCAACAGTCACGGAATTGAAGGTTGGGCCGACCCCGGCGGAAAGCAGGGATTGCAGGGCGGCAGGCTCAATATCGGCATCCGTCACCACAAAAGAGAGCATCGTCGCCATATCGGGGGCAATCATGCCCGCCCCCTTGGAAATACCGTTGATCGTCACGATCACGCCGCCGATCTCGGCGGTGCGGGTCGCGACCTTGGGGTAGGTGTCTGTCGTCATGATCGCCTTGGCAGCTTCCTGCCAGAAATCGGCTTCAGCCCTGACATTCATGTCGCCGAGAACACCGGCAAATTTCGAGGCATCCAACGGCTCGCCGATCACGCCCGTGGATGCCAGGAACACTTCACCCTCAGAGCAGCCGACGGCTGCAGCGGCGGATTTCGCCGTCAGCTCGGTCGCGGCCTTGCCCTTGACGCCGGTAAAGGCATTGGCATTGCCGGAATTGACCACCACGGCACGCGCTGCGCCGCCGCCGAGATTGGCGCGGCAGAAATCAACCGGAGCCGAGGGGCATTTCGATTTGGTGAAGACGCCCGCCACGCTTGCCGGCTTGTCGAACACCATCAGGAGAACGTCGGTGCGGTTCTTGTACTTGATGCCGGCGGCGGCCGTCGCCATGCGAACACCGCGCAGCGCAGGCATGTCGGGATAGGATTTCGGAGCGAGCGGGGAAACGGCAACGGACATGGGAAGCGCCTGAAATTCTGGAAATGGGGAGGTATGGAAGTGCCGGAGATGAAACGGGGCGGCCTCAAAGCCGCCCCGTAACATGGGTCTTTATTACTGCTGCGGCTGCTGAGCCTGCTGTTCCTTCGTGGCTTCGTCGTAGCCCTTCTTCAGCGTCTCATCCATGATTTCGATCTTCTGGTCAGCCTTTGCCTTCTCGATGAGGGCAACGTACTTGTCACGCATGACAAGCTGACGAACCTGCGGCTCGACCTGATCGAAAGCCGGCGGCGGGGCGATGCGCTTGTCTTCAAGCTTGATGACATGGAAGCCGAACTGCGTCTTGACAGGCGTCTTGGTGTAAGCGCCCTTTTCGAGGCCGAAAGCGGCTTCTTCAAATTCAGGTACCATGCGACCCTTGCCGAACCAGCCGAGATCGCCACCGTCATCCTTGTTGGAATCGGTCGACTTCTCCTTGGCGAGAACTGCGAAATCCTTGCCCGAATCAAGCTGCTTGATGATGTCCTTGGCTTCATCTTCGCTGGCGACCAGGATGTGGGCAGCCTTGATTTCTTCTTCCTGCGGCAGAGCTGCCACTTCCTTGTCGTAGCGTGCCTTCACCTCGTCAGCGGTAACAGCATCAACCACATGCTTGCGGAAATAAGCATTGTGCAGCTCACGGTCCTGGATGAATTCCATGCGCTTCTTGAAATCCTCGGTCTTTTCGAGACCTTCTGCGCTGGCGTTCTTCACGAGAAGCTTGACGTCGATCGCGCCGGAAAGGGCTGCAACCTTCTTCTGCTCGTCGGGAAGCTGCGCGAGCTGCGGATCGAGATTGCCCATGGCGAGGTCGAGTTCGGACTGGTGGATTTCCAGATCGCCGACCTTGGCGACAACCTTGTCTTCCTGTGCAAAAGCCGGAAGCTGGAGGCCGAGCGTGGCCACAATCACCGCAGCCGCAATTTTATTATAGCGCAACATTTTGAACCTTTCGGGGACAATGCCGGCTCCAGACATGGTTTCCGGCTCTGAAAAAACTTCCAAACACCGGATTGTGGCCATTCTGTAACGGGCAGAACCGTTGACATCATTTGCCCCCCCTCTTATCTGTCACGCAACCTCGCGTCCAGATACGTTGAAGGGCGAAGTCCGTCATTTGTTGCTGAAATCAGCGTGACGGAGAAAAGCGCCCGCGAAAACGGAATTTCAGAAAGGGCCAGTAAGATGGTCAGTCTCGGCGGAATAGCCCGCAAGTTGTTCGGTTCGGCAAATGAACGCCGCGTCCGCTCCTATAAAAGCAAGATCGCAGCCATCAATGCGCTGGAAGAGGCCACCAAGGCCTTGTCCGACGAAGCGCTGGCGGCAAAGACGGCGGAATTCCGCCAGCAGCTTGCCGATGGCAAGACGCTGGATGACCTGCTGATCCCGGCTTTCGCCGTCGCCCGTGAGGCGTCGCGCCGCGTCCTGCACATGCGCCCCTTCGACGTGCAGCTGACCGGCGGCATGATTCTTCATGGCGGCGCCATCGCCGAAATGAAGACCGGTGAAGGCAAGACGCTGGTGGCGACCCTTGCGGTCTACCTCAACGCGCTCGCCGGCAAGGGCGTGCATGTCGTTACCGTCAACGACTATCTCGCAAAGCGCGACGCCGCCACGATGAGCAGGCTCTACGGCTTCCTCGGGCTGACGACCGGCGTCATCGTGCACGGTCTGGACGACGACCAGCGCCGCGAGGCCTATGCCTGCGACATCACCTACGCGACGAATAACGAGCTCGGCTTCGATTATCTGCGCGATAACATGAAATACGACCGCGCCCAGATGGTGCAGCGCAGCCATAATTACGCGATCGTCGACGAAGTCGACTCGATCCTCGTCGATGAAGCGCGCACACCGCTCATCATCTCCGGCCCGCTGGACGACCGCTCCGATCTCTACAACACCATCGACGCCTTCATTCCGCTGCTGACGCCTGAAGATTACGAAATCGACGAGAAGCAGCGTTCGGCCAACTTCTCCGAAGACGGCACCGAGAAGCTCGAAAACCTGCTGCGGCAGGCGGGCCTGCTGAAGGGCGAATCGCTTTATGACGTCGAGAACGTCGCCATCGTTCACCACATCAACAATGCGCTGAAGGCCCACAAGCTCTTCACCCGCGACAAGGACTACATCGTCCGTAACGATGAAATCGTCATCATCGACGAATTCACCGGCCGCATGATGCCGGGCCGCCGTTATTCCGAAGGTCAGCACCAGGCTCTGGAAGCCAAGGAAAAAGTGCAGATCCAGCCGGAAAACCAGACGCTTTCCTCCGTCACCTTCCAGAATTATTTCCGCATGTATGCAAAGCTCGCCGGCATGACCGGTACGGCTTCGACGGAAGCGGAAGAATTCGGCAATATCTACGGTCTCGATGTCATCGAAGTGCCGACCAACCTGCCGATCCAGCGTATCGACGAGGACGACGAGGTTTACCGCACCGGCGAGGAGAAATTCCTCGCGATCATCACCGAGATCAAGGCGGCGCATGAGCGCGGCCAGCCGGTTCTGGTGGGCACGACGTCGATCGAGAAATCAGAGCTTCTGGCCCATATGCTGCGTCAGTCCGGCTTTACCGATTTCCAGGTTCTGAACGCCCGTTACCACGAGCAGGAAGCCTATATCGTTTCGCAGGCCGGCGTTCCCGGCGCCGTCACCATCGCCACCAACATGGCCGGCCGCGGTACCGACATCCAGCTCGGCGGCAACGTCGACATGCGCCTTGAGCGCGAGCTGGAAGGCATGGAGCCGGGCCCTGAGCGTGACGCGAAGGAAGAGGCTATCCGCGCCGAAATCAAGGTGCTGAAGGAAAAGGCGCTGGCCGCCGGCGGTCTTTACGTCATCGCCACCGAGCGCCACGAAAGCCGCCGTATCGACAATCAGCTGCGCGGTCGTTCCGGCCGTCAGGGCGACCCGGGTCGCTCGAAGTTCTATCTGTCGCTGCAGGATGACCTGATGCGCATCTTCGGCTCCGAGCGCATGGACTCGATGCTGCAGAAGCTCGGCCTGAAGGAAGGCGAGGCAATCGTCCATCCGTGGATCAACAAGGCGCTGGAACGCGCCCAGAAGAAGGTCGAAGCCCGCAACTTCGAGACCCGCAAGAACCTTCTGAAATATGACGACGTGCTGAACGACCAGCGCAAGGTTATCTTCGAGCAGCGCCTCGAGCTGATGGAAGCCGACAATATCGGCGAAACCGCAGCCGACATGCGCAACGAAGTCATCGAAACGCTCGTCACCAAGCATGTTCCGGAAAATGCCTATGCCGAACAGTGGGATATTGCCGGTCTGAAGGCTGGTATCGCCCAGTTCCTGAACCTCGACCTGCCGGTGGAGGAATGGGCCAAGGAAGAAGGCATCGCCGAGGACGACATTCTTCAGCGCGTTACCGAGGCGGCCGACAAATACGCCGCCGAGCGTGCGGAACGTTTCGGCCCTGAAATCATGACCTATGTGGAACGGTCGGTCATTCTCCAGACGATCGACCATCTGTGGCGCGAACATATCGTCAACCTCGACCATCTGCGCTCCGTCGTCGGTTTCCGCGGTTACGCCCAGCGTGATCCGTTGCAGGAATACAAGGCGGAAGCCTTCGAGCTGTTCCAGGCACTGCTTGCCAATCTGCGCGAAGGCGTCACCGCCCAGCTGATGCGCGTGGAACTGGTGCAGCAGGAACCGCAGCAGCCGGAACTGCCTGAGATGACCGCACATCATCTCGACCCCGTCACCGGCGAAGACGAGATGGCGCATGGCGCACCCGTCGCTTTCGTGCCGGCCGAGGAGCGCGATCCGAACAATCCCGCCACCTGGGGCCGCATCGGGCGCAATGAAATGTGCCCCTGCGGCTCGGGCAAAAAATTCAAGCATTGCCACGGCGTCTACGAACAGGCGTAATTCAGGCCCGCTTACGATGATTATCGCCCGTAACCCCGTGTTACGGGCGATTTTCTTTGCGCCCGTTCATTGCTGTTGACGGATATCAGCGATTTCCAATATGGGAGCCTGACCATCTTCCAGAAAACGCTTTCATGAGCGCATCTGGCCCAGATGGAAGCGTCGGACGGGCTCACGATCTTTGTTTTTGCGCATTTTCCGGACGTACAACCGCTAAGCACTTTTGACGGAAATGCTCCATGGCCCCTCGCGATCTCGCCGCCTATATTTTTCTCGCGCTCGCATGGGGAATGTCTTTCCTGCTGCTTCTGCATGTCGTTGCGGCGTTCGGCTGGATCGGTGCCGTCACGCTTCGCTCGCTTGTCACTGCCGTCACCCTCTTTCTCATCGCGCGGGCCGCGCGCCGCAGGCTCGCATTTTCGGCCAGCTGGCGTGCCTTCACCGTGGTTGGCGCGACAACGGTTGCCGGGCAGTTGATCGGCCTTTCTTATGCGACACCGCTGGTCGGCACCGCCATGGCCGCCATTCTGGTGGCGACAATTCCGCTCTTTTCCATGCTCATCTCACAGATATGGGGGCTTGAGCGGCTGACGCGACAGGGTATTGCCGGCCTTGTCATCGGCTTTGCCGGCATCATCCTGCTCGTTGGTTTTCCCGCCGTTCCCGTCACAACCGGTTTCATCATCGGCTGCGCCGCCGCTGTCGCGGCCTGCATCTGCGCCGCCTATGGCAGCAATTATGCCAGCCGCTATCTGAAAGGCGTCGGCTCCTGGGAAATCACCATCGGCTCCTTTCTGGCGGGCGGCCTGATGACCCTGCCGCTTCTGCTGGCCGTGCCATTGCCTGGAACGCCGGCTCTCATCGACTACGTCTATCTTCTGATACAGGCGGTGGTCATGAGCGGCCTTACCTACATCACCTATTTCCGGCTGGTCTCCACCATCGGCGCGACGAAGACCATCAGCGTTGAATTTGCCGTAACCGTCGTGGCGGTTCTTATCGGCGCTCTGGTGCTGGACGAACCCCTGTCACTTCCCCAGCTTTTGGGCGCGGGCATCATCATTTTGGGCTGCGCGCTCGTGCTTGACCTTTTGCCCAAGAAAAAAGCGCCGCCCACGCCATCCGGCGCATGAAGGGTTTATTAGCGTTTTCCACTAATAGTCGTGGTGGCTACCGCTGATCACGCGTGATCGCGTTTGCGACGCGAGGGGAAAATGCAACCGGGCAAGTCAGATTATGAGCATTATTGGGATCCCTTGCGGGCTCTCCTCATGCTGCTCGGCATTCCCTATCACGCCTCCCTGCTCTACAGCCACGCCCTGCCCTGGGATATCAAGGATTTTGAAACCAGCCCGGTGCTGACGGCACTTGGCGCGGCGCTCGTCACCTTCCGCATGCCGGCGTTTTTTCTGGTGGCCGGTTATTTTTCCGCCATGGTCATCGGCAAGAAGGGCAAAGCGCCGTGGCTCAGGCAGCGTTTCCTGCGCCTTGGGCTGCCCTTCATCGTGGCCGTGCTGATACTGGGGCCGCTGCAACTTTTCCTGCTGCAACTGGCTGGCATCGCCAAGGGTACTATCTCCGCCGACCAGCTGATGCAGAGCCTGCCGGGTCTGCTGCGCCCGAGCGAACAATGGATCATGCATCTGTGGTTCCTGCCTGCCCTCATTGCCTATTCCGTCCTGCTTGCCGGCCTGTTGTTCCTCGCGGAACGCCCGCCACTGGCATATGCCGGAGACCGGTTCGCCAGGGCGCGAACACGTTATCCGGCGCTGTTTTTTTTAGCGCTTTGCGCCTTTCCCGTTTTGTGGGAGCTGGCGGTTTACGTTTCCGGCCTGCTTGCGGGGAAAACCGGAAATGGCCTGTTTATCCTCTATGAACGGGCCTCCGATCCCTATGCGCGTTATCTGCCGTTTTTTCTCATCGGGGCGCTGTTGAACCGAGACCGAGTTCTCTTTCACCGCTTCCGCCAGACGGGACCCCTCACCGGTATCATCGCCTTCGTCACCATCGCAACGGCGGTGACGCTGCGGCTGCAAAATCCCTTTTCCAGTTCGGCCATGCTCGTGCTGGTTTCGACGATTGCGGCGGTGGCGGCAAGCCGTCTGCTGATCGACCTCGCCTGCCGTTATTTCGACAGGCCAAGCCGGATTGCCGGACGGATGACGGATGCCTCTTTCACCATCTACCTGTTTCACCACCCGCTGATTTACGCTTTCGGCACGCTTTTCATCCTGATCTCGCTACCGCCCATCCTCGAATTTACCATCATCGTCGCGGCGACGACCTTTACGGCCTATCTGCTGCACCAGGCGATACGCCGCAGTCCGCTGGCGCTTTTTCTTCTCAACGGCACCCGCAAACCACGGGCACCAAACGACATTGGGACAGGCGCCCCAGCCTCCCAAACCCTTCGTTAAGGATAAGGCGGTTACAATCCGGCTGCCTATTTAACTGGAAATGATGGCGTGTGGATCATGGCTATCCTCAACACGGCGGAAAAAGCCTTACCCGCAGGCCTGCGCGCGAAGCTCTCGCCGCTGGGAGCAAAAATCGCCGTCCTCGTTTCCGCAAGGGATGATGTCTCGCGCGCCCAGCGCATGGCGCTGGTCGCCTTTGCGGTGCGCATCGTCAGCGCCGGCATCGCCTTCATTTCCCAGATCATCCTCGCCCGCCTGATGGGCGAGTTCGAATATGGCCTCTTCGCCTTCGTCTGGGTTCTGGTGATCCTGTTCGGCAACCTGTCCTGTCTCGGGTTCCACACCACCGTCATCCGCTTTCTACCCGGCTACCGTCTTGAGGACGCCCATGACAAGATCATGGGGTTGACCTCTACAGCACGCATTTTCGCTATGCTGTCGGCCAGCACGCTGGCGCTTTGCGGCTTTGTTTTCCTGTATTTCTTCGGTGAGCGTATCGCCGCCTATTATCTCATCCCCGTTGCACTGGCACTTTTCACCCTGCCGATGGTGGCGCTTGGTGATGTGCTGAACGGCACTGCGCGCGCCAATGGCTGGGCAATATCAGCCCTCAGCCCCACCTATATCGTTCGCCCGGTGCTGATATTGCTGTTCATGCTGGTGGCGATCGGGCTTGGCGCGGAAAAAACCGCGACAACGGCGATGATCACCGCGCTTCTCGCCACCTATGTCACCACGCTGTTCCATTTCGCTTTCCTCAACCGACGGCTCAACCGGAATTTCCGCAGCGTCGCCCGCCGGATCCATTTCAGCCACTGGATGCGGTTTGCCTTTCCCGTGTTCCTGATCGACGGCATCGGCTTCCTGATGACCAATTCCGACGTGGTAATCGTCGGTCTCTATCTGCCGCCGGATCAGGTCGGCATTTATTTCGCGGCGGCGAAAACCATCGTGTTGATGCAATTCGTGTTTTTCTCGGTGCAGGCGGCGGCAGCCCCGCGTCTGGCCGCCCTGATTTCCGCCAATGACCGGCAGGCGCTTGCAGGTTTCGCCAGCCAGGCGGCACGCTGGGCCTTCTGGCCGTCGCTTGCCGTCGGCAGCGTCGTGCTTCTGGCCGGCCCATTCCTGCTGTCATTGTTCGGCCCCGGATTCGTCCAGGGTTATCAGCTGATGTTCTTCCTTTTTGCGGGCTTCCTCGCAAAAGCGCTGATCGGCCCGGGCGAGACCCTGCTGAATATGGCCGGCAAACAAAAATTGTGCGTTGCTCTTTATATTATTATCTTTGGTTGCAACATTGCACTCAACATGGCGCTCATTCCGGTCTATGGTCTGGCAGGGGCTGCGGCAGCGGTCGCAATAGCCATGTGTATAGAAGCTGTGCTATTGCATATTGCCATTCGCCGCACACTTGGGATCGTCCTTTTTGCCTTCAACGATCCCCGGGCGGGTCAAGACACTGGGAAGGCGGTGTAACGATAAGCATGTCCAGCGATCCAAAAAATCCGGATTTTCAGGATCCGCGCATCGCGGCGCTGATGGCGTCGGCGGAGCGTGACCGTCCCGCGGCAGACAGCAGCCGGCGCGTGGGACGCGACGGCCGTGAATTCTGCATCTATCCGGGCCAGCTCGGTTATGACATGCAGGAAGAACTCGACTTCCTGTCCAACCGGGTCATGGAGGCGAATGTCTTCTTCACCGGCCGCCTTCTGGCACCGGCCATGCCGCGTATCGAAGACAAGTCCGTGCGCTTCGCCCTTATTCGCGACGAGAACGGCGCCCGAAGCCGTATGCGCTTTCTGATGCCCTTTACCGTTGAAAAGCCGGGCTTTTCCATCGGACCTTCCATTCTGCGCGTCTGGGCCAATCCGTTCGGTCCGCTCGGCACGCCGCTGGTCGATACCGAGGGGGCTGCGGAAACGCTCGACAATCTTTTCGACGCGCTTTCCGACCGGGAAATGCGGCTGCCGAATGTGCTCGTGCTGCCGGATGTGCGGCTTGAAGGCCCATTCGCCCGCATGTTCAGGGCAATCGCGCTCAGCCGCAACCTGCCGGTGACAACGACGGGCAATTACCAGCGGCCGATGCTGGAAAGCCTTCTGGATGGCGAGGCCTATCTGCGCAGTTCGCTTGCGCCGCATCATCTGCGGGAAATGCGCCGGCAATGGCGTCAGCTCGAAAAACTTGGGGCCATCTCCTACACCGTGACCCGCCAGCCGAAGGACATACGTTATCGGATGGAGGAATTCCTGGCGCTGGAGGCAAGCGGCTGGAAAGGCCGCAAACGCACCGCGCTGGTGAATGACCGTTACCGCGCCGCCTTCGCCCGCGAAGCGATCACCAACCTGGCCGAAGCCGATGCCGTGCGTATCCACACCATCGATCTCAACGGCGCGGCGATCGCATCGATGATCGTTTTCATGACGGCCGGCGAGGCCTATACGTGGAAGACAGCCTTCGACGAAAATTATGCGCAGTTTTCACCCGGCAAATTGCTGGTGCAGAAACTGACAGACTGGCATCTGGACGATGCCAATATTCTGCGCAGCGACAGCTGTGCGGTGCCTGATCATCCGATCATGAGCCGTTTCTGGCAGGAACGGCAGGAAATGGGCACATTGGTTGTCGGGTTGACGCATAACAGCGACCGGGATGTGCGGCAGGTTTCCACGCAGGTGGATATGTACCGCAACACCCGCAATCTCGCCCGCAGCCTGCGCCAGAAAATCCTGTCCTTCGGACGCAAGGGCAATTAATCGCGAAGGACGCCGGGGCGTCCTTCGGACTATTGTCGTGGCAAAACCTGCTTCAGCGTGACGCCGTTCTGATCATCTTGCACAATTGCGTCAGCGCCGCATCATATCCGCCGCCCAGAATATCGGTACAACGGCGGGCGAGCCTGATCTGATCGGTTCGCGACATGTCGTTATAGGCCTGAATGGCATTGCGCATCGCGCCGGGTGACATCTTGCCCGGGTTGCCGGGATTGGACGGGTTGCCCGGGCTTCCAGGGTTTCCGGGATTCCCCGGAGTGCCGGTGGAACCCGAACCGCCAATACCGACGCCGACCCCAAGTCCAAGACCGCTCGATCCACCGACATTTGCCCCGACATTGGCATTGATACCGTTGGAGCCGCCAACCGAAGCGTCCACACCGGCGCTGACGCCGCTGGAACCGCCGACGGATGCGTTGACATCCGCATTGACCCCGTTGCTACCGCCGACAGACGCATTGACATCCGCGCCCAAACCGCCGCCGCTTCTACCGCCAACGTCGGCACTGGCATTGACGCCATTGCTGCCGCCAACCGAGGCATCGACACCGAGCCCACCGCTGCCATTGTCACCGACACTGGCATTCACCCCGTTTTCGCCGCCGATCCCGATATCCAGCGCATGTGCGTTGACCGGCAAGATAAGGCAGGCAGACAGTAATAAATTGCGAGAAAGCGCCCTCATAATTTCCTCCCTATGAGTTCTGGCTATTCCCGCCCCGCGTGGAAACTCCACGCTGGCATCATAATTCAATTAGTAATTGCGTATATTCTAATTTATTAGAGGTATCTAATATTACGTTAATGCTGCAACCGCAAGTGTATCGATACGGGACCCACGAACCTTCCCTTCCCTTCATTACCGGGCCAGAACAGACAGGCAATAGCCGCCACAAACACGCGCAAATAAAAAGGATAAATCAGCTTTGGGGTTGCACGCATGGCCTTGCCCGTGATAGACGCCGTGGCATTACCACCGTTGCCCCAATGGCGGAATTGGTAGACGCGCCGCACTCAAAATGCGGTTCCGCAAGGAGTGCTGGTTCGATCCCGGCTTGGGGTACCATTGCCTGCAAATCACATTGATTTGTTTAGGTTTTCTGTTCCGAAGCGTCCAAGTAGTTCACACCACCTAGAAAAGTTGGACACTTTTGTTCTTCTTTTGGTCAGTCGTCGCTATCGTCTACAGCCTGATCCATGAGCTTTACGGCGCTCTTTGCGAGCACTTTTTGGCGAGCCGCCTTAGTGTAGCGGATCACCTCTTTTGATGTTGTGTGGCCGGTGATTGCCATGATCTGGTGTTCCGTCGCGCCGCGATCTGCGAGCCGGGCGGCAGCAGCTTTTCTCAGCCCGTGGGCGCTGCAATGCGTAAGCTCGGCTTCATTGCATCTTTTCCGAAACCAGTTGCCAAAGCCGTTCGACGTGAAGGGCTTATTAAACTCGGTGACAAGTAACGTCAGATCGCCGCATGGTCCGGCTTCGATTGCCTTCACAAGATTAGGATGCAGCGGCATTTCCAACCGGCGGGGTTTTCGCTTCTTGTCCTTCTCCTGGACGAAGCGCAGCCATCCCTTTGTCATATGCTGCTTTCCAAACAGCACGATATCGCTACGGCGCTGGCTTGTGTAAAGGATCAGCATCAAGGCTAGATACGCCTTTGTTCCGACAGGATGCTTGGCGATGAACTGGTCAACTTCTTCCTCTGTCCAAGAGTGATAGCCCTCCGATCCGGTTTTGAAATAGGGTATGTCTCGGGCCGGATTAGTCGTGCACAATTCCACGGCGGGCATCGTCGCCCACCCAAATATTGCACGTAGCGCCTTAAGCCAGCTATTTGCCGCATCCGGCGTCTCCGCCTTGCGGTCCCGCAGAACGCGAACGGCTTTTGCAGTGAATGCAGATACCGGCACGTCTTCGAATATCTTGTTGTCTCCCTTCTTGATCGGCTCTTTCCACATCGCCTCAACTATGAGCTTGCGGCGATAGCGCGTCTTGCTGTCCAGTTGCTTGTATTCCGCGCTCTGGAAATAGAGTTGGCACAGCCAGCGGAATGTACCCTTCCCTGCCATCTTCGGGCCGGCGGATTCCTCTTTCTTTACGCCCTCCAACGCGGCGTAATAAGCCGCATTGAATTCATCGGTGCCGGGTAAGCCCGGTAGCCGAACTTTCGGCTGGCCTTTGCGCCGAAAATAAAACCGGAGACTGCCCCCGGTTCGATCTTCGACTACATATTTTTTTGCGAATTTCTTGGGCATTTACGCGAAATCCCATTCCTCTGTTTCATCGCCCTCCCCTCCGGGCAAGCGATTGAATGCTCTTTCGAGCGACCGCCTGTCCCAAATGGTGCGGCTATTCGCCTTCTTCGGCTTCGGCTTCGGCATTCTGCCATCGGCCACCATTTCGTCAAACAGGGATTTGGAAACGCCAATGTAGGCGGCGGCTTGTTCGCGGTTTAAACCAAGAACGGGCGGCAATGGACAAGCGCCCGCCGGTCTTGCTTCGGCGGCGGCTGTCATCGCATGTCCTCCGTGAAAAGTTTTGTGGCCTCTAGCTCAAGGGTCCTAGTGGATTCTTCGAGCGCGCGAGCGGTATACGTCGCATGATCCGTTTTAAACTCGGCGATGCCGAGCGCCCAAAGGCAATTCTCCGCACGCTGCCGCGACCAACGTTTTTGTGTTGGTGACAGCGCGTTTTCACTCAATGCCGTAAGCGCGACAAAACAAAAAGAGAGGACGTTTATCTTGTCTGCGGCGGTTGGCTTTTTCATGCACCGCCCTCCTGCTTTCCGGGTGCCGCGGCGCTGTGGCGTTTGATATCGGCGAGGCTGGTGGCGCAAAGCGCCGAACCGCCGATAATAGCGAGGATGAGGACGGCGCAAATGCAGGCCAGAAAGAACCGGCCGTAGAGCGGTGTTGGCTGCTCTGGGAGGTCTGTCGGGATCATGGGTGAAATCTGGATCAAGGCTGTCTCCATCCGTTCTGGAAACCGCCTCGCGTGAGGCGGAAACCAGAGCGGAGGTTTCAAGCCGCAATGCGCGCATCTTGAACACGCATGTCGTGGAACCGCGCAATAGCTGCCTCACCGCAGCGATGGATCTCGTTAGCTGTAAACCATTCCCGCAGGTCGGCGTTCGTGCAGCCTTCGCCCACGCGCTGGATGGCGTCCGCCATCGCCTGCTTCAGTTCGGTGTCGTTCGCGGTATTGATATGCATGCCTTGTCTCCATCCTGTTGAGGGAGCCGGGCGGCATGTTCACATTTCGAGGGTGCGCCGCCCGGCAGTCTGTCCGAACCGCAGAGAGATTTCGCGATGTGGATGGTGGCATATTTCGCGATAGTCGCAAACTAAGTCAAGTTTCTTTTTCGCGATAATCGCGATTATGAGCTGATCTCGATGGAATTCGTTGCGATCTTCGTGCGAGAGAAGTCGTTCAAGAATCAAAAAAAGCGACTCGACTCTCTCTCGGGAAAATGATTTTTATGGGGAACGAAAAGAGAACATGTGGACGTGACAATGAAAAGATCGCCTATCGATCACCCGGAAGCTATGAGGCTGATAGTCGAGCTTTCAAGCCTCTACGTGGCCTGTGACGACTGCGGTCACTCTCGGATACTTGGACTTGAAAGCTTGCGAAATGCGTCCGACCTAGGCGTTTTTAGCTACATGCAACTCTGCCGAAAAATCAGGTGCAGTGAATGCCCAAAAACGCTGCCAGCATTTAGAAACCTGACAATCCGTCCCACATGGCGGTGCGAAAATGTAAGTCACAGCATCGCGTGAAACACGACTTTATGGATGCTGAACACCTTCTCCATTGGAAATTCTAGCTCATGCGCCTCACCCGGCCCTGGATTGTACTGGTAGAGCCGAAGGACTTCAGAACTTTGGTTCTCGTAACGCTTTATGTAGCTTGAAACCTCATCATCCTCGATGTCGCCGAGAATTTGAACGATAACGTCATCACCCTTGCGAAACCGCGCGTGTGGGTTCGCCCACGCCGTCTCTCCGTGATAAAAGCGTGGCTCTCCGGAGGCTCCCTGTATCTGCACCGCATAGGCTCCCTCGACTCCTTCAAGGCCAGGCGGGCAAAATACGCGGGCAATGTCCTGGCCATTCATTATGAAGCGACCATTGGGGCCGGCTGAAATTTGCCCCCGTAGTGGGATAGATACATCACCGGAAAACGCCTGCCATCGTGGCGGAAAGCTCGCGTTAGGGGGCGGTCGTTTTGCAGGTGGTTCCGGCGCTGCGTTTTCATCTTCAGACAGCCATCTTGTCATCCCTTCGTAACCCGGCGGCAGTTCTTGAAAGAACCGTGCGATACCCTCCAACTCGAATGGGGCTATCTTTCGCGGTTCTTTGCTGTCGGGTTTCATTCTGGTGACCATCGTCGGCGTCACCTTGAGGGCGTTGGCAAGTTGCGTTCCTGTGCCGCGCGGTGATGCCGCGAGCTTGGACGCGAGCCAAACCTTGATGTCGTACTGGTTATCTTGCATTTTTTCACTTTCGCGTAATTCGCAAAAAAATCCATCGCGAAAAACGCAACAAACAGATTGACAATAAATCGCGATAATCGCAATTATCGCAACATGAGCGAAAACCACCTAGAACCAGCTAAATCTGTCATCGCCAAAATTGGCGTCGAAAGAGTGTCTGTCGTCACCGGCAAGCACATCTCTCGCGTTTACCGGTGGATGTATTCGAAAGAGCGCGGGGGTACTGGCGGGATTATTCCTTCAGTAGACGCCTTCCGCCTCCTAGCCCACGCTCGATCGGAGGGCATCCAGCTTTCAGCCGATGATTTCTTCCATATCCCTCAAGAGGCCGCCGAATGACGGCGCTCCAAACCTCACCAACTGAAAGTAGGTCTTCATGCGTTCCGGGGAACGAAAAGTGCGAATGGATGCCGAAACACTGCGCCTCAGGGAATTGGGTGGCAGGAATAGAACGTCTGACGAGGAGCGAGAATTTGGCTCTCTACTCGTTGCCACCTGTCGTTCGCGCGAATATTTTGAACAACGGCGAGGGAAACAAGCGGCAGTTTCGGCGGCGTGCCCCCTCACTGATCCTCGGGAGGCAGATTCAGGTATTCCTGCCAATCCGCATCCTGCTTGATGGCCTCCGGCGTGGCGGCGAGAACGGAGAATTTTTCCTCGTCCCTGACCGAGATAAGTTCTTCCAAGGCCGGTCTCCACGATTCGATGTAGCTCAAGTATCCCTTTGCATGCAGAGTCACAGCGGGCGGACGTTCTTTGGGGTGATGGCTTCGTTCCCACATATCCCAGTCGATATGTCCCGGATCGGCATCGCGCCTTCTCTGAATGTCTTCCGAAGACCGTTTGAAACTGGTCTCCAGACTTCTCAGGGCTGGAAGAGGCAGGAGATAGATCAGATTGTCGATCATTGCCTCCAGCAAGTCTATCCGTCCCCGCAGGTAATCGGGGTCATTCCTCATTTCATCTTCCGTCATCAGTTCTTCTCCGATTGTTGTGTTGTGCAAACACAACGGAACATTTCGGGTGACGGCAAGCAAGCTCGGCGGAGGAGTTTTCCCCGCCGTGCATCGCTTTCGTTTTCGCACGACCAGTCCTCCCGGCCTGCTGCGGCCCGCGCCGGTGCGCTTTCTTTCTTCTCGCCCGGCGCGGGCAACTCTCGTTTTGCATGTGGGCCGCCGTAACTTCCTGACGCCCTGAAACTTTCATCTTCAATCAATTCCCACCACGGGAAAAACGCCGGGATTTTCCCGGCGCGGGAAAGGTATTGTCTCATGATTTCAAACGGATGGTTTCACCGCATCAAAGCCGCGCAACGTGACCTTATCCGCCTCGTGGGCGGTATCGAGCGTGCAGCGGAGATTTCCTCGATTTCGAAAAGCCACATCGGGCGCATGAACAACGCGACCGACCCGGAATTGATGCCGCTGCATGCCGTTTACGCGCTTGAAAGCGAATGCGGTGTTCCGGTCGTCACCTCGGCGATGGCGGAACTTAACGGGCGGCGGCTGGCCGACCCGGAAAATGAGCGTGCCGCCGAACAGTGCGTCGTCGTCACCTATTCCGAAATGGTCCGCAAAGCTGGCGACCTGATTTCCGGCGGCGCGGTTGCTATTGCCGACATGGTGGTGACTCCCGCCGAAGCGACCAAAATAGACCGTGACGCGGCGGAACTGGAAGCGGGTCTGGCCGCATTTCGCACGGCGCTCGCCAGCGTGAAAGCTAAGGGCGGTCACAAGGTCGGGCTTAGCGTCGTGGGGGGTGCGGAATGAAGCGCCTGACCGATCCGGCCATCACCGATCTGATGAAGCGCCCCTTGTCCGACC
Source organism: Agrobacterium sp. ST15.16.024 (assembly GCF_027956545.1). NCBI lineage: Bacteria > Pseudomonadati > Pseudomonadota > Alphaproteobacteria > Hyphomicrobiales > Rhizobiaceae > Agrobacterium > Agrobacterium sp. ST15.16.024. Next base: position 276,942 of record NZ_JAQKGO010000002.1, read on the forward strand.
GTGCAAGGGGCTTTCTGCGGCATGTAAAATTCGAGGGCGGCAAAGTAGATTTGTCCGTACTCGGCGCTGCGTTCCACATTCTCGCCGAAGAGTGCCGCCGCTGCGGATATCTCCACATTACCGCCGATGGCGACACCGCCAAGTTGACCGGATTGGGGCAGGCTTATCTTGACCGTCTGATGAGGGCGCATTGATGGCCCCTTACAAGCAAGTCAAACTCCCCAAGCCCGGCCCGAGCGCCCTTGTCGTCATCACGTCCGCCGTCCGAGATGGAACCGTGACCGTGGAGACGCAACAGCAGGGCGCAGCGGCGAACAAGTCCGTCAGCAACGGTTATCTGACGCGGGATAAGAAGGATGGCAAAACCTACTATCCGACCGACCGCGCGCGCGACATGCTGGCAATGCTCGAAGGTATTGCGGAGCCGGGCGACATCCCGGAACGCGAAACGGAAACAGCCGTGGTCCCGGTCGCAGACGCTTCGGGGCTGGTCGCCACGGTAGAACGGGCGCGGGCGCTGCTGGATGATGGCGACATCATCAACGCCCGCATCGTTGCGTCTGTCGCCTATAATCAGGCCAAGACCGCCGCGCAATTTGCCGAACAGATTGGCGCAACCGAAAAGCTTGTTGCGAAGGCGCGGCGTATGCAGGCCGATGCTCTGTTGATCGAAGCCCGTGCAAAAATCCTCATTGCTGACAAGTGGGACGAAGCGGAAGCCCAAGGGAAAACACTTAAGGGTCGTCCGAAAAGCGTTCCCGACGAGAACGCTTTTACTGCTGAACAAGCGGGGCTTTCCCGTAAGGAAATCCACGAAGCCCGCAAGTTGGCGGCGGCGGAACATCGTGAACCCGGAATTGTAGAGCGGGCGATTCAGGCGCGGCTTGCGGCCGGGCTGGAGCCGACGAAGGCCAATCTTCGCGCGGCGGTCGGCACGGCCAGCGCGACGAAGGAAGAGCGCGGCGCAAACCTTTACGAGACCCCGCCGGAAGCGATGTTTACGCTGCTGGCGCTGGAAGAATTCACCGCGACCGTCTTCGAGCCTGCCTGCGGGCGCGGTGCGATTTCACGCATGCTGGAAGCGTTTCACTACGGCGTTGTGCTGGCCGATATCAACGATTACGGCACGGCGGACAGCAACGGCGAATTGCAGGCGGTGCAGGACTTCTTGACATCCCAACCGCCGGAAGCCGGCTCATACGATATCGTCACCAATCCACCTTACGGCGACTTGCTGAATGCCTTCGTGGCGTATGCCCTGCGGGTCTACCAGCCGCGCAAAATGGCGCTTTTGCTCAACCTGAATTTCCTGTGCGGGTTCGCGGACGATGACCGCAATTTCGTCATGGACGATTGCCCGCCCGCGCGCGTTTATGTCTTCAAGCGCCGCCTTCCAATGATGCACCGCGACGGATGGGACGGAAATAAGGCCAGCAGTCGCATGAACACGGCGTGGTTCGTTTGGGAACGTGACGAGGCCGGAAATTACGGCAGCGCCACGGTTGTTCGCCGGGTGGACTGGAAGGATTTTCAGCCGCAGGAAGCCGCCGCGACGGCGGAAAGCGAGGCGGCATGATGACGCCAGCGCAGGCCGACCGCGACCGGGAAAAGGCCCGTCTCACCCGTATTGCGATGATCGCCGACAGGTGCAACGGCGACCGTTGGGAAATTGATGCTGACGGCAAGCAAAGGCATGTAGTTGCCACCCGTTCGACTGGTGACCGGGTGATACTGTGCACGATTTACGAGGACGCGTTGCCGGATGAGATTGACCTTATCAGCGGCGCTCTGTCCGACGCTATTCTTTTCCTCAGTCTTCGGCGTAGGGCGATTGCTAGCGGCGCAACCCTCTTCGGTGCGATCTCAAATCCGTGGTCGTTCGGCAGTCTGGTTTTCATCCTCGTGGCGGCCGGCGTGCTATCCTGGCTGATCGGCTCTGGCCGCATCACGATTAACCGGAGCAAGACGACATGATTGCACGGTTCCGCCCTTATCTCGCTCTTGTCGCGGCGGTGGTGGTTTTCATCGCCGCCTTTATCTTAATCGTGGAGCGTAACGCCGTGGATCGCGTGCGGGCCAGTATCGAAAGGCAAAACAATGCGTCGGGTGATGTATCGGATCGCGACCGCGGCAACTTTAGCGATTGTCTCGATGGGGGCGGCGTGTGGCACTACGGCACCCGCAAGTGTGTCCGGCCTCCGCCGGGCGGTCGGCACTGACCTTATCGGCGCGCGCGGGGCAACACCTCAAGACCAAAGGAAGATCGATTTAACCGTGGTCGGCATCTGCGCCGTTGACGGCATCTGGACACGCGCGGAATGCGCAAGACACGGGAACGGAAAGTGACATGCCGGAAAAATACACCTCTCTCTATGAGGTTTTAAGCACATGGTTCGGCGGGGCATTCGCCACGCTGTTCGTCGCCTTCCTCGGCCGTGCCATGTGGCACGGCAACGAAGCGCGCAAGGGTCGGCGCAGGTTCTTCGGCCCGGAGCTGATCTGGGAAATCCCGGTGGCCTTCGGCATGGCATTTATAGGTGAGGGTGTCGCCTCGTATTTCGGGGTTCCTCAGCCAGCGTCAACGGGCCTGATTGCAGTCTTGGCCTACCTCGGGCCCCGTGGCACCGAGGTTCTCTTGCAGAAATGGATCAGCCACAAGCGGGCTGCTTGACGCATGCCGTTCGGTTAAATCCGGACGGCATTTTGGTGCCGTTGTCTCCAAAAAAAGAGGCGAACATCTATCTCGCAGTTCCCTTCCTCGCTTGCCTATCTTGGTAGCTTCCTCACCGGTCAAACTGTTGACGACGGCCTCTGTAAATTGACTTGGCCTCAGTTAGCGAATCTTTTCGCTCATAAGACGAACGTAGGGTTGTGGCTTCCGGTGAATCAGCGTGTATTTCTTGAGGTGTTCAATAACCCGCCAGTTCAATTGGTGGTAACGTCGTTAATCAAGCAGGTGATCCTTTGAACGCTTTCAAAAACCTATGGCGGGAATTCTTCAAGGCCAAACCTAGAGTCAAGTTGGATAACCGATTTGTCGATTTGGCTCCTACCGACGATGCTGACCGGACTGGCGTTTACTCGTCCGCGCTCAACGCCGCCATCGGCAGGGAGAACGTATTCAACATCGCGCTCACTGGGCCCTACGGGTCTGGTAAAAGCAGCGTGATAAAGACGTTTCTTAAGTCCTACGGAGGAAAAGCACTAGCCTTATCACTGGCTTCCTTCATACCTGAGGCGGAAACAGAAGGAAAAACGAAGTTAAGCAAACAAGAAATAGAGCGAAGTATTCTGCAGCAATTGTTATACGGAGCAAATGCAAACAATCTACCACATTCACGCTTTAAACGGATTCAGACGCCACACAGACTATCGATTCTAAGCGCACTGGCGCTTTGTGTAGGCTTATTCTGTGCTTGGTATCTTTTCAACAACGTATCAATCATAACTAACGGTAAATACTTTACGCCATGGAGAATTTCGAACTGGTTTAATTATGTGGCTTTTGTCAGCGGGATTGCCTGCATATGGTGGCTTGCCTATGGAATATATGTCAAAAGCTTTGACGTCTCTCTTAAAAGCGTTTCGCTTAAAGACATACAGATCGCTCCCAAAGCACTTGATCAAGAATCAATTCTCAACAGACATCTTGACGAGATAATATATTTTTTTCAGTCAACGGACTACGATCTAGTTGTCATAGAAGACTTGGACCGGTTCGAGGAGCCGCATATCTTTGTGACTTTACGCGAGATTAATGCGTTGGTGAACCAGAACTCAGGCATACACCGCCGCATCCGCTTTATATATGCTCTACGTGACGAAATTTTTGTTACAACAGATCGGACGAAGTTCTTCGAATTTATTATTCCAATAATACCTGTAATCAATCATTCTAATTCAATAGATAAGGTTTTGACACATGTGAATCGAATTGGACTTGCGGGGAAGCTTGACCCTCGTTTCTTGCGTGATGTCTCGCGATACCTGGACGATATGAGGCTAATTGCCAACGTATTCAACGAATACATCATATACAACAGCAACCTGACTGCGCAACAGAATGAAGGGGTAATCGATGCCAATCGGCTGCTCGCCATACTTATTTATAAGAATGTAATGCCAAAAGACTTTGCTTCGCTCCACAAACAGGATGGTCTATTAATTAAAGCGTTGCGCCTATACGAAGATATCATCGCTCAAGAAGAGAGAAAAATACGACTCCAAATTAATGAAATACAAGGCGAGATTGATAGAGTTGAAAATCACACACTGGATGACATCAGAGACCTTCGTAGAGTTTTTGCTATAGGCATCATTTCACAACTTCCACCACATACAGCCACCATCGCCACAGATACTGGACCAATCGGCATTGGAAAGCTTCCAGACCATCCGGATTTTGAAAAAATCCTCGCAGGGAGCACAATATCAATTACCACCCAACACGGTCACCCGAACTCAGTCCAGTTATTGAGCGTCGAAAAAGCAATTACCTCCAGCATGACATACGCTGAACGAAAGGCTGCCATTGAGAGTCGGGCGGCCGATTCTAGAGCGAGGATTTCTGAAAAGTTAGAGCAACTGAAACGCGAGATCCCGCTCTTGCGCATGAAGAAATTCCACGAGGTTCTAAGGACAGGCTCCGCTTTAATCGACGAGACATTTGGGGAGGCAAGCGGAAATCGAGATCTTCTAAGATATCTTATCTTAGAAGGATATCTTGACGACTCATACCACCAGTACATTTCGCTATTTCACGGCGAGCGCCTTTCCCCCCATGATCATCAGTTTCTTCTTCAGATTCGCGCCTACAAAAACCCCCGTCCAAATTTTCAATTGAACAATATTACGGAAGTATTAGCATCGATGCGGGAAGACGATTTCGGCCGTGAATATGTCCTAAATTTGAATATATTCGATTATATGCTGGAGAATTGTGGTGAAAATGCCGCCCGTATTAATCGGGCAATCGCATTTGTGAAGGAGAATTTTGGTGAATGTGAAGAGTTTTTCACAGGTCACTATGCGACTGGAAAGTTCACCGATCGGCTCGTCTCAATGCTTTTGGCTAATTGGTCTGACTTTCCCGTGGTCGCTCTAGAAGGCTCGCAAGCTGTGTCTCATGCGGCGCGTATTCTTGCATTTGCTCCTGAGGAGTTCTTCGCTTCAGAAAGCAAAGGCCGCGCTACGCTATCTAAATTCCTTTCTGAAAATTTGAGCGTAGTTCTTGACCAGAATGTTGACTTCGAATTCAAACGCCTAAAGTTATGCAATGTTATTGTCTCAAGTCTAATAAGCATTTCTGACTACAGCAGCGCTTCCGAGTTCATTATAGCTGAAAAGCTTTATAGAATTTCGATCGAGAACATCCGGCACATTATGGCGTATTCCATCGGATATTCTAACCTCAATGATCTTGAAACGCGAAACTATACCGCGATTTGCAGGGCTAACGATAGCGGATTTCGTGCCCACATTGATGCGAATTTTGGTGCCTATCTCACGGACGTGTTGCTGAGCTTAAGAGATAACACATTTGAGGATGCACGGACCATCGTTGAAGTGCTGAACCATGAGGAAGTGGATTTCGATAGTCGAGCCCAGTTCCTCGAGATGCAATCCGCCCCCATTCATTCGCTAGGCGACGTTCCGGAGGGATTTTACGAAGTACTGCTTGTCACTGAGAAAGTCGAGAGTACGTGGGAAAATTGCCTGACATACATTAACAGCGACATGTATGACGATGAAGTGCTAACCTCCTATTTGCAGCGCGGGAATGCGGCTGAGGTGCTTTCCAAAACTCCAGTAGCAGATGGAGAGGAGTGGCGTAAACTTCGACAGTTTCTGGTCAACAACGAAGCGTTTGACGACGAAATATACGGTTCATACATTAGCAATCTTCCGAACCAATTCACTAACTTGCCGAGCGTCGGCTCTGAAAAACTCAGAATCCTTATTAAGGCACGCAAAATCTCGTTCTCAAATGAAAACTTCGAAGCGATGGACGAAGGCATAAAACCCTTCTTTATCGCAACGAATTTCAACAGCTACTGGAGCGACCGCGATGAGTTCGAGATGGACGACAGTTTGCGCGGGGAGCTTTTGCAAGAACGCATATCAGACGCGCAAAAAATGCTCGTCATATCTGAAATGGATCCGAATTTCATAGTCGGTCATCCTGAGGTCGCTGCATTGGTAGCGCCCGTCTTGAATGGACAGCCTATTCCGCAAAAGCCTTACCATCCTGATTTCATACGAGCTATCGTCGTAAATTCTCGGAGAGGTGAACCTCAAATATCTCTGTTCAACAAATTGCAGGAAAGTCTATCCCTGGAAGAAGTCCGCAGCATTCTCGAGGAATTGCCGTCTCCGTATTGCGACGTAGTGACATCCGAAAAAATTCCAAAAATAGAACTGACGGACACCAATATGCAGTTTGCGTCTTGGCTTAAAGCGCGGAAGGTAATTTCCTCGTATAGCGTATCAATTTCGACAGGTGTTATCCGGATCAACAAATTCCGAAGGTAGTGGTGCAGAAAGTGCCGTCCAGAGGGCATTCACCTGTATATTTTTTGATTTCAGCACTGCCCACAAATAACCGTAGGTGCCGGGCGTCGGTTCATAGCTCATGGCCAATCCCTTTTTGCGCGCGCCAAAACAAAGCTGTTTTGCTCGCAATTGCCGCACCCAAGGCAACGATGGGAACTGCCTGCGCGTCAGTTTTTCGGCGCGTTCCTCGGCGAAGCTGAGGGTGTCGAATGCTGCGCGCTGAGCGTCTTCTTTTCTGTCAAATACGTCTCTCGTGTAAAGCGGCTTATCGACGCCTCTGGCGTTCACGACGGCTCGGCAGTGATTCCCTTTGCGGAAAACTGTCACAATGAATGGTCCTCGCCTAATCGTAGGGTTGCCGCTAGCGCTCAGTCGCCATCCCTGCAATTCGGGGAACCTCTTCCTTTTCCCCGCAGCGCTACGCATTGTTTTGTCACGGCGTTGTGCGCCAAGCAGGTCCTCTTCCATATGCCCGGCACAGACTTCCCCGCAGGCAAGCGTCTCATGATAGTGGGGGTTCGCCATGTAATGGACGTAGCGAATATGAACCGCGTCGCAAATCTCGCAAATCTTGGACGCCCCCCCCCAAATCCTCGACGTTAACGGACTCCCAGCCTTTTTTTAGGAACTCCAGGCTCGGACCACTTGCCTCTACCGCCGGTTGGACCGTCCATAACTCCTCCCAAAAACCTTTGGAGTATTATTTGCCCGTTAAACCAGAAGGTCAACGATACTTAGAGGGGTTGACGTAGTGTAATGCGTGCCACGGACAGTGCCACCGTAGCGAAGTCTATGTCACTCTTGCTTGTCTCGGATAAATTTCCAAAACTCCTTAGGCATCCAGCCTGCTCGATTTCTAACATCCACAACGGATACGAATATGTTTGTATCTTCTGGAATAGCAGGTTTGAGTTTCCTGTACCAAAAGCTGCTGTTTTTGCGTGTCCAAACCAACCAAGAGTTTTTGTCGTATTCCACCCAGTCAACCGCGGAGTCGAGCAGCTCGGTCATTTTTGATCGATCAAGCGTTGACGAATGATCTATGTTTACGATGACAAAATGTCTCTCACTCATCGGCAAGATCCTGATCCTCATCACCCTTGTTTCGATTGCTGTCTGTTACTTCTTCCTCATTCTCGCTGCGTTTTAGATAACCTTCTTTACGAGGCATGCCATGTCGGCTTTTTCTAAGTCTGTATCCGGTTAAAACAGTTCCTATGAGACTGACTAGAGCCCCAACCGCTGCGACCACCGCTGAAATGTTAAGGATTTCATCAAGCATCTTGCATCTCCGAGAGAACGACGCAAGTTGTCGCGACGATTGATCCTGTAATGAAGGTAAATATCGAAAAGGAAACCAAGTACTCGATGTTTGTTGTCGGCGTCGGGTTTCTAATCGCGACATAAAGAAATATGCAAAGTGCGACATGTAGGATCGCTGTCCCCGCTACAACGACTTTCAGCCCTTGCAGCCTGTTCCGATTCAAGCCCACAAGCTCTCCTAGACCCGCGGCACAGAAGCCTGAGCAAAGCAAAAATAGATCGCCTTGATTTAGCACAGAACTTATTGTGATACCCGCGACACTGTTTGCTGTTCCTGAGATATAGCTTGATATGATCGGGACAAGAGACAAGAATATTGTGAAGAAAATCCAGCGAAGAAGCTTAGTTGCCATATTCCGGTTCCGGTGAAGGATATTTCGAAGCAATGGATGGGCACCTTGCTCCAGCGCAAAACGGTACTGCGCCAGATTTAATATTGTGTATACCGCACGTTTGCGCCTCCTGCATCGCTCAACCTTAGGTCCCCGGAACATGGATGACTGGTAACAGGTGCCGTCTCGCTCCGTCAAGCTTCGCACGGCACCTCGTCATGACTTCTGAAAGAATGGAGTTGTCGCAGTACTAAGCTCCGTGCTGGCGCTTCAACGCCGTAACCCTAGATACGCCATACTCCGAGAGTGACCACTTCGTTTTCGAAACAGTCTACTGCGAACAGAACGCGCTTCCGTTACAGCGACCACCAAGTCAGAGGCGGTTGGACACTTTTGGAAAAAACGTAATCATCGCGAGGGAAACTAAGAGGTCCAAATGCAGCCCAAGCCGCTGATTTTATCCGAAATCAGCGGCCCGGCTTGGGGTACCATTTCCTGAAAATCATATTGATTTTGCTGGTTTTGTTCGGCGTGCCGGCCCGAAACAATCATCCCCGAAGTAACCGTCAAGAACGGATGCTGGCAAACAAAAATTTTCGTTTCAGCCTGTCGACAGGCCGTCGCATCCAACTACATCCTTGCTATAGCCGAACCTGCCTCGGGATCAGGGGCTGCTCCCCCGTCATAATAGGATTTCACCGCATCGTGGCCGCGTAGTCCTTCTGGCCGATACGCCTTCGTTTCATCGTAATGGACCACACCAGCCAACTTGAAACGATCAACGACGCTTGGATGTATTGGCGCGTCGACAGGAATTTTGCGAACGCATGATTTCCACGGCAGCCAGCCCGACTTGATTTCGTCGTGCTGAACGCCTGCGCTGGAGGGATATAAATGCAGCCATTTGTCGTCGACGACGATCGGATGTGTGACGTTCGTCGCTCTGTTCACCATCCACGCCAGCGCGATGTCTGAGAGACGGGATTCCGTTTCCAGATAGCTCCCACCAATGTCCGAGTGCACACCCGCAAACCAGACCTGCTCAAACCAACCGTCTTCCTTGTTTGCCGAGTCGGACGATTCATCAGTCCATGGCACACGAGCAAACTTCGCTCTATTCTCATCTATGGAGAGGGCGTGTTTGGCATATTCGACGCGTGGATTGAGAACCGTGTCGTAGAATTTCATACGCCAGCCTGTCAGATGAATGGTTTTCCACCATGGGTCGCTCAGCCCCGTAGCCCACTTCAAATGGGTCGCCAGATACCACGCCACCATGAATGTCACCGCCACACCCACGCTGGCAAAAAGCCATACGTTTAATGCAATCTGCCACGGCATCATCGCCCAGACGGCCGTGGCCAGCCCGGCAACTCCCAAGGTGAGCGCGAGGAGGATGAGTATTTGCTGGACGGCATTGACCCCCAATGCGCCCACGGTGTCCCATACTCCGACGAAGTAAGGCACCGTATTGGCCCGGTCAGTTTCATCAGAGGAACGATATTTTTCGCGAAAGCGGGCGGCCAGCTCTTTCCGCTGGGCGTCAAGCAGCTTGCTGCCTTTACCGGCGCCATGCTGATAAACCGTTTTCACCGCTTCGTTTGCAACCTTGCGAGCCGTTTTCGGGTCCCGGTAAAAGACAGTAACGCCATCATCCATCGTTGTCGGCACGCCGCACCAACCTAACACGCCACCCAGGCATCGCGCGGTGTAGGCGCCACGGCTGAAGCCAAACAGGAAAATCCGGTCACCTGGCTCCCAGGACTGGAGAACAAAAGTGTAACAGTCCACGATATTCTTGGTTATTCCAAGTCCTGTCGCCTGTGAGAGAACGTTATAGATTTTCCGGAAGGCACCGATCTTGATATCGTCGGCATCTGAAGCCGAACCCAACCCGGCATCGTAAAACGCGATTTGATCATCGGGGTTCACCGCCGAGTCTGGACCACACCGGGTTGCACGAAATAATTTATAGACGTTACTGCGGCGCTCATCGGGAAGTAGCCCGCCAGCCTGACCTGTACCATCTGAAAGTATAAGGATGTTCTTCGGCATGCGGCTTCGCTCCAATGAACCTAAGCCATCTTGCTGGATTTGTGATATTCAGTAAGCACAAAAGGATTTCAACCGGGAGTTTTCCCCAAAATTCTCTTCTAGTGAAGCCTCTATACGATGCAGAGAAACAAACCGCCGTTCGACTGTTTCATCGCCGCCGTAAAATCACGAAACTTTGCTCATCCACCCCCCGTTTATTACCGGGCTTTCATTTGCCAGAAGTAACGGACTGGATTAGACGAATCCCGTGACACACCGTTGATCGGCGACTTAATTTCGCCATCACGCCCGCCTTTTTGAAAGCCCGTCCGGGAATATCTGCTTCTTCGCGAAGTTTGAGGAAAACATCATGGCCAATGCGACCACCGCCGACAACAGCCGTACGCTCGCCGCTCTCGGCGTCACGGCGGGAATGATCTTCACCGTCGGCTCCGCCCTCGGTTTCCAGCATATTGGCGGTTACACGCCCTGCGCCCTGTGCCTGTTGCAGCGCGATCCCTATTATTACGCCATTCCGCTGGGCATATTGGCCGTTGCGACCAGCGTCTTCAAACTGCCGGTTCAGATCACGCGGCTGCTTCTCGCCCTCATCGGCGTGGCGATGCTGATCGGCGCCGGGCTTGGTGTTTATCATGCCGGTGTAGAATGGGGTTTCTGGGAAGGCCCGATCACCTGCGCCACCGGCGCGCCGTCCATCACCACCAATGCTGGCGATCTGTTGGGTGATCTGAATGCCATCAAGGCGCCTTCCTGCAATGATGCGGCACTTCGGGTGCTTGGCCTTTCTTTCGCGGGCTGGAACGTCATCGCAAGCATTGCACTTGCGGCCATCGCCTTTTTTGGCGCGAGCCGGAAAAACCGGTAAACGGGAAAGCCGCGTTGCAGTCCTGAGGATCAGGGCTGCAGCTCGGTATCCCAGTAAAGATAGTCCATCCAGCTTTCGTGCAGATAGTTGGGCGGGAACAACCGCCCATTATTGTGCAAATCCTGAACCGTCGGCTGGAATGGCTTCTGCGCCGGGAACATGCCCGCCTGTTTGGGAAGCTTGCTGCCTTTTTTAAGGTTGCAGGGAGAGCACGCCGCCACGACATTGTGCCACGTGGTTTCACCGCCATGCGCGCGGGGAATAACATGGTCGAAGGTCAATTCGTCCCGCGTGCCGCAATACTGGCATTCGAACTTGTCCCGAAGGAAAACGTTGAAGCGTGTAAAGGCGGGATTGCGGGTGGGCTGCACATAGGTCTTGAGGCTGACGACGCTCGGCAGCCGCATGGAAAAGCTGGGGGATGACACCGCGTGATCATATTCTGCGATGATGTTCACACGGTCTAGAAAGACAGCCTTGATCGCGTCCTGCCAGGACCACAACGACAAGGGATAATAACTCAATGGCCTATAGTCTGCGTTCAGAACGAGCGCCGGCAGGGCCTGTGGTGAAACTGCAATCGTCAAGGGCTTCTCCTGAGCGATTCGGCATCTGCACTTGTATATTAGGTCCGTTGTTACAGGATTGTGAAGCCTATAAATGCAGCGGAGAAGAGCTTAATTTTTCAGCGGGAAAAAGGCTCTTTTATGTTCCTGACGACCGGACGGCAGCAGCCCGACGGGTTGCCGCCTGACAGCCGCCGAGCTAGTGATTCGGCGCTCTCGATCACAAAATCGGTCTCACGCCTGTTGCACCATTGGTGATATGATCATCGCGACCGAGAAAGTGGAGCACACATCCCGATCAGACACCTATCTGTCGCCCCATCAGCAGGAGGAGAGCGCATGGTTTCCCGCAGGCATCATCCATCGGCAGCGTTGCGGGCGGGACTGGCAACAGGCCTGTTTGTCCTTACGATAAGTCTGGCCGCATTGGCCCAAGCGCAGCAATATCAGAATTTCGAAGTCACGCCGGATGGTCGCGGTGGTGCGCAGGGTACGATCGGCGGGCGCAATTTTGAAATCGAACGCAACTATGACCGGCCGCCGGCAAACCGCCGCGCTTCATCAGACGCGCGGCGCGACTATGGAAGCCCTGTGCCGCAACAAACATGCCTTATAGACACCGAGGGCAGAACCCGCTGCAACTGAACGCCGCTGCGCCGATTTTTCGGTCAGCTTCCTCCGCCGGCAACAAAATTCGATTTCACTAAAAAGCAATCTATCGACTTAAAAGGCCTGCAAGAAAGGGCCGGTATGTTCAGGCACAGATAAAACAACTGCGCAGGGGCAGAGACATGGCGAAGAAAACAGGCCGTCTGGTAAAGACTTTGGCAGTTGCCGTCGGCATGGCGGCAAGCATCGCGACGACGGCTTCGGCCGTTCAGCTTGGTGGTCTCGCCAAAAACCCGGTCACAACGCGGCCCGGCCAGTTCATGTCAACGAGCCGTCCGACCATCGCCCCCATCGCCTTCGCAAAATTCTGCGACAATGCCGCCGACCAGTGCGTCCGCATTGGCGATCGTGACACGATCGAGCTGACGAAACAGAAGCGTACGGAACTGCAGCGCATCAACTCCGAGATCAACACGGCGATCGTCTATGTCGGCGAACTGGAGGGGCAAGATGAGTGGAAGCTCAATCCGGCAAGCGGTGACTGCGACGACTACGCCGTGACCAAGCGGCAACGCCTGCTGCGGGCCGGCTGGCCATCGGGTGCGCTTCGCATCGCCACAGCCCGCACCCCGGGCGGTGTCGGCCATGCGGTTCTCGTCGTCAGCACGACCCAGGGTGATCTGGTGCTGGACAACCGCACCAACGTCGTCAAGCCGTGGAAAGCAGTGGATCTGAAATGGATCAAGATCCAGTCGCACGAAAACCCGCGCGTCTGGCTGAAGCTCTAGAACGTCTCCGACAATATCCGCGCGTCCCTTCTTTTCGCGAGACCGGACGCGTGCTCGACCGATGATTTAAGGTGTCATATCTTTCAAATGTGAAAGAGGGTATCCTGTCCCCTCATATCGAAGCGTCCTTGACTGGAAAGAACGCCGCCGACGCGGCACCTCAACACAGCCTTTGCAGAGATCATGGCATCCAGAGGGCCCGGCCCGAGGAGGCTGTGCCACCGCCACGGTCAACGCTCTTGACCTTGTACCGGAGAGACAGTATCGGCAGCTATGCCCAAGGTGCTCAACTGGATTCGCGGTCGTAAACAGCCAGCCCCCCGCGACGACCGGAGGCGGCGCCGGTTAGACCTTGGCGACAAGCCCGCCTCCTTTCCAATCTACACCATTGGTGACGTGCACGGTTGCCTCGACCTGCTTTTACAGGCGGAACGGAAAATCCTTGCTGATCTGGGCCCGGACCCCGCCCCCGCCCTGGTCGTTCTGGTTGGCGACTATGTTGATCGCGGACAGGATTCCTGCGGTGTCATCGACCATCTTCTCCAGCCGCCGCCGGCGCCACTGCGCCGTATCGCGCTCTGCGGCAATCATGAGCAGCTGTTCAGCGACTTTCTGGAAAATCCGCAGGACAACATGCACTGGCTGGATTTCGGCGGCCGCCAGACGCTTTTATCCTATGGCGTCGATATCGATTATTTCATGCACAAGGGCCGTTTGCGGCTTCAGCCTTTCAGGGACGCATTGATCGGTGCGATCCCGCACACCCATCGCCAGCTTTTATCCAGCCTGCCGGTCTATGCGCGCATCGGACCCTATATTTTCGTGCATGCCGGCTTCCGGCCGGGACTACAACTGGATGCGCAGACCGATGAGGACATGTTGTGGATCAGGGAACCGTTCCTGTCGCAGGGAGCCGGGCTGGACCTGCTTGTCATTCATGGCCACACGCCGGTCCCGGAACCACAGACGGGCCCGCAGCGGATCGGTATCGACACCGGCGCCTTTACAACGGGCAGGCTAACGATCCTGAAGCTTTCAGATGTTGGCCCGCAATTGGTTGTCTGACGGCCGGTCATCGGCAAACCATGCGTCAGCGGGCCTCAAAATCTCGATTTTCGGACTTTCGAGCAATCAGTCCTGTTTAAAGTCCAGAACATTGCCAAGTGCTGCCATTTGCTGGCGTTTCCATTCAACGGCATCAGTAAACGCCCTGTCTCCCAGTTCCCGTCGCTGCTGCTGGCTGGAGGCAAGCCACAGGACTGCATTGGCGAAAGCCTGATGGTCCCCATCATCCACGACGATCACGCCGTTGCGATAATGCTCCGAAAGGCCTCTCGCGCCCGTCTGGGTGCTCACCGTTGGAACACCGGCAGCCAGAGCGTCGAGCAGCTTTATGTTGATGCCGGTGCCCAGCGTAATCGGATTGATCGACACTGGCGCGCGCGAAAAAGCATCCTTCAAATTATCGACACGACCCAGCTTGAGAACACCTTCCGTGTCTTTGATCCTGTCGCATATGCTGCCTGCCAAAACCAGCCGGATATCCGGCCGAGCGGCCCTCACCAAAGGCAGGACATTCTGAAGGAAGCCGTTGAGGGAAATGGCATTGGCATCATTGCCGGAACCGAGAAACAGAAAATCGTCAGACGTAAAGTCCTCCACTCGTTGATGGAGATCCAGAATATGGCTGACGGTCGTAACGGTCGGCGTTTCATTTCCGAGCAGCTGCCTGAATATCCGCTCTTCTTCTTCCTGTATGGAAAGGACGACATCGGCGCGACGAAAGGCCCTGCGTTCCGCCTTTGGTGGAACCGAGAACCAGTATCCATATTTGTTGGCGGTTTTAACGAATGCCCTGTGACGATCGGCAAAGGAATCGTGCGTATCGAGAATGCGAAGCACATCCGCCGGCAGCCCCCTGAACGCCCGGGAGTGAAATGCATATTCCACGATGACCGCATCGATCCCCAGCCGACGCTGAACATCCCGTATCTGCCGGCCTATTTCCGGATAATAAAATTCATCGAGGTAATTGTAGAACCCTCTGTCGCGGCCCAGTAGTCGGTAAATCTTCCGAACCGCCCGAAACAGGGTCAATCCAACTTCAAAAGCCGGGTCTTCGGCAAGCCGCTCTTTCAAACTGTCCCGCTTTCGGGACACAAAATGCAAATGGCCGGACCCGAATTCAACTTCATGAGCGGCGGGATCGAAATCGGCTATTATCGGAGTATCGATATAAACGAAATGCACATCGTGGCCGAGCGACCGCACGGCGCGGGTGAGTTGCAATATCCTGCTGCGATTGCCGGCATTGGCAGGTACGGCGGGAATGGCTGAGACGAAAGCGACCCTCATGTCGATGTCTCAGGGCTTGCCGGAGAATACGTCAAACAGCTGGAAGTTCTTTTGCGAAAGCGCAAGAACGTCAGGCAGCCTCCTCTTCACCTTTTCACGGACGTCATCCACCCGGTCGACAAAATCGATCAAGGCCCGCTTGATGCCGTCTTCGGTGTAAAAGGCAGCCGGTGAAAGGAGATCTTCCACCGGCAGATCAAAATGCTGATACAGCCCCTCGAACTTTCCCTGATAAGCGATACATATGACCGGGACACCTTTGCCGAGTGCGGCAATTGCAAGATGCATGCGGCCACTGACCAGGCCGTCGAGTTGTCCCGCAACCCCCTTCAGAAATGGCGCAGGCCATTCCCCATCCAGATACCGAACCCTGTCGCCAAGCGCTGCCGGCATAAGGCTGGCAATGGTCCTCAGACAAGCCTGATCGCCGAAGCCCTCGCGGTAATCATGCGGGATAAGCAGCCAGCATACCAGCCTGTCATCGGCAACGGATTGCAGTGCTTCCGCCCCGCGCCTGACGATTGTCTCAATCTGTAAGTGATCGGCATTTTTGAACAGCATGGGATGCAGGTTGAAACCCATCACCCGGTATCCTTCGGCACGTTTTCGCGCGATCCATGAACTTGTGTTCTCATCAGGCTCGGATGGGACGAGGCTGAACGCGGAATCGGCAACGAGTGCTGCATTGGTCTTTGCAAAGGATTTCAGCCGACCAAGAGAAACGACATCACGCACATTGAGCGAAACTGCCGGGTGAAGAGAGCGATAGAACATGGCCAACGCGGGATGCGGCTTGTCATTGAAACTGAAACCAAGGATCACGCTCCTGATCCCGGCGGCGGCAGCAAGGTCTGCGCTGGCAAGAAGTTTTGCACTCATCAGCGGTTGATAATATCCGTCCATGACGTCGGCCCCGACGACCACGACGCAATCATAATTGCGTGCCGAAAATTGCTGCGTCAAAGCCCGTATGAAGTCGGCCCTGCCGAAGATATCGACAGGGGAAAAACCGCGCTCAAGAACGGGATCGATACACTCTGATCCTTCGACAAGGATGTCCACTTCGACGTGCGGATTGCTGGAACGCGCCTGTTGCAGTGTAGCGGTGATCATCGCATCATCGCCGACAGAGCCCAGCACTGTCAGGGGATCACAGGCCACGATCAAAAGTCGTTTCAACCGACCGCCGCCCCCAACGGGCCTGGCCTTACGCTTTTGTTCCTGCAGATCGTTAAAGAACTGCCGAAGCGCAATATCCCTGTTGCGCCGCTCATTATACGCCACCAGTCTGTGACGCAGCGGGGTCGGCAACAGTCTTTTTATCAGCTTGCGCATTTGCCTTCCTTTCGAGAGACGATTTTGCTCATGACAAGCATGACGACTGGTCGTGCCTGATGTCTTGCGGTCAGGGCCATGAGCAGAAGATATGCAAGGGCGAATATGAACCCGAGGAGCGTTCCCGATATGAACTCCCCAGCCCCCAGAGCTTTGACTTCAGGGCGCATCCACTGCACCAGCAGAAAGCAGAAGGCGCAGGAGGCAAAGCTGGGCAGAAGCAGAAGAAATATCTTCCGAAGCGGAACCCCAAGTTCGCGTGCGACATAAAAAAACGTGAACGGCGTGGAGGTCAGCTGTCCGAAAACATAAAGAATGACCATTGCCCCGATACTGTCCGCAGGGACCAGCAGGATGAGGAGAATGGTCGAAATCGCCTTCACGCTTCCGGCAATCAACACCCTGTCCGGTCTTCCCCGTGCGGAGAGAAAAGGCCCGTTCTGAAACTGAACGCATTGCAATGCGCCGAGGAGAAGAAGCGGCTGCGCAACCTCGTCCGCCCCCTGCCAGCGGGCGCCGAACAATACGCTGCATATTTCCGGCGCCAATGCTGCCGAAAGCACGAAAATGGGTGTCGAAAAAATCGCCGAGATCGTGATCGACTGCTTATATAATTCCGCCATGCGCTCTCGCTCATGCGATATGCGCGAAAGGACCGTCAACGAGACGTCATAAAGTGCGGCCTGAAGCAATTGCATCAGAAGCTGATAGAGGCGGCTGCCGACAGTGTAGAGTCCGAAGAGAGCCACGCCGTAATGTCCGAGGATCATGACATCGATCAGACGGGTGGAGCCGAAATCGACGATGCGCAGACCCAGAGCGGATGAACCGAACCGAAGCAGCTGGATAAAAGTGTCGGGCTTCAGCGTCGTCCCGGGAAGCCAATAGGGTTTTCGCCAGAGCCAGATCAACGTGACGATGGTTGCAACATAACCCTGAACGACGAGGCTCCAGACACCCAGTCCCGCGATCGCAAACATGATCGCTGCGCCACCGCCGAGAATGTTGGAGATGAAGGTCCTGATCGCCAGCGGCTTGAAGGCAAGCGCCCGCCGATAATTCAATTCCTGAAACAGGGAAGCCGTGTTTAATGGCAGCAACAGGCAAACCGCAACGATGATTGGCGCGAGCCCTTCAACCTCGAACCAGCTTTCCAGCCTCGGAGACAGCAGCCAGACCGCAACCACAAACATCGTGGCGACGGCCACCGATACGTAAAATGGCAGGTTGATGTCACTCGGCTCAAGATTGCGTTTCTGCACGATGGCGTCGGCAAAGCCGAATTCGGAGACCAGCTGGATCAGCATCAGAACCAGCCCTGCCGCTGCAACCATGCCGTAGTCGGTGGGACTGAGAAAACGGGCAAGAACAATGAAAAGAACCGAGGTAAAGAGCTTTCCACCCCAGTTCTGGACGATGGACCAAAAAATGCCTCTGATAGCGGCGCTGCCTATGGAACTTGATTCCGACATCAGTTGACCACCAGTTTCAAAGCCGGCCGCGACCAAACGACCTTTGTCACGATCAGAAACGATCAGAGCTCCATATGAGAAGACGGACTTACAGGTACTGTCTTCCGATATCCGGCTTCCACGAAGAGGATCGATCTGGCGGCGGACAATCCACAGCCCGCCGGCAATCCCTTTTCCCGGGAATTCGCAAGAACCCCAGTGTGGAGGTTTCAGGCTCTCTTGAATTGCCGTTTCCAGGTTTCGATTGCCTCCACCGGCAGCTTTATCGGCGGCGGCTCACTGCCGGAAATCCAGTTCGACATGCTGTCGAAATCCTTGCGGTCCATGGTCGGCAGACCGGTATCCTTGGAAATTTCCGTAGCGCGATTATCGACTTTGACGATCAGGGCGCGGCGGAATTTCTGTATCGCGCGGATACCGCCATGCAGGCGCGTCCCGATGAAATCCACGTCCTCATTGTCAAGAAAATGGTTATAGGCTGCGAGGGTCGGATCGATGAACTTCAGCCCGGAAATGTTCATGGAAGCCAGATAGGCCGCATCTTCGCGCTGCTGCGGCCAGAAATAGACGGTGTCGTAGCGATCCTTCAGAATTTCAATCATCTTTTTGTCCTCCTCCTGGCGGTTGAGGTAGAAGGTCAGCGTTGTGACGACGGAAGAGGCCTTGGAAGTGGGAATGGACCTGCAATGGTCCGGATCAAGGCCCCACATGGTCGGGCAAGAGGTGTTCAGAACCTTCTTGCCCAGGGACCTGAGTTTTTCGGCGGTATAATTGTCGCGCACCGCATGCGTGAATCCATCCGACAGAATTTTTTTCAGAATCCAGCGCGAATAAGCGTTCGGCTGTTTCATGTAATTCATCCAGCCGCAGCCGAGCAGAACAGTCTCCCGGAAGGCGAATGCATCCCACGGCAGCAACTTCCACAAGACGCGGGCTTCCATGTTCGATGCGAGAATATTGGTGCCGGCAACAAAGGCAGCTTCGCTCTTGCGCAGCAGCGACTTCGAGACGTTCGTCATATATTCATGGGTCGCCACATGATAGGGATACGCTTGGGGAACAACCTCAAGCAGCACCTCCTTGACGGCATCGAGAATGATCTGATCGCCGAGATTGTCCGAGGCTACGGTTGTATCGAGAATGGTAATCGTCTTCATTGGAACCTCGTCCTGAAATTAAATCGTTCTGCAATTTCATTTTCGTGAAAAAAGCGCCCTGGCCTCTTTGAGCACCCCCCGTATGTCCCCGGGCATGGTGATAAAAAGCAGAGCCGGATAGATCACCGCCCCCGCCGAGACCAGCAGGCATAGTGTTACCGGCTTGGAGAAACGTTCCCCCATCATCCAGTAAAGACCGCTAACCAGAACAGCCATGGTGAAGGCCGCGATGAGCGGTGGCATGCAGGTGCGAAGTGTGCCGCCTATCGAAATGCCGGCGCTGTTTCGGACGCTGACCAAAGCGACCGGCCACGTCAGATAAGCCCGCACGACATGGGCGAGAGTAACCGCCACCAAGCCGAAAGGCGCAGCGGCAAGACCAAGCCCACAGCCGATAACAACCTGCAAAAACGACAGGTACAGGGTTTTTCCGCCCTGCCGGATGGCGGTCAGCAACGGCCAGACGAATGAATTGGCGACAAACGGCAAAGCTGTCAGACACAATAATTGCGTGACCGGTGCGGCGGCAGCCCAGTTTTCGCCGAAAGCAACGGGAACCAGAACAGGCGCCGTGGCCGCAAGACCGAGGAAACATGGGAAAGCAATGATGCCCGACAGCCGGATGAAGCCGAAATAGGCATTTTCGAGGGATTTGTTCTCGGCATTGATGCGTGCATAACTCGTCAACGCCACCGATGTCAGGGGAATGACGGCCAGCTGACTGACGAGATCGATGCACCGCCATGACAACCGGATGTACCCCACGGCCGCGGTCGAGAGAAAAGTCGCGGCGATCAGCTCCTGCAGCCGGACATTGAGACCCATCAGGAAATTTGCCGCAAAGATGCGCGACCCGAAACTCCACTGATCCGCCACATAGGCTCTGACGAAACGCGGGCGCGGGATCCAGCCGCAGGCAACCCAGTTCATACCAGTCGTCACAAGACTGGCGATCAGCCTCTGCACGACCATTGCCCATACGCCCCACCCATTCAAGGCCAGAGCGATTGCGATCACTCCAGCAAGAAAATTGGACAGGAGCGCACGCATGGCAAGCTTGCGAAACGCGAACTCACGTTGCAGGCGGGCTTCATGAATGGTGCCGGCGCCCATGATGAAGAGTACGGTGGAGAGCGCCATCAAGACCGGGCTGAGTTCTGCAATTCCAAACAGGTCCGCGAGGAAAGGCGCCGCCAGTGAAAGCAAAGCGCACAGCACGGCTCCCCACAGGAGTGAAAACCAGAAAGCCGTGTCGGCATAGTCTTCGTCCAGCTCCGGTCGCTGCAGCACCGCCTCCGGCAATCCACCGCGGGCGATGACGAGGATGATATCCACGAAAACCGTTGCGATGGCGACAAGCCCAAACTCGTCCGGCGTCAGCAGGCGCGCCAGAATGAGAAAGACGACGAAAGACAGAAAGACGTTGCCATAACCGCCGACCGCACTCCACAGGGCGCTCGTGACCGAGCGCCTTTCAAGACGGGGAGCGTTTTCGTCCAACTTCAACATCTGCAAAACCCGGAAACACGAGATGGCGCCCTGCCCGCGGCTGAAAGATCAGCGCGTGGCATCCGCAGGCCCGTCATGCGGCTGCAGCCTTGCTTTTCGCCAGCACGTCTTCATAGAGTTTCACATAATTTTCGCCGACCCGCCGTGAGGTGGATTCCTCGACGATGTTTCCGAAATCGGCCTCCGTCGGCAATTGCTCGCGCGAAAGCGTCAGCACCCGGCGAATGCGCGCGGCAAGGTCAGCGGCATTACCCGGCTCGAACAGCCAGTCGTGATTGGTCTCGCCGATGAGTTCCGGGATACCACCCGAAGCCGCGCCGATGACCGGAACGCCCATGGCATAGGCCTCATAAATCGTGCGCGGCGAGGGTTCGGCCCAGAAAGAGGGAACAATCAGAACATCGATCTCTTCGAAAAACTCCTTCGGCTTCGCCCAGCCGATAAATTCGATCGGCAGATCGCCCGCCTGCTTCGTGAAGCGCTCGATGGAATCATCCATCGCCTGGCCGGCGACCAGACAGCGCCAGTTGCCATGGCCGATTTCCCTGAAAGCGTCGACCATGTTGCCAACGCCTTTTTCCGTATTGATGCGGCCGATATAACCGAAGGTCAGCGGCTTGCCGCTCCGCTTGATCTGCCGGCGGGCGACCGGATCGCCCTCCGGAACCGTGCAGGAATAGAAGATGACACGGCGCAGGCTTTCCGGAATATGGTGGAAAAGTCCGTGATTGACATGCGTCTTGAGGATTTCCGTACCAACGCTTGCAACCGCACCAATATAACGCTGCGTGAATTTCTTGGTGAAATTCACCACCTGACAGCCCAGATGGATATGCTCGCAGGGCTTGCCGCCCTTGAACATGGCGGCATTGCCGCACAGCAGATCATATTCGCAAATCGTATGAACGATCGGAATGCCGCGCTTATGCGCCGCCCGCCAGACCAGCGTCGTCACATCCAGCAGCGAATGGGTGTTGAGAACATCCGGCCTGAAATCATCAAGAACGGCTTCAAACTGCTTCTCGACGTTGAAATTCCACTGCTGCCTGATCTTCTGCATACGCCGTTGCTGCGGCGTATGTTGAGGCCAGTCCTCAAGCCAGAAATCGTTATTGTGGAACATGCGGTAAACGCTGACGCCGTTGCGCACCGTTTTGGGCTCCGCCTGCCGTTCAATGCAGGCGGCGCCGACGGTATGCCCCATGGAGACGAGTTCCTCCGCAAGGTGCTCGACCGACCGTTCGCATCCGCCGACAATATGCGGCGGGTAAAGACTGCTCAAATGGAGAATTCGCATGCGGATACGCTCTATTTTCCTTAATCGAAAATTTATGACTTCCGCTCTGGCCTTGCCACGCTCCCGAATTGCCCGGAGCCAATGAGACATTTGTAAAAACTACAAAAGCCGGAGTGGAACTAACATTTGAAAATATGAATAACCAAAAATTCACTTTCAAAAAGCACGGGAATTGACGGCATTTCAAGTGATTTTTTTCGCGGCGCGACAAAAGTCATCCCGTGTTGCGAAAAGAACCGGCCCCGTGCTACGTTATCTGCATACGAAATACCCCGACCAACGCGGCACTTTACACCGGGTGGAAGGGTGACTGCCTTATGTTTTATTATTTTTGGAAACATGGATTTGATGGCGTCTGAAAACGCCGCGAAGCTTTCAGGACATGCTGGCCGCAGCATAGTGAGAAACGCCTGCATTTAATCGGCGCCCTCCCGGCCATGCCTCGCTTTGCACTGTCGCCATGATTATCAGGAGACGCAGATGAACGGAAAACAGCCGATCACCATGGGCCATCTGACACGGCGCAGCCTGCTCTCGGCAACACCTTTCGCATTGGCCGCCGCCACCGGCCGCTATCCCGCCTTCGCACAGACCCCGTCCGTTTTTTCCGCCGATACGGAAGCGTTTCTCGACAGTGTGGGCGTGTGCGGTCATTTCGCTCGCACGACGGGCATCTATCCGGAAGCCTTCGAGCGCATCCTGCCTGAACTAGAGGCGCTGGGCGTGCGCCATCTGCGCGATGAGGGACTGATCACCGCAAGAGACAGCCGTAACAGCCCCGCCTTTCAACGCCTGCGCCAGATCG
Organism: Agrobacterium sp. ST15.16.024; assembly: GCF_027956545.1. NCBI lineage: Bacteria > Pseudomonadati > Pseudomonadota > Alphaproteobacteria > Hyphomicrobiales > Rhizobiaceae > Agrobacterium > Agrobacterium sp. ST15.16.024. The sequence goes on from NZ_JAQKGO010000002.1 coordinate 299,962, forward strand.
TGGCGGCCGGCCTTCGCCTTACCATCATCTGCTATGATGATCTCAATCCCTATGTTTCCACGCCGCTCGACAGGATCGCTGATTTCTACGACTGGTGTGACGGCGGCATCGCCCTCTTCGAGGGCAGCAATGAACCGGTGCTGACGAAGGATCCAGCGAACGCGCCAGGCATTTCGGCACGGCATCAGACGGCGCTGCACGAGATCATCCACTCGACACCCGACCTCAGCGGCGTTCCGCTTGCCGCGCCAAGCTATGTCCTGACGAACAGGGAGCTGGCGCTGGATCTGCAGGCCGTTTGCGACTACGGCAACATTCACCCCTATGCCGGGATGGAGCATCCCGAAACGACCGGGCCGGGGGCACTTTCCAAGTCGCTTGCCGCCTCGGCGCATATCGCGCCCGGCCGCCCGGTGCTCGCCACGGAAATCGGCTACCACACGTCATTGCAGCCGAAGACCTTCCATTTCCCCGTTACCGAGGGAATCAAGGCGCGCTACATGCCCCGCGCGCTTTTGTGGTGTTTCCTCAACGGCATCCGCCGGGCCTATATTTATGAAATGGTTTCGAGCTTCGCGCAGGACGAGACAAACCCGGAATCATCATTCGGCCTGCTGCGCCATGATCTCAGCCGCACGCCCGCTTATGAGGCTGTGCGCGCTCTTCTGTCGCTCTGCAAGGCGGCGCGGCAAACTGTCCCGGTGGAAAGGCGCCTCGATTTTCTCCAGAACGATGCCGAAAGGGTGACGCTGCGGCTGGCAAGAGCCGACGGCGCGCTGCTTGCACCCGTGTGGCTCGGCATCCGGGGATGGCAATGGCCGGCCCGGATCGAAAATCCGCCCGCCGAACGGTTGGCAACCTTTTCGGTAACCGGGCCTCATAATCAGGTCATCGCCCACCGCTTCAGCGACGACGGATCCGTGACCCAGCGGGTGATCACGCAGCAAGGCGGGCAATACCAGCTTTCCGTCAGCGACCAGCTCACCGTTCTGGAGGTTTTCTGAGGGTCGGCCGGCGAAATTTCGCAGTCGCGAAATTTTATATATCGTGCCAACCTTATGCGTGATAGCCTGCTTTGATAAATGACTTTATGTCCGCGTGAGCGGACGAAAATAATACCAAATATATTTTTTCTTTTTTACAGATGATGATGATGACGCAAAAATTTAAGAATGCGCCTGCTGCAGGGACGCAACGTCTCGATGTCGTTCAGTTGATGCGTGCCGTGGCGGCAATCATGATTGTCGCGCTGCATGCGGGCGTGAATTGGGAGTTTTCGCTTCTCCCCATCCATACCTGGAGACTTGGCGCAGGTGTCGACCTGTTTTTCGTCATTTCCGGCTTCGTCATCGTTTATGCCTCCCGGCCTTATTTTGCCGCTGCGGGCGGGCGTTCGGCATTTCTCCTGCGCCGGCTTCTCCGCATCGTTCCTCTTTACTGGTTTGTATTGACCCTGCGGCTCACCATGGCCGCCGCCGCGGCCATTCTCGGCGCAAAAGCCTTCCCTTCACTACAATCGATCCTGACCTCCTATCTTTTCATTCCTTACGACAGCATGGGTTACGGCGACGCCTATCCGTTTCCGCTCATCGATCTCGGCTGGACCCTGAATTACGAGATGTTTTTTTATCTCGTTTTCGCGGTATTCATATTCCTGCCGCTGGAACGCGCCGTTATGGCGACAGCCGGCGCACTGCTCATCGCCGTCCTGATCGGCGCCAATTTCGATCTAGCCCTGCCGCTAAGTTTCTGGTTCCAGCCGATCATCCTCGAATTCGTCGCAGGAATGGTGCTTGCGACACTTTTCCTGAGAGGTGTGCGTCTGCCGCCCCTGGCGGGAATCGCGGTCGCCCTCTGCGGTCTGGCAATCTGGCTACTCACAGATTTGAGCATGGTCGGGTTCCAGTGCGATCCGGGATGTTATTCCTTTGCGCGGCTTATCGTTTTCGGCGGCGGTGCGATCTTCATGATGACGGCAGCAACATTGACAAGAAACATCGCGCTGCCCCGTTTCGCTCAACCGCTGGCAACGCTTGGCGAGTCGTCTTACGCGCTTTATTTGCTGCACCCTTTCATTTTTCGCGGATTCAAGATTGTATTCGGCGGCGTACCGCCAGAGTGGAACAACCTCATCTATTTCGTTGTTGTCGCCGGCACCATCGCCATAGCTCATGCATTCCATATTCTGATCGAAATGCCGGCAAATGCCTGGCTTCGTGATCGGCTGATAACATCCCGGCGGAAAGTCGCCGTGACCTGATCCCGGAATAAACGCCGCAGGCAGGCCGTTAAGTATAGGGGGAAGTTCCCACCAGAAGCGCATTTTTACACTTGATCGTTTGCTTGGGCTGTGCGATTTAAAGGGAAATTTTAGGATGTTGGATAACCATGTTCGACATCAAATTACTTAAAGTCGTATTTTAAAAATTTGGAGAGTTGTGATGTCCCGCCCTCGTAATGGCTCGACGCTCACTGGTGCAGTATTGATGGCCAGCATGGTTGCTTTTTCCGTATCGGCCAATGCTCAAAATGCCCAGAATGTTGAAACAGCACCGGTCGTTGCCCAGACGCAGACGACAGAAAGTGCTCCTGCTGCTGCGCCCGTCAAGGCCGCAGACGAAACCACCGCCGCATTTCTCGGTCGCGTCCACGGCACCAATCCAGATATGGTTACGCTTTCCGCCGCGGAACTGTTCAAGCTGTCTCCAACGCCTGGAACGATTGGTGACCTGATTGCCATCGCCTCCAGCACTGATGCCGCCGCTGCGGATCTGACCGGAAAGGTGATGAGCGGTTTTCCCGTCATCGCGGTTTCCACCAGCGCGGCGCAATTTTCCGAACAGCTCTCCGCACTGGTTCTGAGTGATTCCGGCCAGCTGCCCGCCATCGTCGCACTTGCTCAAAAAGTCGCGAACAAGGATTTCTCCGAAGTTGTCGGCGAAGGCCTGGCGCTTGCCTATTCCACGGCGATGCAGAGAGGCAACACGATACTCGCAGCCGCCATCCAGCTGCAGACCAAGGGCACAGGCGTGCCCTCCGATCTTCTGATCGCCTTTAGCGAAAACATCGAAGGAACGGCGGCCGGTCCGGCTGCACCTGCGGCCGCCGCTGCAGCCGCTTCGCCAATTGGCGGCGCCGGCTCCACGCCGGCCAGCGGCAACAGCATCGGTGGCTCGGCAGCCACGGGCGCCGAGGCAGGCATTGCACAGGCCGGCGGCGGAAGCGCACCCGTTGGCGGCGGCGGTGCCGGCGGCGGCGGTGGAACGACGACCATCTTTAACATCACGGTTTCGACCGGAAGCACCACGACGCCAATCAGTACAAGTCCCGTTTGAAATCGGCTTTGCCATCCCCGTCACGGGGATGGCCTTCGCCTGTCCCACGATGCAACCGAGACTTGGCGGGCATTATGCTCGCCGAAAAGAGCGAGGCTGACAGTTGTTGCAAAGGCACGATCCCGTGACGATGAGCGATTACGATAAAAACGCCTTTACGGCCGATTTTATCGATATCGAAGCGGTTCTGGCGGCGATCCGCCGGCAGTGGCGGATCGTCCTTGCGACCATCGCCATCGCCGGGACAATCGGGCTCGCTTATGCCGCAACGGCTGTTCCGATCTATTCGGCGAGCGCGACCCTGTTGATCGACCGTAACAACAGCCAGGTCGTCGAACAGCTTTCAACAATCGGCGGCGTCATAGAGGACGAGGCGTCGATCCTCAGCCAGGTCGAGGTTCTGCAATCGGAAACCATCGGGCTCGCCGTCGTCGACAGTCTCAATCTGACGGAAAACCAGGAATTCAGGGCCACCCGCGCATCACTTCTCAGCTCGATCGTGGGCACGATCCGTTCGCTGGTCAACGTTTCGCAGTGGTTCTCGCCGGCAAAGGAAGCGGTCATCGATGACGGAACGCTGAAGAGAGCGCTGTCGGACCGATTGTTGCAGAGCCTGTCCGTCAAGCGCATCGGCCGCACCTACGCGCTGGAGCTGAGCTATAATTCAACATCACCAGCTCTCGCCGCACAGATCGTCAACGCCGTGGCGGCGGCCTATCTGGTCGATAAGCTCAACTCCAAATACGAGGCGACGAAGCGGGCCAGCGACTGGCTGTCCGATCGAATAGCCGAATTGCGTCAAAGGGCGCTCGACACCGATCTGGCCGTGCAGAAATTTCGCGCCGAACACAATCTCATCGAGACGGGTAATAATGGCCTGCTTTCCGACCAGCAGCTGGCGGAACTGAACAGCGCGCAGATTCTGGCGCAGTCCGAAACCGCCAAGGCGCGTGCACGATTCCAGCGTATCGAACATATTCTCGCCACCGACGATGTCGATGCCGTCGTCACCGATATTCTCGACAGTTCGGTCGCAAATGATCTGCGTAAGAAATACCTCGAATCCTCAAAAATAGAGGCCGAAATCGCCGGTCGGCTTGGCAGGAACCATGTTCAGGCCGTGCGTTTGCGCAATGAAATGCAGGAATACCGCCGGCTGATGTTCCAGGAAGTCAGCCGTATCGCGCAAAGTTACAAAAGCGATCTCGAGGTCTCTGAAGCACGGGAAAAAACCCTTGAGGCAAGCATTGCCAAGGCCACCAACGTCAGCAATTCGGCCAGCCAGACCCAGGTTCAGCTTCGCGAATTGCAGCGCGAGGCGGAAACCTACAAGAACATGTATCAAACCTTCCTGCAGCGTTATCAGGAAGCCATGCAACAGCAATCCTTCCCCGTGACGGAAGCACGCGTGATCTCCAAGGCAATGCCGCCTAAAATTCCGAGCAAGCCGAACAAACCGCTGCTTCTGGCACTTTTCATGATCATGGGAGCAGCCGCTGGCGGTGGCATCGCCATGTTCCGCGAGTTTCGCGACCGCTTCTTCCGCACCGGAGAACAGGTTCGCGATGTTCTCGGGCTGGAGTTTCTGGGCAATACGCCGCTCATCCCGAACAAGCCGGTCGAGGAAGCCCTCTCCAAGGGGCAGGAGCACAACCCAGCCGCCACCCGTCCATCCAGTGTTGCCCGCTACGCCGTCGATCACCCGCTATCCTCCTTTGCCGAAACCCTGCGCAGCACACGGCTTGCGCTCGATCTCGGCATTCCCGCAAAAAGCGGCGCGCGGGTGGTGGGCATCGTATCGGCCCTGCCGAGCGAGGGAAAATCTACCATCTCCATCAATCTGGCACAGCTTCTGGCCGGGCAGGGCGCGCGGGTTTTGCTGCTGGATGCCGATATCCGCAATCCGGGCGCCACGCGCGCTTTGGGTCGCCATGCCGGTGAAGGCCTGCTCGAAGTCCTGCTGGAAGGTCGCGATGTACGTGATGTGCTGCTGCGCGACGAAAAGACAGGGCTCGCATTCCTGCCCACGGTCGTCAAACAACGGGTGCCACATTCTTCCGAACTGCTGACCTCGGCGCAGATGCACAAATTGCTGGCCGAGGCGAGCGGCGTGTTCGATTATATAATCGTCGATCTGCCACCGCTCGGTCCGGTGGTCGATGCACGGGCCATGGCCAGCCGGATTGACGGTTTCGTTTTCGTCACCGAATGGGGTAAAACTGCCCGCAGGGCAGTCCGTAATACCATCGAAAATGAAGTCCATATCCGTAAAAAATGCCTTGGTGTCATTCTTAACAAGGTGGATACGGAAAAGCTGAAGCTCTATCGGGCCTACGGTTCCAGCGAATATTATTACTCACGTTACACGCGCTATTACCATGACTGACAAGGATGGGATGACGCGCCTGCGTACAATCTTTGCGGTCGTGCCCGTCCTTGTCATTTCCATATTCGTTCTGGCTGTCGCAGCCCAGGCATTTTCCGAAAGCCGGCGTTTTTCCGACATCGTCGCAATGGCGAGAATTGCCGACGACAAGAATGGTCTGGCACCCGATCTGCTTGCAAACACGGTCAGCCAGCTTCACCCCGTCATAGCAGAAAAAATCTGCCGTTCAGATATCGTCAAGGCCGGATTGCGACTGGTTTTGGCTGATCTTGATGCAAGTATCGGAAAGTTAGCGCCAGAGGCCACGGCGGCGCGTCTTGGCTTTGCCGAAACCTATATTCGTCATGCGCTCTCTTGCCTTCCCGCCAATGGCGATGTGTGGCTGCGTCTTGCCATGGTTCGCTCACTGCGCAACGCCTCGCCCCTGGAGACAGCCGTGCTGATGAATTTTTCCCAGCTTTACGGGCCGGCTGACGCCAATCTGATACGCGGACGCTTCGCCATGTGGCGGCAATTTCCAAGGGAGACCCTGTCGCAGGCCGAGGCGGCGCGAGAGGCGGATACCACTGTCGTCTGTGGCAAGGAAGGGGAAATCCTGCGCTGGACGCTGCGCGATGTCTGTCCACAGGAGCCTGCGGATAATGTGAAACGCTCCATACCGCTGCGGTGACGTGAAAACGGGATCGCGCTTTGACATTCCGCACATCGCCACCACGAAGAATTCTTGCAAAGACGAAAACCCATGACACCCACCCTCGCCCCATCGGAAGCGCTGTCCTCCTCGCCGCCACGACCGGTCGCATTTCGCGATTATGTCCGGGTGGCTGCCACTGTCGCATTCTGGGCAATTTTCCTGCTTGCGCTTCTCAATCGTGGCGCAACAGAAATAGAGAGCCGCATCGTTGTCACGCTTGCGATTTATCTCCTGCTGGTGCCGGCCATCCTCACGTTCGGACCGCCACGGGGCGGTGCCGGCAAGGCGCTCGTGGCGACCTGCTTTTTGCTTGGGGCGCTGATCGTTCAGATAATGCTGCAGGCATCATCCCTGCCAGGCCTCGCCTTACCCAACCCGGCATGGTCCGCCGCAACCATGTTCACGCAGATCGCACCTGCCGCCACGATCTCGCTCACTCCCGCAGATGATCGGCTCGGCCTGCTCAGCGCCGCCCTGCCCTTTGGCGCTTTTATGGCCGGCCTCGTGATTTTCGATACTGACGAGCGCGCGGCAAAAACGTTGCGGTGGTTCGCAATAGGCGGCGGCTGGCTTGCGTTATGGTCGATCGTGCAGTTCCTGCTTTTTCCGGATATGCTCGGCTTCATTCAAAAACGCTTCTATCTAGGCAGCCTGACCGGCCTTTTTGTTAACCGCAATACCGCCGCGACCCTGTTCGGCCTCATCCTGCTTGCGCTTTTTTCATTGTTTCACAAACGGCTGCTGGCTCCAGACTGGCACATGGTAAGGGCACTTGTCGCAAATCGCCTGACGGTGCCGGTCGACCAGAAACGCCTTATCCGCAAGGCGGCCTTCGCCGGCGTTCTCGCCGCCCTCTGCTTCATCGCATTGATGCTGACGGGATCGCGCGCCGGGATCATGTCCAGCTTCGTGGCGCTGCTTTTCCTTATCCTTCTGACTGTCTTCAACTCCCCTTCAAGACCCAACAGCAGCGCAACTCCAAGGCGCCGGCGGCGCGGCTTCAAACGCCGGGCGGCGATCATGCTCGCCATCGTTGCCGGCCTGTTTTCGCTTTTTGCCAATCGGGTAGCGCTTCGCATGGAGACGCGTCTGGAAGATGACATGCGCTTCTGCTACATGCCGGGCATCACCCGCGCCATAACAGACAGCTGGCCCTGGGGATCCGGGCTTGCGAGCTTTGCGGAAACCTATGCGCCTTATCATCTGGCCCAATGCGGGGTGAACGCCGTCGTCACCCATGCCCATAATGTCTATGCCGAAGGCCTTCTGACGCTTGGCGCTGCATTCCCGTTTTACGCGGCCTTTTTCGTGCTTGCCCAATTGTTCATTTTTATCGTCGGGATGCGCAAACGCAAAAGCTATCGTTACGCTTCCCATCTCGGCATTGCAGGTCTGCTGCTTGTCGGACTGCATTCGACGCTTGATTTTTCATTACAGATTCCCGGCTTCGCCATGGCTTATGCCATCTTCCTCGCCCCTATCGTCACACTTTGCCTCAATTCGCCGGGAACTGACCGGAATGGACGGCGGCGGCAGCGGCAGGACCCAGCCGATCTTTCAACGCCCGGGCCCGGGGGACATGACCATACGGCACAATTGGTATTTTAAAGCCATAGCAACTGACCCGCGCGTTCACATACTGGATGCCAAGTCATTGTAACGATTGTAGAACTGAAGACAGAGACGAGAATTTCAGCATGCGGATATTGCAGATAACGTCGCTATTTTCTCCAGACCGGGTGGGGGGCGCGGAAATTTTCGTGGAAGACCTGGCGCGCGGACTTTCGGAAAAGGGCCATACGGTTGCCGTAGCCGCCATTTCCCGGGAACAACAGGCCGTCGAGCAACGTGATGGTTTTTCCATTCATCGCCTCGGGCACACCACGCCGTTTTTTATTGGAGACTGGGAACGGCAACCGGGATGGAAGCGAAAATATTACAAGATCGCCGTACAGCTCGATCCGCGCCTCGTGCGTCGGCTTGCACATGTCATCGATGATTTTCGTCCAGATGTCGTCAACACCCATTCGCTGTCGGAATTAACCCCGCTTATCTGGCCGATGATCCGCAGGCGGGGCATCCCGCTCGTCCATTCCCTGCATGATTTCACCAGCATGTGCACCAATGGCTCCCTGTTTCACGACGGGCATATTTGCGACGGCAGCAGCAGGAAATGCCGTATTTTTTCCTATCTGCACCGGCGTTGCCAATGCGCCGTCGATGCCGTCGCGGGCGTCGGCCGCGACATTGTCGAGCGCCATGTACAGGCGGGCTTCTTCACCAATATCCCGGAAGACCGCCGCACCGTGATCTGGAATGCCATCGCACCGCCGACCCAACAAAAAATGCGCAATCTCCGCGCGCCTGGACAACCGCTTGTTTTCGGTTATCTCGGCCGCATCGAAGCCCCTAAAGGTGCGGACTTGCTGGTAGATGCTCTGCGGCGGCTGCCGCCACAGGGTTGGCGGCTGGTCATGGCCGGTCGCGCGCCCGGCGGCATCGAGTCTTATCAGCAAAAAACCATCGGTCTTCCCGTTGAGTTTCCCGGCTATGTCGAGGCGGACAGTTTTTTCGCTGAGATCGATTGCCTGATCGTACCGCCCTTGTGGCCGGAGGCTTTCGGGCGCACCGTTGCCGAAGCCATTCTGCGTGCGGTACCCGTCATCGGTGCCAACCTCGCAGGCGTCGCCGAACAGATCGGTCAGGACAGGCCGGAACGCCTGTTTGCTCCGGGCAACGCCAGTGAACTCGCCGCACGTATGGCGCAAGTCATGCGCGACCCCAGCATCCTTGCAGAGTCTCCCGAAACCAGAGCAAGAATTTCGCAAGGAGTAGCGCCTGAACGGGTGGTTGCGGCATATGAAACGCTCTATTCGGATGTCCGTGTCCGTACCGGCGGCTAAACACCGGCAGAGTGGCAGCTTTTACCTATTTGGCAACAGGAACAGCACCCCGTCCGAAAGGAGTGCATGTTGTTAACGCCGGGAAATCTCACGAAAGAGCGTTACATAGCTGTCCGCAGCGTTCCGCCATGAATATAGCGCGCGGTTTTCATAACCCGCCTCGCGAAGATTGCCCGCCAGATCCGGCTCCCGAAAAAGCCGCTCCAGTGCCGCGACAAGGCCGTCAACATCGGCAGGATCAAAAGTGAGGGCCCCCTTGCCAGCGATTTCAGGCGTGGCAGAGCGGTTGGAGCAAATGACCGGGCATCCCAGTTGCTGTGCCTCCAGCACCGGCAGGCAAAAACCTTCATAGGTAGAGGGCACACAAAGACAGGCAGCGTGGCGGTAAAGCTCGGCCAATTGCCGGTCATCTATGCCGGAAAGCCGGATCAGCCGTGCCTTCAATTCCGGGTCGCCCAGCACGCTGCCGATTTCCTCTGCATCGTCACGGCCGACATGAACGACATGCAGCGTCGGCATTGTCTTGCCCAGCCGCGCAAACGCCTTGCCCAGAAGGATGAAATTCTTGTTGGACGTCGCGTTTCCGACCGCTAGTATATAAGGCCCTGGCACTGGCCGCGCGCTGCCAGCAATCTCGGGATCGACTTTCAACGTGCTGTCGGAATGAATCGTCAGGCTTTTGCCGGCAGCGGCAGGATAAAAGTGGGCGAGGTCTCTTCGTGTCGCTTCGGACACACAGGTGATCCGATCTGAACCTGCCATCATCAAGCGAAAGATGAAATCGGTCGTCAAGGTCGCCCGCCAACCGATCTGTTCGGGAATGGTCTTGAAATAAAGATCGTGAACAAGGGTAACCCGCCGTTTACCGCCGAGAGGACTTCCAAATGGATCGGCATTGAACAGCACGTCAATATCGTGCCGACGGCAAAGTGCGGGCAGCGTAGCGGCCTGGCGCAGCACATCGAGAACCATGATACGCGGTCGCGGTATCTCCAGCAGTTGCAAACGGCTGTCGCGCAGGTTTTCAGGCAGTTGCTCCCGCGTCCAGGGCGATCGCAAAATGTAGTCATCCTGCGTTTGATCCAATAGCTGTTCCAAGAGGCTGAAGGTCACACGGGCAACGCCGGACGGCTTGCCGCCATATTGGCTCGGCATATTTACGAGAATGCGCATCCTGGCCTTTCCGCTTACCCACACTGTCTATCCGGATCGATCACCAGCTCCGCCTCACACCACTTCCGATAGCAGCGCGGACACCGAACGGCAGGTCTCCTCCAGCGAAAATCGGCGGCTCACATCCTCCCGCCCCTTTTGCGCCAACCTTTCCGCCAGAGCCGGGTGCGAAAGGATGCAGCCGAGTGCGGCGGCAAGCGCCGGCGCGTCACCCGGCGGCACGAGAAGACCCGTTTCGCCATCCCTGATGATTTCGGTCACCCCGCCGCCGCGTGTGGCGACAACCGGCCGGCCACACATCATGGCTTCGACCACTACCCGGCCAAAAGGTTCAGCGACAATCGAAGTATGGGCAACAGCATCCATAGCCGCCATCAATTCCGGCACATCTGAACGGAAGCCGAGAAAACGGACCCGACCATCAAGGCCAAGGCGGGATGCCTGCTCGCGGATGCGCGTCTCATAGGCTTCCTGCCCAAAAAGCGCTCCACCAACGATGATGGCCTGGACACCATCCATCGCCGCAATCGCCTCCAGAAAGACATGCTGGCCTTTCCATTCGCTCAGCCTGCCAAACAACCCGACGATCGGCTGTGGACCAAGGCCGAGTTCCCCACGCAGCCGTGTAGCTCTTGCGGGGTCATATGACACCGCCATTGCAGGATCAAAGCCATTATAAACGATACGGACCTTCTCCGCCTCGCCGCCGGCTTCAACGAAGGCCCGGCCGGTTTCCTCGGAATTAACGGCCACCAGCCTTGCAAAATATCGGGCAAAGGCCAACGAAGCACGGCGATTGGCGGAACTGAAGGCGGGATCCGTGACGATATCGTGCAAAATCCAGACGAGCGGACGGCGGCTGAGTTTCGCCGCAAGCGCGCAGACAAAAAGCGCCTTTTGCGAATTGGCGCAGATGACATCGTAATGCCTTGCCTGCCGGCTCAACTGCCAGGCAACCGCCGCCACGTCGGCCGCGCCGCGCAACATAGCACCGAATGATGAATCGCGGCGGATCGACAACATTTTTTCCCCGGCCGACAACAGAACCGGAGGTCTGCCGGCCGCCGCCAGATCCTCGGCAGCACCACCGCCACTGAGGAAACAGGCACGCCAGGAATCTGGCCCAGCCTTGACGAGATCGGTGAGGAAAAGCTCGGCGCCACCCTTCTCTCCGGTATGGCTGACAAAAAGCGCGGATGTCATGCACTAACCTGCGACACGCACATACCCTGAAGGAGCCTTGGCCCGCAATGACGGGCATGACCAGGCACCCGGTAAAAAAGTTCGGCGCAGGCGACAATAGCAGGGATATCTTCCCGCGTCGATCTGGTATAAGAATGGCTACGTTTACTTGCGATTAAAAGAAAAGACATTCAAACCTTTATGCGGATTTATATTTTAGCCCGCGCGAAATAAAAAATAATAATCAATTTAAATATTTTAGAAGAAATCGAAGAAAATTTCATGACGTTTAATTTTATCGCTGTTCAGCGTTCCGCTCCTGGCGCCTTTTCCCCGGATCTTACTGTGGGGTTATCCTAGCGCCAGACCAGGAGAACGAACGATGACACCGCTCAAACGCAAGATATGCATATATATGCCGGCAACGGAAGAGGTGTCGGCATGATCGGCGTGACGCTCGGCATTATTCCCGGGAACAGGGCAGCCATCGTCCCCTCCCTGAACGCGCTTTCGCCTTTGCGCGCACGCCTGACCACCGGCCAGAACGCCACGATCTTCGTGAACGGGGACAGCACCGCCTATGCCGACGGTGGACCATTCCAGCAGTTCGCCTCGATGCTTGGTGATCTTCACAATGCAAAGGTCGTATTGTACCGCTGGGCCGAATGGCAGATAAATGCCGCGACCGGACCAAAAGCTTACGCCGATCCGATCACGCTGCGCAACACCGGTGAGGGTCCAACGCTCACGGTCTATCTCGCGGCGCTGCCTGGCGGTATGGCAGGCTACATGCTTGCAGACCAGCGCGCGGCGGCGCTGAGGATTCCACGCCCCGATCTTTGCATTCTGCATCATGGTCACAATATGCAGAGCTTCGAGACGCCAGGGGGCATCTTAAGTTCCGGACGATCTGCACTGCTGGGGCCACTCGGCATGACTGAATGGCAATGGCCCGGCACACCGCAACTCATTACCACCCAGAACCCCTGGCGCGACAGTACGGATTACGACAAGGTCTATCAGGCAATACTTGATGTGGCTCGATCCCACCCGCAGCTGACGCTGGTGGATACACATGCAGCATTTGTGGCAAAGGGTAAGGACGCAACCCTTTACCGGGATAACATCCATCCGAACGATGCCGGCTCACAGCTCATTGCCCGCACTCTGTTCGGTTCCTATCTGGCTTCGGCACCAGATAGCGGCTTTCAGACACCGTGCTGGCCGAAGCTCCCTGCTGCAAATCTCATCGCCAACGGAGATTTCACCGAGTGGTCAGGCTCTGCCCCGGCAGGCTGGAACCTGAGCGCGCCCGGCACCGTCGTCAAAAGCACCGACACTACCTTTTCCCCATCCTTCGCTTACAGTCTCGCCTTGCGCGCCAATGGCAGCCAGTCGGCCGCACTGTTTCATTATGTGCGGAATGCAGAGGCAGCGGCGATAATCGGCAAAACCATATCCTTTGCGATTCTCTACAAAAACAGCGCGGAGCAACGTCCACCTTATATCACGCTGGTTACGAAAAGCGTCGGAGCGACAAGGACCATCAGTTGTTCAGCCCTGCAATTTTCGAATGCGAGCAGTTCTGTGAACAGCGGCTGGATGTGGGCAACAGCAAACGGAATCTCCATCGACCCCGATATCAGCCCGGATGGCTACTCATTTTATCTAAGAATAATACCAGCCTTTGGCACCAGCCCACCCAGCTCCAACGAACCGCTTTACATTCAGAGAGTAATCGCCGTGGAAGGTGCCATGCCCAAAGGCAATCTGAGCGGCTGAAAGACAGAGAAAATTCCGTCTTGCACGACGATGTCGTCAAGACCACTATCCGTCGCCATCATCGCCCTGCCTCGCAATGATGGTACCCTAACAACAGGGCCGTCTCAGGTCCGCCAGTGAAAGATACAGGCCGCGAATGACCAGACGTGCAAATATGGTGTCATCGCATCCGTCGCCATTACCGGCTTTTATCGTGGCGATGCCCCTTTATCCTTCAAGGACAATAGGGGTTCCCGGTCACTTCCTGTCGATCTTTGTTTTCTTTATTGGCTTTTTCATTCAATGCAATGTCCTGACCAGCAATCTCGGCCTGCGCTTTCTCAACATTACCGATATGCTGGTGCTGATGACCTTGCCCGTCATTGCCCTCCTCTACATTCGTTGCCTGACACCTTCCATCCTTCTGTTTTACCTTGTCCCGCTCACTTTGCTTTTCGTGCTCTCAGCTGGCTTTGCCGATGATCGCGGCGAAGGAGAATTTTACACGACGGCGATGACCTATTTTTACGCCGTCTATTTTCTGTTTTTCGCCTATCTTCTGTTCAAGGAGAACCTTCTCGAGCTGTTCTGCTGGGGCATGTTTGCGGGCTTCGTTGCAGTGACGATCCTGCTATTTCTGGACATCTTCATACATGACCAGCTGGCCTCCATCGGCCTGTCATTCAAATTCGATGAAGCCGCCGTCCTGGAAGCCGCTGCAAAAGGTGAAATGAGTCCGCTGCTCTTGCGTGTCGAAAAGGCTGGCGGAATTTGGCCGGTTGGCAACACAGCCGGCCCTGCCTTTGCCCTTGCCGGCGCGGCAGCCGCATATCTTGCGGAGCGCTACCGGCGTCCGGTTCTGTTCGCCGTGTTTCTGCTTGTCTATCTGGCAAGTTTCACACTCACGCTCAACCGGTCGGGCGTGTTTGCCGTTCTCGCCATCGGGCTCTATTTCTATATCAGAAATTTCTCGATCAGGATGTTGCTCAGCACATATTTCGGTTTCGCTCTTTCCGCCCTTGTCCTCGCCTCGGTATTGCCATTGGGCGTATTCGATTTCGCAGAACAGGCATTTTCGAAGCGTTTTGTGGAAGACAGCAACAGCAGCAACAATGTGCAGGAAAGGCTGGGGACGCTCATCGGCGGCTTTCAGGTGATGCTCAATCATCCTTTAGGCGTCGGTTTCACCGCACGGAGTCAGGAATTATCGGCAATATCGCATAGCGGCACACCGCATAACGGCTTTCTGGCCACCGCCTACGCATCTGGCATCGGCTTTTGTTTTCTTGGCGCGTTTGCGCTTGTTTATGCGATTTTCCGGAAGCGGAAAATCAGCTTTTTTACCTATTCGGCAATCGGAGTCATTATCGGCTATCAATTTGAAGAACTGAATTTCAATCCTGTCTTCATGGCCCATGTCGGCCTTGCTCTCGCATATGCTTTCATCGATCTGGACTTCAGGCTTTTTCTGAAAAATAAGATGCTGCGCATCACAGGAATAGCCAATGAAGAAACTCGGGTGACAACACAGTCCACCTGAGGCCGCCGCATGAAGCTTCACGCAACCGCGACGATCTCAATTTCCTTCCCACCCAAACTGACCAGATCACCGGCCGTCTTCCCCATCAACGCCCGGGCGACAGGGGAAACATAAGACATTGATCCCGCAGCAGGGTTAGCCTCGTCTTCACCGACAATCCGGAATTGTTGCGTCCGTCCGTCATCGCGGCTGAAGGTTACCAGGCTGCCAAAGGCGACAATGCCATCCGCAGGCGGGTGCGGCATGAGTTGAGCGGTGCGGACACGCTCGGCGAAATACCTGATGTCGCGCAGGGGGCTAGCGGAAAGCCGCCGTCTTTCATTGATGTCCTCAATAGCGTTGGCCACTTCGCAGGCTTCGCGCGCCGCATGCAACTGCAGTTCCAGAGCTTTCAGTCCGGCTTCGGTCACCAGATTGGGATGCGGCGAAATCACCCGATCGGGCAGAACCGTTTCGGCTGCTGTTTCGGCACTGTCTTCCTTGGTAAAGGCTACGCTCAATCCTTGGCACTCCAAATCGTTGAGATACCGCATGGGCATCTCTCTCCAGTCCAGTTTTGCCATTGCTCCCCGTGACGGAGCAAGAGCGCAACATTCAGAAACCCGCATAGAGGGAACATACCCCTCATTTCTGGCTCTAACAGGAGGCTTTTTGCCCTGCTAGGTTGTCTTGCAGGAGGAGTGAGGACACCAACGCTAACGAACAGGAGACAGCAATGGCCCGGACAGTAGTGAATGCGCTTGGGGATACGCTCTATTATAGCGACAGTTCCACCGGATTTTTCTCAGCCACGGGTTCCGGTCCACTGCTCACCGGCACCGGTGGTAATGATTCCATGTGGGGTGACAGTTCCGTCAATGTGACGATGGCGGGCGGCACGGGCGATGATATCTATTATCTCTATTCCAGCATCAACCGCGCCGTAGAAAATGCCGGGGAAGGCATCGACACGATCGATACCTGGATGAGCTACACCCTGCCCGACAATTTTGAGAATCTCAGGGTGACGGGCGACGGCCGTTATGCTTTCGGGAACTCGCTCGATAACATCATCACCGGTGGATCGGGCAGCCAGACGATCGATGGCGGAGCCGGCAATGACGTGCTGATCGGCGGCGGTGGTGCAGACACCTTCGTCTTCACCAGTGGCAACGGCACCGATCTCATCATGGATTTCAGCGCCAACGATACGATCCGGCTCAACGGTTACGGCATCACATCCTTCGATCAACTCGTCAGCAATGCCACGCAGCAAGGCGGCGATCTGTGGCTTAATTTTTCGAACGGCGAAGCCGTGGTTGTTGCCGGTACGACCATCGACGACCTTCAGGCCGACCAGTTCGAGCTCAGTCTCGACCGCTCATCCCTGACCCAGACCTTTGCCGATGAATTCGATGCGCTTTCGCTGCGCAGCGGCGATCAGGGAACCTGGGATGCCAAATATTGGTGGGCTCCGGAAAAGGGAAGTTCGCTGACGACGAATGGCGAGGCGCAATGGTATATCAACCCTGCCTATGCCGGCACGTCGGAGGTCAACCCGTTCAGCGTCGAAAACGGCGTACTGACCATCACCGCTGCGGAAACGGCACAATCGGTCGCAGATGAGGTCGAGGGTTACGATTATACCTCCGGCATGCTGAACACCTATTCCTCCTTCAGCCAGACCTATGGATATTTCGAAATCCGCGCCGATATGCCGACCGACCGCGGCGCATGGCCGGCCTTCTGGCTTCTGCCGGAGGACGGATCCTGGCCGCCGGAACTTGATGTCATCGAAATGCGCGGGCAAAATCCCAACACGCTCATCATGTCCACCCATTCCAACGCCACCGGTGAACAGGCATCGGTCATCAACAATGTCAGCGTGCCGAGCACGGAAGGGTTTCACACCTATGGTGTGTTGTGGGATGCCGAACATATTACCTGGTATTTCGATGATGTCGCGGTGGCGCAGACGGATACGCCTGATGATATGCACGACCCCATGTATATGGTCGTCAATCTCGCCGTCGGCGGCATGGCGGGAACGCCCTCTGCCAATGATTTCAGCGATGGCTCGCAGATGATGATCGACTACATCAGGGCCTATTCGCTGTCCGACTGGGCCGCTTGATAAAAACGCCGGCAGTCGCATCCAGAACTGCCGGCGTTGCAGACATCAGCCTTTGCAGGCTGCGCCTTGTTCGAAGGCCTTACTCAGCCGCAAGCTGTGTCCGGGCGGCGTAAAGCGACATGAGATGCTTGGCGGTTTTCAGGCTTGCGGGCTGCTCGGCGCGGTAACGACGACCGATTTCCATCATCAGCACCGTCTCCGGCAGAAATGTCAGTTCCGAGAAGATGCTCTCCCACTCGATATCACCCCAGCCGAGCGGCATATGCAGATCGCCGATACCAAGGGCGGTATTTTCCTGTGTGAAATAGGCCTCGTAGAAGCCCTGCGGCCTGCCGAAGGAATCGTGCACATGCAGATGGCCGGCAACGGGCGCCATGGCACGAAGCTGCTCGCGGAAATCGAGACCACGATAGGTGGATTCGAGATAGGCATGGCTGAAATCGATCAGCGCCACGACATTGTCGTGACCAACAGCCTTCACGGTCGCCGCCACCTCGGCCGGGGTCTGACGATACTGGCCGGGTTCGGTGGAGAAGATATTCTCAAGCGCGATACGCACGCCATAGGGTTTGCAGAATTCCGCAAGTTCGAACAGTGCTTCGCGCTCACGGGCATCGGCATCGGCCCGCTCGGCAATCTGGTCGGCACGCAGCGCGCCACTATGCTGGACGAGGATGCCCGCGCCTATACGGTCGCAGAGGACAGCGAGCGCCTTGGCGGCATCGATCTGGTAACGGCAAGTCACAGGGTCCATGAAATTGGACGAAACCAGACCATGCACGGTGTAGCGGAAGTCGAACTCTTTCGCGAGCGCCACGAAACGATCGGCACGCTCTTCGATGATGCGGCCACCGGCGATCATGTCGAGGCTGGTCGCCGCAATTTCCACCGTGTCGCAGCCAATCTCGGCCAGTGCGCGCAGATCGCTTTCAAGGGTGGCCAGTTCGCCGTTATCCGAACCGGCGTTGAAACCGGTACCAATCAGATTTGTCATGTCGTCATCTCCAGTAGATAAGGTTATGTTAGTTCAGGCAGCCGCGCGGCACGCCGCGCCGTATCGAACAAATCCGGGCGATCGATATTGGCGTAGTCTACTCCGGCTAATGCGATCTCATTATGAAGGTCGACGTCATCTCCGCGGTAATACCATGACTTCGAGACCGGCCTTGCGGCATGCCGCGACAAGTCCGGGTTTGCGCATCTGCGCCGGCGTGTTCTCGATGATCGGGGCATGGTGCACCGCCACCGCCAGCGAGGGCGACTTGGCGATATCAAGCGTCATCATCTTGCGAAACTCACATGCGGCGGCGGCCAGGCACCGGCGCATATCTTCGGAAAAGGAGAAGAAGAACCTGTCGCGCGGCATGCCGCGATCTCGCACCAGCGTGAAGATCATACAGCCGCAGGTCTTGCTGCCGGAAGTCGTCGCGACGAACCCCGTGGCCTTTGGCGCGGCGGCGATGATTCTGCACGGCATCGGTGAACTTGGCTGATAGCTTCACCGCGGTGAGCGGCTCAGCCGAGATTGTACACCATGAAATAAATCAGCCAGCAATGCGCAATCGCCAAAACCGCCCAGGCCCATTTTGCAGCCCTGATATCGGAATCGACGACGGTGTTGCTGATTTCGGCCACGCCGGGAGTCTCTTCGCCCCGTCCGCCCCGCGCCGGAGATGACGTCTTGATGTCCGGTTCGCTTACGACATAAAGCCTGTCGTTGCGCATTGATACAGACGGCTCATCGTCGACGCTCTCCCCATTGGAAAGCGCGCCGTCGCCGGAAGCGTAATTCACCGCCAGAAGTTGCGATGACACCCGCCTGTTACGCATGTTACTTCGATTGGGCATCATAATTTTCCACACAATAAAAATAAAAATATTCACCTGTAATACCGGACAAAGCCGTGGCTCTGCCTGATATGTCAGCGATATGCGCAGTTCACGCGCATCGACCGACCAGGTATTCCCCCATGCCTTTGCCTCCCCCTGAACGCAAAAGCGCCCCGGTAATCACCGTGCCGGGCCTGCCGGCAAATCGCGCCTGACCGCGTAAGGCTTGGCCTCCCGCTGGATCAGGAAGACAGATTTTTCGACCGGCAGCGGCTCGGCCGTCCGATACCGCTGAAACCGCCTTGAATATTCGAACCGGATCAGCCTGCCTTCGAACTTTCCCGCCAGCACGCGATAGCCGTTGACGAATTCGTTGAGGATTTCCAGCTCTTCTCCCCACAACCAGCCACCGTAAGAGGTGCCCTCGTTCGAACGCAGCACGATCTCGAAAAAATGCCCGCCCGCCACCAATGGCATGCGGAAGAGGATATCGAGGTTGTCTTCGTCCTCGTCCTCGCATTTTTCCGCCGACAGTCTGGCATGGGCAACTTTCGCATGAACGAGCGCGGAGACCGGATAGAACGGACGGCCCTTGAACCACATGAATTCGCTGACCGCATAACCGACATCGTCGGCACGCTGGTAAGGTTCAATACGCGGCTCGAACGCCATGTAGCTTCCGTTGAACGCTATCAATTTCGAAATTTCCCGATACCTGCCCGCTGCATGTCCGCTGTTTTCCGCCCGTCTTTCATGCTTCTGTTTGCGACAATAGGCAGGCCGCGTCACACCAGCGTCAAATGGAACGCTATGATGACTTTCAATTTCCCGGACACGTTGTTAGATGATGATTCATGAGGGGACGAAAGTGGCTGGGAACGCTGAACTGATACCGATCAGGCTTTTTGGCACCCCGCGCTGTGACGCGGTGAGGGAAGCGTTTTTCCCGTCCAAGGGTTTTGCCCTGATAGCCGCCCTCATTCTTGCGCCCAACCAGTCGCTTTCCCGCCAGTCCGCCGCATCGCTCCTGTGGGAAAATGTCGAGCAGAAACGCGCACTCGGCAATTTACGTCAGCTCATTCTGCGCCTTCAGAAGCTGCCCAATGAAGACGAGGCCATCCTTCTGACCGAAGGGAACGACCTGAAGGCCGGAAAGCTGGCACAGCGGACCGACCTTGCGATCTTCCTTGCCGGCGCGAGAACCGAAGACCCGATGCGGCGGCTGCAGGCCCTGCTTGAATTCGGCGGCGATCTGCTGGATGGGCTGGATGCCGGGCAGGATCATCTCTACCTCTGGCTGTTGTCGGAACGTCGCCGTCTCAAGGACCTGTTCTTTTCGAGCTACACGCAGCTTCTGGAGGAGCTGACCCGCTTTGGCCGCGCCAGCTCCAACGATATCGCGAGACTTGCCGAATGCGCGCGCAAGATCGAGCCGGAGCGCGAGGAAACCTACCGCGCCGCCATGGCCGCCTATGCGCGGATCGGAAATATCAGCGCCTGCGAGGGCATGTTCGGGCTGTTGCTGGAGCAGCTGCGTCAGGAGGCACGCTCGCCGGAAGCCGAGACCGTGGCGCTGAGACGCCGGATACAGAGCCTCGCCTCAACGATAACCACCCCCGCCGAGCCGGACGAAGCCAGCCGGCGAAAAGCGACCGCGAAACCACGCGTCGCCTTCGGCCTGCCCGCGCGGGTGGACGGGCTGCCGGCATCGCCGGTCATGCACGCCTTTATCGAGGATGTGGCCAACAGCCTGGTGCGCTACCGGACCTTCACCGTCCTTTCGCCGCACAGCACCTTTGCGCTCTCGCGGGACCGGGCCGATGATGGTTATGCCATGTTGCGGGCCGACTACCGGATCATGTCGTCGGTTTTCGACGATACCGGCATGTCAGTGGCGCTGATCGAGGAAGCGACCGGTGAAATCGTCTGGTCGCTGGAAGTGGTCCTCTCCGAGCGGCACATCCACACCGCCTTTCGTCTGCTCTCCAAACAGGTGGCTGCGGCGCTTGCCCGCGAGATCGAGCGGCTGCAGGTGGAACCCGACCGGAACCACAGCGGCGAGGCCTACCGGCAATTGCTGGAGGGCCAGCAGCTCCTGCGCGGCAAATGCGACCTGCCGCTTCTGCGCCGAGCCCGTTCGATGTTCCGCAGAGCCGTCGATCTCGATCACAGCATGGCCGTCGCCCGCGCCCGGGTGGCGCAGAGCCTGCAGCTGGAATGGCTGATGCTGGGCGGCAACGACCCTCACCTGCTGCACCGCGCCAAGGCGGAGGCTGACGCATCCGTTGAGATCGACCCTGCCCTCGGCGTTGGCCACTGGATGTGCGCCGTGGTGGCGCTCTACCAGCGGGATTTCGACATGTCCGCCGAAAAATTCTTCGAGGCGGAGGCGCTTGCGCCCAACTCCGCCGATCTCCTGCTCCAGCATGCGGATGCACTTGCCCACTTTGGCGATGCCGAGACCGCCTGGGAGAAGTTCCAGCAGGCGATCGATCTCAACCCGCTCGCACCCGATATCTACTGGTGGGCAGGCGCCAGCATCGCCTTCAAGCGCGAGGATTACGGCGCGGCGGTGGAATTATGCGCGCGAATGGAAAATGACGAGCCGGCCCTGCGGGTGCTGACCGCAAGCCACGCGTTGCATGGCGATTTGGCCGCTGCCCGGGAAACCGGCGGCAGGCTTCAGGAAAACTATCCGGGTATGTCGGCGAGGGAGATCAGCAGCCTTTCTCCAGACCGTGACCCGATAGCGAATGAAAAATTCTATCACGCACTTCGATTAGCTGGGATCAAATAGGAGATTTTATGTCCTCGCATTTCTTCATTGTTGGAAAAAAGGGCTTCGGCGTTCTTTTCATTCGCACGACGCCGCTCAGGGTTGCGTCCGTATCTCATGAGACGATTGCGGCCTATGAAGCCAGCCACCCCGGCGTGGACGGCTATGCACGCGTCGCAGCCGCGGCAAAGGCCATGCTCGTCCGCCAGGACGGCCAGCCCGAGGCTGAACTGGACCAGGTCCAGATCCAGGGCATCGAAGCCCTCGTCGCCGGTGGTGCCGTGGTTTCCGAAGCCGATTTCGCCTTTATCGGTGAAGTCACCGACGCCGGCTGGGATTTCAACCGCATGGTGCAGGCGCCGATCGGCGCGGCGCTGAAGGCTGTCGGTCCGGCGGGTTCGATCACCGGCGAGCTGTTCGACGCCATCCTTGCCGACGACGCCAACTCTGCACCCTGATCGCGGTTCCGCAGCCTTGACCGGTGCCGGTGCTCCCATATCAGCGACAGCGGCTTCAAGGCATGCGGACGCATCGTTCTTCGATCCCGAACTGCTCCGGCAGTTCGGGATTACCCGTGTCGGTGACGTGACCGGTCTCGATATTATCGGCATACCCGTCTGGTTTGCGGTGCGCCCCAATTCGCGCGGGCTCTCGGTTTCGCAAGGCAAGGGGCTTGTTGCGGAACAGGCGCGGCTCTCGGCGATCATGGAAGCGGTCGAAGGTGCCGTCGCTGAAGATACCCGCAAACATGTCTCCGCCTTCGGCTCTCTCGAGCAGATGCGGGTGAAGGGCGTTCCTCTCATTCCTTTCGAAACCGTCGGCCGCGTCGATCCGGACAGGCTGGATCCGCGGCGCGAACGCGGCTGGGTGAAGGGAATATCCGTTCGCCGGCAGCAGGAGGTATTTGCGCCCTACGAACTCATCGGCATGGATTTTCGCGCGGATTTCCCCTGGGATCGACAGGCTTTCCTCATGAGTTCGCAGGGTCTCGCGGCGGGGTTTAACCATGACCAGGCGGTTCTCCACGCCTTGCTCGAGCTCGTCGAAAACGATGCCTGCTTTCTCGTCGATACTTTCGAAACCCGCACGATCGCGCCGGAGCCGGTCACATTTCCGGCCGGTGTCGATGCGTCGTTCGACAGCCTTGTTGGCCGCCTTTCAGAGATTGACCTGACACCATCCTTCTTCGACATGACGAATACATTCGGCGTACCGGTGGTGATGGCAAGCCTTCCCCGCTCCGTTAACGCGCTGGACGGCCCCGCAACCCGCAATGCGGCGGGCGCCGCCTGCCGGCCCGCAACCTATGACGCCGCCGTTGCGGCGTTGCTCGAAGCGATCCAGTCGCGACTGACGGATATCAGCGGCGCGCGGGATGATCTCTCCCCGCTGCGTTACCAGCGAGACATGTTGAGTGCGCCTGCATCCACGCGGCAACCGGTGGAACGGACGCCGGTGCAGCTTGATCTTGTAACGGATGACAGATCTTTGCCGCCCTGGCGCCAGCTTGCCGAGCGCCTTTTTACAGCTGGGATTGAGGATATTTATGTCTTCGCACTGGAAACGGGTGTCCCGGGCCTCAATGTCGTGCGGGTTCTGGCAAGCGGCCTTACCCCGACCAGCGGAGGCCTGCAAAACATATCGCCGCGGACGCTCGATCATTTCCTGAGCGCCGGAGGTCTTCGATGAAAACGGTGATTTTTGCCGGCCCTTCCATTCATGGCGTCACTGGCGAAAAAATGTCAGGTCTCGATCTTCGCGGACCGGCCGCCTGCGGTGATATTTTCGATGCCGCGCAGCAGGGCGTCCGGACAATCGGTCTCATCGATGGCCTTTATGGGGACTGCGCCGCCGTCTGGCACAAGGAAATCCTGCACGCCCTGTCATCCGGCGTCACCATTCTCGGGGCCGCCAGCATGGGAGCGCTCAGGGCAGCGGAATGCGCCACCTTCGGCATGATCGGCATCGGCGAAATCTTCGCAGCCTATCGTGACGGACGACGGGTTTCGGACGCCGATGTCGCGGTCAGCCACGCGCCGGGTGAACTTGGCTATCGCCCGCTGACAATCGCGCTGGTCGACGCCGAGGCAACACTGGAAGCGTACCGCGATAAAATCACACCGGAAGACCATGATACGCTGCTGGGCGTTGCCAGACAGCTGCATTTTACACGCAGAACATGGCGTACCATTGCCGCCGAAGCCGGGCTTGGTTCGGAAGTGGCAAATTTTCTGGCCAAGGAGGCCGTTTCCGTAAAAAGAAACGACGCGATCGAGCTTCTGGAGGTGCTCAATGCCGGAGAGCTGCCGTCCCCGCCAGCGCCATCATGGAAATTCCAGAACACGGTGTTTTTTCAGCAATTGGCGGCGCGGCGGATGACGGGAGAAAAGACGCCGTGACAATTTCCGCGTCGCCATCTTTCATAGCCGATTGTGGTGGACTGATTGATACGATCGCATTCGCGCTTCCGGCATCGTTTTTTACCGATGATCACGACAGGCATCGGATCTCGCCACTCCTCCCCATCGGAAACCTGCTTTCGGCTCTGCCCCACGAAATGATGGCGACTATCGTCATCGACCAGAACTGCCTTCCATCGGCGCAGGGCTGGCTCGAAAAGCTGCCCCTCCGCTGCGCCGCCGAGTTGCTGCCGCTCGATGAAAACAGCAGCATTTCGCATCCGTGGATACAGGATATGGTCCATGTTCGGACCGATGGCAAAGGCACTGCGACCGAACTGGTTTCGGCGGCGGGAAACCCCAGCGCCAGAGCGCTTGCCAAGCGTTTCGGGCTTGTAACAGCCGTTTCGGACGTCCTCTTGGATGGTGGCAACCAGCTGGTTGGCCCGGATTTTCGGCTGGTGGGCCATTCGAGCCTTAAGGACGGCAGTGGGCCAGGAGGCGACACCAACGCCGTAGAACGCTCGCAGCAATGGCAGAAGGTTGAGGCTCTGGACGGCAGAACAGTTTACAGTTTTGGATACCGGCCGGAAGACCTTGCTGTTACGGAAGCCACGCTCGATCTTTCTCCGACAAGACAAGCCCCTATGGCGGTGGCCTCCCGGAAAATGCACCAATGCGGTTTCCACGTTGACCAGTTCGTTTCGGTGACCGGTCTGACGCAGGATAACCGCCCACTGCTCCTGGTCGCCGATCCGGTGGCGCATGCGGGATGCAGCACCCGTGCGGCCACGGATTTGAAACGAAAACTCGACGCCTCGGTGCTTTCGCTCATCCGGCAGGGCTTCGCGGTAAGGCGAAATCCCATTCCTGTCGCACCCACCATCGACAGCAACAAATGCATTCCGCGACTTTACAACAATGTCATTCTTGAAAATGTTGCACGATCAGGCCAAAAACAGCCATTCGTCTGGCTGCCGCACTTCGGCGATGAGGAGGCGCTTGAGGAGTTTGACGAAGGCAACAGGCAAATCTGGGAAGGGCTCGGTTTCCATCCCATCGGCGTCTCCGGATGGAGCCATCTTGCAAGCCGCAACGGGGCGTTGCGTTGCGCTACAAAGGTTATAAGCCGGGCTTCGTGACGTGTTCCGTGACCGTAAAACCGCGTTATTTTGTCAAGAAGAGTTCATATTACCCGTGGAAATTGTGTTGAATGTATACCTTCAACAATATTAATTGATAATTATCCGATTTAAGACCCTCAACATGGAGGAATTTATTATGCAGCCCAAACTCCCCAGCCCGATCGACGTGCATGTCGGCACCCAGATCAGAATGCGGCGCAAGTCGCTCGGCATGAGCCAGAGCGCTCTGGCCGGCCGGCTCGGCATCACCTTTCAGCAGGTCCAGAAGTACGAAAAAGGCGCAAATCGCGTTGGTGCATCGCGTTTACAGGCCATCGCATCCGTTCTTGGCGTCGATGTCAGCTCGCTTTTCGCCAATGCCACGCCCGATGTCGGAAACGACAATCCGGCCATCGGCTCGATAAATGCCATGCAGTCCTTCGTCGCTTCGAATGAAGGATTTTCGCTCAATCAGGCCTTTTCGCGAATCAAGAGCGCCAGCATCCGCCGAAGCATTGTCGCCCTCGTGACATCGCTCGCAGCAACCGAAACGGCGGAAAATACGACGGCGTCGGAGAAGAAAAACGACGAGTAACGCAGGTGTGACGCTCGCGTGACGCTCGATATGGTCGAAAATGTATAACGCGGGATCAACGCGTTTTCATACTGTCGATTGTCGAGAGGGAAGCATGGCGGCGTCTACCACAGCAATACTTGAACAGGATAATGCAGACGAGATTCTGGCGCTTGGAAGGATGGTTTCATACCTTTGCCAGCGCTCGAAATCCATGGAACTGGGCATGTCGACCTACTTCCTGGAAATGGCATTGTTGTCGCTGGCCCAGGATATCAATCAGCACGGCCTGCCGCCTGTAGCCGCAGAGTTGAACTCCAGCGGTTTCGCATCGGCCGATCTGCATTGAGCAATTTCCGATCCGCAGCCGCATAGATGCGTAAGACGGAACGTTCCCGCACCCTCCTCCAGCCGGGAACGCCCTAAGCGCATCTTGCATCTGCCCGCACTCACATAACCCCTCCCAAGGGATTTCATCGCAAATGATGATCGAGGCCCGGTTTTCGCCGGGCCTCGCCTATTATCAGGACAGCCTGCGCCGAAGCTCGATAGCTGCGGCGACGATATTGACGAGCGGCGGCCTCACCTCTTCCCATTTGTGGGTTTCAGGCCGCAATCCGGGTTGATCCAGACTTGCCGATCGTCAAGCCGCTGTTACGCCAGCGGCAGAAGAATCACTACTTCGCCCATGGCCGACGCGCGGCGAATGGACTCACGACGCCACAGCGCCCGGCCCCGGCACTGCACCCGGCGGCACCTTGCCCAGAATGATCATGCCCAGAACCTCGTCTTTAGTGACATCCTCGGTCCGGGCATGGCCGACAACCTTGCCGTTCTTCATCACAAAAACCCGGTCGGCGAGATCGAAGACATCGTGAATGTCGTGGCTGATAAGGAAGATACCGATGCCCTGCCGTTTCAGTTCCTTGACGAGATCGCCCACCTGCGCCGTTTCCTGCGGCCCGAGGGCGGCCGTTGGTTCGTCCATGATGAGAATACGGGCATCGAACAGAATGGCGCGGGCAATGGCAACGGACTGCCGCTGGCCGCCTGACAGCGCCTTCACCGGCTCCTTGAACCGCCGGAAATTGGGGTTGAGACGCCCCATCACCTCGCGGGCCGAGGCTTCCATGGCGACATCATCAAGCGTGCCCCATTTCGTCTTCAGCTCGCGGCCGAGATAAAGATTGGCCGCCGCATCGACATTATCGGCCACGGCAAGCGTCTGGTAGATGGTCTCGATGCCGTATTTCTTGGCGTCGCGGGGATTACGGATATCCGCATCCTCGCCATTGATGAGGATATCGCCGCCATCACGCCGATATGCACCCGACAGGATTTTGATAAGCGTCGATTTGCCCGCGCCATTATGGCCGAGAAGGGCGACCACCTCACCGGGGAAAAGATCGACAGAGGCGTTTTCCACCGCATGGATGCCGCCGAAGGAAATGGAAATATTGCGCATTTCCACGAGGGGCGTGACTTGGTCCGTCATAGGAGTTCTCCTCGATTCTTACTTGGCGCGGGCGCGGTAAATGGTGTCGAGCCAGACGGCGACGACCAGAACCACACCAACGACGATGCGCTGGAAGGGCGTATCGATGCCCACCAGCACCATGCCGGATTGCAGCGATTGCATGACGAGCGCGCCAAGCATCGCGCCCGCTATGGTGCCGACACCGCCGGCAAGCGAGGTGCCGCCGATGACGGCCGCCGCGATGGTATAAAGCTCATCCAGTTCGCCCTGCGCATTGGTGGCGGCGTTGAGGCGGGCGGTCGAAATCGCCGCAGCGATGGCGCACAGAACGCCCATCAGCGTGAAGATTTTTACCGTCACCCAGCGGGTCTTGATGCCGGCGAGTTCGGCTGCTTCCGGGTTACCGCCAATGGCGAAGACATAACGTCCAAAGCGCAGCCGCGTGGCGATGAAGGTCATCACCGCACCGACCGCAAGCGCCATCAGCACCGGAACCGCAATGCCATGCGCAATGAACAACCCGCCTTCCGGCCAGGCGATGCCATTGGCGTCGGCATAGTTGCGGGCAATGTTGATCGGCCAGGGGTAGCTGTTCACCACGGCAACGAAACCGACGACGATGAGGCAGCCGAGCGCCACCAGAAAATATTCCGCCCAGACCGGCCGCAGCGGAAAACCGAAACGGCGGCGCTGATGGCGGGAATTGAGAATGGCCGCGACGATGGCAACGCAGGCAACGACAGCGGCGATCCAGCTCCATGTCGCACCAATCGAGCCATTGGTGCCGCCGCCCATCAGACGGAAGGTGGAATCCATCGGCGCAACGGTACGGCCACTGGTGATGAACCAGGTGCCACCGCGCCAGACAAGCAACCCGCCGAGCGTGACGATGAAGGATGGCACGTTCAGGAAAGCAATGATCGAGCCCTGCAACATGCCGATGGCGCCGCCGACGAGAATGCCGGTAAGAAGCGTGACGATCCATGTCGCCCAATGTTCGAAACCGAGTATCTGCGGCAGGATTTCCGCCTGCATGACACCCATGATCATGCCGGAAAAACCGAGGATCGACCCGACCGACAGATCGATATTGCGGGTGACGATGACAAGCACCATGCCGGTTGCCATGACAGCCACGGACGCGGTCTGCACTGAAAGGTTCCAGAGGTTTCGCGGTGTCAGGAATAGTCCGCCGGACAGGATATGAAATCCGATCCAGATCAGAAGAAGCGCGCCGACCATGCCGAGCAGCCTGGTATCCAGCTCCGTGGCACTGATGAAGCGCGTTATCGAGCCTGTCTTTTCCGTCTTTTGCGACGCTGTGGAATTGGATTGGGTCATATCGGCCATGAACTGCCGGTCCTCCTTACATCTGAAAGGCGCCACGCCACCGATGTGGCGCAGCGCCCAAAGCTGGACCCTTGGGTCTTAGTCGCAGGCCTTGACGGTTCCGGCCTTCACACCCTGGCAGGCCGTTTCCTTCTTGATCCAGCCGGCATCGATGACGACGTTCAGATTGTCCTTGGTAATCGCGATCGGCTTGAGGAAGACCGACTGCATCGCTACCTTTTTCGGACCGCCATCAAAGCTGGTGACGCCCTTGATTTCCGTCATCTTCTTGCCGCCGGCCAGTTCCAGTGCGATGCCGGCTGCTTCCTTGCCGAGTTCGCGGCTGTCTTTCCAGACCGATACCGTCTGCGTGCCGAGTGCTACGCGGTTAAGCGCAGCGAAATCGGCATCCTGACCTGAAACGGGAACCGAACCGGCCATGCCCTGCGCAGCGAGAGCGGCAATGGCGCCACCGGCCGTGCCGTCATTCGAGGCGACGACCGCTTCCACCTTGTTGTTGTTCTTGGTCAGGAACTGTTCCATGTTCTTCTGGGCATTTTCCGGCTTCCAGCCATCGGTATAGGCTTCGCCGACATTCTTGATCTTGCCGCCATCAATGGCTGCCTTCAGCACTTCCTGCTGGCCGGCAAAAAGGAAGTCCGCATTCGGATCGGAAGACGAACCCTTGATGAAGACGTAGTTACCTTCCGGCTTCACCTTGAATACCTCAGCAGCCTGAAGGCGGCCGACTTCCTTGTTGTCGAAGGTGATGTAGAAGGCGTTCTGATTTTCGATTAGGCGGTCATAACCAACGACCGGAATACCTTCGGCAACGGCCTTCTCCACCGCCGGGCCAATCGCGTCGCTATCCTGCGCAAGAATGATCAGCGCATTGGCGCCCTGCGAAATCAGCGACTCCACGTCGGTCAGCTGCTTTGCGGCGGAAGACTGCGCATCGGCGGAAATGTATTTCGCGCCGGCCTTGTCGAGTGCTGCCTTGATGGCCGCCTCATCCGTCTTCCAGCGTTCCTCCTGGAAATTCGACCAGGAAACGCCAACAACGAGATCAGCCGCGATGGCGGCAGTATGCAGGGAAACGAGTACGGCAGTACCCGCCAAAAGCTTGGCAAACGAATTCATGATGTCCTCCCGGTAAGGGCGAAGCCTGCACCTCCATGCAGGGATAACGCCCGGAAAAAAGCTGACGGTCTCTGTGATTTCACAATTTTCTCGACAGTCGAGAAAATTAATGTCAGAGATTCCCAATGCTGTCAACAACGGCTGCGGGCAGCAACCGGGTGCCTTGATCTTCTCTGTGGCATGCGCCATCAGACAGGATGAGCACGACAGGAAAAAGCCGTTCAGGGAGCAGGCCCCAGCCCATGTCCGCCATTGCAAGTACGGAACTGGTGCGCCAGAAAAACAGCCTGTCGGTTATGACGGCCCTGCGCCTGCACGGCAGCCTTTCCCACACGGACATGTCTTCCTTCACCGGGCTCGCCTCGGCCACCGTCTCCGCAATCACCATGGAGCTTGAGCGCGCCGGCCTCATTCTACGCAAGGAACAGCTCGCCGCCACCGGTCGCGGGCGGCCGCGCATTCTCTTTGCGCCGCGCGGTGCATTCTGCCACGTCGCCATCGTCATCATCTCCTCCGACAGCGTGCAATATTCGCTGGTCGATTATGCCGGCAAGCTGGTGGATCGTTTCACCGAACAGAGGTTAGCTGCCGAAAAAGGCACATTCGGCGCGGCAATACTCGCCGGCCTCGCACGGCTTGCAGACCGCTCGCGCATCGACCGCCACGATATTCTTCAGGTATCGATCAGCAGCAAGGGGCTGGTGGATGCAGCGGCGGCAACGCTCGTCTGGTCGCCGGTGCTCGGTAATGAAAGGATCGATTTCCGGCAATTGCTTTCCGCTGACGGCCGCAATCGCGTCACACTGAACAACGAAACCCTGCTCGCCGCCAAGGCCATCCGGATGCGCGAGCAGACGAAAAACGACCCGGCGCCGGAAGCACTCGTCACCCTGTCGCTCGGCCACAGCATCGGTCTTGGCATCGCCCGCTCCGCAGGCGATACAATCGAGGTCAGCGCTCCCAATTTCGGCCATATGCTGCATCTGGCCGATGGCGCCCTGTGCCGCTGCGGCACCAAAGGCTGCATCGAAGCCTATTCCGGGTTCTACGCCATCCTGCGCTCGGCTTTCGAAGCCCCGCCGCAGGCCGAACCGGCCAAATTTGTGCCGATTGCCGAAGTAGACAAGATCGCCGCTTCAGCCCGCGGCGGTGCCCGCATGGCACGTTTTGCCTTCCGCACCGCCGGTCTGGCACTCGGCAACGGTCTTTCACGCCTGTTCAGCCTGCATGGCCATATGCCGGTTTTCGTGACCGGACCCGGCACCCGTTATTTCGATCTTCTGGAAAGCGGCCTGCATGATGGCCTTGCGCAATCCCAGGCGGTGCGTTTCGGCGGCATGCCCAAAATCAGCATCGCGCCAGACGAACCGGAACTGGTATTCGAAGGGCATATGGAACACGCGCTTTCCGCTGCCGACGACTATATATTGAGCGCCGATGGTCCTGAGAGACAGGCAAGAAATTCTGGCGACTGACGGATACCAACCGCGCTTCTACAACGGCACGCAACCACTCGCTGCTTCCTCAAAGCCGGCGTAGGCCTTCGCGATGCGTCGTATTTTCCGGCAACTTAACTTCACTGGCGACCCCAAGCCACACCAAAAACTGGATGAAATTCCAACCGAGATCGACTTGTCCCGCTTCGAGCCCAAGCCGCGCAGAGTCCGGAAAAGCATGGTGGTTACCATGAAAGGACTCGCCGAAAGTGACCACTGCTGCTGTGGGAATATTGTAGCCCTGCACGGCGACATTATCGACTGCCCATCCCTGATGTCCCCCGCGATGCGCAAAATGGCCAACAAGCCAATGCCCTGTCAATGAAACCGAAATGCGTACCGCAATGCCCCACACCACCCAACTCCAGCCGCCGAGAAGATAAAACAACAGCATCCAGGGTAGTTGCTGCGCCATCCAGCTACGCTCCAGAAACTGATAGAACCTGTCATTCGCAACCTCCGGCTCAATAACGAACGTAGGCGGATTCTTCAGTACGACTGAGCAATGCATTTGCCACCAAGCATCTCCAAAGAAGGAACGCCGGTGCGCATGGAGGTCATGGCACGTTGTTTGCCGTTGGGCCCAATCGCGGATGTCATGTGCGTAAATCATACCAAAAGGCCCAGCCATACCAACCAGCGTGCCAAGATAGACCAGCAAGCGCTCAACAGTCTTGCCGGTGCGGAAGGAGCGGTGGATCAGCAATCGGTGCATCCCCACCGAGTGCCCCGCGCAAATGGTAATCCCGGTCATGACAACGAACAGAGTGAAACTGCTCCAGGAAAATGTCAGCGGTCCGAATACCACCGCCGCGGCGGTCATCGACCCCACCCAGAGCGATTTTGCTGGCATCCAGCATACCCGCCCCTCGCTTGCATCGGAAAACGGTTGCGAGATCATGCGTCCTGTGGAAATCGCCATCACAATGTCCTTTCCGTGCCGCTCGCACGCTTGCTTCGCCAGCCAGCAAATGGTACTTATTTAGTCTATTAGCTAATTACCTTTGTAGCCGATTTTTTTAATTAGGCAATTAGCTAATTAACTCAGGCGCCGATACTTATGGATTGCCAATGAAAGACAGGACGACGTGACTGGGCAGAAAAATGATTCCGATATGCTGGCAGAACAGGTAACAACTCCGCCCATGCAACTGGTTTTCGAGGCGCTCGCATCCGCCCCGCGCCGCAAAATCCTGGCCTATCTCTCCCATACGGATCTTACGGCCGGCGAAATCGCTGCGCGCTTTGACATGTCAAAGCCTTCCATCTCACAGCATCTAAATGTGTTGGAAACCGCCGGTTTGATTTCCGGCAAGCGTGAGGGCCAATTCATTCGTTATTCGCTGACACCGAACAAGCTGGTGAACACACTCAACGGCTTCGTCCAGGATGTCTGCCCCGTTGGCCGGCCGCTTAAGAAGGAAAGCAAGGAGCTGGCGAAGCTGAAGTCGGATGAAACGACGTGAAAGCTCTATTGTGAACCGTTGAGAGCCCCGAAGCCTGCGAGCAATTCGGGGAACTGACAACAATTGCTAAAGGCTCAGGCCCGCTCGGCTACGGAAACGGTCTTTTCCTCGGTGCCTGTCAAAAGCCGGACGAATTTATCAAGACCGGCCGCCTGATCCTTGTTGAGCAACAGGCCCTGCTTCGTGCGCCGCCAGAGAATATCTTCTGCCGCGCAGGCCCATTCATGCTGCACCAGAAAGCGAACCTCGCATTCGTAAAGCGTGCCGCCGAAATGGCGGCCGAGGCCGGATATATCGGTGGCCGGGCCGAGCAGATCTACCGCTTTGGTGCCGTAGTTCCTGACGAGGCGTTCCGCATGGCGGCGCTCAAGAAAGGGATAAAGGTCAATCAGTCCCCTCACTTGATTTTCATATCTCTCCGCGCCGAAATCGCCACCCGGCAGGTGGGAGCCCGCCGTCCATGGCTTGCCCTTCTCGCCGATGGCCGTGCCGATCTTTTCCAGCGCATGTTCGGCCAGCCGCCGATAGGTGGTCAGCTTGCCGCCGAAAATGTTGAGGAGCGGGGCTTCGCCGTTCCCCTCTTCCAACTTCAGCACGTAATCGCGGGTGGCCTCCTGTGCTTTCGAAGCACCGTCATCAAAAAGCGGCCGCACGCCGGAATAGGTCCAGACGATATCTTCCGGCTTTACCGCGTCGCTGAAATAGTCGCTTGCGGCATTGCAGAGGTAGGAAATCTCTTCCTCCGAGATGCGCACCTTCGCCGGGTCGCCCTGATAATCGCGGTCCGTTGTGCCGATCAGCGTGAAATCCCGCTCATAGGGAATGGCGAAGATGATGCGGTTATCAGGGTTCTGGAAGAAATAGGCGCGCGGATCGGAAAACTTCCTGCGCACGATGATGTGGCTGCCCTGCACGAGCCGGACATTATGAACATCCTGGCGGCCAAAGACGCCTGAAAGCACCTTGTCCACCCAGGGGCCGGCGGCATTCACCAGCATGCGCGCCTTGTGCGTGGCCGCCCGTCCGGTTTTTTCGTCCAGCGTTTCGATGAGCCAAAGGCCGCCTTCACGCCGCGCGGAGACGACCCGTGTGCGGTTCATGATCGTCGCGCCGCGATTTGCCGCATCGCGCGCATTAAGCACCACGAAACGGGCGTCATCCACCCAGCCATCGGAATATTCGAAAGCCTTGGCGAAAGCCGGCTTCAGCGGCTTGCCCGCCGGGTCTCGCCTCAGATCGAGCGTGCGGGTTGCCGGCAGAAGTTTGCGGCCGCCGAGATTGTCATAAAGAAACAGACCGAGCCGGACCATCCAGGCCGGGCGTACGCCGCCCTTCTGGATGGGCAGAACGAAGCGCATCGGCCAGATGACATGCGGCGCCATGGCCCAAAGGATTTCCCGCTCCATCAGGGCTTCGCGCACCAGGCGGAATTCGTAGTGTTCGAGATAGCGCAGGCCGCCATGAATAAGCTTGGTCGCGGCAGAAGAGGTGCCGGAGGCAAAATCGCCCTTTTCCGCAAGCGCCACGGAGTAACCCCTGCCCACCGCATCGCGGGCAATGCCGCAGCCATTGATGCCGCCACCGATGACAAAAAGATCGAAAATATTCTCGCCGGACATAGAGCCTCCACGACAGCGCAGGGGATCGTATCCCCATCGTTGAAAGACAATTGCCATAAAAACGAAAACAAAACGAATGTCAAAAGAAAACAAACGAAACACGTTACGGCAAAGGCGGGCGGCCACTGCCCGCCGTCCACCGCATGGCCAGCGTCTTAGGGCGTCTGTGTTTCAGCCATGTGTCGGCTAGAACATTTCCAGTAAAAGCGGAATCGCTTTTACGTCTAGACAATGTGTCAAAACAAAAGGTTAGGACAGTTCTCGTGAACCGTTGTTCACGGGAACTGCCCCAACCTGCTCAAGCTCATAGAGCACGCCGCCCATGTCCTTCGGGTGCAGGAAAAGCACGGGATTGCCATGCGCGCCGATCTTCGGCTCGCCATCGCCCAGAATCCGGACGCCTTTTTTGACGAGATCATCGCGGGCCACGACAATATCAGGCACTTCGAAGCAGAGATGATGGGTGCCGCCGCCCGGGTTCCTGTCGAGGAAAGCGGCAATCGGCGAGCTTTCTCCGAGCGGATGAAGGAGTTCGATCTTGGTGTTGTCAGCCTGAATGAACACCACCGTCACACCATGTTCGGGCAGGGATTGTGGTTCCGATACATCTGCGCCAAGCGCCCTGTAACGGGCAATGGCGGCATCGAGATCGGGCACCGCGATGGCGACGTGGTTCAATCTTCCAAACATGGGTGTTTTCCCTCACGCGTTGCGCCTGACGCCTTCCAGCAGGTCGAGAACCTTGTTGGCGGCGTCCATGACATTGGTGCCGGGTCCGAAGATTGCCGAGACCCCGTGGTCGAGCAGGAACTGATAATCCTGACGCGGAATGACGCCGCCAACGACGACGATGATGTCTTCCGCACCCTTGTGTTTCAGTGCCTCGACCAGCTGTGGCGCCAGCGTCTTGTGGCCGGCTGCCAGCGACGACATGCCAACCACATGCACCTTGTTCTGAACGGCAAGATCGGCCGCCTCGTTGGGCGTCTGGAATAGCGGGCCGGCCAGCACATCAAAACCGATATCGCCGAAGGCGGAGGCGATGACCTTCGCGCCACGATCATGCCCGTCCTGCCCGAGCTTGGCGACCATGATGCGCGGTTTGGTGCCGATCCTTGCCGCAACGCCGGAAAGCCGGGCGGCAAGCGTGGCCAGCTCCGGCTCGTCCTTATAGGCTTCACCGTAAATATCGCTCACCACCTCCGGCACGGCAGCGTGATCGCCGAAGGCTACGCGCAGCGCATCGGAAATCTCGCCGACCGTGGCCCGGGCGCGGGCGGCGGCGACTGCCGCTTCGAGAATATTGCCCTTGCCGCTGCGGGCGACTTCGGAAAGCGTGGCGAGCGCCTTGGAAACATCTCCACCATCCCGGCGACGTTTGGTGTCCTCAAGCCGGCGGATTTGTGCCGCACGCACGGCGGCGTTGTCGATATCGAGGACATCGATATCCTCTTCGGTCTCCAGCCGGTAGCGGTTGACCCCGACGATGACCTCTTCCCCTTTGTCCACGGCTGCCTGTCGGCGTGTCGCGGCCTCCTCGATCAGCCGTTTCGGCAGACCGTCCGTCACGGCCTTGGTCATGCCGCCAAGCGCCTCGACTTCCTCGATCAGCGCCCAGGCCTTTTGCGCCAGTTCGTCCGTCAGGCTTTCGACATAATAAGAACCGGCCAGTGGATCGACGACCTTGGTGACGCCGGTTTCATGCTGGAGGATAAGCTGGGTATTACGGGCGATACGGGCGGAAAATTCCGTCGGCAGGGCAATGGCTTCATCGAAGGAATTGGTGTGCAGCGACTGCGTACCACCAAGCACGGCGGACATGGCCTCAAAGGCGGTGCGGACAATGTTGTTATAGGGATCCTGCTCCTGCAGGGACACGCCGGAAGTCTGGCAATGGGTGCGCAGCATCAGCGACGAGGCCTTTTGCGGCTTGAACTCTTCCATGATGCGCGACCACAGGAAACGCGCGGCGCGCAGCTTTGCCGCCTCCATGAAGAAATTCATGCCGATGGCGAAAAAGAACGACAGGCGGCCGGCGAAATCATCGACATTCAGCCCTTTCGCAAGCGCGGCCCGCACATATTCCCGCCCATCCGCCAGCGTGAAGGCAAGCTCCTGCACCAGCGTCGCGCCCGCCTCCTGCATGTGATAGCCGGAGATCGAGATGGAGTTGAATTTAGGCATCTCTTTCGCGGTATACTCGATGATATCGGCGATGATGCGCATCGAAGGTTCGGGCGGATATATATAGGTATTGCGGACCATGAACTCCTTGAGGATATCGTTCTGGATGGTGCCGGAAAGTTTTTCACGGGAAACGCCCTGTTCTTCGCCAGCGACGATGAAATTGGCAAGCACCGGAATAACCGCGCCATTCATGGTCATCGATACCGAGACTTTTTCGAGCGGAATGCCGTCGAACAGGATTTTCATGTCCTCGACGCTGTCAATCGCCACGCCGGCCTTGCCGACATCGCCTTCCACCCGCGGATGGTCGCTATCGTAACCACGATGGGTGGCGAGATCGAAAGCCACGGAAACGCCCTGCTGGCCGGCGGCAAGCGCCTTGCGGTAGAAGGCATTTGAGGCCTCCGCCGTGGAGAAACCGGCATATTGGCGGATCGTCCATGGCCGCCCGGCATACATGGTGGCGCGCGGGCCGCGGGTGAAGGGCGCAAAGCCCGGCAGGCTTTCGAGATGCGACGCGTTTTGCAGGTCGTCGGCCGTATAAAGCGGCTTGACGTCAATGCCTTCAGTCGTGTGCCAGACGAGTGTTTCCGGTGACCGCTTCAGCTCCTTTTCGGCAAGCTGCAGCCAATCCCGCACCGTTTTTTCACCCGACAT
The DNA here is from genome assembly GCF_027956545.1 of Agrobacterium sp. ST15.16.024. Classification (NCBI taxonomy): domain Bacteria; kingdom Pseudomonadati; phylum Pseudomonadota; class Alphaproteobacteria; order Hyphomicrobiales; family Rhizobiaceae; genus Agrobacterium; species Agrobacterium sp. ST15.16.024. Next base: position 337,123 of record NZ_JAQKGO010000002.1, read on the forward strand.
GCATCTCTCCCCTTCTGCATTTCATCTTAGCACTGTGGCGGGTGATCGTGACGAAAATCGAACGATCCGCCCGCAGGTCCGACCCCGTAAACCGCTCCGGCCCACATGCGTTCCGGAAAAACGGCAGCGGCCATCACTCGAATTCGAGGATCACCTCATCCACGGCAAGGCTGTCGCCCGGCTTTGCCGAAACTTTCGAGACGCGGCCGCGTTTTTCCGCACGCAGGATGTTTTCCATCTTCATGGCCTCAACCGTCGCCAGCGCCTGACCAGCCTCCACCTCGTCACCCTCGCTCACCGTGATGCCGGTGATGACGCCCGGCATGGGGCAGAGCAGCAGTTTCGAGGTATCCGGCGGCAGTTTTTCCGGCATCAGCAACGCCAGTTCCGCCACGCGTGGGCTGCGCACGCGGGCGACAACATCCATGCCCCGCCAGCGAAGGCGGATCGCGGCCCCGGCAAGATCGACCTTGGCAGCGACTACCTCGCCCGCCACTGTGAACAGCCCGAGCCTCTGGCCGGGAAGCCAGCCGGTGTCGACCGTCAACGCTGTGCCGTCCTCAAAACGGATCGCCGTGCCATCTGCGCCGGTTTCAACGCCGACCCGGTGACGGGAAGCGCCAAACGACACGACCCAATCCTGACCGACAATGCGGCGATGATTGCCGATGGTGCCGGAAATTTCCACCGCGCGGTTCTGCAACCGCTGCTGAATAATGGCCGCAATGGCGGAAAGCTGACGCGCTGAAGCCTCATCAGGCTCGACGCCGGAAAAGCCTTCCGGAAATTCTTCCGCGATAAAGCCCGTCGTCAGGCGCCCGGCGCGAAAACGCTCATGCTGCATGACCGCCGACAGGAACGGCAGGTTGTGGCCGATACCCTCCACCTCGAAACGGTCCAGCGCCTCTCCCATGGCGTCGATTGCCGTTTCGCGGTCCTTACCCCAGCTGCACAGCTTGGCGATCATCGGATCGTAATACATCGATATCTCGCCGCCTTCGAAAACGCCGGTATCGTTGCGGATGACGGTGCCGTTTTCCTGCTCGCCTTCCTGCGGCGGGCGATAGCGCGTCAGCCGGCCGATGGAGGGCAGGAAGTTGCGATAGGGGTCTTCGGCATAAAGCCGGCTTTCGATCGCCCAGCCGTTCAGCCTCACATCCGCCTGCCCGAAGGACAGCTTTTCCCCGGACGCGACACGGATCATCTGCTCGACCAGATCAATGCCGGTGACGAGTTCCGTCACCGGATGCTCCACCTGCAGGCGGGTGTTCATTTCCAGAAAATAGAAATTACGGTTGCCATCAACGATGAATTCCACCGTTCCGGCCGAATGGTAGCCGACGGCCCTTGCCAGCGCCACGGCCTCTTGTCCCATTGCATGCCGAGTTGCCTCATCCAGAAATGGCGACGGCGCTTCCTCGATGACCTTCTGGTTGCGGCGCTGGATCGAGCATTCGCGCTCACCGAGATAAAGAATATTGCCGTGCCGGTCGCCCAGCACCTGTATCTCGATATGGCGTGGCTGGGTGACGAATTTCTCGATGAAGATGCGGTCGTCGCCAAAAGAGGATTTCGCCTCGTTTTTCGAGGACTGGAAACCCTCACGTGCCTCGGCGTCGTTAAAGGCGATGCGCATGCCCTTGCCACCACCGCCGGCAGAGGCCTTGATCATCACGGGATAACCGATCTGTGACGCGATCTTGACCGCCTCTTCGGCATCGTCGATCAGCCCCATATGGCCGGGAACGGTGGAAACACCCGCTTCTGCCGCGAGTTTTTTCGAGGTGATCTTGTCACCCATCGCCTTGATGGCGCCAACGGGCGGGCCGATAAAAATGACGCCCGCCTTCTCCAGCGCCTCGGCAAAGGCGGCATTTTCCGACAGGAACCCATAACCCGGATGCACCGCATCCGCCCCGGTCTTGGCGATTGCCTCAAGGATTTTGTCGATGACGATATAGGACTGCGACGAAGGGGCCGGGCCGATATGAATGGCCTCATCAGCCATCTTTACATGCAGCGCATTGGCATCTGCATCAGAATAGACCGCGACGGTGGCGATGCCCATTTTCTTAGCCGTCTTGATCACCCGGCAGGCGATTTCGCCACGATTGGCGATGAGGATTTTCTTGATCATGCGGTTATTCTCCCCTCGCATCGTCATCATCGTCGCGGAATTTCTTTTCATAGGGCATCAGCAAGATCGCCGAGGCAGCGGCCGCCGCGCCGAACAGGGACGCGATGGGCACGACGACCAGCAGCACCGGCACGACAGGATTTGCGGCCCGGCCGATCCGCGCGCCCAAACCGCCAATATCGAGAAGGAACAGTGCCGCACCGACGCAGATACCGATCAAAACACCAACCGCCGCATTGAGCGCCATGAAGCGCAGCATCTGCCGATGATCTTGCTGCGCGGCCTCCGGTGTCAGCCTGGGTTTCAGGTTACGATTGCCGGATGTCTTACCGGAGCCAGGGTGACGCCGCTGCCGCAGCCAGCGATGCAGCCAATCCATATCGATCTGAAATATACCGACACCCATTTCGCCTCCCTCCTCCATTATCAAACTTCACCCCGTCACCTGTCGCTTTCCGCTGAGGAATCCGCAGACACGGTCAGATAGGAAAAGGGCACGGCATCCGTCAGCCAAACGCCGTTATCGGCCAGGTAGAAACGGCAACCATCCGCAAACATCTTGGTGGCATCGACAATCAGGACCACAGGCTTTCCATGCCGTTGTCCGACGGCAAGCGCCGTCGTCCGGTCAGCGGAAAGATGAACCTGTTGCCTTTCCCCCGGGCGCAATCCTTGCTGCAGGATGGAATCGAGAAAACGCGTCGCCGTACCGTGAAACAATTGCGGTGGCGGCTCGGCCGGCGGCTGGCCAAGATCAACCTTCACGGAATGCCCCTGCGCCGCCCGGATGCGGCGACCATCTTCTGACAGCGTGAAGCGCTTCTTGTCGCTTTCGGCGACGACCGCAAGCAAGCCTGCCTCATCGAGCGGCGTGCCGCTCGCATTGGCTTTTGCCAGCAGGTCTGCGACATCTGCCCAACCCTGATGATCCAGAGTGAGGCCAATACTTTCAGGCGCATGGCGCAGAACATAACTCAGGAACTTGCTGGTTGCTGCCGACATCGAATTTCATTCCCCGCTGGTAGATGACAGCACACTCAAATCTCGAAAAAATTCTCGAAGGATTCAGGGAAATTCTGCCGGGCGACACGCTCGTCGATGACAAGCATCGCTTGGTAGGACAGCGGATCGAAATTTTTTTCCGCCGGAAGAACTTCGCGACCGAACAGCAGGTTGAGACGGGCAGCGTCGAGATTACCCCGCTCGAACGGTTCCGGACCGAAATGGTGCCAGAGCGAGTGCAGGAAAGCGGCGTCGATGCGATGTTCCTTGGAGTCGTCGCGCGCTCTGCGGGGTATCATCTTGATGGGCGTTACCCCTTTGGGGTTGGCGCGGCGGATGGTGAACTGGACGCCCGTGCTTGGCATGCCGGAGGGAAACCCCTTGTGTTTGGTCATTTCGGGCAGGTTCGCCATGTCTTTTCCTTCCAGAAGCATTTTCAGTAAAAGCGGGTTTGCTTTATGTCCTGAGAATGCGCAAATTCAAATAATGGGAGCGCTTCCACGGTCCAATAAACCAGAAGCGCTCCAGTCTCTCGTTACTTGCCGATCTTGTCCTGCGTCTTCGTCTCGAAGTCGGAGGCATCGTGGCGTTCATGCAGTTGTTCGGACGGATCGCCCGAGGTCTTGTTGACGATCACGCCGCGTTTTACCGCCCGGCGTTCGCCGATTTCAAGCGTCCAGCGCATGAGGTTCTTGTAGCCATCGCCTTCAAGGAAAGCACCGGCATCACCATAGGCCTGACCGATCGCGATCTTGCCATACCACGGCCAGACGGCCATGTCGGCAATCGTGTATTCGTCACCGGCCAGATAACGGTTTTCGGCGAGATGCCGGTCCAGCACGTCCAGCTGGCGTTTCACTTCCATGGCGTAACGATCGATGGCGTATTTGATCTTCACCGGCGCATAAGCGTAGAAATGCCCGAAACCGCCGCCGAGGAAGGGGGCGGAGCCCATCTGCCAGAACAGCCAGTTCAGCGCCTGCGTGCGGGCATTGCCCTCTTTCGGCAGGAAAGCGCCGAATTTTTCCGCGAGATAAACGAGGATCGAACCGCTTTCGAAAACCCGCGTCGGCTCTGATGTCGAATGATCCATCAGCGCCGGGATCTTGGAATTCGGATTGACGCCGACAAAACCGGAACCGAACTGGTCGCCTTCGCCGATCTTGATCAGCCACGCATCATATTCGGCGCCCTTGTGGCCAGCGGCCAGCAATTCTTCCAGCATGATGGAAACCTTCTGGCCATTCGGCGTCGCCAGCGAATAAAGCTGCAGCGGATGTTTGCCGACTGGCAGTTCCTTTTCATGGGTGGGACCGGCAATCGGGCGATTGATATTGGCGAACTGGCCGCCATTGCCCTTGTCCCAGGTCCAGACCTTGGGCACTTCATATCCAGCGGGGAAATTATCTGCAGAGGAATTTTCGGCCATAAAACTCTGTCCTTGTGCGTTTCGGGAGGGCATCCGAAGGTCCGGGCGCCTGAACATCATTATAGTAAGGTGGCCGAAGCATTTTTCCAGCCCCGTAGCGGATCAGAGCGGAATGGTATCGTGTTTCTTCCAGCGGGTTTCGACACTCTTGTTGCGCAGCGAGGCAAATGCACGGGCGATGCGGCGGCGCGAGGAATGCGGCATGATCACCTCGTCGATGAAACCACGTTCCGCCGCCACGAACGGATTGGCGAAACGCTCCTCATATTCCCTAGTGCGCGCGGCAATCTTCTCGGGATCGGCAAGCTCGGAGCGATAGAGGATTTCCGCCGCACCCTTGGCGCCCATGACCGCGATTTCCGCCGTCGGCCAGGCGTAGTTCACATCTGCGCCAATGTGCTTTGAGGCCATCACGTCATAAGCGCCGCCATAGGCTTTGCGCGTAATCAGCGTCACCATCGGCACCGTGGCCTCCGAATAGGCGAAGAGAAGTTTTGCGCCGTGCTTGATGACGCCGCCATATTCCTGCGCCGTACCCGGCAGGAAGCCCGGCACATCCACCAGCGTCAGCAGCGGAATGTTGAAGGCATCGCAGAAGCGCACGAAACGGGCGGCCTTGCGCGAACTGTCGATATCGAGGCAGCCGGCCAGCACCATCGGCTGGTTGGCCACAACCCCCACAGTCTGGCCTTCGAGACGAATGAAGCCGGTGATGATGTTGCGGGCAAAGGCCTCCTGCAACTCGAAGAAATCGCCCTCGTCGGCCAGCGCGTGGATCAGTTCCTTCATGTCATAGGGCTTGTTGGAACTGTCGGGAATCAGCGTATCCAGCCGTGCTTCCAGCCGCGCCGGGTCGTCATGGAACGGGCGCACCGGCGGCTTTTCGCGATTGTTGAGCGGCAGGAAATCGAACAGCAGCCGCACATGCTCCAGCGTTTCGATGTCGTTTTCGTAAGCGCCGTCAGCGACAGAGGATTTTTTCGTATGGGTGGAGGCCCCGCCCAGCTCTTCGGCCGTGACGATTTCGTTCGTTACCGTCTTCACCACATCCGGCCCGGTGACGAACATGTAGGAGGTGTCGCGCACCATGAAGATGAAATCCGTCATGGCGGGCGAATAAACGGCACCGCCGGCACATGGCCCCATGATGACGGAGATTTGCGGCACGACGCCGGAGGCGACGACATTGCGCTTGAAGACGTCGGCATAACCGCCGAGCGAGGCGACACCTTCCTGAATGCGCGCGCCGCCGCTGTCGTTGAGCCCAATCACCGGCGCGCCGTTCCTGACCGCCATATCCATGATCTTACAGATTTTCTGGGCGTGGGTTTCCGAGAGCGAACCGCCAAGCACGGTGAAATCCTGGGAAAACACATAGACCTGCCGGCCATTGATGGTGCCCCAGCCGGTAACGACGCCATCGCCGGCGATCTTCTGGCCCGCCATGCCGAAATCCACCGCCCGGTGGGTGACATACATGTCGTATTCTTCGAAGGAGCCTTCATCCAAAAGCACGTCGATGCGCTCACGCGCGGTCAGCTTGCCCTTGGCATGCTGCGCCTCGATGCGCTTGACGCCACCGCCGAGCCTGGCCTCTTCCCGCCGCGTTTCCAACTGCTCCAGAATGCCGGGCATGTTTCCTCCATGCGTTGTCATTACGATCCATAGCCCAGAAAATAGTCGTCCAGAAGCCTTGATCGTGCGCGTATGCGTGCCATAAATATTTGCAATATTAAATTTTGCAAAGTTGCAACATGGCGACGGAAAAACTCTTCATCGGCCGCAAGGTTCGCGGCCTTCGCGAAAATGCCCGCGCCACGCAGGCGCAATTTGCCGAACGGCTGGGCATCTCCGCAAGTTACCTGAACCAGATCGAGAATAACCAGCGTCCGGTTTCGGCCAGTGTTCTGGTGACGCTGGTGGAGAAATTTCAGCTCGACATGGCGGAACTGGCGACCGGCGAAAACGACCGGCTGGTTTCCGCCGTGCGCGAGGCGCTGAAAGATCCGCTGTTCATGAATTACGAACCGGGGCTTCAGGAATTGAAGCTGATTGCCCAGAACGCTCCCGGTTTTGCCCATGCACTGCTGCGCGCCCATCAGGCTTACCGGCAGAACAGCGAACAGCTGGTGCAGCTGGACGACCGGCTGGGCCGCGGCACCGCGCAGGTGGAAAGAACCCCCTATGAGGAGGTGCGCGACTTCTTCCACTTCGTCGACAATTACGTCGCCGAAATCGACCTTCTGGCCGAGGAGCTGGCGCAGGAACTGGAGATAGAAGGCGGCGAGACCTACGGCATTCTGGCGGCGCATCTGCGCAGCCGTTACGGCATCCACATCACAAGAACGGAGGCGGCGGGCGGTCTGATCCGGCACTACGATCCTGCCGGCAAAACCCTCGCGCTCAGCTCCTACATGGCAGCACCAACCCGCAGCTTTCAGCTGGCATTGCAGATCGCCCAGCTTCACGCCGGCGCTTCGATAGACAGGCTGCTGGCCGGCGCCGGTTTCCGCAATGCCGAAGCCGCGGAAATCTGTCGTATCGGGCTGCACAATTATTTTGCCGCAGCCCTCATCCTGCCCTATGGCCGCTTTCACCGGGCGGCGCAGGAACTGCGGCATGATCTCGAGCTTCTGGCCGTGCGTTTCGGCGCGAGCCTAGAACAGGTGGCGCATAGGCTCAGCACGCTGCAACGGCCGGGCTTGAAGGGCGTGCCGATCTTCTTTGCCAAGATCGACCGCGCCGGCAACATCACCAAACGCCACAGCGCTACACGGCTGCAATTTGCCCGTTTCGGCGCGGCCTGTCCGCTGTGGAATATCCATCAGGCTTTCGAAAGCTCCGACAGGATCGTGCGGCAGCTGGCGGAAACGCCTGACGGCGTGCGCTATCTTTCCATTGCCACCCAGATCGAAAAGGCCGGTGCCGGTTTCAATACCGAGAGGCCGCGTTACGCCATCGCGCTCGGCTGCGAAATTTCCCATGCGCAGAATTTCGTTTATGCCGATACGCTCGATCTCGGCAACTCAGCCTCCTTTAAACCGATCGGCATTTCCTGTCGGGTCTGCGAAAGGGTAGATTGCGTGCAGCGCGCCGTACCGCCGCTGAAACGCAAACTGCAATTCGACCACCTTTCGCGTGGAGCATTGCCCTACAGCATCGCAGATTTTTAGCCTTTGGAGCCCGCTTATGGCAGCGGCACCATGGCGCGACGCATGATATTGGCATAATAACCCCAGAAAAGCCGGGCGGCCACGGAGCGCCACGGCGACCAGAGTGTCGCCCGCTCCGCCAGCCATTTCGCTTCCGGCCTCACTTCCAGATCAAGCGCATGCGCCACTGCCGATCTCAGAGCCACATCGCCGACCGGAAAAATATCCGGATGTCCGCCGCAGAACATCAGATAGACCTCCGCCGTCCATGGGCCGATACCACGAAGCGCGACCAGCTCGGAAAGGGCAGTTCCCGGCTCCTTGCGCACCACGCCATCAAGATCGACCTGCCCTTCCGTCACGGCACGCGCCAGCCCTTCCAGCGTCGTTGCCTTGGCACGGGAAAGGCCAAAGGTGGCGCGCCGCTCCTCCGGTACGGCGAGATAATTTTCCGCCGTAACCACGCCATCGGTGCCGGCAAGGATTCGCGCCCAGATGGCATTGGCGCTGGCACGCGACACCATCTGCGAGACGATGATGTGGGCAAGGCCGGCAAAGCCGGGTTCATGAATGCGCAGTTCCAGCGGGCCGGCTTTTTCGATGACGAGGCTGAGCGCAGGATCGAGGCGGGCGAGATGCTCCAGCCCTTCGTTGATATCATCCATTCTGGTAATGATTTTCATCTTCGCATTCCGTATCCGCCCCACACGCAGCCGGCTGGCGGGGTGCTTTAAAACATGGCAGAAGAAACCATGCCTTCGCCTCTCCGTCAAAAACCGCTTTACCGATTTGCGCCAAGCCCTAACGGCCTGCTGCATCTCGGCCATGCGCTTTCCGCCTTCCTGAACCATGATATGGCGCGGGACAATGGCGGTCGCTTTCTGCTGCGTATCGAAGATATCGACCAGACGCGCTGCACACCGGCGTTAGAGCAGGCGATCTATGACGATCTCGGCTGGCTGGGGCTAGCCTGGGAAAAACCTGTCAGGCGTCAATCCGATCATTTCGATGCGTATCGCGTGGCGCTGGACAGGCTGATCGACGCGGGCCTTGCCTATCCTGCCTTTCTGAGCCGTGGAGAAACCAAGGCGATCGTCAAAGCCTTCGAGGCCGATGGCGGGCTCTGGCCGCGCGATCCGGATGGCGCGCCGCTCTATCCATCGGTGGACCGCGAAAGGCCCGAGGCGGAACGGACAAAATTCCTCGCCGCCGGTCAGCAACATGCCTGGCGGCTTGATATGGAAAAAGCGATCCGCGCCGCCGGCAGCCCCCTGTTGTGGCAGGAGAGCGGCGATGGCGAGACGGGGAAAATCGAGGCCCAGCCGGCACTCTGGGGTGATGTGGTGCTGTCGCGTTCCGACGCGCCTTCGAGCTATCATCTTTCCGTTGTGGTGGATGATGCGCTGCAGGGCATAACCCATGTGGTGCGCGGCATGGATCTGTTCCACGCAACCACCATTCACCGGCTGCTGCAACACCTGCTGGACCTGCCGCAACCCGTCTATCACCATCACCGGCTGATTTTGGGCGCGGACGGGCGCAAGCTTTCGAAAAGCGAAGGCAGCACCGGGCTTGCCGCCCTTCGCGCCGAAGGGGCGACGCCCTCAGATATCCGCCGGCTTGTCGGCCTCCTCTAGCGCCCGCTCGCGGCGAGCGCCGTTGCCGCCGATATTGCGGCGGATGATCTGCCGCACCTTGTATTTCATGAGTGCGGCATTGACCTCCGCACCCAGCATGAAGATGACGCCGACCATATAAAGAAAAACCAGCACCACCATGACAGAGGCGAGACCCGCATAGGTCGCGGCATAATTGGCGAAGGTGGAGAGGTAATAGGCAAAGATTGCTGCACCGATGACCCAGAAGATCATCGTCAGCAAAATGCCGGGCCAGACGTCCCAGATGCGCCGCTTGCCGGCAGGAAGCCACAGATGCGCGGCCACCAGCCCCGCCGTCAGCACGACGATGGTGCCATAAAGACCGAGGTTGGAAATGGTGTTCAGCACATCCGTCAGCCATGGAAACCGCTCTTCGGCAAAGGAGGTGGCGACCGGCACGGCGACCAGCACGATGCTGATGCCGGTAAAGACCACCACCGCGATCAGCACATAAAGCAGGCTGAGCAGACGGGTAATGTACCACCAGCGTGTTTCGGTGACGCGATAGGCGCGGTTCAGCGAAATTCTCAGCGCCTCGACGCCATTGGAGGCAAAATAGGCGGCGGCCAGCACCGAGATCGTCAGCAGTCCGCCGCGCGGAATGGTGAGCACCTGCTGCACCTGCGCCGCAAGCGGCCCGGCAATCGCTTCCGGCCAGGTGTCGAAAATCAGATGCACCGCCGTTTCGGAAAACTGGTCGGCGCCCAGAAAACCGGCCAGAGCCGTGCCGAAGATCAGGAACGGGAAAAGCGCCAGAAGAATGGACAGCGCCATATGGCTCGCCATCGCCCAGCCGTCATCCTCGGCGAAATGGGAATAGGCATCGAAGGCAACCTTGCCTGCCAGGCGCACTGCGGCAACCATGTCACCTCCATTCATCGGCATTTCATTTGTAACTTCGAGCCGAATATGGGAAATCAGCTTTGCTTTGTACAGCGCGCAAACCCGTCTTTCGGTTCCCGCCGGGGCACGAATTTTGCGCAATTCAATTTTCACGGGCCGGACCATCGGGCCAGAACACCATTCGGCTTTCCGGAGCGGCAGATGTCTGAAAAACCCGTCATCATCATCACCGGATGTTCCTCGGGCATCGGCGCTTATTGCGCCGGCGCACTCCAGCGGGACGGCTGGCGGGTCTTTGCCACCGTGCGCCGCATCGTCGACATGGCCGCGCTTGAAAATCAGGGCATCGAAACCCTGATCATGGACTACACCAAACCCGAGACCATTGCCGCGCTGGTGGATACCGTCGCAGCTCGGACCGGCGGCCGCATCGACGCGCTGTTCAACAACGGCGCCTATGGCCAGCCCGGTGCGGTGGAAGATCTGCCGGTGGAGGCGCTGCGGGCACAGTTCGAAACCAATGTCTTCGGCTGGCACGATCTCACACGACGGGTCATTCCCTTCATGCGCAAACGTGGTTCAGGCCGTATCGTGCATTGCTCCTCCATTCTCGGCCTCGTACCCTATCGGTATCGCGGCGCCTACACCGCCTCGAAATTCGCGATCGAGGGGCTGGGCGTGACCCTGCGCATGGAACTTCAGGGCAGTGGCATCCATGTGAGCCTGATCGAACCCGGTCCGATCGCCTCGAAATTCACGGCGACGGCGCTTGCCCATGTCAGGGACAAGATCGATCTCGAAAATTCAGCCCATGCGGTGGAATATAAACGTCAGCTGGCGCGCATGGATGGTTCAGGCCCCGTCAACCGCCACAAGCTTGGCCCCGAGGCCGTTTATGCCGTGCTGAAACACGCCCTGACCGCCGCGAAACCAAAACCGCATTATCCCGTCACCGTTCCAGCCAAACAGGGTCTGTTGCTGAAACGGCTCTTGCCTGCCGGACTGTTCTATCGTCTGCTGCGCAGATTCGATTGAGGAGGAGTAACCCCTAAATGTCCGGCTTCACCAGTGTTCTGGCCCTTATCGTCATGGGCCTTGTCGTCATCGTGCTGATACGTGGCCTTTTCAACATGCTGAAGGGACAGGACGCCAACCGTTCCAACAAGCTGATGCAGCTTCGTCTGCTGTTACAGGCCATCGCCATTGCACTGATCATGCTGACACTCTGGCTCACCGGCGGCGGCCGCTGACATGGTGAAATTGAACAAGATCTACACCCGCACTGGCGACAAGGGCACGACGGCGCTGGTTTCCGGCCCGCGCCGCCTGAAGCACGATATGCGCGTCGAGGCCTATGGCACGGTGGACGAGACCAATTCGGCCATAGGCATGGTGCGGCTGCATACGAGCGGGCTGGAAAAGCTTGATGCCATGCTGTTCCGCATCCAGAACGACCTCTTTGATCTCGGCGCCGACCTCGCCACACCTGACAGCGGCGAGCCGCTGTCCTACGAACCGCTGCGTATCGTCGAAAGCCAGGTTACCCGGCTCGAAAACGAAATCGACGAACTCAACGCGACGCTCGAACCGCTGACATCTTTCGTGTTGCCGGGCGGCAGTGCCGCAGCGGCCAATCTGCATATGGCGCGCACGATCTGCCGCCGCGCAGAAAGGCTGATGGTGGCCCTTTCAGTCACCGAGAACGAGACCGTCAGCCCAGCGGCCATCAAATACGCCAACCGCCTGTCCGACTTCCTGTTCGTCGCAGCGCGTTTCGCCAATGAAACGGGCAAGGCCGACATTTTATGGGTTCCCGGCAAGAACCGCTAAAAACCTGAGACAATCGCGCAATCAAAGGGCATTCGATGTTCATACCGCTGCACGACGCGAATTCCCTGAAACACATCCGGCTGCAATATGTCACGATCGGCCTGATCGTCGTCAATGTGCTGGTCTGGCTGTTTACCGGCGTGCTTGCCAGCGACACGGAGGCCAATGCCGCCGCACTTGGCCTCGGCTTCATTCCGGCAGTGGTGTTCGATTATGCCTATCTGGAACCGGCCCTGCAGGTGGTGCCTGATGACCTGACTGTCGTCACCTATGCGTTCCTGCACCTCGATTTCTGGCATCTGGCCGGTAACATGCTGTTTCTCTGGGTCTTCGGCGACAATGTCGAGGACGCGCTTGGCCATTTCCGGTTCCTGATCTTCTATCTCGCCTGCGCCATCGCCGGTGCGCTGCTGCACGGTTTTGTCGGCCCGACGTCGGAAGGACCGTTGATCGGTGCATCCGGCGCGGTTTCCGGCGTCGTCGCGGCCTATTTCCTGCTGCACCCCAAAGTGCGTGTCTGGGTGCTGGTCTTCATGCGAATTCCGCTGCCCCTGCCCGCCTTCATTCCGCTGGCGCTGTGGATTGGCCAGCAGTTCTTGATGCTGGCGCTCGGGCTGGAAGAAAATGTCTCCTGGGGCGCCCATGTGGGCGGCATAGTGGCAGGCGCCGTCATGGTGCTTTTCATGCGCAGGCCGGGCGTTCCGCTGTTCGACCGCACCATTGTTCCGCCGAGGGCGGCGCAGTTCAAGAATCCGTCGCAAACGGCAGGGTTGTCGCAAATCGAACGGGGCTATGACGGGGGCGGATAAGCCCGTTCGGAAGAGATAAAGTATTTACGTTAACGTCAACGTAAGATATGCCTTACGTGCATGTGATAATGAACATTGCTCCGTTGTATTTGCGGGAAAAATGCTTATCCATGTCGCCAACCTGTTTTTGGAGGTCCGCGCGGTCTATTCACCAAGCGGACAGGAGTTTGAGGAAAGCCGCCGATGAAAATCCTTGTCCCCGTTAAACGAGTCGTCGATTACAACGTGAAGATCCGCGTGAAATCGGATGGTTCTGGCGTTGAGCTTGCCAATGTGAAGATGTCGATGAACCCGTTCGACGAAATCTCGGTGGAAGAGGCGCTTCGTCTGAAGGAAGCCGGCAAGGCCGAAGAAGTTGTGGTCGTGTCCATCGGCCCGGCCAAGGCGGAAGAAACGCTGCGCACGGCGCTTGCCATGGGTGCAGACCGCGCCATTCTGATCGAGACCGACGAAACGGTAGAGCCGCTTGCCGTTGCCAAGCTTCTGAAGGGCGTGGCAGAGGCTGAACAGCCCGGCCTCGTCATCGTCGGCAAGCAGGCGATCGATGACGATTCGAACCAGACCGGCCAGATGCTCGCAGCGCTTCTCGGCTGGGGCCAGGGCACCTTCGCCTCGAAGGTCGAGCCTTCTGACGCCAAGGTTGCGGTCACCCGCGAAGTCGATGGCGGCCTGCAGACCGTTGAGCTGAAGCTTCCCGCCGTTGTCACCACCGATCTTCGCCTGAACGAGCCGCGTTATGCCTCGCTGCCGAACATCATGAAGGCCAAGAAGAAGCCGCTCGATAAAAAGGCTCCGGCCGATTTCGGCGTCGATGTTTCGCCGCGCCTCAAGGTGCTGAAGACTGAAGAGCCGGCAGGCCGCAAGGCCGGCATCAAGGTCCGTTCGGTTGCCGAGCTGGTCGAAAAGCTCAAAGCCGACGGCGTCCTCTAAGGTTTAGGAAAAGGGAGATATTCTCATGGCCATTCTTCTTCTGGCAGAACACGACAACGCAACCCTTTCCGACCTGACGGCAAAGACGCTGACGGCAGCAACCCAGATCGGCGGCGATGTCCACGTGCTGGTCGCCGGCTCCGGCGCGAAGGGCGCTGCCGATGCGGCAGCAAAACTATCCGGCGTTTCCAAGGTGCTCCTTGCCGACGACGCCTCCTATGCCAACTCGCTGGCAGAGCCGCTGGCAGCGCTGATCATCTCGCTCGCACCGTCCTATGATGTGATCCTCGCACCAGCCACCGCATCTGCCAAGAACGTGTTACCGCGTGTGGCAGCGCTTCTCGACGTCGCGCAGGTTTCGGAAATCATCGAGGTCGTCAGCCCGGATACCTTCAAGCGTCCGATCTATGCCGGCAACGCCATCCAGACCGTGCAGGCAACCGACGCCAAGAAAGTCATCACCGTGCGCCCGACCGCTTTTGCGGCAGCAGCGGAAGGCGGTTCGGCAGCGGTTGAAACCATCGGTGCTGCCGAAAATCCCGGCCTCTCCAGCTTCGTTTCCGATGCACTGGCCTCGTCCGACCGTCCGGAACTGACATCTGCGAAGATCATCATCTCGGGTGGCCGCGCACTTGGCTCCTCGGAAAAGTTCAAGGAAGTCATTCTTCCCGTTGCAGACAAGCTGGGGGCCGCCGTCGGCGCAAGCCGCGCCGCAGTGGATGCCGGTTATGCACCCAACGACTGGCAGGTCGGCCAGACCGGCAAGGTGGTTGCGCCGCAGCTTTACATCGCCGCCGGCATTTCGGGCGCCATCCAGCATCTGGCCGGCATGAAGGACTCGAAGGTCATCGTGGCCATCAACAAGGACGAAGAGGCACCGATTTTCCAGGTTGCCGATTACGGCCTCGTCGCCGATCTGTTCGAGGCGCTTCCAGAATTGCAAAAGGCGCTTTGATTTTAACCACCCAAGCAAGGCGGCGCGTTTTTTGAACGCGCCGCCTTCTCTTTTCCGGCGATATGCGTAACATCGCCGACAATGACGCAGACCAGCCACAGGAGAACAGCATATGACCGCCCCCTTTAAGAATATCGGTGTCATCGGAGCCGGTCAGATGGGGTGCGGCATCGCGCATGTTTCCGCCTTGGCAGGCTACAAGGTTCATATCTACGATCTGTCCAAGGATGGCATCGAAGCCGGCCTTGCCACGATCAATGGCAACCTTGCCCGCCAGGTCACCAACGGCAAGCTTTCCGACGATGCCCGCAAACAAGCACTGGCCCTGATCAGCGGATCGACGGATATCAACGATCTCGCACCGATGGATATCGTCATTGAGGCCGCGACCGAGAACGAGGAGATCAAGCGCAAGATTTATGCGCAGGTCTGCCCGGTCCTGAAGCCGGAGGCGCTGCTCGCCACGAATACCTCTTCGCTTTCCATCACCCGTCTTGCATCTGCGACCGACCGTCCCGAACAGTTCATGGGCATTCACTTCATGAACCCGGTGCCCGTCATGAAGCTCGTGGAACTGGTGCGCGGCATCGCCACCAACGAAAAGACCTTCGACGCGGCCAAGGATTATGTGCGCACGCTGGAAAAGGCGATCACCGTCGCCGAGGATTTCCCGGCCTTCATCGTCAACCGCATCCTGCTGCCGATGATCAACGAGGCGATCTATACGCTTTACGAAGGCGTCGGTTCGGTGGAAGCCATCGACACCGCCATGCGGCTTGGCGCAAACCACCCGATGGGACCGCTGCAACTTGCCGACTTCATCGGTCTCGACACCTGTTTGTCGATCATGCAGGTGCTGCATGACGGTCTGGCCGACAGCAAATACCGCCCCTGCCCGCTGCTGGTGAAATATGTCGAGGCCGGCTGGCTCGGCCGCAAATCCGGCCGTGGTTTTTACGACTATCGCGGCGAGACACCGGTTCCGACGCGCTGAGGCGTAAGGATCAGCTGCGGGAGGAAGCACCCTCCCGCGCGACCGGAAAAATTATCTGGCCTTCACCGCCGATACCAGCGCCTTGGCATCTTCGCTATCCCAGGCGGCCGGACCATTCATCGCCGCGAGCAGACAGCCGTTTTCGTCAAGCAGCATGGTTGCCGGCAGGCCGAAGGCGAGGCCTTCCTTTTTCAGCGTGTTGAAAACGCCCATGGAACTGTCGCGGTAAAGCTTCAGCGCATCGATCTTGTATTCGTCCATGAAGGCTTTCGGCTTTTCGTCCGCGCCGATGTCGATATTGACGGTGACCACCTCGAAATCATTGCCGCCCTTTTCCTTCTCCAGCGCATTCAGCGCCGGCATTTCCTCCCGGCATGGCACACACCATGTGGCCCAGAGGTTGAGAAGGACCGCCTTGCCCTTGAGATCGGTGAGCGTCATATCCTGTGCCTCCGGCCCCTTGAAAGACAGCGGGACGACACGCGGTCTATCCGCGGCCGACATGGCAGCCACCTGGCCCTTCAGAAAGGGTTTCAGCGAGGCAATGCGGTTTGCCGCCCCTTCACATAAACCGGCGTCAGCGACCGCTGCCCCTTGAACCGGGCTCTCAGACCCAATATGCCTGAACCAGACCGCGCCCGCGCCAAACACGACACCGGCAACGGCAGCAATTGCAACCAATTTGGCGGAAGGAAGCCTGAACGGCCTTTTTTCTGTCATCGAATACTCCAGGGCACTGCGAACATGGCTGACGGCACAGATCAGAAATCCTCCAACCAGATGTGGGGCGGGCGTTTTGCCTCCGGTCCATCAGCCATCATGGAAGAAATAAATGCCTCCATCGGCTTCGACAAGAAGCTTTATGCCCAGGACATCCGCGGCTCTATGGCGCATGCCACCATGCTGGCATCTAAAGGCATTATTTCGCCTGATGATAAAGACAAGATCATCGAGGGTCTGAACACGATCCTGTCAGAAATCGAAGCAGGCACCTTCGAATTTTCGCGCAAGCTCGAAGATATTCACATGAACATCGAGGCCCGCCTGGCAACCCTCATCGGCACGGCAGCCGGCCGCTTGCACACCGCCCGTTCGCGCAACGACCAGGTGGCGCTCGATTTCCGCCTGTGGGTGAAGGAAGAACTGCAGAAAACGGAAGGCATGTTGACCGCGCTCATCGCCGCCTTTCTCGATCGCGCCGAAGAAAATGCCGATACGGTCATGCCGGGCTTCACCCATTTGCAGACGGCGCAGCCGGTGACCTTCGGCCATCATTGCATGGCTTATGTGGAAATGTTTGGCCGTGACCGCGCCCGCGTACGCCACGCCATCGAACATCTGGACGAAAGCCCAATCGGTGCCGCAGCGCTTGCTGGCACCGGTTACCCGATCGACCGTCATATGACGGCGAAGGCGCTTGGTTTCCGCGAGCCGACCCGCAACTCCATCGATACCGTATCCGACCGCGATTTCGCGCTGGAATTCCTGTCGATCGCTTCCATCTGCGCCACGCATCTGTCGCGTCTCGCCGAAGAAATCGTCATCTGGTCGACGCCGCAATTCGGCTTCATCCGGCTGTCGGATGCCTTCTCGACTGGCTCGTCGATCATGCCGCAGAAGAAGAATCCCGACGCCGCCGAACTGGTGCGCGCCAAGACCGGCCGCATCAACGGTTCGCTGGTAGCGCTTCTGACGGTCATGAAGGGCCTGCCGCTTGCCTATTCCAAGGACATGCAGGAAGACAAGGAACAGGTTTTCGATGCCGCCGAGAGCCTGGAACTGGCGATTGCCGCCATGACCGGCATGATCCGCGACCTTGAAGTGCGCAAGGACCGCATGCGCGCGGCCGCCGGTTCGGGCTATTCCACCGCCACCGATCTTGCCGACTGGCTGGTGCGCGAGGCGGGCCTGCCCTTCCGCGATGCCCACCATGTGACCGGCAATGCCGTGGCGCTGGCGGAAAAGAAGGGCTGCGATCTTGCCGATCTGTCGCTGGAGGATTTGCAGGCCATCCACCCTGATATCACCAAGGGTGTTTTCGACGTTCTTTCGGTGGAAGCATCGGTCGCCAGCCGCACCAGCTTCGGCGGCACGGCGCCTTCCGAAGTGAAGAAGCAGATCGCCTGGTGGCGTGGACGCAACTGATAAGCCGATTTGACGTCGTCACCCCGGACTTGATCCGGGGTCCAGCGCGATCAAGTCTTTGATCGCAGAAGAATCTTTTCACGTCGCAGACGCGCCGTGGCTGGATGCCGGATCAAGTCCGGCATGACGGAGGAGAGATTTTCGCGCTTTGCCCCAGTCTGAGGGTGCACAAGCGCCCTGTTTTTCGTTATCAGAGAGGCACATATTTCCTTTGGACAGGCTCATGCTTTCAAAAACCGCGCGTAAACTCATCGTTCCCATCGGCATGACACTCGCTGTCAGCCTTGTTCTCAGCGCCTGCGGGCGTAAGGGCGACATCGATCCGCCGAGCACGCCGGTCGAAATGCGCAACAAGCGCAATGCCGACGGAACGGAGACGAAGCCGGCAACGGCAGAACGCCCGTTCATCCTCGACAAGCTTCTCTGACGGGTAAAAAGCCGTGAACCATTTTGGCTATATCGACGGCGTACTGCACGCCGAAAACGTGCCCGTGCCCGAGATCGCCAAGGCGGTCGGCACGCCGTTCTATGTCTATTCGACCGCGACGCTGGAGCGCCACTACAAGGTGTTCTCAGGCGCGTTTGCCGATGTGGACGCCATGGTCTGTTATGCCATGAAGGCCAATTCCAACCAGGCGGTGCTGAAAACGCTGGCAAAGCTCGGCGCCGGTATCGACGTCGTTTCCGGCGGCGAATTGCGCCGCGCGCTCGCAGCCGGCGTGCCGGCAAGCCGCATCATGTTCTCCGGCGTCGGCAAGACGGTGGCGGAAATGGATTACGCGCTGGAAGCGGGCATCTACTGTTTCAACATCGAATCCGAGCCGGAACTGGAAGTCCTCAACCTGCGCGCGGTGAAAGTGGGCAAGCGGGCGCATGTCTCCTTCCGCATCAACCCGGATGTGGATGCGCGCACCCACGCCAAGATTTCCACCGGCAAGAAGGAAAACAAGTTCGGCATTTCCTATGAGCGGGCACGGGCGGTCTATGCCCATGCCGCCACTTTGCCCGGCATCGAAGTCACCGGCATCGACATGCATATCGGCAGCCAGATCACAGAATTGCAGCCCTTCGAGGATGCCTTCCGCTTGCTGCGCGAACTCGTGGAAGTGCTGCGCGGGGATGGCCATGCTATCAGCCACGTCGATATTGGCGGTGGCCTTGGCATTCCCTATCGCGAGGATAACAATCCGCCGCCGCTGCCGGACGCCTATGCGCATATCGTCAAAAACGAGTTGAAAAGCCTCAACTGCAAGATCGTCACCGAGCCAGGACGCCTGATCGTCGGCAATGCCGGCATTCTGGTGACGGAAGTCATCTATGTGAAGGATGGCGGTGACAAGACCTTCGTCATCGTCGACGGCGCCATGAACGATCTCATCCGCCCCACGCTTTACGAGGCCTATCACGGCATCCGCCCGGTGGTGCAGCCAGCCGAGGACACGCCGCGCATCAAGGCCGATATTGTCGGCCCGGTCTGTGAGACCGGCGATTATCTGGCGCTTGACCGCGAGATGGCGGCACCTCAGCCGGGCGATCTGATCGCCGTCAGTTCCGCCGGCGCCTATGGCGCGGTACAGGCCGGCACCTATAATTCGCGCCTGCTGGTGCCGGAAGTGCTTGTCAAGGGTGACAAGTTCCACGTCATCCGTCCGCGTGGCACCTATGAGGAGCTGATCGCGCTCGATTCCGTACCTGAATGGCTCGACTGACCGTCTATCATGCGGCTGGTTGATCACAATTGAGCGAAGCTGCCTAAAAAATGGGGGTGAGGGCTTGGGTGCCCTCGTCTTCGCCACAAAGAATGTTATCCTTGCCCCAGTGATATGAACAGCTCGCCGTTCCGGGAATGGCGTTCGACGTGGCCAGAACCGGGAGAACGGATTGATGACCACAGCCGGAGAGGACAGGACAGGCAGAAAGCGCCCGACCGGCGCATTCGCGCAGCGGCCGGACCTTGCACGCCGGGTTGCGGCCAAGCGCTTCTTCGCAAAAATTGTGCTGTTTTCCGAAAAAATGGCCCCGAAGACGTTGTGGCCGCTGTCCATCGCCGCCGTGTTTCTGGCGCTCGCCTGGTTCGGCCTTTACCGGCACATGCCGGATTTTCTGCGCCTCGGCATTGTTTTCGTCCTTGTTTTTGGCTTCATCGCCACACTCCTGCCAATCCTGCGGCTGAAATGGCCAACCGACAATGACGCCTCCCGTCTGCTTGAAGACCGCAACGGCATGGCGCACCAGCCGGTCGGCGTGCAGGAAGACGAACCGGCCTTCGATACGCCTTTTTCCCGCACGCTCTGGAAAGAACACCAGATCCGCATGGCCGAGCGCATTGCCGCGCTGAATGCCGGCCTGCCGAAACCCGATATTGCCCGTTATGACCGCCTGGCGCTGCGCGCCGTTCCGGCACTGCTTCTGGTCACCGCCTTCGGTTTTTCCTATTCGAACGGCGCGGGCACGGTTGCAGATGCATTCCGCAGCCGGCCGGCCGTTGGTCCGCTCAATCCCGATATCCGTCTCGATGCCTGGGTCACACCGCCCGCCTATACCGGCCGCGCGCCGATTTTCCTGACCGGACGTGATGCGAGCGGCCGCGACGCGGTTTCAGTGCCGCAATCCTCCAGGCTGACGATCCGCATGACCGGCGGCGATGGCGGTGAGGAAGTGACCTTCGAGCCGGAAATGGCCGGCGCATTGCAGAAGCTTGCGCCCGAAGCTGCACGCGCCGACAGCGCCAGCGGCGATGTTGCGGTTCAGACGCCGGCACGCTCGACGGATCAACCCATTGCACCGCGCACCTTTGCCATGGATGTCACCGAAAGCGGCATGATCAGTGCCAATGGCGAACAATGGGTGTTCAACGTCATTCCTGACCAGCCGCCCAGCATCGCCTTCGACAATATGCCGCGCCGCGCCGTCAACGGTGCGCTGGAAATCGGCTTCACCGCCAAGGACGATTATGGGCTGAAGGAAGCCCATGCCATCATCGAGCCACTCGGTGTAGCGGAAGGCGCGACGGCACTTTACCCACCGCCGGAATTCAAGCTGGATCTGCCGCGGCAAAATAATCGCGAGATCAAGGGCCTGACCAGCCGCAACCTGACCGAACATCCCATGGCCGGCAAACGTGTACGCATCACGCTGGTGGCAACCGATGGTGCGGGCCAAACGGGCCGCAGCCCTGCGCATGAAATGGTGCTGCCGGGCCGCAATTTTTCCGAACCGCTGGCAGCTTCCATTGCCGAACAGCGGCAGATTTTCTCGCTCGATACGCGCCAGATGCCGAAGGCCATCGCCTATAACGAGGCGGTGGGCCTGCGCCCGGAAGAGACCATTCCCAACACCACGCATTATATGCTGCTGCAATCGGCGCAGACCCGCATGCGGCTTGCCTATAATGACGAAATGCTGAAGAACACGGCGGATTACCTCTGGGAAATCGCGCTCGGCATTGAGGATGGCGATCTTTCGCAGGCGGAAAAGCGCCTGCGCGATGCACAGACCGCGCTGTCCGAAGCGCTGCAGCGCAATGCCTCGGATGAGGAAGTTGCCAAGCTGATGCAGGAGCTGCGCGAGGCGATGCAGCAATTCATGAGCGAGCTTGCGCAGCGCATGCAGAACGCGCCGCAGGCCAACATGAACAGCCAAGCACAGAACGTGTTGCGCCAGCGCGATCTGGAAAACATGATGAACCAGATCGAGAACCTTGCCCGCTCCGGCAATCGCGACGCGGCGCAGGAAATGCTCTCGCAGCTGCAGCGCATGATGAACAATCTGCAGGCTGGCCGCCCGCAACGTCAGGGCCAGCAGGGGCAGCAGCAGAGCAGCAAGATGCGCCAGCAGATCGACAAGCTGGGCGAAATTCTCCAACAGCAGCAGAAGCTGATGGACGAGACCTTCAAGCTCGACCAGGCACTTCGAGACCGCATGCAGCGCGGCGACCCCCAGCAGGGCGGCGAAGGCGAAGATGACCAGCAGATGGGCGAAAACGGCCAGCCGCCGCAACAGGGTCAGCAAGGCCAGCAAGGCGAACAGGGTCAAAATGGTCAGCAGGGCGGACAACAGCCGAGCGACCAGATGACCGCCGAACAGCTACGCGAGGCGCTGAAAAACCTGCGGGCGCAGCAGGATGCGCTCGGCAAGCAGCTCGGCGAGCTACAGCAGGGCCTTCGTGATCTCGGCATGGAACCGGGCGAAAACTTCGGCAAGGCGCAGCAGGAGATGCAGGGCGCCGGTGAAGCGCTCGGCAAGGGCCAGGGCGAACAGGCCGTCGAAGGACAGGGCAATGCGCTAAACGCGCTGCGTCAGGGCGCACAGGACATGATGGGCCAGATCATGCAGGCCATGCGCCAGCAGGGCCAGCAACCGGGTCAAGGGCAGGAAGGCATGGCCGGTCAGGGCGGCCAGAACGGCCGCGACCCGCTCGGTCGCCCGCGCAGCACCACCGGCCCGGATTTCGGCGACCAGGTGAAAGTGCCTGACGAGATCGACGTGCAGCGCGCCCGCGAAATCCTCGAGGCCATCCGCGAAAAACTCGGCAACAACCCGCCGGGTGAGATCGAGCGGCGTTATCTGGAGCGGTTGCTGGATATTCGGTGAGGGTTGCGCACAGGTAATGGTGCGCCTCGTTACATCCTGTTTCAGAAGCTAAAGTTTCCGTCATGCCGGACTTGATCCGGCATCCAGTTGGCGCGCGTCTGCGCGGCGGAAAGAGTTCTATCAGCCCAAGGACTTGGGCTGGCTGGATTCCGGCTCAAGGCCGGAATGACGGAGGTAGGGGCTACGCTGAGCCAGGAGCTGACCAACAAAAAGGGCGGCCTAACAGCCACCCTCCCAATCCCTGCGATCCTGTCACTCAGGCCGCCAGCGCCCGCGCCACGGCTTTGCGAATATCCGGAAGCGCAAAGGGTTTGGACACCACGTCCACGATCTTCGTCGCCAGATCATCGGCCCGTTCACGCTGCTCGGCATAACCCGTCATCAGCAAAATGCGCATGGCCGGGAAGCTCTCGGCGGCGCGGTGCGCCAGCTCGATGCCATCCATGACCGGCATGCGGATATCCGAAAGAAGAAGATCGAAACTGGTCTCCTGAAGCTTCTCCAGCCCCTGCTCGCCGTCAGCCGCCTCATGGGTCTCGTGACCGTCGAGACGCAGCGCGCGGGCAACGAAAGCCCGCAATGCATCCTCGTCTTCGGTAATCAGAATTTTCGCCATTAATCATTGCTCCTGGGCATCATTTCCAGCCATGAGCAACATCGCAGGCTCCTCTTTTCAAGAGGTAAACACCCAGGCCCTGGCTGGGTGAATGGTTAATGAGGCGTCTCCGCCCTGTGCCGTTCCGGCACGGCAAATATGCTCAGGCGTCGCCTGTGACCACGCCGACGAAAGGCAGTTCTCGGAAAGCATAGGCAACATCCATGCCGTAACCCACGACGAAATAGTCCGGACATTCGAAACCGACATAGTCGGCCTCCAGATCTTCCTTGCGCTTGACCTTCTTGTCGAGCAGCACGGCAATGGTGACGTTACGCGCGCCGCGCTCATAAAGCAGTTCCTTGGCGAAACGCAGCGTGCGGCCGGATTCGAGAATATCGTCGATGAGAAGGACATCACGGTCCTTCACGTCGCTGTCGATATCCTTGACGATCCTCACACCTTGCGAGACCGTGCCGGCACCATAGCTCGACAGCGTGATGAATTCGACTTCGGGAGCAAGACCACTGTCATGCAGCGCGCGGATAAGATCGGCTGCGAAAATAAACGATCCCTTGAGCACGGCAATGACCAGCAAATCCTTGGTCGGGCCACCGGCAATGTGCTTGGCCATATCGCGATTGCGCTCGGCGATCTGCTCGGCGGTGTAAAGCGGCTCGATGTTTTTTCCACGGACGACGGGCATTCTTTCTCCTGTGCTGCGCCTTGCCGATTTTACCTTTCAGTAAAAATACGAAGATCACGCGTTAGCACAGTCAACGTTCGGACGCACCCGCCTCGACGAAGGAAAGCTTGATCTCTGGCGTTTTTCCACCGGGATGGCGCAACTTTGCCGAAAAACCGTGGCTGAAACCGGGCTGCATCTCTCGCACCGGCGGTTCAATGACCATGCTGGCCACCAATTGCCCCTTGGCGGCAAAGAGATCGGCGCGAATGGCTGGCACCTCTTCCAGATTGCCGCCATTATTCTCCACGATGCCACTGATGAGCAGGATATCCATGCCGCCCGCCTCCTGCGGCGTAACCGTCACGTGAGAAATCGCGAGCGGGTTTGCCGCGGCGACGGCCTGCTTTTCCGGCACGACCACCGAAAGGCCACCGGAGCAGACGAAAACGAAAATGGCGAGCCCCGCAACCAGCGCTGAATAGGCATCCGCCGAGAGGCGCGACAATCTGCGATCCAGCCAGCCGATGAAGGCAAGGCTAAGCGTACCGATGGTGACGGGTGGTTTTGCCATCTGCCGGCGTGCCGCGCCGCGATTGTCGTTTCCGGGCTGACGCGCACGGTTTTCCTTGATGGTGACAAATTCCGCGTCTACCACGTCGTGTACCGGATTTGCCGTCCGCGCCGTGCGGCGCACCGGCGTTTCCGGCATCAGGAGGTCGAAATCGAATGCCGCTTGCCGGCGAGATGAACGGAACATAGCCATAGAATTCCTTGGATGAGGTTTTCCGGCCCGCAAAACTGGGCATTGCAACGAATCCTGCCAAGTTTTAAATTTAATTGGTTAATGCTTCGCAAAAACGGCTCGCGCAGGCCACCGGAACCGGGTTACACCGCGACATCCGGCCCCCAAGCGCCAGCGGTTTGCGAACCACCACGAAACGAAGAGACTGGAAGTCCGTTGATCCATTTCGAAAATGTCGGGTTGCGTTACGGCATGGGACCCGAGATCCTGAGGGACATGACCTTCGATATCCCCAAGGGTTCGTTCCAGTTTCTGACCGGCCCCTCGGGTGCGGGCAAGACCTCGCTGCTGCGCATGCTTTTGATGTCGCTGCAGCCCACCCGCGGCAATATTCGCATGTTCAACCGTGATGTATCACGCATTCCGCGCAGCGAGCTGCCGATGCTGCGCCGCCGTGTCGGCATCGTCTTTCAGGATTTCCGGCTGCTGGATCATCTGACGACCTATGAGAATGTCGCCCTGCCGCTGCGCGTGCGCGGCAAGGAAGAAAGCGCTTACCGCAACGATGTGATCGAGCTCCTGAAATGGGTTGGGCTTGGCGAACGCATCAATGTGCTGCCGGCCATTCTGTCCGGTGGCGAAAAGCAGCGCGCCGCCATTGCCCGCGCGCTTATGGACCAGCCGGAAATCCTGCTGGCCGACGAGCCGACCGGTAACGTCGATCCGCCGATGGCCAAGCGCCTTCTCAACCTCTTCCTGGAACTCAACCGGCTGGGCACAGCTGTTGTCATCGCCACCCATGATTTTGCGCTGATGGACCAGATCGACGCCCGCCGGATGATCCTGACTGAAGGGCGGCTCGACATCTATGAATGAGATCACCCGCAAACAACTGACCCCGGAAGCGGCCCAGCCGAAGCGCCCGCCCATGCGCATCCGCCCGATGGCGCCCATTCTGCCACCGTCGAACATTCAGGGCAATGCGCTGATGGTGGTGATCGCCATCATGGCCTTTCTCGCCTGCCTGACGCTTGGCGCCGTCTCCATGGTGCGCGCCACCGCCGCCACATGGCAGAGCCAGATTTCCCGTGAGATCACCATCCAGATCAAGCCCGAGGACGGGCTGGACATGAATGCGGCGCTCAACAAGGCGCGCAATCTGGCGCTCACCTTCGTCGGCACGCGGGATGGCACGATCCTTGATGATGCGGCGACATCACGCCTGCTGGAGCCATGGCTCGGCAGCGGTCTTGACCTTTCCGAACTGCCCATACCGCGCCTCGTCGTCATCACCATCGATGAAAACAATCCGCCTGATTTTCAGGCGATGCGGGGCATGCTGAAGGCCGAGCTTCCGCAGGCGTTTCTGGACGACCACCGCACATGGGTGGACAGGCTTGTCTCCATGGCCAGAACCACGGTCATGATCGGCCTCGGCGTTCTGATCCTCGTTTTCACCGCCATGGTGCTGACGGTAGTGTTTGCGACACGCGGAGCGCTTTCCGGTAACCGGCATATCGTCGAGGTGCTGCATTTCGTCGGGGCGGAAAGCAGCTTTGTGGCACGGGAATTCCAGAAACACTTCCTGAAGATCAGCCTCAAAGGGGCGGCGGCGGGCGGCGCGCTCGCGGCCGCGGTTTTCCTTGTCGCCGGTTTCTGGCAATCCAGCACGGTCGCCACGCCGCAGAGCGATCAGGCAAGCGCGCTTTTTGGTTCGTTTTCCGTTGGTCTCGGCGGCTATATCGGCATCGCCACAACGATGATCGTCATAGCACTTCTTACCACCATCACGGCGCGCGTGACCGTCATCCGCACCATCGACGATATCGACCGCGTCCGCTCCGATCCGTCGAAAAGTGATGGCCTCACATCGTGACCTTGCGCCCGAAATCCCATGGCAAACTGAAACCGTCACAAGCCGGATGTAACCTGCGGACGGTGGACAAAAATGCCTGTTCCTTGCCTTAATCGGCGAGTATTCAGGAGGAATGTTTGTGAGTCGGATGGACCAGGATCAGACGACCACGCGACCGGCCAAAAAGGGCCTGTTGTCGCGGCGTGGTCCGCTGCGCCGTTTTATTCGCGGTTTTATCCTTCTTTGCGTTGTTCTTCTCGGCGTTTTTTTAGGTGGTTTCCTGTGGTTCGCTGATTCCGTTGCCTCCATGCGCCCGCCGGAGGGCACGAAGGGCGATGCCATCATTGTTCTGACCGGCGGCTATCAACGCATCGAACAGGCGGTCGGCCTGCTGCGTGATGGCGTGGGCAAACGTTTGCTGATTTCCGGCGTCAACCCGGCCACTACCCGCTCGCAGATCCGCAAGATGACGCAAGGCTCATCCGACATGTTTTCCTGCTGCGTGGACATGGGTTACAAAGCCATAGACACGATCGGCAATGCCAATGAAGCCGCAAGCTGGATACGCGATCACAACTATTCCTCGATCGTCGTCGTCACCAACAATTATCATATGCACCGCAGCCTGCATGAATTGCGCAGCGCCAGCCCGCAGACGCAATTCATTGCCTATCCCGTCATCAGCGCCGATCTTGCCCGCACGAACTGGTTTGTGGAGCCGGATGTGGTCAGAACCATGCTCTATGAATATCTAAAGTTCGTGGCGGCGGCAGGACGCGATCTCACCGGCTTCGGCAAGGGCGATGGCCTGCGCAAGGCCGCCGCTGACCATTCCACCCCGAAGGTGGCGGCTGCTTCACCATGAGCGGCGAGAAACGCGCTTGCTGCGGGGCCTTGTTTTCGTGTAGGCGTCTGGCATCGGCATCCGGCATCGAGGCGTATCAACGCTTCGGAACGGCTGCGCCCCGGGAAGGCTGTTGATGCTCAAGCTGCGCTCTTTTCTTTTTAATACGCTGTTTTATCTCAACCTGATCGTCCGCATGATCGTGCTGACACCGATCTATTTCATTCTGCCGCGCAAGATCGCCTTCGAAATTCCCAAGAACTGGGCACGGTCCAACCATTGGCTGATGAAAACCATCGTCGGCACCACCTTCGAGATCGAGGGGCTGGAGAACATTCCCGAAACCGGCTGCATCTTTGCGCCCAAGCATCAATCCTTCTGGGACACCTACGCACTGCTGCCCAATCTGCCGGACCCCGTCTACATTCTGAAACGGGAATTGATGTGGATTCCGCTGTTCGGCTGGTATGTGATGAAACAGCGCATGATCCCGGTCAACCGCGCCGCGCGTGGCAAGGTCATGCTGAAGGTGATGGAGCGGGCGAGAGAGGAAATGGCGGCGGGCCGCGAACTCATTATCTACCCCGAAGGCACGCGCCGCCCGCCCGGTGCCGAGCCCGAGTACCGTTACGGTATCGCCCGGCTTTATCGTGATCTGCAGGTTCCGGTCATTCCCGTCGCCATGCATCCCGGCCTCTTCTGGCCACGCCGTTCGACCATGCGTTATCCCGGCCATTTCAAGGTGCGTATCCTGCCGGCTATCGAGCCGGGGTTGGACCCCGACGTGTTTTTCAAGCGGCTGATCGACGTCACGGAAAAGGCGAGCGACGAGTTGTTGCTGGAAACCGTGCGTAACAACCCGCACCTCCCGCTGCCGCCAACCGCCATCAAGCGCATCGCCGAGCTTCAGGGCACTGAAACAACCCCCGCCGGCTGAGCCGCAAGCGTGCCGACATTGGCGGCGATACTTTCCAGCAGAGAGTCGCGAATGCCCATATCCTGTAGATGCTGCACGGTATTAAAAACGTAATCCGTGTTCGGGCCGGACCGACCCGAGGCAGTCGCGACGATGGTGGCCGCTTCGGCCACAGCAAGACCGCCGATGTACTGCTCATGCGCGGGGTCGGCCACATAGGTCACGGCACTGCCGCGCCTGCCATCGGCAAATGCGATGGCAACCACCCGCTCCTTGTAGACATTCGTCACCAGTTCTCGCTCGCGCAGATAAGCCATGACGGGATCATGATCCCTGCCTCGCACGCGAAATGCGACACCGAGGCAGGAGCCGCCGCGTTCCAGACCCAGCACGAGACCGGGCTTTTCCGTGGTACCTCTATAAAAATTGGAACTGATGCAGAGCGAGCGCCGATAACCATGCAGCCGCGCCTGCTGCTTCTCCTCAAAGGCAAAGCCCGGGTTCCACATCAACGAACCGTAGCCAAAGACCCAAAAATCGTCCATATCCCAAGCCAAATCAAAATTCCCTGAAGTCTGTTCATCGGAGATCAATATGGCAGCGTCAAGCCAATCCGGCACGGCCAAAAAATTCCTCTGGCTCGCCATCACCGTCGCGGTGGTCATCGGACTTTATACAGCCGGGTGGTTTTATGCCGCCGACAGGCTGAAGCAGACGGTACTGAACGTCATTGCTCCATCACAGGCGAGGAATGTCAGCGGCGAATGCGGCGATATCGCCTTCCGCGGTTATCCTTTCCGCATCGGCCTCTTCTGCTCAAAGGTGACCGTGGACGACAGCGGGAACGGCGTTTCCGCGTCTTTCGGCGAACTTCGCTCGGCGGCGCAGGTCTATAATCCCGGCCACATCGTCTGGGAACTCGATTCGCCCGCGGAAATCCGCTCCGCCCATGGCCTGAGCGTTTCAGCCTCCTGGCAGAACATGCAATCGAGCATCGTTACCAAACTGAAGGGCATCGACCGCAGCTCGCTCGTCATCGATGGGCTGAAGGCGCAGGCGGTTTCCTCCGTCACCGGCCAGACGATCGACTTCGATGCGGTCAAGACGGAGGTGCACCTGCGCCAGAACGGCGCCGATCTTGACGGCGCGATCACCCTCACCGACTCGGCCACCGTCATCAAGGACTGGCCGCAGGTTCTTCCCCGCCTCGATGCCATCGTCGATGTGACGCTCACCGGCAAGGCGGGCATGGTGGACGGCAGCGATACGTCAGGCCTCTACGGCACGAGCGGCGAGCTTCGCCGGCTGGCGGCCGATATTGGCGACGGCCGCACCATGCGCATCAGCGGTCCCTTCTCCTTTGACAATGAGGGCTATCTCTCCGGTCAGTTCAAGCTGGAAATCGAAAAGCTCGGGGCCTGGTCGGACAATGCCAAACAGGCGTTTCCGCAGCTGCAATCCACCATCGATACGGCCCGCAAGCTGCTCGGCGCGCTTGCCGGCGGCGGAGACAGGGCATCCGTCGATCTCGTGGTGGATCGCGGCCGCGCCACTGTCAGCGGCTTCATTCCGCTGGGGAAGATTCCGCCGATCTAAGAGAGAGCTTTTGTAAAAAATACCTCAGCGGCATCCTGAAATTTTGAAAGATTCAGGATGCCGGCTTCTTTATATCCATTGCGGCGATGCCACGTCTGAGGTTCCTGCTCGTCCTGCTGGCTGGACGTCATCACCAGTGAGGCACCCTGCTCACGCATCAGGGTTTCCCAAAAAGCTGTAAGCGATGCGCCAACGCCATGCCCGCGAAACTCGGGAACGACGCGGATCATGTCCATGTAGGGAATCTTGCCCCAGAACATCGAGAACCGCAGAAAACCGACCAGAATCGTATCTTCTTTCGCGACGAGATATTCGCAGTGTCCGACGCAGCGCCGCAACCAATCCTCATCGATCCATTTGTCTTCCCGCTGCAGCCATTCGATATCGTCATCCGTCGCAGCCGATATCAATATCATGCCAGCGCGCTACTTCTTCTGATCCAGCGCGTGACGCCCGAAGTCAGGCGTATCAACGTCCTGACCGGCCTCGATGATGGAGCGGCGGATGGAGCGTGTGCGGGAAAACAGTTCGAACAGCTTGTCGCCCTCCCCCCAGCGGATCGCCCTTTGCAGCGACGCAAGGTCTTCCGAGAACCGTGCCAGCATTTCAAGGATGGCATCCTTGTTGTGCAGGCAGACATCGCGCCACATGGTCGGATCGGAGGCGGCGAGACGGGTGAAGTCGCGGAAACCGGAAGCGGAATATTTGATGACTTCCGATTCGGTCACGGTCTCCAGATCGTCCGCCGTGCCGACGATATTGTAGGCGATGATATGCGGCAGATGCGAGACGATCGCCAGAACCTTGTCATGATGTTCGGCGTCCATTTCATCGACGCGCGAGCCGAGCGCCCGCCAGAAATCCTTCAGCCTTTCCAGCGCCCCGGCATCCGTGCCCGGCAACGGCGTGAAAATGCACCAGCGCTCGCGGAAGAGGCCGGAAAAACCGGCATCCGGACCGGATTTTTCCGTGCCCGCCAGCGGATGGCCGGGAATGAAATGCACATTTTCAGGCATATGCGGGGCCATCTGCGCGATAACAGAAGCCTTGGTGGAGCCGACATCGGTGACGATGGCGCCCGGTTTCAGATGCGGCGCGATCTGCTGCGCCACGCTTTCCGACGCACCGACCGGTACCGAAACGATGACGAGATCGGCATTCTTCACCGCGTCTGCCGCCGAAACGGTGTAATCAGTGCCGAGCGCCAGTTCTTCCGCCCGTTTCAGCGTGTCTTCGCTGCGGGTGGAAATCGTCACATGGCGGGCAAGCCCCAGCTCTTTAATATCACGGGCAATCGACGAGCCGATCAGGCCGATGCCGATCAGCGCGATGCGTTCAAACAGGATCTCGCCCATCACGCCTGCCCCATGAACTCGGTAAGTGTGGCGATAACGCCGAGATTGGCCTCTTCCGAGCCGACAGTCATTCTCAGCGCATTCGGGAAGCCGTAACCACGCACTGCACGCAGAATATAACCACGGCGGCTGAGGAATTCGTCCGCATCGGTTGCACGCTTGCCGTCCTGATCCGGGAAATGAATGAGGATGAAATTGGTGACCGAAGGCGTGACGCTGAGGCCGAGGCCGGTAAAGGTCGTGATCAGCTTTTCCATCCACAGCGCATTATGCGCCACAGCCTTTTCAACGAAGGCCTGATCGCGGATTGCAGCGGCACCGGCAGCAATCGCCGGCGCGCTCATGTTGAACGGGCCGCGAACGCGGTTCAGTGCATCGATGACGGCGGCCGGACCATACATCCAGCCAACGCGCAGGGCGGCCAGACCGTAAACCTTGGAGAAGGTGCGCGTCATGACGACGTTGCGGTTGCCGGAGACCAGCTCCAGCCCGGCTTCGTAATCATTCTTACGCACATATTCGGCGTAAGCCGCATCCAGCACCAGCACGACATGCTTCGGCAGGCCGGCCTGCAGCCGGCGGATTTCCGCCACGGGAACATAGGTGCCGGTGGGATTGCCCGGATTGGCGACGAAAACCATCTTCGTCTTCGGCGTCACGGCGGCGAGGATCGCGTCCACGTCGACTGCGCAATCCTTTTCCTTCACCGTCACCGGGGTCGCACCCGCGCCCATGATCTGGATCTTGTAGACGAGGAAACCGTGTTCGGTGATGATCGCCTCATCGCCTGTACCGAGATAAACGTGGCAAAGCAGGCCGAGAAGCTCGTCCGAACCATTGCCGCACAGGATGTTCGCGATGTTGAGACCATGCACATCGGCAATCGCCTGGCGCAGCGCGATCGCCTGACCGTCCGGATAGATTTCCAGATGGCTGGCGGCGGTGCCGAAAGCTTCGATCGCCTTCGGGCTCGGCCCGAGCGGCGTTTCATTGGAAGAGAGCTTATAAACCTTCGCGACGCCGTCCACGTGTTCCTTGCCGGGAACATAAGCGGCGATATCCAGAATACCCGGACGCGGAACAGGTTGGTTAAGCTCTGCACTCATTTGATCGACCTTTGGAAAAACGCCGGAGAACCCGGCAAAAGCAATGCCGGAGGCATTAGACCGGAATGGCCGCTTTGTCGAGGGTCAGCGCGGCTTTCCTTGGCTTGCGGCAGTGCGCGTGGTGGGCACCCCCTGCGGCGCGAGAACCGGCACGAAAACCCGGCGCGAGGCGCGCTGGGTGACCGGCAGCCCCTGATAGAGACGCTTTTGCGCTTCCACCACGATGACACCCGAAAACAGCGGCCAAAGCCTGCGACCGGTATGTTCGAGGTAACGACGGAATTTCAGCACCGGGCGGCTCGTGGTGGGCGGAAAGAACAGCGCCTCGGCGGTGGCGCCCGGGGTGAAATTGGTTTCGCGCAAAAGCGCCGTCAGCTGCCCGCGCGAATAGGGCCGGCCGGAACCAAAAGGCGTATGTTCCATGCGCGCCCAGACGCCACGTCGGTTCGGCACCACAATCACCAGGCGGCCGCCCGGCGCCAGCACCCGCCACAGTTCCTTTAAACTCTCACGCGGATTTTCAGCAAATTCCAGCGCATGCACCATAAGGACCCGGTCTATCGACGAATCGGGCAGCGGCAATTCCTCGTCAAACACCAGCGCGGTGGAGGAAAGCTCGCCCGCCGGCCAGTTCACCGCCCCCTGCCCCGCCGGCATGAAGGCGAAGGTGCGCTCCGTATCGTGGCGGAACCGCTCCAGAAACGGCACGGCATAACCGAGGCCAACCAGCCGTTCCTCCGGTAAGGGCGGCCACAGCGTCGAAAGCGCCATGGTGATCGCCTGCTCGGCCGAGCGGCCAAGCGGAGAATGATAGAATTCGCGCAGATCGACGATATCGGTATTCATGGGCGAGAATGTAGCATCAGGCGGTTGGACTTCAAGGCGTCTGCCCCTACATTGGAAGTCAGTTGGGAAAGTCAGGCGGGCGAATGCGCCGGTTTCGGCCGGCAAATGGAGAGGATACGATGAAACCTTTGGAAATAGACGTCTTTCTTTGCCGCAGCGATAATTTCGGAGTGCTCCTGCACGATCCCGAAAGCGGGGCGACGGCGGCCATCGACGCGCCGGAGGAAGGGCCGATTCTTCGCGCTCTCGACGGCCACGGCTGGAAACTGACCCATATCTTCACCACCCACCACCATCAGGACCATGTGGAAGCCAATCTGGCGCTGAAGGACAAGTTCCGCTGCGAGGTATACGGCCCCTATGACGAGGCGATTGCAATACCGGGTCTCGATCGCTCGCAGGCCGATGGCGATGAGTTCGAATTTGCCGGACGCCGCGTTCAGGTCATAGCCACACCCGGCCACACGGCGGGTCATATCTGTTATTATCTACCGGATGACGGCCTGCTGTTTGCCGCCGATACGCTGTTTGCCATGGGTTGCGGCCGACTGTTCGAACGCCCTGCGGCGGACATGTGGCACTCCTTCCAGAAGCTGATGGCCCTGCCGGATGAGACGCGCGTCTATTTCGGTCACGAATATACGCTTTCGAATGCCCGTTTTGCGCTGACCGTCGACCCTGACAATGCCGTATTGAGCGAACGCGCAGCACGTGTCGAGACGGCGCGGAAGGCCAATGAGTTCACCATTCCCACCACCATCGGGCTCGAAAAGCAGACCAATCCCTATATGCGCGTGGCAGATGCCGGCATTCGCAGACATCTCGGTCTTGAAGGGGCCGCCGATGCCGACGTCTTTGCGGAAATCCGCACACGCAAGGACAATTTCTGATGGCCGCCAATCTGTCTGCGGAAGCGATCATTCGCGAATTGGGGCTGGAACCGCATCCGGAAGGTGGTTTTTACCACCAGACTTTTCGCGACAGGGCGGGTGGCGAGCGTGGCCATTCGACGGCGATTTATTATCTGCTGGAAAAGGGCGTGCGCTCGCACTGGCATCGGGTCACCGACGCGGTGGAGGTCTGGCACTATTATGCCGGCGCGCCAATAACCCTGCATCTTTCGCAGGACGGCCGGGAGGTGCAGACCTTCACGCTCGGCCCAGCCATTCTCGAAGGCGAGCGCCCGCAGGTGATCGTGCCGGCCAATTGCTGGCAATCGGCGGAAAGTCTCGGCGATTTCACCCTTGTCGGCTGCACCGTTTCACCCGGTTTCGCTTTTACGAGCTTCGTCATGGCCGAACCCGGCTGGTCGCCTGGGGATGGGCCGTAATTTTCAGGGCAATGCTGTGGAATGAGCGGATGCCACTTGTTGCTTCTCCCCGTGGGGGAGAAGTCCGCGGCAGCGGGATGAGGGGGCTGGCTCTCCGCATATTGCTGGCGTTGCCCCCCTCATCCGACCCTTCGGGCCACCTTCTCCCCGGCGGGGAGAAGAAACATGGGGTGCCGCCGAGCATCACCTGCCCTGCTATAAATCCCGGTCAGCCGCCGTATTTCGTAGCCGTAATATAGACCTGACCCACCCGCGTCGGAATGATCGCATAAACAGGCGCATAGACATCCATATTGTTCGACTTGGCGAACCAGATCTCCATCGAGATGGATTTCAGATATTCGATATCCTTGCGCCCCTGCCGGTAGCCCGACTTCGGCACGTAACGCGCCTTGCAGACGATGGCATCACCGTTAAAACCGTTGGTCTTGAACGGCTTGGTGCCGCTGGAGCTCAAAACGAGGTCGAGTCGCGATTCGCCGTCATAGATCGGCAGGCGCGTCGGGCAGATGCGGCCGCCTGAGGGAATGATCAGACCGGAAATCGGATCGAGAACCGAGCGCAGGTCGCGGTCCTTCACGTCAACCCAGTTGTCCGGCCGGGCCTTGGGTTCGGGTTTCACCGTCGTCGAGGTGACATTGCCGTTGCGGTAAACGACGTCATAGGTGCGTACCCGCTTGCCGTCCTTGTAGACCAGCGAATATTCGTTCGCCTGCAGCCGGTGACCGCGCTTGGCGCCGGAAACCGTTGTCTTGCCGGAAATGTCCTTGAGGATGCTGGCAAGGCCGGCGGCACTGAAGGAACCGGAGATCGAATAATTCGGTCCATCCATGCGAGTCGAAAAACTTGCCCGTGCAATCGGCAAAATGCCCAGATTGATGCTGTATTCGCTTGTGTGGCGTGCTTCGGCGGCGAGCGAGGGGGAGACGCCCGCAAACGCCATCGTCACGGCCATGAAAATGCTTTTTCCTCTGGCAATCATTTCGATATCACCTTAAAAGAGGCGCGGAAGCGGCCTTATCGGGCGATGATATACGCTGACTTGTGGCAATAAAAAAGCGGACGACGGTTGAAAACGCCGGAATTTCCTTTCATTTGATCGCGAGCGGCTTGACTGTTAAGTCTCGTCTGACTATAGAACCGCAACTTTCCAATCATGGCCAGTTGGATTGCCACCCCGGTTTTGCCGGTGGCGAGCCAGTGGTGAAACAGACGAAACGAAATAGGTGTACCCATGTCCCGTGTATGCGAATTGACCGGCAAGGGCGTCCAGACGGGCAACAACGTCAGCCACGCCAACAACAAGACCAAGCGCCGGTTCCTTCCGAACCTCTGCCAGGTCACGTTGATCTCCGATGCTCTCGGCCAGCGCTTCCGCCTGCGTGTTTCCGCAGCAGCTCTGCGCTCCGTTGAACACCGTGGCGGCCTCGATGCTTTCCTTCTGAAGTCCGGCGAAAACGAACTGAGCATGCGCGCTCGTCTCCTGCGCCGCCAGATCGCCAAGAAGACGGCCGAAGCTGCTTAATAGCGGTTTCGACATCATCGATATTCAGAGGGCTTGAATGGCTTTTGCCGCTCAAGCCTTTTGTTTTATTTCAGTTCAACTCCAACTGGTGGCATCACCCAGGATAAAAAAATGCTGACCCTGCGCTATACGCTGATCTACATTCTCCTGATGACACTGGTGGTCGTCGCCTCCAATATTCTGGTTCAATATCCGCTTTCCGGATCGCTGTTCGGCGTCAATCTCGGTGATCTGTTGACCTGGGGTGCCTTTACCTATCCGGTCGCCTTCCTCGTCACCGACCTGACAAACCGCCAGTTTGGGCCCTCCATCGCACGCCGCGTCGTGCTTGCCGGCTTTGTCGTCGGTGTCACGCTGTCGTTCTGGACATCCATCCCGCGTATCGCTGTCGCTTCCGGCACCGCCTATCTCATCGGCCAGCTGCTCGATATTTCGGTCTTCAACCGCCTGCGCCGCCAGCGCTGGTGGCATGCGCCACTTGCCGGCTCGATGCTGGGTTCCGTGCTGGATACGGCGCTGTTCTTCTCCATCGCTTTTGCTGCAAGCTTCGCCTTCATCGGCCCCAACGATGCCTTCGCCATCGAAAACGCGCCCATACTTGGCGTACTTACACTTGAGGCGCCACGCTGGATCTCCTGGGCGCTGGGCGATCTTTCGGTAAAAATTCTCGTCGGCCTCGTCATGTTGCTGCCTTACGGCGCGCTGATGAATACGCTGAAGCCGATGCCGGGCGCGGTCAAACCAAGCTGACATTATCCGCCAGCCGCGTTTGAAGCTGTGCAAGGCGTGGATCAAATCGCGCTTGCAAACCCACGGGCGGCGTTGCAATCTGCCGTCCGTGGCAAGGCTCGGAGGCGGATCGGCATGCAGATCAAGGATGTTATCGACATTGTGGATGCGACAAGCGCCACGCTTTCAGGCTCCAGCTTTGACGATGTCAATCTGTCGGGAACGGCCTTCAACAATGTCAATCTGGCCGGCACACGTTTCAACGACATCAATTTTTCCGGTGCCTCGTTTACGGACAGCAACATGTCCGGCTGGTCGATCGACGATGTCAATTTTACCGGACTGAAGCTGAGCAACACGAACCTGTCCGGCGCGCAGATAACGGCATGCCGAATGACCGGCATGAAGATCGACGGCATTCCGGTCGAGGATCTCCTCGCTGCCTACAAGGCAGTACAGGAAAAGGCCTGATATTCACTCCACCAGCTTGAATTCCAGCATCAGGTTGCGCTGGAGGAACGAGTGGTTGTCGTCAGACACGATGATGAGGTGCGTCGAGCCATCCGGCCCCTTCAGCACATCCATGCCTTCCATATTGTCGATCTGGTAGGCCATGCCCGCTTCCATGAGGATTTCGCCATCCACCACGGCACCCGGCCGGATATCGCCCCCGCGGATGCGGCGGATGCGCATGCCGACGCCTTCGGCGAAATTGAAGCGCCGTTCGAGAAGCAGCAGATCGCCGTTCGGCAGGAAGGCGCCATCCGTCACATCGAATGACGGATGATGGGTGACAGCGAATGTACCCTTCAGCGGGCCTTCCAATATGGCTGCAAGCAGATTGCCGTCCGCATCGATACTCTTTTCGGCCACCACGACCAGAGCGCCGGCGAGCGGCGAACTGGCCGGCGAAACCGCCAGGGCCTCCATGCCGCCATTATGGCGCAGTTCATTATTGGGGATGAGATGTGGCAGGCGGCTGAGTGGCTTTGCTGTTGCAAAGCCCGGATCCGGATAGATATCGATCCTGTGCCGCTGCTCGTAGCTGACGAACACCTTGCCGTCGCGCAGCGCCAGCCCTTCCGCATCCATTTCCATCTTGCGCGACGGTTCGCGGCCACTCATGTCCAGCATGGGGGTGATGCGGACATCGGCAAGCCCCGACAGCGCGCCGGCAGCACCACGCGTAATCCTGCCCGTCAGCCAGTGGCCAGTATCCAGCACCGCGATAAATTCCTCACCATCGGCGCGGAAGCGGATGGAGGATATCGCCCCGAACAGCTTTTCCGGGGCGCTCATCACCATGCCGCCGATAAATTCCAGCTTGCCGAACCGTTTTGCGCTGGTGCCGACTTCGAAACCCGACAGCAGGCGAACGCTCACCGGTACATCGATGGTCGATGCGCCGATGGGAATGGGAAACAGCGAAGCCGCCGCAAGCACAGCAGCGACCGCCAGAGACTTGCAGGAAAAGGCTACCCGGCCCCGCTTATCCGGCACGGCGGACCCTGCGGGACGAACCGGAGGCACTGCTCGTATCCTCGAAGAGAGCAGCAAGCTGCTCGGTCATCGCGCCGGCAAGCTCATCCGCATCAACGATAGTCACGGCGCGGCGGTAATAACGGGTCACGTCATGGCCGATACCGATTGCCAGCAGTTCCACCGGCGAACGCGTCTCGATCTGCTCGATGACCGCGCGCAGGTGCCGCTCCAGATAGTTGCCCGGATTAACCGACAGGGTCGAATCATCCACTGGCGCGCCGTCGGAGATCATCATCATGATCTTGCGCTGCTCGGGGCGGCCGATCAGGCGGTTATGCGCCCACATCAGCGCTTCCCCGTCGATATTTTCCTTCAGAAGTCCTTCGCGCATCATCAGGCCGAGATTGCGCCGGGCGCGCCGCCACGGGGCATCCGCCGACTTGTAGATGATGTGGCGCAGATCATTGAGGCGACCCGGCGAAGCGGGCTTGCCATTGGCGAGCCACTGTTCACGCGATTGCCCGCCCTTCCAAGCCTTGGTGGTGAAGCCGAGAATTTCGACCTTCACGCCCGAACGTTCCAGCGTGCGCGCCAGAATGTCGGCGCAGGTGGCAGCAACCGTGATCGGACGGCCGCGCATCGAGCCGGAATTGTCGATGACCAGCGAAACCACGGTATCGCGGAACTTGGTGTCACGCTCCTTCTTGAAGGAGAGCGGCTGCATGGGATCGATGATGAGCCTGACGAGGCGGGCCGGATCGAGATAACCCTCTTCCAGATCGAAATCCCAGGAGCGGTTCTGCTGCGCCATCAGGCGGCGCTGCAGACGGTTCGCCAGGCGCCCGACCGCACCCTGAAGATGGGCGAGCTGCTTGTCGAGAAAGGCGCGCAGCCGGTCAAGCTCGGCCTCGTCACACAGTTCCTCGGCGCGGATTTCCTCGTCGAATTCCTCGGTGAAGATGCGGTAGTCGACCTTCTCGTTGAAATCGTCGAAGGGGCTGTTGGGGCGGCGGGTCTCACCGGGCGTTTCGGAGTCCTCGTCGAGATCGTCGGACATTTCTTCGTCCGACATCTCGGCGCCGTCCATCTCGCCTTCTTCCATTTCCTCCTGCGAGGCCTCGTTTTCATCGGCGGGCGTCGCATCGGAGCCGGCCTCTTCCTCGACCTGCTCTTCCTCGGTCTCGTTGGTGCGCGGCTGGTCCTCGTTGGATTCCGCTTCCTGGCTTTCCGGCTCGTTATCCTCGTCGCCGAAATCTTCCGCCATCTGCATGGAGGTCAACATCTTGCGCACCAGCCGCGAAAATGCCTTCTGGTCGGTAATGACGCGGGAAAGATCGTTGAGGTCGCCTGCGGCCTTGTCTTCGATGAAGTCGCGCCAGAGATCGAGAACCTTGCCGGCACTCGCTGGCGGCTTTTCGCCTGTCAGTTTCTCGCGCACCAGAAGCGCCACAGCCTCGGCGAGCGGTGCGTCATCCTTATTATTGATGCCGGAGAAATTGGCCTTGGCGTATTTTTCCGTATTCATGGCCTTGATATTGGAGGCCATGCCCGGCATGCGCAGCGCGCCGATGGATTCCACCCGCGCCTGTTCGACGGCATCGAAAACCAGCTGCGCTTCGGCGCCATGCGGCGACATCATCGCATGCGTGTCCGCATCGTGGCAGGCGAGACGCAGCGCCATGGAATCGCCGAGACCACGCGTGATGGCGATCTCCTGCGCCGTGGGTTTCTTGGAAATTTCCGGCAGGCGCATGCGCTCACCGGCAAGGCCCGGCCGCTCATTGGCGAAGACGACCTCGACCTCGGCATCACCGGCAACGGATCGCACGCATCCGGCAATCGCCTGACGCAACGGCTCCGTATCGACCGCCGTACCCGGTTTCGCTCTGGAATTGTCGCCGCGCCCTGCCATTGTCTTTCCTGTCAGTTGCCGACGCCTGCGGCCCACCCATCAGAGGATGCGCGGCCGCCGGCGTCTTCAAGTCATCGGTGATCTTCTCCGGAAAACCGGGGATGATCAGGCGCTGAGAACGATGTTCGCGGCGCTTTCTTTGAGCTCAACGCCAAAGGCACGCTGATACTGCTCGGCTACCAGGGTACGCTCAAGCTCGTCACACTTGTTGAGGAAGGTCACACGGAAGGCAAAGGCGAGATCGCCGAAGATTTCCGCATTTTCCGCCCAGGTGATGACGGTACGCGGGCTCATCACCGTGGAAAGGTCGCCATTAACAAAGGCCGAACGGGTGAGATCCGCCACGCGCACCATCTTGGAGACGGTTTCGCGACCCTTCGGATTGTCGAGGCTCTTCACCTTGGCGGCAATGATGTTCACTTCCTGCTCATGCGGCAGGTAGTTCAGCGTGGTGACGATGGACCAGCGGTCCATCTGCGCCTGGTTGATCTGCTGCGTGCCGTGGTAGAGGCCCGTCGTATCACCAAGGCCGACCGTGTTGGCGGTCGCGAAAATGCGGAAGGCGGGGTGAGGACGGATGACGCGGCTCTGGTCGAGCAGGGTCAGGCGGCCGGAGGATTCCAGTACGCGCTGGATAACGAACATCACGTCCGGGCGGCCGGCGTCATATTCATCGAAGACCAACGCGACATTGTGCTGGTAGGCCCAGGGCAGAATGCCGTCCTTGAATTCGGTAACCTGCTTGCCGTCCTTCAGGACGATGGCGTCCTTGCCGACGAGGTCGATACGGCTGACATGGCTGTCGAGGTTGACGCGCACGCAGGGCCAGTTGAGGCGGGCAGCCACCTGCTCGATATGGGTGGACTTGCCGGTGCCGTGGAAACCGGAAACCATGACACGTCGGTTGTGAGCAAAACCGGCTAGGATCGCGAGGGTCGTATCGCGGTCGAAAAGATAGTCGGGATCGAGGTCCGGCACATAGGCGTCGCCCTGGGAATAGGCGGGAACCCGCAGATCCGTATCAATGCCGAAAACCTCCCGCACGGACACAGTCGTGTCGGGCAGGTTGGAAATAT
The DNA here is from genome assembly GCF_027956545.1 of Agrobacterium sp. ST15.16.024. Lineage (NCBI taxonomy): Bacteria > Pseudomonadati > Pseudomonadota > Alphaproteobacteria > Hyphomicrobiales > Rhizobiaceae > Agrobacterium > Agrobacterium sp. ST15.16.024. Next base: position 378,197 of record NZ_JAQKGO010000002.1, read on the forward strand.
CAAGGTCGATTTTGCTCATCACGTCTCCAAGGCGGGCGGCAGCCACCCGGCCACATCATCAATCAGGCGGTAAACACGTAAGTTGGCTTAGCAGAAACCTGACTGCTTTAACAATTGATATGCTTGAACAACAGCCCGAAAACGTTCTTCCGAACCACGATCGCCACCATTAGCATCAGGATGGTGCTTTTTGACAAGCTCCTTATAGCGCCTTTTTATCTCTTCCTGCTTAGCACTGGCAGAAAGACCGAGCGTATCGAAGGCTTTCGCCTCCAGCGTCTTCAGCTTGCGGTCTTGCTGCATTCGCTGTCCACCGGCCTTTGCGCCACCCGCAAAACCGCCGGCGAAGCCGAAGGGATCGCGAATGCGGGCATTGCCGCTCGCGGTGCCGGATCGAAGTGTGGAATGCAAAGGGCTGTCGCGCGCCGTCTTGTTGACACCCACCGTCCAGGTCGGACGGTGACCGGTGATCGCCTCCTTCTGGTAACGGGCGATCTCGCCGTCTGAGAGGCCGGAGAAGTAATTATAGCCCTTGTTGTATTCCTTCACATGCTCAAAACAGAACAGGAAGAATTGCCCCTCGGCATTGCGGCCGACAGGTGCGCGGTGAACGCCCGGTTTATCGCATCCGTCCCACTGGCAGGTAGGAGCCTGAACCTCAGGTTCCCGCTCCTTTTTCCGGCGCGTGCGGATGCGGTCGAAATATTTCGAATCCAGTTTCATGATGCCCTGATTATGGAGTGCGAAAAGCCGCACAACAAGAATTGACAAAGCGGAATGTTGCTGGCTTCTAGGTAACCCCCTTCAAGACCAGCCAACAGGAATGGAGCCCTTCGCATGTCCCTGCGAGAACGTATAGAAACGAAGCTCCGTGAGAGCTTTTCACCAGAGCGCCTGAAAGTCGTCGATGAAAGCCAGATGCATGCGGGCCACCAGCCGGATATAACCGGCACGGGCGAGACCCATATGCGTGTTCAGATAGTGTCGGAAAGCTTCTCCGGCAAGTCTCGCGTCGAACGCCACCGGGCGATCAATGCCGTTTTGAAGCCGGAACTCGACGCGGGGCTGCATGCGCTCGCGATCGAGGTGGCGGCACCGGGGGAAGCCGTGCGGTTTTAGCCTCAACTGCGCAGCATTGCGTCCGTGTTCCGACATAAGAACTTGATTGATCTAAAGATCTTTTCCGACCGACACTTAACCACGGGGATACGGTCCCGTACGAGAGAATGATGCCCCATTTCTACGTTGTAACCGATTGCGAATTCGACGGTCCTATTCCTGGAAAACACTCAATGTTGTCATTCGGTTCTGTCGCAGTCTCAGAAACCGGTGAAATTCTCGGCGATTTCGAGGCCGTTCTGGAACGGCTGGAAAATGCGGAGAGCGACCCCGGAACCATGGAGTTCTGGCGCAAACATCCAAAGGCCTGGGAAGCATCGACGGAAAACGCTCAGCCTGCCGCAATCGTTATTCAAAGCTTCGTGGCGTGGATAAAATCCTTTGATGCTGAGCCGATATTCGCAGCCCATCCAGTGTCTCTCGACGGTCTGTGGTTAGATTACTACCTGAAGCGGTTTACAGGTCAGCCGCTTTTTGAAGGCCCATGGGTTTCCAACCGCCTTTTCAAATATGCTCCCCTTTGCATAATGTCCATGGTCGCGGGAAAAACCGGTCGCGATTACTGGAACTGCGAGGTTCAGCACTATCCCGCAGAATGGCTGGGCGCCATTGAGCACACCCATCGCGCAATCGACGATGCACGCGGTTATGCACACCTTCTGAGTTTCATGCTCAACAAAGGATGAGCTTTCCACGCTGTGGTTTTACAAATGGAGAGGGTTAGCTTCGGGCTTGAGCTGCCCCTCACCCCGGGTGCTTCTCCGAGAGGAACGACTGCACCTCCGACGACGCCACATCATCCGCGACAAAAGACTGGCCAATGCCGTGGGTGAGGATGAAGGTGAGCTTGCCGCCCTTGACCTTCTTGTCCTGTGCGATTGCCGTCATCAGCGTCTCGACCGGCGGCAATTCGCCCGGAATATCCTTCATCGTTGTCGGCAGGCCGACCGCCTTCAGGTGGGCTTCGACGCGCGCCGCATCATCAGGGCTTGCGAGGTTGAGACGGGCGGAGAACTGGTGCGCCAGCACCATGCCGATCGCCACACCTTCACCGTGCACCAACCGCTTGCTGTCGTAATTGGTCGCCGCCTCCAGCGCATGGCCGAATGTGTGGCCGAGGTTCAAAAGGGCGCGCACGCCGTTTTCCTTCTCGTCGGCCACAACAACATCGGCTTTGGCCTGGCAGCTTGTGGCAATCGCCTCTATGCGGGCGGGGCCGCCGGTGCGAATTTCATCCCAGTTCTTTTCGAGCCAGAAGAAGAAATCCGGCTTGTCGATCAGCCCGTATTTAACCACTTCGGCATAACCGGCGCGGAACTCTCGCGGGCTCAGCGTATCGAGCACCGCCGTATCCGCCAGCACCAGATCCGGCTGGTGGAAAACGCCGATGAGGTTCTTGCCGTGGCGGCTGTTGATGCCGGTCTTGCCGCCAACCGAGGAATCAACCTGCGCCAGAAGCGAGGTCGGTATCTGCACGAAGCGCACACCACGGCGCACGATGCCGGCCGCAAAACCCGCGAGATCACCGATCACGCCGCCACCGAGTGCGATGACCGCATCGTTGCGTTCCACGCGCGCGGAGAGAACCGCATCGCAGACGGTGACCAGATGTTCGAAGCTCTTGGTCTTTTCACCGGCTGGCAGGGTCAGCGACACCGCCTCGATACCGTCAGTCTGCAGGCCGTCCATCAGGCCTTCGAGATAAAGCGGCGCAACATGTTCATCGGTGATGATCGCCGCACGCCGGCCCTTCAGACGCGCCGAAATCTCACCACCCGCCCTGCCGATCAGTCCCGGCCCGATCAGAATATCATAGGCGCGTTCACCGAGCGGCACATGGACAAGGCGTTCGTCGGCGTGGATTTCGGAAGGCGTCATGGTGGTCAGTCTTTCTGTTCGATGCCGGCGATGGCGGCCAGCACTTCAGTCACGATGATTTCCTTGCGGACGTCACGGGATTCGATGGTGAGATCCGCTCCGGCATAGATCGGGTAACGTTTCTCCATCAGCGCCGCCAGCGTAGCCTTGGGATTTTCGGTCTTGAGAAGCGGACGATGATCGCGCTTGTTGACCCTTTCCCACAAAACCTCAAGATCGGCCTTCAGCCACAGCGAAATGCTGCCGCGCGTGATGTGACGCCGGGTATTGTCGTTGATGAAGGCGCCACCGCCGGTGGAGATGACCTTGGGACCGCCGCGCAGAAGCCGCTTGATGACCCGTGTTTCCAGCGCCCGGAACTCTTCCTCGCCATAGGTGGCGAAGAGTTCCGATATCGTCATGCGCGAAACGCGCTCGATTTCCACATCCGTATCGATGAACTGGACCTTGAGCTGCTGGGCAACCATGCGACCTATCGCAGACTTTCCAGCCCCCATCAGCCCGACAAAGACGATGTTGCGCCTCCCGAGCTTTGCCCGTGCTTGCTCCCCGAGTGTTGCCGGGACGGATAAATTCGTTTCATTCATAAATTTGAAAGCCCGTTTGGCATGGATATCTGCAAATGTTTACGAAGCGTCAAGCCAAATTGCTGACTGAATGGCGTTGAATCACAATCATCGCCGCATGCGGCACGGGGCGAAAGCCGGCTTTTTGATCTTGCCGCCGCTTTCGCCGCACCGCATATAAGTTCGACCGCCACCTTCACGGAGCCGCCATGCCCACCCTCTTCCGCTTCACGATGATATTGGCGACCATCGCGGGGCTGATCTATGGCGGCATGGTGCTGCTTGTCATGGTCGTGAAACCACGCGACCGCGAGGTGACCGTGCGCATTCCTTCCGAACGCCTGAACCCACCGGCGGCAGAACCGGCAAGGCGCACTCCATGAACGCACTGGCGGGAGGGCGCGACGGCGCACGGCTTGAAAGTTTTCTGGAAATGATGAGCGCCGAGCGGGGCGCTGCCGCCAACACGCTTTCCTCTTACGAACACGACCTTTCGGATCTGCGTGAATTTCTGGCTGGCCGGGGTCAGTCCTTGGTCGAGGCGGCCACGCCAGACCTGTCCGCTTATCTTACCCATCTTTCGACCCAGGGCTTTGCCGCCACCTCGCAGGCGCGACGCTTGTCATCGATGCGGCAGTTCTATCGTTTCCTCTATTCGGAAGGACTGCGCAGCGACGATCCGACCGGCATAATCGACGCCCCTAAAAAGGGTCTCAGCCTGCCGAAGACGATGAGCGTTGCCGATGTGACGAAACTTCTCCGCATCGCGGCTGAGGAAGCAGCCACCGCCGGTCCCGGCCAGCTTGCCCGCATTCGCATGCATCTGCTGCTTGAACTGCTTTATGCCACCGGCATGCGCGTCAGCGAGCTCGTCTCCCTGCCCGTCAAGGTGCTGCGCCAGGAGGGCCGCTTCCTGATGATCCGGGGCAAGGGCAACAAGGACCGCATGGTGCTTCTGTCCCGCGCCGCGATCGAAGCCATGGAAAAATACGACGCCGCCAGAAAGGCGCTCGCGCCGGAGAAGGCCAAGGCGCAAAAAAAAGCCGAAGCACCGGAAAGCCCATGGCTGTTTCCTTCGAGCAGCAAGGAAGGTCATCTGCCAAGGCAGGTCTTCGCCCGCGACCTCAAAGATATTGCCATTCGCGCCGGCCTTACCCCTTCGGCGGTGTCACCGCATGTCCTGCGTCATGCCTTTGCCAGCCATCTCCTGCAGAACGGCGCAGACCTGCGCGCCGTGCAGGAGCTTCTCGGCCATTCCGACATTTCCACGACACAAATCTATACGCATGTGCTGGAAGAACGCTTGCAAGAACTGGTACAAACACATCACCCCCTTGCCAAACAGGGCAAAAACCTTGATTAGAGCGACCGGAACCGCCGGATAATCCGGTCAAACCTTGCGCAAAACGATCGGAAACGGATCTCATGCACAATTATCTCGACTTCGAAAAACCTATCTCGGACCTTGAAGGCAAGATCATCGAGCTGAAGAAGCTTGCCGATGAAGACGAGAGCATAGACACCTCGGAGGAGATCAACCGTCTGGAATCGCGCGTCAACGACGCGATGCAGGACATCTATTCCAAGCTGAACGCCTGGCAGAAAACGCAGGTCGCGCGTCACCCGCAGCGTCCGCATTTCGTCGATTACGCCAAGGCGCTGTTCACCGATTTCACGCCGCTTGCCGGCGACCGCAAATTTTCCGAAGACGCCGCCATTCAGGCGGGCCTTGCCCGCTTCAACGGCCAGCCCGTCGCCATCATCGGCCAGGAAAAGGGTAATGACACCAAAAGCCGCCTGAAGCATAATTTCGGCAGTGCGCGTCCGGAAGGTTACCGCAAGGCGATCCGCGTGCTCGAACTGGCTGACCGTTTCTCGCTGCCGGTCGTCACCCTCATCGATACCGCAGGCGCCTATCCCGGCGTCGGCGCCGAAGAACGCGGCCAGGCAGAGGCCATCGCCCGCTCGACGGAAATGTGCCTTAACGTCAAGGTGCCGATCGTTTCCGTCGTCATCGGCGAAGGTGGTTCGGGCGGCGCGATCGCCATCGCCACCGGCAACCGCGTCTACATGCTCGAACATTCGATCTATTCGGTGATTTCACCGGAAGGTGCTGCCTCCATTCTCTGGCGTGATTCGACCCGCGCCAAGGAAGCAGCAACCAACATGAAGATCACGTCCGAAGACTTAAAGTCGCTCGGCGTCATCGACGGCATCATCCCCGAACCGATCGGCGGGGCGCATCGCGCGCCGGAGACCGTGATCAACGCGACAGGTGACGTGATCGCCAAGGCTCTGGCCGATCTTTCACAGCGTTCGGGTACGCAGCTGCGTGCCGAGCGTCGCCAGAAATTCCTGGATATCGGCCGGAACCTTTAAAGCATTTCCAGTAAAAGTGCGTAGCGGTTTTACGTCCGGAAAATGCGTACAAAGAGAGAGTTAGATTTTTTGGCGGTTCGAAGAAACGCCAAAATGATCAAACTCCCGGCCTTATTTTCCTTGAATATCGCCCCAACTCGGCCATAGTCCGGTCACATCAACAGATGTATCGGCGGCCGCGGGGGCGGATCCGATTTGAGTTAAGAAGATGTAAACGGTTAATACCGTATTTAAAATACACGCGGGACGGTGTAGAACTTCGCCGCCCGTGCCATCGTCTTTCGGATCAGATCATGCGTTTGACACATTTTGCCCTGCTCGCCTGCACCGCGCTCGTTCTTACCGGTTGCAACGATACGCTCGAAACCGTCGAACGCGACGTTTCCCACGTCAAGAACAAGGTCGATTACCCGTTGTCTCCGTCCATTCTGGCCGAGATCGACAAAAGGGGCATGGATCGCACTTCGCCGATCATGATCCGCATCTTCAAGGAAGAAGGTGCGCTGGAAATCTGGAAGGCCAGGCGCGACAACCGTTTCGAGAAGATCGCCGGCTACGAGATTTGCGCATGGTCCGGCAAACTCGGCCCGAAGGTGAAGGAAGGTGACCGGCAAGCGCCGGAAGGTTTCTACAACCTGACACCCGCGCATCTCAATCCGAACTCGAAATATTATCTCGCCATCAATACCGGCTTCCCGAACCGTTACGATGCCGCCAATGGCCGCAACGGCACCAATCTGATGATCCATGGCGCCTGTTCATCCTCAGGCTGTTATTCGATGACGGATGCGCAAATTCTTGAAATCTACGGTTTCGCGCGCGACGCCTTCAAAGGCGGCCAGAAGACCGTGCAGCTGCAGGCCTTTCCCTTCCGCATGACAGCGGAAAACATGGCCCGCCACCGCCAGAGCGAACATCTCGAATTCTGGAAGATGCTGAAGGTCGGTTACGACAATTTCGAAGTCACCAAGCGCCCGCCGGAGGTGAATGTCTGCGAGAAGAAATATGTCTTCAACCAGCAGACGGCAGGCGGCAGCTTCAACGCCTCCGCGCAGTGCCCGGGCATGAGCACGCCGCCCGCACTGGTCAGCGCGCTTTCGAGCTACGAAAAGACCTATGATCTCGCCTATGAAAAGGCGATGAAGAAATATGACGGCATGGCCTGGTACGACCCGAGCGAGGCGGAGCGCAAGGCGCTGGTCGCCGAAAAGCGCAAGGGACGCGAACCCGCCTATGCCCCGACCGGCTCGGCACTGAAGGCCGGCAAGCTGATGAAGGAAACGGAATTTGCCGCGCTGATGGAGAAGAAGGCGCAGCAGGTGACGTCGTCCTCGCCGGCGACCGCAGCCACCGCCTCATCCCTGCGTGGTCCACGCACCTCGACGCCTCAGCCAACTGCCCCACAGTCGAACCCGGCGCCTGCCGCCCCGACCATGGTTGCCACGGCCACCCCCTCGGCCAACGGCCAGAGCGGTGCGGCCGCACAGGGCATCCCGGTTCCGGCCCTCAACCCGCTTGCCTATTCCGCACCGGCACCGGAAGCGCCGGAGAAGAAGCCCTTCTGGAAATTCTGGGCCAAGGAATGAGCGACACGGCCGAAGTGATTTACGATCTGAGGGGGCTTAAATGCCCCCTTCCGGTTTTAAGAAGCCGCAAGAAGCTTGCTGCGCTGAAAGCGGGCGATGTTTTGACGGTTGAGACGACCGATCCGCTGGCGGTGATCGATATTGCGCATATGTGCAATGAGGATGGGCATAGTCTGGTTGAGACCGTGGCAGTGGGTAACGGGTATCGGTTTCGGATTGTGAAGGGCGGGTGAACCAAGGGTTAACTGTGCACCCGTGGCTACCCCCCTCTGTCCTGCCGGACATCTCCCCCACAAGGAGGGAGATCGGATGAGGCAGCCGCTCGGTCCCTCTCAAACTTAACTACTGCGATCTCAACCGCACGATAACGATATTCGAAGCAAGCCGCTTGTCGATCTCCCTCCTTGTGGGGGAGATGCCCGGCAGGGCAGAGGGGGGGGTAAGACACACCCAAAAACTTACCCACTAGTCGCCACTCACCTCAAAACCGCATCCCCGAAATCGCCAACGGATTATCCGTCATCGCCTGCCTGTCCGGACGATCGATACCCGGCGCGCCGGTAAATGCGGCAAACAGGTCCTGCACGAAAGCCTCCGGCAAGTCCTTGGTGATCAGCACCATGCGCGTGCGCTGATCAGACGGGTCAGGCCAGGCCGCAAGGCGCTCCGGCCTGTGGAAAATGTTCTGCACCCCATGCAGCACCAGCGGCCGGTCGGGATTGTCCGAGAGCTTGACGACGGCCTTCATGCGCAACAGCTTTTCACCATGCGCCGAGCGCAGCAGATCCACAAACATATCGATCGCCATCGGCTCGATCGGCTTGTCATGAATGATCGAGAAGGAACGGATCGACGCATCGTGCCGGTTCACATCGTGATGGTGATGGCCATGGTCGCCACGGTGGTGGTGGTGGTGCCCATGGTCATGGTCGTGGTCGTGGTCGTGGTCGTGATGATCATGGGCCGCCTCTTCGCCCAGCCAGCGGCCAACATCGGCATTTTTGCTGCCGGCATCATAAAGACCGTTGTCGAGAAGCGCCGAGGCACTCCAGTCCGGCTTGTCGCCATCCTCGATCGTTGCGCGCGGGTTGAGCGTCTGCAGGCGCGCCGTCAGTGCAGCAATTGTGGAAGCGTCGGCGAGCGCTCGCTTGGTCATCACCAACCGGTCGGCAACGGCCGCCTGCTTCACGGCTTCTTCGTGGTTGTCGAGCGTGGAGAGGCCGTTCACGGCATCCACCACCGTAATCATGCCGTTGAGCACGAAATTCTGCGCGATCACCGGATTGCCCATGATCGATTGCATGACCGGGGCAGGATCGGCAAGGCCGGTGGTCTCGATCACCACCCGCTTCACCGGCTTCAGCTTGCCGATCTGGATACCATCCATCAGCTCCGCCAGCGTATCCACCAGTTCCCCGCGCACCGTGCAGCAGAGGCAACCTTCCGCCAGTTCGATGATGCCCTCGCCGGCACTTTCAACCAGCATATGATCGATGCTGACATCACCAAATTCATTGATGATGATTGCGGCGTCACTCATCTCGGGGTCTTTGAGGAGCCGGTTGAGCAGCGTCGATTTTCCGGCGCCGAGAAATCCGGTGATGATGGAGACCGGTATACGCTCGCGAGACATGCCTTGCCTGTATGGTTGAGGGCCGCTCCGGCAGATCGTTGAACGATGTTCGAGCCGGAACCGCGCGATAAAACAGAAATCGCCCAAGGCCTGAAGGCAATGGGCGAGACTGTAATATCATAACAGATCAGAGCTGCGAATAGCCAATCCGCAGGCGCACTCGCCCTTCATCACTGAAGAGCGATCAAGCCAATCAGAATGTCGGGCGTGGGATCGGGATCGGCACGTTGGCCAGTTCGCCCTTGGCCGCAGCCCCCTTGGTCGTGTTGACAGCCACGGTCTCGCTGCCCGGGATAAGACCGGCGAAGGAATATTCCGGCGGGCGGGTCATCTCCGTCACATAAGGCGAATGGATGACCATACGGCCGGCTTCATCGCGGCCCTCGCTACGCACCTTTGCAGCCTTCGGATTGCAGATTTCGGCGCTGACATCGTTCACATCGCCGGTATCGCCATAGGGCGCCAGCGAAGCAAGCGAAACGCCCTGCCCGGAAGGCGCCGTCAGCCCCATCTGCAGCAGGTCTGCAGACTGGTCGGTTCGTCCGGCAAGGCTGTCCGCGCCCAGTACTACGGTGATGACGGAGCGGCCGTTGCGCACGGCAGACGACACCTGGTTAAAACCGGAGGCACAGATGAAGCCGGTCTTCATGCCGTCAGCGCCATCAAAGCGGCCGACCAGCATATTGAAGTTGGCATAATTCTTCTTGCCGGTGGTGACGCCTTCCAGCGAGAAATAGTGGGCATATTCCGGGAATTCGCGCTTGATGATCAGCGCCAGCAGCGCCAGATCGCGCGCGGTCGTATATTGCCCCTTGCCGGGCAGGCCGTTGGCATTCACGTAATGGGTGGAGCTCATGCCCAGCCGCTGCGCCTGCGCATTCATCTGTGCCACAAAATTATCGGACGTGCCACCGATCGTCTCGGCAATCGCCACGGCAATATCATTGGCGGATTTGATCAGCAGCAGCTTCAGCGCGCTGTCCATCGTCAGCTTCTGGCCGGGCTTGAAATACATTTTCGAGGCCGGCTGGTCGGCGGCCTTCTTGCTCATCACCACTTCCGTCTGCGGGCTGAGCTTGCCGGCCTTCATCTGCGAAAAGGCGATATAAGCGGTCATCAGCTTGGTCAGCGACGCCGGATACCACTTGCGGAAGGCTTCCTGATGGGAAATCACCTTGCCGGTTTTAACATCCACCACCATTTTCGGATTGGCATTGGCCACGGATGCTGCGGCAACGAGGCCTGCGGTCATGATGGCAACGGCTGCGGAGAGCCGCCGGGCGGCGTTTGGCGATTTAACTGTCTGTGGCAAGGCTTGTCCTCGAATTCCCGTCTTCGGTCGGGGAATGGCAATATTCACCATATATGTCCTAGCAATGGCAAAGTACATTGATTACGTCAATTATGCGGCGCACTATCCACCATGGAGGATGGCTTTTACCACACGCCGCACCGATGAACCCAGGAATGAACGAATGCCGATTTTGAACAGAGCCGCCGAACTTCAACAGGAAGTCAGCGAATGGCGGCGTCACCTGCACGAAAATCCCGAGATTTTGTATGATGTCGACAACACCGCGGCCTTCGTTGCGGACAAGCTGAAATCTTTTGGCGTTGACGAAATCGTGACCGGTCTTGGCCGCACGGGTGTGGTCGGCATCATCAGGGGCAATCTTGCCGGTGAACGCACCATCGGCTTTCGCGCGGATATGGACGCCTTGCCCATTCTCGAGGAAACCGGCAAGCCCTGGGCATCGAAAACAGCAGGCGCGATGCATGCATGCGGCCATGACGGCCATACCGCCATGCTGCTCGGCGCAGCCAAATATCTCACCGAGACCCGCAACTTCGCGGGCTCGATCGCCGTCATCTTCCAGCCCGCCGAAGAAGGTGGCGCTGGCGCGCTCGCCATGGTCGAGGACGGCTTGATGGAGCGTTTCGGCATTAACGAGGTCTATGGCATGCATAACATGCCGGGCATTCCTCTCGGCGCCTTCGCCATCCGCAAGGGCGGCATCATGGCGGCACCGGACAAGTTCTCCATCACCGTCAAGGGCCGGGGCGGCCATGCGGCACAGCCGCACCGCACCATCGACCCCATCACCATCGGCGCACAGATTGTCGGCAACCTGCAGATGATCGCTTCGCGCAATGCCGATCCGATCCGTTCGGTCGTCGTGTCCGTCACCCGCTTTCACGCCGGCTCCAGCCACAACATCATCCCCAACGAGGCGCTGATTGCCGGCACGGTGCGCAGCCTCGACGAAACGGTGCGCGATCTCGCGCAGGACCGCATCAAGCAGATGGCGGAAGGCATAGCCCTTGCCAATGGCGCCGAAGCCGAAGTCGTCTATGAGCGTTATTGCCCGGTGACCTTCAACCACGCCGCCGAGACCGACCACGCCATCCGCGTCGCCCGCGATGTGGCGGGAGACCACAATGTCGATCCCGATGTCGATCCCTCCATGGCCGGCGAAGATTTTTCCTTCATGCTGAAGGAAAGGCCGGGCGCCTTCATCTTCCTCGGCAATGGCGATTCGGCCGGGCTTCATAATCCCGGCTACGATTTTAACGACGACGCCATCGCCTACGGCATTTCCTATTGGGTGAAGCTGGCTGAACAGCGCCTGACGAGCTGATTGCCGGCGAGCGCAAAGAAAGCCGAGGAACAGATCAACCGCGATGAAGAACGCGGTTGATCCGCAGGCATCGTCAGGTTAAAGAGCAATTCAGTGTCCACGTAGCTCAGCAGGATAGAGCACAGGATTCCTAGTTGATAATTGGGGGCTGCGGTCCGAAAGGCTGTAGTCGATCTGCTCAAATTCGGGGAACGCTTAGCTGGGCTTCCAGCATGCCAATCCCGAGCCAAGCTTCAGGCGAAAGCCTGTTGAAGGTGTAGAGACTGGTAGGGCAGCGCCTAAAGGCCGCAAGGTCCATGGTGAAGGGACAGTCCAGACCACGAACGCCCCGCCTATTTTCGGCGGGACGGCGGTTAAAGCCGAAGTGGTATGAATCCTGGGGTCGGAGGTTCGAATCCTCTCGTGGACACCATTTTTTCCTGTTTTATCCGCCGTTAAGATACAGACCCTGCTCTGCAAACAGAACGGCCAGAACCTTTCGGACAGACATGGCCCGTCCGAAAGGTCGATTTCCAGCACGGTCTGCCGCGCGTTTTACACCGCCACCGGCGTGATCCAGCGCGGATCGGCGCTTTCGGCACTATCCACAACCGCTTCCACAAAGGCCACACCCTTCAGCCCGTCATAGGCAAGCGGAATGTTGCGGCCAATCGCACCCGTCTCACGGCCCGCTTTGCGGGCACGGATGGCTTCCGCGAAACCGGCATAGAGGTTGGCGAAGGCCTCCAAATATCCCTCCGGGTGGCCGGGCGGAGTGCGGGTTCGAACCTTCGCATCTTCGGAAAGGTCGTCCGCGCCGCGCTTGATGGTCTGCACACGCCCGTTAAGCGGCGTATAGACGAGTTCGTTCGGCTGTTCCTGAAACCATTGCAGTGAACCGGTCGCGCCGAAAACCCGCAGACGCACGCCGTTGGAATTGCCGAGCGCCACCTGCGACGACCAGAGGAGCCCCCGCGCGCCGCCCTCATAACGCATCATCACATGGGCATTGTCATCCAGCGCCCGCCCCACCACGAAAGTGGCGAGATCGGCGGTGAGCGACTGCAGTTTCAGCCCGGTCACGAAACCGGCCAGATGATAGGCATGGGTGCCGATATCGCCGATGGAGCCGCCGCGGCCGTTCTTCTTCGGGTCGGTGCGCCATGCCGCCTGGGCATTGCCCTGCTGTTCGATGGCGGTCGCCATCCATTCCAGCGGATATTCCACCTGCACGGTGCGAACCTCGCCGATCTCACCCGCCGCGACGCGCACACGCGCTTCGTGCACCATCGGGTATCCGGAATAGGTATAGGTCACCCCAACGAAGCGGCCGCTTTCCCGCGACAGTTTTTCCAGCGCGATGGCGTCTTCCAGTGTCGCGGTCAGCGGTTTTTCGCAGATCACGTCGAAACTTGCCTCGATCAGCGCCTTCGCGATCGGATAGTGGGTGAAATTCGGTGTGCAGATTGCAACCGCATCGACACGATCCTCGCGGGCAGCCTCGCCGGTAATCAGCTCCTGATAGCTGCCATAACTGCGGGCCGGGTCAAGCCCTTCATTAATCGCAAAGGCGCGGCCCCTTTCGGGATCGACATCGAAGGCCCCGGCCACAAGCACCCATTTGCCGTCAAGGCGTGCGGCAAGACGGTGGATATTGCCGATATAGGCCCCCTGACCGCCACCGATCATGCCCAGACGAAGTGGTCTTTCGATAGTCATAGTTCCTCCAGCCCCAGCATGGCGCGGTTGGCATTGCGGTTCGCACCGGATTTGACGAAATCGTCAAAGGCACGGTCCGAAACACGGATGATGTGATCGGCGATGAAACGCGCACCTTCCGACGCCCCGTCTTCCGGGTTTTTGACGAAACATTCCCATTCCAGCACCGCCCAGCCATCAAAGCCGTAGGTGGTGAGCTTGGTGAAGATCGCCCCGAAATCGACCTGCCCGTCGCCGGGGCTGCGGAAGCGGCCGGCCCTTTTGGACCAGGGCTGATAACCGCCATAGGCGCCCGATTTTCCGTCTGGACGAAACTCGGCATCCTTGACGTGGAAGGTTTTTATCCGCTCGTGGTAATGGTCGATGAAGGCGAGATAATCCATTCCCTGCAGAACGAGATGCGAGGGATCATACATCAGGTTTGCCCGGGGATGTTCCTTGACCTTGTCGAGAAACATCTCCCAGCTGTGGCCGTCATGCAGGTCTTCGCTGGGATGGATTTCATAGCAGACGTCCACGCCATGGGCGTCGAAGTCATCGAGAATCGGTGTCCAGCGGCGCGCAAGCTCGTCAAAGCCTTCCTCCACCAGCCCTTCCGGCCATTGCGGATAGGGATAAAGATAGGGCCATAAAAGCGCCCCGGGAAAAGTCACATGGCGGTCGATGCCGAGGCGCTTTGAGGCGCGGGCGGCAAAGCGCAGCTGTCCCTCGGCCCATGCCCGACGCTTTGCGGGATTGCCGCGCACGTGTTCCGGCGCAAAACTGTCCATGATCGCGTCATGGGCAGGGTGCACCGCCACAAGCTGCCCGGTGATGTGGGAGGCGAGTTCGGTGATCTCCAGCCCGTGCTCGCCGAGCATGCCCTTCAGATCATCACAATAGGCATCGCTTTCCGCAGCCTGTTTCATGTCGATCAGGCGCGTATCCCAGGTGGGAATCTGCACTCCCTTGAAGCCCTTGGCCGAGGCCCACGCCGCCAACGAGGCAAGCGAATTATAGGGCGCCTCATCGGCCGCGAACTGCGCCAGAAAGACGCCCGGCCCCTTGATGGTCCGCATCATCTTATTCCTCCAGCTTTTTCGCCGGCACCGGCGCGTCGTCGTAACCGCCATAGACCGACTGATCGAAGGGGATAACCGCGCCCGTCATCATGCCGCTGTCTTCGGATGCCATCCACAGGATGGCGCGGGCCACTTCGAGCGGATCGAGGATGCGCCCGAACGGCTTGGCCGCCGCCGCGCGGTCGATGAAATCGGGATCGCCGGTCTCGGAAAGGACAAGCTTGCGCTCGTGATCGGAATTCATCCAGCCGATATCGAGCTGGTTCACATGGATACGGTGGCGCATCAGCGAAAAGCCGGCATGGCGGGTGACGGTGGCAAGCGCGCCCTTGGACGCCGCATAGGGCGCAAGGAAAGGCTGGCCTGTCAGACCCGACATCGACCCGACATTAACGACACGACCCTCGATCCCCTCGCGGATCATCACCTTTGCCGCATCCTGAATGAGAAAGAATGGCGCACGCGTATTGACCGCGAACATCCGGTCGAAAAGCTCGGGCGTTGTGTTGAGCATGTTGCCGCGATCCGTCAGGCCCGCCGCGTTAACGAGGATATCGACCCGACCAAAGCGTTTGTCCGTCGCCGGAATGATGCTGCGGACATCATCGATATCACCGAGATCGGCCGCCACCATCTCAACCGGCACGCCTGATTTCTGCGTGATGGCATCCGCGACCGCCTGTCCTTTTTCCACACCGCGCCCGACAATGACGATCCCCGCCACGCCCGCCTGCGCGAACACCTGCGCAACCGCTGCACCCAGACCCTGGGTTCCGCCGGTAATAACGGCGATCTTTCCTTCAATACGGTTCATTTCACGACCTCATATCCAGCGGCGTCCATCACGCGCAGCAATTCCCTGTGCCCCTTTCGGGCCATGTCCAGCGGCGGGGTCCTGACCGGGGCCTGCTCCGCCTCGACCACGAACCAGCCCTCGTAACCTTTCGACGCCAGCGCCTTGACGATTGCCCCGAAATCCAGGCTACCATCACCCGGCACGGTAAAGGCGCCCTTGATGACGGCATCGAGGAAACTCTCCCGGCTCCTGTCCAGCCCGTCGACAACCTCACGCCGGATATCCTTGGTGTGGACATGGGTAATGCGCGCATGGTGGTTTTCGATGACACGCATGACATCGCCGCCCGCAAAGGCCATGTGCCCGGCATCAAACAGCAGGGGCACGGAGGAGTGCTTCATGAAGAGATCGAGTTCCGGCTCGGTCTCCACCACGGCCGCCATATGGTGATGGTAGGAAATCGGCATGCCCTTCGCCGCGCACCAGTCGGCAAAGTCGGACATCCTGCGGCCATAGGCCGCCATGCCGGCCTCGTCGAGCCGGGGCTTCGTGGCAAGCGGAGCGGAGCGCACGCCCTGAATGGAGCGCGACGTTTCACCATAAACGATGCAGGGCGCGCCGGCGGCGATGAAGAATTCCATCTGCCGCGCGATGCGGTCTTTCTCCACCTCGATGTCACCATCCAGCAGCAGGCCGGAAAACCAGCCGCCGCACACCGATATGCCGTAGCGGTCGAGGATCGGCCCGAGCTCCGCCATATCCATCGGAAACCGACGCCCGGTCTCCATACCGGTAAAGCCGGCTTCGCTTGCCTGCCTCAGGCATTCCTGAAGGCTCACATCATCGGAAAGCTCGGCAAGATCATCATTCCACCAGGCAATCGGCGCGATACCAAGTCTTGCTTTCATCTCAAACCCCCACTCGCTGTGCCTTGCGGATGTTTTCCTGCGCGGCGCGGGCGGCACGCACTGTCTCGAAACTGGAGACGGAGGGAACACCGACATCCCAGTCGGCATCGCCCGGCACCCATTTCCAGGCATCGGAAACGATGGAGATGACAGTCACGCCATCATTGCCCTGCGCCCAGATCATCGCGTCTTCAAGATCGGCAAGGCTCTCGGCCCTGCGCGCATGGGCGCCCATGGCTTCCGCATGTTTGACGAAATCGACATGCAGCGGATTTTCCCGATCCCTGATACGGCAATCTGCCAGCAGATTGTTGAAACCGGGAACGCCCTTGGCCTGCTGTAGACGGTTGATGACGGCATAGCCGCCATTATCGCAGACCACCACGATCATCCGGTGCCCGGTGAGCGCGGCCGAATAGATATCCGAGTTCATCATCATGTAGGTACCGTCCCCCAGCATGACGATTGGAACGCCGCCGGCACCGCCCGGCCCTTCCTGCGCCATGGAGCAGCCCCAGCCGGCAGCGATCTCATAACCCATGCAGGAAAACCCGAATTCGCAATCGAATGTATTCGGGTTCTTGACCCGCCAGCCCTTGGTCACCTCACCCGGCGTTCCGCCCGCCGCCGCAATCAGTGTATCTTCGGGCCGCGCAACCCGGTTCAGCACGCCAACCACCTGCGCATAGGAAGGAACCGGCGCATTGGTGATGCGCTGGTGTTCGTCGAGCAGATTGTCCCATTCGGCAAACAGCGTTTTGGCCCGCTGCATATGGGCGGCATCGGCCTTGTAGGCGCCGAGCGCTTGGTCCAGATCGTCGATTGTCTCGAGCGCATCGCCAACCACGGAAAACGCCCGGTGTTTCACCGCATCGAAGCGGGCGGCGTTGACGGAAATGAACTGCGCATCACGGGAGAAAGCCGTCCAGGAACCCGTGGTGAAATCCTGAAGCCGGGTACCGATCGCCAGCACGACATCCGCATCCTTGGCCAGCGCATTCGCCGAGGTTGATCCGACGATGCCGATCGGCCCGGCATGGACCGGATGGTGATGGGTGAGCGCGCCCTTGCCGGCGATGGTTTCGACAACGGGAATGCCGCGCTTTGCAGCGAAATCGGCAAGGCGCTCTTCCGCCAGCGAATAACGCACGCCACCGCCGGAAATGATGAGCGGACATTTCGCCTGCGCCAGCAGCCGGGCGGCAGTCGCCACGGCGTCACGGTCAGGACGCGGCCGAGGAATTTTCCAGACTTTCGGTTCAAAGAAGACCGCCGGATAATCGAAAGCGATTTCCTGCGTATCCTGCGCGAGACCGATAAAGGCCGGGCCGCAATCGGCCGGATCGAGCATGGTAGCGACCGCCTGCGGCAGCGATTGCAGCAATTGCTCCGGCAGCACGATCCTATCCCAGTAACGCACCACGGATTTGAACGCGTCATTGACGGTCAGTGTCGGATCGCCGAAATGCTCGACCTGCTGCAGAACCGGGTCCGGCAGGCGGCTTGCGAAGGTATCGCCCGCAATGAGGAGAACGGGCAGCCGGTTGGCCATGGCGACGCCGGCGGCCGTCACCATGTTCAGCGCCCCCGGCCCGATCGAAGTCGCAGCGACCATGATCTGCCTGCGCCTCTTTGCCTTGGCAAAGCCGATTGCGGCAAGCGCCATGGATTGTTCATTCTGCCCGCGCCAGGTCGGCAACTGGTCCTGCACCGTCTCCAGAGCTTCGGAAAGGCATGTGACATTGCCGTGCCCGAAAATGGCGAACACGCCCGCGAACAGGGGAACGCGCTCTCCGTCGATCTCGGTAAACTGGTTGCACAGGTAACGTACTAGCGCCTGGGCCATGGTCAGGCGTAAGGTCTTCGCGGTCATCTCGCCTCCTCCTGCGGATGGTTGTTGATATGTTTTTGGAATACATATTGACAAATTCGGTACTTTGCAATGATTATTGCCAAATACCTCGGGAGGAAAATTTCAATGCTGAGAATTGCAGTGCTTGGCGTGGGCCGTATCGGCCGCATGCATGCGGAAAACATCGTCGCTCATCCACGCGCGACATTGGCTGGTATCTTTGATGTATACGAGCCCTCGGCGAAAGAAATTGCCGAAAAGCTTGATGTGACACGATTTGAATCGGCCGAGGCGGTTTTTGCCTCGCCTGAGGTCGACGCCGTGCTGATCGCAACCTCAACGCCCACCCATGCGGATCTGCTGGAAAAGGCAGTTGCCGCCGGAAAACCGGTGCTTTGCGAAAAGCCCATCGATCTCTCCCTCGACCGCGTCAACGCCTGTGCAACAAAAATTGCCGGCAGCGGCGTGCCGATCATGCTCGGCTTCGTCCGGCGTTTTGACAGCGGACACCGCGCCGTGCGTGAGGCCGTCGAAAACGGAACGATAGGCGATCTGCATCAGGTCGTCATCATCTCGCGCGACCCTGGCATGGCTCCCGCCGCCTATATCGAAATGTCGGGCGGCATTTTCCGCGACATGACGATCCATGATTTCGACATGGCCCGCTTCATTCTGGGTGAAGAGATCAGCCAGGTCTCGGCCACCGGTTCGCGGCTGGTCGACCCGGCGCTGATGGAAAAATGCGACGATTACGACACCGTGACCGTGGTGCTGAAAACCGCTTCGGGCAAACAATGCACGATCAGCAATTCGCGGCGCGCGGTTTATGGCTACGATCAGCGGGTGGAAGCCTTCGGAAGTGCCGGCATGGCGATTTCCGAAAACCGGACGCTCAATCACCTGCGCCTCCACACCGAAACCGGTACCGACCGGGCAGCACCGCTGATGAACTTCTTCATCGACCGTTATGCCGATGCTTTCGCAGCGGAAATCAGCGCCTTCGTCGATGCGGTGGAACAGGGCAAGGCACCGGAAGTCGGCTTCGAAGACGGCCGGCTGGCATTGCTTCTCGCCGAAGCGGCGATCCGCTCTGTCGCCGAGGGGCGCACCGTCAACACAAGCGAGATCGGGTAAGCCATGTACGCGAATTTTGGACTTTTCATAGATGGACGCTGGCTTGCAGGTGCCGCAACGGGAGAGGTCGTCTCTCCAGTCACCGGCGCTGCGCTCGGCGAGGTGATGCTTGCCAGCGCCGATCAAACCCGCGATGCGATTGACGCGGCGGCTGTGGCCCTTCCGAAACTGCGCGCCATGGGCGGCTTCGCACGTGCCGAAGCGCTGCACCGGGCAGCCGACGAAATGCTGCGCCGTGCTGACGAAGGCGCGAAGATGATCTCGCTGGAGACCGGCAAACCGATTGCCCAGGCGGGTCGCGAATGGGCGCTTTCCTGCGACCAGTTCCGCTGGTTCGCCGAAGAAGCGCGCCGCATCTATGGCCGCATCGTCGACAGCCGGGTGCCCGGCGGACGGTTTGAGGTGACCCGAGAAGCCGTGGGCATCGTCGGCGCTTTCACCGCCTGGAATTTTCCGGCCGCCCTTCCGGCCCGCAAGCTTGCCCCGGCGCTCGCCGCCGGATGCCCCGTCGTGCTGCGCCCCTCATCCCAGACGCCCGGTGTCGCCATGGTCATGGTCGACTGCCTGAGGGCCGCCGGCTTTCCCGATGGCGCCGTCAATCTGGTTGTCGGTTCGACCGCCGATACCTATGGCCCGATCATGGCGGACAAGCGCGTGCGCAAGGTGTCGCTGACCGGCTCCACCCGCGTCGGCCAGCAAATGATCCGTGACGCCGCTGAGACCGTGAAGAAGGTCTCTATGGAACTGGGCGGCAATGCGCCCCTCATCATTTATGACGATGCGGATCTCGACAACGCGCTCGATCTTGCCGTGCCCACCAAATTCGCCAATTGCGGCCAGGTCTGCGTCACGCCGGATCGCATCTTCGTCCACGAGAGCCTGCACGACGCCTTTGTCGATGGTTTCGTGGCCCGCACGGCGAAGATCAGGCTTGGCGACGGGCTTGATGCCGATACCGGAATGGGTCCGCTCATCAATGCCGGTCGCCTTGAGGACATCGAGGCGGTGGTCGCCGACGCCGTGCGCGCCGGTGCAAAAATCGCCCATGGCGGCAAACGCCCCTCACACCTGAACCACGGTTTCTTTTTCGAGCCCACCGTGCTGACCGGCGTGACGGACACGATGAAGGTTTTTGCCGAAGAAAATTTCGGTCCGATTGCCGCAATCACCCGCTTCAGCACCGAGGACGAGGTTCTGGAGCGGGCCAACGCCTCCGACATGGGCCTTTCCGCCTATGCCTTCACCCGTTCTCCGGACAGGGCACGGCGAACGGTAGCGGCACTGAAATCCGGCATGGTCGGCATCAACAGCTTCGCGCTCGCCGCATCCGAAGCGCCTTTCGGCGGCACCAACCATTCCGGCATGGGGCGTGAGGGTGGTATCGAGGGGATAAGCGATTATCTCGAAACCAAACTCGCCCAGATCGTCTTTTAGAGCATTTCCAGTAAAAGTGCGCAGCGGTTTTACGTCCGGAAAATGCGGAAAAACAAAGGGCTAGAGCACATCCGACGATTCCGTTTACGTGCTCTAGCGACAGACAACCTTGCAGGAGAATCCCATGCGGAAAAACAAATTGAAGGAAATCTGGGCCGAGGGACGTCCGGTGCTGCATGGCTGGCTGTCCATTGCCAGCCCGTTCAGCGCCGAAATCATGGTGGCGCAGGATTACGACGCCATCTCCATCGACATCCAGCACGGCGCGGTCGACTACAAGGACGTGCTCGGCATGTTCCAGGCAATGCGCGCTTCCGACAAGGTGCTGATGGCGCGGGTGCCCTGGCTCGATCCGGCGTGGATATCCAAGGTTCTGGATGCCGGGGCTTACGGCATCATCTGCCCGATGATCAACAACCGGGCACAGGCCGAGAAATTTGTCCGATACATGCGTTATCCGCCCCTTGGCGAACGCAGCTTTGGCCCCACCCGCGCCGTTTACGCCGCCGGCGGCAATTATGCCGCGGAAGCCAATGACGAAATCCTCGCCTTTGCGATGATCGAAACGGCAGAGGCGATGGACAATCTCGAAGAAATCGCCTCCACCCCCGGCCTCGACGGGATTTATGTCGGCCCCGCCGATCTCAGTTTCTCGCTCTCTAAAGGTCAATTGACGCCTGCCTTCGACCGCGAGGAGCCTGAAGTCATCGATGCCATAAAGCGCATCCTCGATGCCTGCCACCGCAACGGCATCAAGGCGGCCCTCCATTGCGGCACGGCGGATTACGCAGCCCGTGCCGTGGAATGGGGCTTCGACATGACCACAGTGTCAGGCGATTCCCGCCTGCTGGCCGCCGCAGCGACAGAATCGACCGCGACGTGGCGCAGGCTGGTGGAAAAGACCGCCAAAAAAACCGATGGCAAAGGGGGGTATTAAATGCCGAACCTTCTCGTGGCCGGAAAACTTCATCCTTCCGGCGAGGCCATGCTCCGTGACCTGCCGGCCCTCGGCTTCTCCGTCCGCTATATCGAAGACGTTTCCGAAGCCTCCTACGCGCCTTTCATCGAAGAAGCGGATGCCATCGTCATTCGCACACAACCACTTTCGGCAGCCACCATTGCCAGGGCCGGACGGCTGAAAGTGGTGTCCCGCCATGGGGTGGGTTACGATAGCGTCGATCTTGCCGAACTCAACCGTCGCAACATCGCGCTGACCATCGTCGGCGACGTCAATTCCGTCTCCGTCGCCGAACATGCGATGATGCTGCTGCTGGCGGCGGCAAAGCGGGCCATACTCGCCGACCGCGCTGTCCGGGAGACCGGACAGTGGAGCTGGCGCAACAGGCTGGAGCAGCAGGAAATATCCGGCAAGAACCTGCTCATCCTCGGTTATGGCCGGATCGGGCGGCATCTCGCCAGAATGGCTTCGGGTTTCGGCATGCATATCCGCGCCCACGACCCCTACCTGCTGCAATCGGGATGGCCCGAAGGGCCGACAAGACCCGTATCGCTGGAAAAGGGCCTGCCCTGGGCCGACTATATTTCCGTGCATATTCCCAAGGGAGCAAGCCCGGCAATCGGGGCCGCCGAAATCGCTCTGATGAAACCCGGTGTCGTCCTGTCAAACACGGCCCGTGGCGGTGTCGTTTGTGAAAAGGCGCTCAGCGAAGCACTCGCCTCGGGTCATGTCGGTGCGGCCGGGCTTGATGTCTTCGACGACGAGCCGCCGGAAGGCTCCTCCCCGCTGCTGTCGCAGTTCAACACCGTCCTGTCGCCGCATATTGCCGGGCTTACGAAGGAATGCGGGGAGAGGATGGCCATCGCGTCCATACAAAACGCCGTCAATTATCTGAAAGGGACGATCGATCCCGGCCTCATCGTCAATCCGGAATTTGCCCATGTCTGAAAAACCCGTTCTACGCGTCGGCCTCATCGGCACCGGCTTCATGGGCAAAGCCCATGTCTTCGGTTTCGCCTCTGCCCAGAAGGTCTTCGACCTCCCCTACCGGATCGAACTGCACACCGTTGCCGACATCACCGAAGATGCGGCTGCACGGGCAGCTGCGGATTTCGGCTTTGCGCATTCCACGGCGGACTGGCGCAGCATCATCGCCGATCCGGATATCGACCTCGTCGACATCACCGCGCCGAACGCCCTGCACAAGGAAATGGCGATTGCCGCCATTGCCGCCGGCAAACATGTCTATTGCGAAAAACCGCTGGCGCCGCTTGCTGCGGATGCCGGCGAGATGGCGGCAGCCGCGGCTGCGCGTGGCGTCAAAACACAAGTGGGCTTCAACTATCTCTGCAATCCCATGCTGCGGCTGGCGCGGGAAATGGTGGCGGCAGGCGAACTCGGCAAGATACGCGGTTATCGTGGTCTGCACGCAGAAGATTATATGGCCGACGCCGCAGGCGCCTTCACCTTCCGCCACGATCCGGCCGGCGGCGGTGCGCTTGCCGATATCGGCTCTCACGCACTTGCTACCGCCGAATTCCTGCTCGGCCCGATAACCGAAGTGATGGGGGATTGCGTGACGCTGATTACCGAGCGGCCGGATGGCAAGGGCGGCACACGCAAGGTGGAAGTGGACGATGTGGGGCGCGCCTTCCTGCGTTTCGCCAATGGCGCGCAGGGCTCGGTCGAAGGCAACTGGATCGCCACCGGCCGCAAGATGCAGCATGATTTCGAGATCTACGGCGACAAGGGTGCGCTTTGTTTCACGCAGGAGCGGTTCAACGAGCTACATTTCTATTCCGCCGCCGATCCAGCCGGCCGCCGTGGCTTCCGCAAAATAGAGGCCTCTCCTGACCACGCGCCCTATGGCCGCTTCTGCTTCGCGCCCGGCCATCAACTCGGCTTCAACGACCTGAAAGCCATCGAAATCGAAGGTTATCTCCGAGCGATCGCGGGACAGGCACCAGAGCCTTTCGGCTTCGCTGCCGGCCTGCGCATCCAGCGGCTGGTCGAGACGATCCAGCGCTCGTCATCGGCACGGCAATGGATGGATGTCGCTGCCTGAAATCCCGGATTAAGCGGCGGGCTGCGGACCTTCATGCCTCTTGGAAAACCGCAATAAATATTGCAAGATCATGCCATGAAGCAACAACCGCAGCCCGTCGACCCTCCGAAAGATTACGAAGAACTGATCCGCCTCATCCATGATCGTCATGATCAGATGAGCAAGACCTATCAGCGGATTTCCGTTTATCTGACGCAGAACCCCAATGAAGTCGCCGTGCATTCGGTCAATACCATTGCAGAGCGGCACAACATCCACGCCTCCAGCTTCGTGCGGTTTGCGCAGTCGCTGGGCTACAAGGGGTTCAAGGAACTCCAGGCGCTGTTCCAGAAACGGCTGGCGACGGCGGCTCCGGGTTTCGAGGCACGCGTGCGCGCGCTCGACGATGAATTGCAAAGCCGCGAGGACCGTTCGGAATATGGTTTCCTTCACGATCTGGTCGTCAGGGATATCGCCTCGCTACAGGATCTGCTCGAACGCATCAGCGCCGAACAGCTCGGCACTGCCGCCGATCTGATCGAGGCCGCCGGTACAGTCTATCTCGTCGGCCAGCTGCGCTCCGCACCAGTGGCGGAACTGCTGCGTTACATCCTCACCATGCTCGGCAAGCAATGTATCCTTCTCGATCCGGGCGGCGGCCTCGCCACCCATATGGCGCGGACGATGAAGACCGGTGACGTGCTGATCGCGGTGTCGTTCCGATTTTACGCGACGGAAGTGGTGAATATCGTCGAGGAGGCGGAAAGGATCGGTGTGCCCACCGTGGCGATTTCCGACAGTACCCTGTCGCCGCTGGCAAAATCCGCAAAGGTCCTGTTTTCGGTCCCCGAGCATGATTACAGCTTTTCCCGGTCTCTGGCCGCGCCGATGTGCCTTGCGCAGGCTCTGGCCGTCGCCGTTGCCGCGCGGGTTCAGAAGAACGAAACAGCGCCGCGCATTCCGACGGTGACCGGCCTCTAGGCACCCACACTCAAAGCCCTGTCACGCCGTCCCAGATCAGCTTCACCGCCACCAGCGCCACGGACACATAGGTCAGCGGATAAAAGATCGAGGCGCGCATATGGCGCACCGTCCAGGCGCCAAGCCATGTGGAGACGATTGCCAGCGGCACCATCAGGGCGGCGCGGCCGAGGTTTTGCGCGCCGAAACCGCCAAGAGCCGCATAGGGCACGAGCTTCAGCACATTGGTGATGGCAAAGAACATCACATTGGTGCCGGTGAAAACCTTCGGGTCCATGCGAAGCGGCAGCAGGTAGACCTGCAGCGGCGGCGAACCCGCATGGGCGACGAAACTGGTGTAACCCGCCAGCAGGCTCCAGAACCGCCCCGCCATCGGCCGCTCCTTCGCAACCGTCACCAGGACGCCCCTTGAAAGCACGACGCGCAGCACGAACACGGCCGAGACAAGGCCGACGATCAGGCGCACCACGGCATCCGAGGTGATCTCGGCGGTCATCCAACCAAGCCCGATGCCGAGAACGGCTGCCGGCAGAAGCTGGCGCATGATCCGCCAGTCGACCCATTTGCGCCAGGCGGCCACGCCGACCATGTCCATGACCACCAGAATGGGCAGCAGGATGGCGGCCGCCGTGACCGGTGACATCACCAGCGCCATCAGCGGCACGCCAAGCAGGCTCATGCCGCCGAGCCCACCCTTGGAAAGCCCGACCAGCACGACGGCAAGCACGGTGACGCCCAGTTCCAAAGGAGAGTTGAAAAGGTTCAAGTGCATCTCCTCGGCATTGCCGCCGGCACCCCTGCCGGGGCACCGCGCGCATGGATATCAGCCCTTCCTGAGCCGGGCTTTTTGACGGTAAACATCAGCGACGACCGCGCTGACGATGATCAGTCCCTTGACGATCTCCTGATAGTAAGCATCCACACGCAGAAATGTGAAGCCCGACATCATCAGACCGAGGATCACCGTGCCGATAACGGTGCCGAAAATGCGTCCCCGCCCGCCGGAAAGGGATGTGCCGCCGATGACCGCCGCGGCGATGGCGTCGAGTTCATACATCATGCCCATGCCGGCCTGCGCCGTTTCCGCACGGGCGGCGGTGACGATGCCGGCGAGGCCCGCGAGCAGGCCGGCAATGGCATAGACCTTGACCAGATGCAGCTGGACATTGATGCCCGACACGCGGGCCGCCTGCATGTTCGCGCCGATCGCATAGGTGAACTTGCCATAACGCGTATAACGCAGGGCAATGTGGAAGGTGACGGCGACGAGCAGGAAGATGACGACAGGCCATGCGCCCGAGCCGATCGACGCGAAGCTCTCCGTCGGGAAGGAGATCGGTTGCCCCTTCGTATACCACTTGGCGATGCCGCGTGCGGTCACCATCATGCCCAGCGTGGCGATGAAGGGCGGTATTCCCGTCACCGCGATGAGCATGCCGTTAACGATGCCGGCGATCAGGCCGAGACCGAGGCCGACGGCCAGCGGCACCACCACGGGCATATCGGTGAGCGCCGGATAGATCGCCCGGGCGAAATCGCTGCTTTGCGCAAAACTCATGGCGATCATGGCCGTCATCGCCACCACCGAGCCCGAACTGAGGTCAATGCCGCCGGTGATGATGACCTGGGTGACCCCGACGGCGATGATGCCGACGACGGAGACCTGCAGGATCATGATCGTCAGGCGCTGTGGACTGCCGAGAAAGCTCTGCCCCTGCACGAACCAGCCGAGCAACTCAAACACAAGTGCAACGCCGATCAGCACGGTCAGAATATTCAGTTCCTGAGGTAGCTTGCGCCTTTTCCGTTCGACCGGTTCGGTCTGTACGCTATCCATGATTTTTCCTCCCCGGCGTTACCGCCGTCGCAGCCTCAGCGGGCCGCCAGTTCCATGATTTTGACTTGGTCCGCTTCGGCGCGATCGAGAATCCCGGTCATATGCCCCTCATGCATCACGACAATCCGGTCGGACATGCCAAGAACCTCCGGCAGTTCCGACGAGATCATGATGACGGCGACACCTTCCTTCGCCAGACTGGAAATCAGGCGATGGATTTCTGCCTTGGCGCCGACATCGATGCCGCGCGTCGGCTCGTCGAGAATGAGGATTGCCGGTTTCGTCAGAAGCCAGCGGGCGATCAGCACTTTCTGCTGGTTGCCGCCGGACAGGTTTTCGATCCGCTCGTCGAGATCGGGCGTCTTGATGCGCAGCGTCTTTTTCATGTCGTTGCACAGCACCGTCAAACCGCGTTCATCGACATAACCCATCGCCGCATGGCCATTCTGGAGGGCCGCGATCTGCATGTTTTCAAGGATCGAGAGCGGCAGAAAACAGCCGGTTGCCTTGCGGTCTTCCGTCAGCAACGCCATGCCCCTGCGCATCGCATCCGCCGGCGAATGGATCGTGACCGGGGCGCCGTTGATGCGGATGGTCCCTTCGCTCGCCGGCACCACTCCGAAAATCGCTTCGGCGACGTTGGAACGGCCGGAACCCACCAGCCCCGCCAAGCCCAGGATTTCGCCACGATGCAGATCGAAGGAAATACCGCGGAAAACCCCGGACAAGCCGAGATCGCGGACCTCAAGAACCACGTCGCCGATCGATGCCTCCTGCTTGGGAAACATGTTGGTGATCTCGCGGCCGACCATCATTTTTATGATGTCGTCGCGCGTGACATCGGTGCTCGCATGGGTTCCGACATATCGCCCGTCGCGGAACACCGAAAACTCGTCAGCGATCTCGAACAGCTCGTTCATCTTGTGAGTGATGTAGACGATGCCAATATTGCGTGACCGCAGATCGCGGATGATATCGAAGAGATGCGCGACCTCGGACTCCGTCAGAGCCGATGTCGGCTCATCCATGATGAGCACGCTGGACTGGTAACTGACGGCCTTGGCGATTTCGACCATCTGCCGCTGCGCCACCGTCAGCGTGCTGACCTCCGCCGCCGGATCGATATTGATCTTCAGCTGGTTAAACAGCGCCTGCGTCTCCGCCAGCATTTTCGCATGGTCTATGAGGCCGATGCGGTTTTTCGGCTCGCGGCGGATCCAGATGTTCTCCGCCACGCTCATCCAGT
Organism: Agrobacterium sp. ST15.16.024; assembly: GCF_027956545.1. Taxonomy (NCBI): domain Bacteria; kingdom Pseudomonadati; phylum Pseudomonadota; class Alphaproteobacteria; order Hyphomicrobiales; family Rhizobiaceae; genus Agrobacterium; species Agrobacterium sp. ST15.16.024. The sequence continues at coordinate 405,946 of NZ_JAQKGO010000002.1, forward strand.
CCATCAGCGCCAGTTCCTGATGGATCATGGCGATGCCGCGCTCCAGCGCATCCCGCGGACTTTTGAGGCGGACGTCTTCTCCCCGCAGCCTGACGGTGCCGGCATCCGGGCTGTAGATACCGGCGATGATCTTCATGAGCGTCGACTTGCCAGCGCCATTTTCGCCCATCAGCGCGTGCACGGAACCGGGGCGCAGCCGAAACTGCACATCATCCAGCGCGACGACACCCGGGAATTCCTTGCGCACCCCCTCGATTTCGAGAAGGTATGGGCCGGCGGCCTGCTTGAAGCGTTCGATCGCCTCTAAGGTGGTTGTGGAAATCATATCTCACCCGTCCTTTATCCGGCCAGCGGCCGGGCCGTGATTTGCTGTGCCGGCGACCGAGGCAATGCCCGGTCGCCGGCCACAAATCAGTTGTTGGACTTGTATTGAGCGACATTGGCGGGGGTGACGAGTTCAAAGGGCACATCGACCTTGTGCTCGAATTTTTCACCGCGTGCGATTTTAAGGACGGTGTCGAGCGATCCTTCACCCTGACCCTTGGCAGACTGGTAGACCGTGACGTCAAGGTCGCCCGCTTCCATCGCCGCCAACGCATCCTGCGTTGCATCAACACCGGCGACGATGACATCCTTCATGCCGACACCGGATGATTTCAACGCCTGGATCGCGCCAAGCGCCATCTCGTCATTGTTTCCAAGCACGATGGTCGGCTTCATTCCGGATGTGATCCAGTTCGTCATCAGGTCCATGGCAGGGGTGCGCATCCAGTTCGCGGTCTGCGCGTCCAGCACCTTGATGTCCTTGCAGGCATCGCTTTTGAGGACACGTTCAGCCGCCGCGGTGCGGCCGCGCTGGCCGGTGGTGCCGAGTTGCCCCATGAGAATGACCGCATCGCCCTTGCCGCTGGCAAGCTTGCAAACCTCTGTTGCCTGCAATTCGCCGGCCTGCTCCTCATTGGAACCGACCCATGCCTGCTTTTCCGGGAATTTTTCCATATTGGCCGGCAGCATGTTCACGAAGACCAGTGGAATACCCGCCTGATCGGCGATCTTCGACATCGCCCTGCCGGAATCCGCATCCACCAGCATGGTGATGATGCCATCAACGCCAGCCGCCACGAAGTTTTCGATCTGCGACTGCTGGCGGGCGATATCGCCCTGCGCATCTTCCATCTGGACTTCGACGCCGAGGTCCTTGGCATGGCGCTGAATGTTGTGACGCAATACGGTGAGATAATTGTCGTCGAAAAGCGACATTGCCACACCGATCTTCTCGGCATGGGCAGCGTTTGCCATCAGGGCGCAGAATGCGGTTGTGATTACGATTTTTTTGATCACGAGATTTTCTCCTCCTCTTTTCCCCGCACGTGACGAATGTGTGCGATCACCCAAACCGGCGCCTCCCGGCCGTCTCAAGGCATGGCTTCGCCGGTGACGGATGCAGCAGCAAAATCCGCCTCAAGCGAAGTCATGTCCTGTCGATCAGTCGAAACGGCAGCACTGTTTGCGCGCAGCTTTAGTGCTGCGCCCGTCTCTCCCATGCGACCGGGTATTTTCCGGGCGCAGTTTCAACATAGCGGGATGGAACGGAATTCGCAACAAAAATTGCAAAATTTCTATACGGCAATAAAATTTCCAAAATCTCACTCGTGGGCCACGGACCACCAAGCGCCGGAAGATGATTGGGGAGAGCGCCGGGCCCGGATGCCTCGGCTTCGCAGACCGCACCGCACGACTGGAGCGTTGTCGCATTTCCGGAGAGAAACCCGGGAGCCACTTTTCCTGGATATGCTCAATATCGCTTTTTGGGGAACGGCAGTTGAAAGCGGCACCGTCAGGCCGCAAAACTCACTCGACGAAAATCCGCACGCTCGAGGCGCGGCCATCGGCATCGATCACCGTGAGGGTGGAAAACCCTTGCCCCTCGGGTCGCCACTCGCTGTTGCGGCGATGGGAAGCGTCGGGCAGAGGCATGCCATTCGCGAGCCAGCGGAAGGGAGCGCGCCCGCCTTGCAGCTTCAGCACCAGCGGTGAAATGCCCGACTGGCCGGAAAGCTCAACCCTTGCTCCTTCCGGCGGATAAACGATGCGCGGGGCGCTTTCGCGTCTCGAGGCTGAAAGCAGGCCGCTTGCGGTTAGGGTGAAACGCCGCTGGTTGGCGGGAAGGTCGGTGACGGCAACGCGCGCCACACCGGAGGGTGCGCCGGGCATCGGCGTGATTGCCACACCGGATTTTGCGAAGGCCTCGAACAGGATCGGGGCCGCTGTCGCGTAACCGGCAATACCCGGCACCGCGCCATTATCAGCCCGGCCGACCCAGACGCCGATGACGTGCCGCCCGTCATAGCCCACCGACCAGGCATCACGATAACCGTAACTCGTGCCTGTCTTGTAGGCGATTCCGCGCTGTTTCATACCGAGCGGCGGCAGCACGCCGGAAAGTATGTCAGAGACATTCCAGATCGCAGCATCGGAAAACAGCCGGTCACCGGCAAGGCGCTCAGGGACTGACCGGACGCCGTCGCCCAACCGCACGGGATCACCGCTGCCGGCAAGCCCGGCATAAAGCTGCACCAGATCAACAAGCGAAATCCCCGCCCCGCCAAGCGCAATGGCAAGTCCGGGCGCCTCGCTTGACGGCAGCACCAGCCGGACGCCCGCCCGCCGGAACCGCACCATCAGCGCCGATGGGCTGACCGCATCCAGCAGCTTGACGGCGGGTACGTTGAGCGACAGTTGCAGAGCTTGCCGGATGCTGACATCGCCCTGATAATGCATATCGAAATTGCGCGGTCGATAACCGGAAAAATCCGCCGGGCGATCCTCGATGATGGTTTCCTGCCCGACAAGACCGTCTTCAAAGGCAAGGCCATAGATGAACGGCTTCAGGGTGGAGCCCGGCGAGCGCACCGCCCGGCTCATCTCGACGAAACCACGCCTCGCCGTATCGAGATAATCCGCCGAGCCGACCTCCGCGAGAATATCGCCGGTCTGCGCGTCGGCCATGACGATCGCGACGGAAACCTTGTCGCCTAGCTTTTCCGCCGCATGGCGGGCAACCCCCTCGAGCTCCCGCTGGATCGGCAGTTTCAGCGTCGAGCGCGCCTCTGTGGTATTCGGAAATTTCGCCCGCGCAGCGACCGCCATATGCGGCGCATAAGCCGGCAAATCGCGCCGGCTGGTGGGCACAGCGGAAAGAGACGCCCGCTCCGCTTCCCCTTCGCCCACCACGCGTTCGACGGCAAGCCGTTGCAGCACCCGCTCGCGCGCCTGCCTTGCCGCTTCCGGAAAACGGTCCGGACGACGTTTCTCCGGCAGCTGCGGCAGCGCCACCAGCAGGGCCGCCTCCGCCGTATCGAGCCGGCCCGGCTCCTTGCCGAACCAGGCGAGGCTTGCGGCCCTGACGCCTTCGAGATTGCCGCCATAGGGCGCGATATTCAGATAGAGATCGAGGATATCAGCCTTGTCGAGCCGTCTTTCGATCTGGAGCGCCCGCATGGCCTGCAGCAATTTTGCCGAGAATGAGCGGTCGGCGCGCGGCTCGATCAGCCGCGCCACCTGCATGGAAAGAGTCGAAGCGCCGGAGACGATCCGGCCGTTGCTGGCCAGTTGCCAGGCGGAGCGCATAAGCGCCCATGGGTCGACCCCGTGATGATCGTAGAACCGCTGGTCCTCATAAGCGACCAGCATGCGCAGGAACTGCGGATCGACATCGGCTGCAGTCGTTTTCAGCCGCCAGCGGCCATCCGCTGTCGCAAAGGCGCGTAACAGCTTGCCGTCGCGGTCTAACACCTCGAAGGATCGTTGCTGCGCAGCCTCCAGCGGCGGCGGATAGGCCTTGTCCAGTGCATCAAGACCGAAGGCCGCGCCGCCGAGAAGCAGCGCGGCTGACACGATGCCGACGATGATCGCCTTGCGTCGCCTCATGGGGTTGCCGAGCGCACCTCCATGCGGCCGGTTGCCGTGCGGGCGGCAAATTGCGGCCGGTACATATCTTCAACCGAGGCTGCCGGATGGTCATAGGTGCCCGGAGTAACGGCGCGGACGACATAGGCAAGCGTGATCTCCGAACTGTCGCCGGCCGAGCGGTCGAAGGCCGCCACGAAGCGGTCGTAGCGGAATTCGGTATGGGCCGCTTCCGTTTCCGGCAACCAGTCGAAATTCGAAAGCGCTGCCGAATTGACGAGGCTCGGATTGTCGATTTCGAAACCGGAAGGCAAGAGATCCGTCACCAGAATGCGCGACTGCCAGTTATTTTGCGGCACGACGTTAAGCACCGCGACATAACGCTCGTTTTGCGTGACCTCGCTCGGGTTCACCTCCTCGCCATCCATGGAATAATAGGTGCGGGTGATGGTGAAACCCTCGCCGCCCGCCGCAAGCGGTTGCGCCGGCGGCGCCACGGTGGTGACAACAGCCGTGACCGGATCGGCCGAGGCATTGGCGATCTTCAAGGGAGCGGCCAGCAATTCATCGCCGCTCATCCGCTTGCCGAAACCGCCGGTCTGCAGATCACCGTTCACGTCGAGGCGGATGTCCTTGTCCTCGCCTTTGACGGCACGGGCGGCCAGCAACATCCAGGCCTGTTCCTGCGTGCTGGTATAGGGCTTCTTTTCCCATTCCTTGGCCACCGCACCGGCAAGCTGCGGCACGACGGCCGGAACCGGACGGCTTTCGGCCGCAAGCGCCAGTGTCGCCGCGCCGTCACGCAGCGCAGAGCCATAATCTGCCCGCGCCAAGCTGACATTGGTGGCACGGCTTGCCATATCGAGCGAAGCGCCGAACACACTCTTCGAACGGGCCTGATCGCCATAAAGCGAAAGCGCGGCGGCAACCTGCGCCTTGGCAAGCGGCGTCGGGAAATCGGCAAGCGCCGTATCCGCGTAATAACGCAGATCGTTGATCGCCGCCTTGCGGTTGCGTGCCAGCACATAAAGCGAATAGGCGATCTCGTTACCGCGATCCTTGACGTTGCTGTCATAGGAAAGGCCGTTCTGCAGATTGTTCAGCGCCTGCACCATAGCCGCTTCGGGAACATCGTAACTCTGCTCGCGGGCGCGGGTCAGGAAGTCGCTGATATAGGCATCGAGCCACAGATCGCCGTAACCCGGCGACCAGAGGCCAAAGCTGCCGGAACTGGACTGGAAGGACAGCACCCGGTAAATCGCCTCCTGCACCCGCTTGCGGGTATCGGGGTCTTCCGCCATGCCGCTATCCTTCGTCAGCTCCGAAAGGTAGAGCAACGGCAAAGCACGGCTCGTCGTCTGCTCGGCGCAGCCGTAAGGATATTTGTCCAGCATCATCACCAGCGCCGGAATATCAAAGGCGGGCGAGCGCGTGACGTTGACGGCGACCGAAGAGCCGAGCAGCATGCTGTCGGCCAGAAGATCGCCGTTGATCGTCAGGCTGCTGTTCGGCGCGATCTTGATTTCGCGCCGCGTTGTGACAGGCAGAACGGCCGGGCGCACCGGAACATTCAGAACCTGCTCCAGCGAGACACCCGCAGCATTGGAAACCTTGATGGTGATTGCGCCATTGCCGGGCTGTTCGCCCGTCAGCGGAACGGTCAACGACGACTTGCCGCCCTTTTGCAGCGCCAGGGTCTGCGACATCTCGCCCTGATCGACCGTCAAGGCCGTGTTGCTGGTCACATCCAGCCGGTAATCGCCGGCCTCACCATCGGTATTGGCGATATCGAGCCGCAATTGCGAGACATCGCCGGGGGCGAGGAATTTCGGCGCGCTGGCCGTGACCACGACGGGATCGCGGATGATCGCATCGGAGACCGCGTGTCCCACACCCGTCTTCGTCCAGGCAACCGCCATGATGCGGGCCGTGCCGTTGAACTGCGGAATATCGAAGCTCACCGTTGCCTTGCCGTCCGCGTCGAGTTCGACCGGGCCGGCAAAGAACGCCACCAGCTTTTCGGTGGGCGGGCTGCCCTGAAGGGCGGCGCCTGCGCCATCACCGCCGGTGCGCAACCGGCCGGTGGTACCAAGCGAACCGTCAATCAGGCGGCCATAAAGGTCGCGGATTTCCAGCCCCAGCCGGCGCTGGCCGAAATACCATTCATCCGGCTTCGGCGGCTCATAGCGGGTGAGGTTCAGGATGCCGACATCCACGGCCGCAACGATGGCATAGGCCTTTTCGCCGACACCAGCGCCCGCAACCGTGATCGGAATTTCAAGCGGCTGGCGCGGCAGCGTCTTCTGCGGCGCGCCGAGGGTGACGGCAAGCTTGCGCTCGGCCGGATCGACGGCAAGCCATTTGATGCCGATGGCGCGCATCGGCATACGGCTTTCCTGCGCATCGCCGGGCCGGAACAGCGTGGCCGTGACGTAAGCGCCCGCACCCCATTCCTCGGTGACCGGAATGTCGATCTCGCCGCCATCCGCGCCGATCTCGGCATTCTGAACGGAAATCAGCTTCTCGGAACCGGACGTGATCATCAGTTCGCCGGCAAAACGCGAGGAAACCTTGAGTTTCGCCGTATCGCCGATCTTGTAGCTCTGTTTGTCCAGCGCGATTTCCAGCGCATCCGGCGTTTCCGTCGAGCTTGCCTCAACATAAAAACCGGCATCGAATTCAACGCTGGAAACCGGTGCGCCATTGCCGGCACCCTCCACTTCCAGCCGGTAGCGGCCCCAGGTGACGGGCACGGAAATCTCGCCGCCATTGGCATCGACGGACAAGCTGCCGGCTTCCTGCTGCTTGGTATATTCCACCGGCTCGTAACGCCAGGAATTGCCCTGACGATACCATTGATAGTTGCGCTCGACCTTGATGAGCTTCCAGTTGAGGCCGCTCATCGCCTGTTTTACGCCATCGGCATCAACGCCGATGATGTGGAAACGGCCAACGGAATTCTGGGCGAGATCGCCGGAAAATTGCGGCTTGATGCCGATAACAGAGGCTTCCGCCTTGATAGGCAGCGTCAGCGAGCGCTCCACGGCACGTCCACCCGCCTCCTGCATGCGCACGGTGATGTTGGCGGAGAGCAGTTGCGTGGTGGAGGGCAGGTCGGTCAGATCGACATTGAAGCTCGCCTTGCCCTCTTCATCCAGAACCGGCAGATCGGCAAGCGTGGTGCGGTTTTCCTCTTCGCTTTCCTCATCGGCCAGGCCAAAGAAATAACCCTCGAAATCGGCGCTGGTGCGCGTCGGCTTGATCGCGACCTCGCCTTCCAGCGTCAGGCCGGCAGCGGGCGCGCCATAGAGATAACGGCCATCGACGTCGATCGCGGTTTCCGCAGCCGGGTCGATCTGTTTTGCCTTGCTGGAAAGATCGAACTCGGTGCGATCAGGCACGAAATCATCGACGAGGAAGCTCTTTTCGCTGATGGCAGCCGTCTTCGGATCGGTATGGATGCGCATTGTCCAGGTGCCGCGCATGGCATTTGCCTGCAACGGCAGATCGACCGCATGGCCGCCCAGCGCCTTGCCGTCGCTGACGAAACGCCGGTCCTCGACACCGTCAGGGCGCGAGAAGATGAAAGTGAGCGGAAGATCCTCGATTGCCTTGCCGTCGACGTCGCGGGCAAGCGCTGCGGCATGCACGGTCTCGCCGGCGCGGTAGATGCCGCGTTCGGTCCAGCTGAACACATCGATCGCGCCGGGTGCTGCACGTCCCGTCACGCCACGATCCGAGAGGTCGAAGCCGGCGCGGGTCATGTCGAGGAACACGTAGTCCTTGTCGCCGTTGCGTGCGGTGAGGATTGCGGGCGCCTGCGCAGCGGTGCCGCGCATCAGGCCGGCGGAAAACACCGCGCGGCCGTCCGCATCGGTCTTAGCCGTGCCAAGCACCTCATTATTCTTGGCAAGCAGCTGCAAATCCACGTCCGCGAGCGGCTTGGCGCTGCCAAGGGCGCGGACGAAGACATTGAGCCCATCGGTTCCGGCATAGGTCGTGATGCCGGTATCGGATACGAGGAACCATTGCGTGGCGCGGGAATCCCATGTTTCCGGCGCGGTGCCGGGCGGCACGGCTGTCAGCACATAGATGCCAGGTTTCCGCTCCGGCAAAGCTTCATCCACCGGGAAGCTCGTCACCACATCCTTGTTGAGATCCGGCTGGATATCGATCGCGCCCTGCCAGACGAGTTCGCCGATTTCATTTTCGATGCGGTCGGCGTTGTAACCGTCCATCTGCGTCAGAAACTGCGAATTGGAAAGCAGCGCGGTGATGTTGCGATCACCGACGCGATAGAGCTTCAGATCGGCCTTGTCGGCATTAACGGAGACGATCGGAATGCCGCGGCGCGCAGTACCCGGCAGTACGAAATTTTCACCCGTGAAGCGCACGCTGGCGGCGCGGTCACGCACATAAATATCGAGATTGACCTGCTTTTCCAGAGGCTCTTCCACCGAAGACGGCAGGCCGGCGCGCAGCGCTATCTTGTAGCGCTGGCCATGGGTCAGGCCTTCCACGCAGATCTCGCTGCCCTTCGCTTCGATGGCCTTGGGGGCTGCCCCATCCAGCGTGATGAAGGAGGAATAATCGACGCCGTTCTTCACCAGCGGTTCGGAAAACTGCACGCAGGCGCGCGGGCTGACGCTATCGGTATCCACGGTGTTGTTGATGACGCGGAAACCCTGACGCGTGCGCAGATCGGCATAGGCCGCCGTTGTCTGTGCGTTGTCGGTGAGCGCAAGGCTCTCCTTATAGGAATTGAGTGCCGCGCGATAATTCTGGGTTCGCTCAAAAGCCTTCGCCAGCCGGTTCAGGGCCTCGGTGCGGGCGCTGACCGTGCGGCTCAGCTGATAGGCGTTGATGGCGGCAGACGCCGCCTGCCCAGCGATCGAATAATTATCCGTGACCTGCGCCGCCTTTTCCGACAATTCCGCCCAGAGCGCACCGTCATCAGGCGTGATGGCTAGAGCCTGTTTATAGGTCGTGACCGCATCGGCAACATTGCCTGCGGCTGCCTGTTGCCGCGCCGTCTGCACAAGGGCTTCCACGCCCTGTTCGTCACCGTCACTGGCAGCAAGGCCGGATTTCAGCCGGCGGGCTTCCTGCTGCAGGCTGTCCGTCACGAAGGAAAGGCGTTGCGGCGCACCGATATCGGCTTCCGTCGCCACTTCCACGATCTTGCCGGCAACTGCGCCGGGGAAAGCGTTCAGCTGGTTGAAATCCGATTTGAGGAAGCACCATTTCACCTTGGGATTGTAGGTGAAGGCCTTGCAGGCAGCGTCGCCGACGCAAATCTCGCCGCATTGTTCCAGCGAGACATTCTGCTCCGTCCGAAGATCGAAGCCGAAATAATCGCCGTTTTGCGTGGTTACCACTTTCCGCGAAGGTTCGGCCGCCGTGGCCGGGAGAAAAATCAGGGCGGTAGAGACCGCAACCAACGAAATCCGGACGAGCGCGCGCAACGACATCAGTATTCTCCCGCAACAGACATGTCGGGCGGGACTCTGGTCAAATCCACGCATGGTTGTCAACGCATCTTCGTCAATTCACAACAGGAGGATGCGTGGCGGCCAGCAGACGGGGAGGCTAGTCTTCTATTTTACGCGCTTCGGAAATCAGCATGATCGGCACGCCGTCGCGGATCGGGTAAGCGAGCCTTGCGCTTTCGGAGATGAGCTCGTTGTGGGTCCGGTCATAAGAAAGACGTCCCTTGGTCAAAGGGCAGACCAGCAGCTCCAGGAGCTTCGGATCGACATTGCTCATTCTGTCGTCCATGGGGCGATCCTATTGCAGCACAGTGCCGCCCTCGCCCGACCCCTGGGCAAGAACGATCTCGGTGATGGCAATCAATGTTTCGGCCCGTGTCTTCAGGTCGGGGGCTTCAAGCAGCGCCTGTTTTTCGGCCGGACCGAAGGGAGACATCATGGACAGGGAATTGACGAGGACACGATTGCCCGCCCTTTCCACGCTTTCCCAATCAGCCTCCAGCTGGTTTGCGTCCAGAAATGCGCGGAATACCCGGAGCAGATTTTCGCGATCCACCGCTTCCTCGTCATATTCGCCGGAAAGATCGGCAATGAACGGCGCGTGACGGAAGCTGCGATAGGGCTTGCCTGCCTCCACCTCTTCCAGCAAGCGGAAACGGCAGACACCGGTGAGAGAGATGACATAACGGCCATCCCCGGTTTCGGAAAAGGAGGTAATGCGGCCGAGACATCCGACCGCGCTCAAAGGCCCGCCTTCAATCCCCGCCTCAATGACGTTCAGGGCCGGCTGCACCATGCCGATGACACGGTGGCCAGCCAGTGCCATGTCGATCATGGCGAGATATCTTGGCTCGAAAATATTGAGCGGAAGATGGCCTTCCGGTAGCAGCAGGGCACCCGGCAAGGGAAATACCGGCACGGTTTCCGGCAGATCGTCGTTCTTCACATATCTCGCATTTCCGACATGCATGGGATCAAGCCCCCTGTTCACTGCTGCCCGGCCTGCAGATCAACCGCCTCGGCCGGGATATGCCCGCATTACGAAAACAATATTGCCGAAAGCTTCCGGCGGCCGGCGACGGTTGCCGGGTCCTTGAAGCCCCAGGCCTCGAAAAACTCCAGAAGCTGGCGGCGCGCGCCGTCATCATCAAAGGTCCGGTCCTTGCGCATAACATAGAGCAGATGGTCTGCCGCTTCATCGCGCCGCCCTTGAGCGTTCAGCACCTTGGCGAGCTTCACCCGCGCCTCGTGATGATCGGGATTGAGCGCCAGATCGCTTTCCAGCGCCACCGGATCCCCGATCTTTCGGGCTTCCTCATATTGCGCGATCTTTTTCAGAACGAGCTGAATGCCCGCATCTTCGTTGAGCTCCGCAGGCAGGGAGGAGAGCAGTTCGCTAGCCCGCTCATACTGACCGGCAGCAATCATGCATTCGGCGATACCAGCAATCGCCGCGGGGTTTTCCGGATCGGCCTGCATGACGGCGCCGAACAGCTGTGCCGCGCCGTTAAAATCGCCATCCGTCAGAAGCTGTTTCGCCTCGGTCAGAGCCGCCTCGATTTCGGCTTTGGGATCACCCGCATCCGGTCCGGCAATCTTGTCGATGAACTGCTTGATCTGGCTTTCCGGCACCGCGCCCATGAAGCCATCCACCGGCCGGCCATCGGCAAAAGCGACGATGGCGGGGATGGACTGGATACCGAGCTGGCCCGGAATGGACGGGTGATCGTCGATGTTCAGCTTCACAAGCTTCACACGGCCGTTCGCCTCGTTGATGACCTTTTCAAGCACCGGCGTCAGCTGCTTGCACGGGCCGCACCAGGGCGCCCAGAAATCCACCAGAACCGGCTGGCGGCGCGATTCCTCAAGAACATCCTTGGAGAAAGCAGCCGTCGTTGTGTCCTTGATGTGACCGGAGGCCGCACCATTCAGCTCGCCGTTGTGATGCGCGCTTGCAGACATCTGCCCGCCATAGGAACCGCCGTAAGGATTATTGGTGTCGCTCATGCCGGTCTCCCGCAATTTCTGTCGCATGTCTCAGTTGAAGCAAAGATCGTATCTCACTCGCTGACTTTCAAGACAAGCGGCGCATGTCCGGTCGCCTCAAGAAAGCGGATAAGATCCTTCGACGCGATCGTCGTCGTCTGGTCGTTGGAAAGCGGATGGCCATTGACCAGTTCGTTTTCCAGAAGATCACTGTCGAGCACGAAGGTGACCTGCCTGCCAGTGTCGTTGATCGCCCCGAACACCGTCACCGATCCCGGCACGACGCCCAGATATTCAAGCATTTTTTCCGGCCTGCCAAAGGACACGCGGCTTGCAGCACCTATCGTCTTGTGAACGCTTTTGAGATCGACGACGGCATTTTCTTCGACAGTCAGAACAAAATATTGATCTTTCTTGTCCTTTACGAAAAGGTTTTTCGTATGGCCGCCGGGAATGAGATCGCGCAGCGACTGGGATTCGGCAACGGTAAACACCGGTTCGTGCTGTTTCGTGGTATGAGAAATGCCGAGCCCATCCAGAAACTGGAAGAGCTCCGTTGCCGTTCTGGGAGAATTCTCCGCCATATTCCGCCGCCCGCCTCTGCCGATTCCATTATCATTGCATTCCTGATTAAGGGGGCAACCGGCGCTTGGCAACGCCGGAAAAAACGTAGAGATGAAAAACCGCCAATCATTTCCGTCGCTTGTCGCATTTTTCAAAGAAATTTTCGCGTTTTTGTCATTTCCCTGTTGCATTCCAAAATCGATTGAGCGATATAGCGCCCGTCGCCGCAACGTGGTGACCCACGGTTCAGCGACTACCCCGGACCGGTGGATTTGAGCGGGTGTAGCTCAGGGGTAGAGCACAACCTTGCCAAGGTTGGGGTCGAGGGTTCAAATCCCTTCGCCCGCTCCAAATTTTCCAAGAGACGTAATCTTTCAGCGGAATACCGAATTTCAGACCAGCCGTATTGTGCTGGGTTATGCGGCTCGGCGCTCAAGAGTTCGTCATCCTGCCTTTTCAGAACCGCAATGAAATTATCGGACGAATGGAACTTCCGTCAGAAATGGTCGTTTCAGATGCGAGGCTCCTAACCTCGGTTCCCCTCTGAATTGCCCGCCATGAGCGGGCATTTTTTTGCATCTGCCGCCAAAAAATAAATCTCCCCGTCCGGAACATCGCCCGTATAGAGGGTGTTTCCCTCTGTTGATCAACACCGGGGGAAACACCCATGTCCGCAATTTCGAAAACTCTTTTGATTGCAGCACTCGCTGCCGTAACGATGCCGCCCGCCTCATTCGCGGCAGACACGGTCGTTTATGGCCAGCATCAGCCTTCACGGCACAGGGACCACTATCAGTCACACAGGGCTGAGAACACCTATTCGAATCGCACCGAAATGCGCTGCTCAGAGAACATCGTCTCCTATCAGGCGCCTTACCAGCGGCACACGGAACTGGTCACACTGTGCCATCCGCCACTAAATTGGCGAACGGAGCCGTCCACGGCAACAATATGGTCGCCATGATCTTGCCATAATTCATTTGATGTGCTTTTGTGCAGCCGCCCTTGTGGGAGGGGGTAGAGGTCGAGACCCGCTGGCTGCATTTTGGCAGCAGGCGGGTTTCCCTTTTTTTGGCGACCGCTATGGGCCAATACACTGCTGTAGGCACTTTCCGGCCTTGAGCAGACGGCAAAAAACAGGCGCACAAGGCGCTTATTTAATTTTGTACTTTGGATGAAAGTGGTAGCGGGAGAGGGACTTGAACCCCCGACACGCGGATTATGATTCCGCTGCTCTAACCACCTGAGCTACCCCGCCACAGGGGAAACGTGACAGTCATGTGACTGGCCGCTCCATCAGGATGAGCGGCTTATAAGGTGCCGCTCCCCAAAGTGTCAAGCGCAAGATGCGCAAAAAATTCGCTTTCCACCTCGCGGCAAAAAGCGAACTGTTTCAGGCCGCAACCGGCTTTTCCAGAAGTGCCTTCAGCGAAGCCTCGGCTTCCACCGAGCGTTCCGAACGTTCGATGAAACCACCACCGTAAACGCGGGCATCCGCGCCCGGCGCTGAATAGAGCACGCAGGCCTGGCCCGGGGCGACGCCGGCTTCGCCGGTCATCAGATCCACATAGATGCCATTTTCGTCGGCATGCAGCACCGCTTCGGTTGGTGGGCGCGTGGAGCGCACTTTGGCGAAGCAGGCAAAACCCTGCCCGGCGTCGACAGCCAGTTCGCCGTCACCCAGCCAGTTCATGTCACGCAGATAGACGCGGCGGGTTTCCAGCGCTTCGCGGGGGCCAACAATAACACGGCGGCCACGCGCATCGAGATGCACGACGTAGAGAGGCTCCCCGGTGGCAACACCGATGCCACGACGCTGGCCGATCGTATAATGCACGATACCATCATGGCGGCCGAGCACACGACCATCCAGATGGACGATATCGCCGGCCAGAGCCGCATTCGGCTTCAGCTTGTTGATGATATCGGTATATTTGCCCTGCGGCACGAAACAGATGTCCTGGCTGTCGGCCTTCTTGGCAACGACGAGCCCCATATCTTCCGCCAGCGCCCTCGTTTCGGCCTTGGAGAGGCCACCCAGCGGAAAGCGCAGATAGTCGATCTGCTCCTGCGTGGTGGCGAACAGGAACCAGCTCTGGTCGCGGTCGCTATCGATCGGGCGATAAAGCGCGCGGCGGCCCGGCTGGCCAGACACGGGATTGGGGCGTGAGCGGATATAATGGCCGGTTGCCAGCGCATCGGCGCCCAGTTCCTGCGCGGTGGCGAGCAGATCGGCAAATTTTACTGTCTGGTTGCAGGCGACACAGGGGATCGGCGTTTCACCCATCGCATAGGCTTCGGCAAAAGGATTGATGACGGTTTCACGGAACCGCGCTTCGTAATCCAGCACATAATGCGGAATACCCAGCGTTTCGCAGACCCTGCGCGCATCATCAATATCCTGCCCCGCGCAACAGGAACCGGCGCGGTGCACGGCAGCACCATGGTCATAGAGCTGGAGCGTAATGCCAAGGACATCATAGCCCTCGCGCTTGAGGATACCGGCCACAACCGAAGAATCGACGCCACCGGACATGGCGACAACGATCCGGGTATCTTCCGGCCTCTTGTCAAAATCGAGCGTATTCACGTTTTTTCCCATCGTCAGTCATAACGGGGGTAAAGGCCCCGCCGCCTGTCGGTCATCCGCCGCGTGGGCATCAGCCGGAAAAACCGGACTGTCCTGCGCCGCCATCCTGCGGATTTAAGGGCTGCATATAGAAAGGAATGGCCGCGCACGCAAGTACGGGGCGGAAAACCGCCCCGTAAAGCCCTCAGACACCGGAAATAGTGGTGGTGTTAAGCGCCAGCCGTCTTCTGGCCGCTGCTGCCGATCCACTTGTCGCGCTCCCGCCACAGGGCCGGCAACGCCAGCAGGCCGATGGCCGTGAAGGCAATCAGCGTCTTGCTGACCTGCGACAATTCCGCCGTGCGGCCATCAAGGTAATAGACGCCGTAGACGATCGCCACGTGCCAGACATAGACCTGCAGCGAATGGCGACCGAGCAATTGCAGGAACTTCAGCGACAGCACCCAGATCACGCCTTCGGCAATGGAACGCACGAGCGGGTTGTGATGCTTCGGACCGGCAATCACCAGCCAGGTCAGGCCGACGCCGACGGCGAGGAAGTTGATGAGATAGACGGGGCCGAAATCGGCGCGGATTTCCATCGTGGAGAACTTGCCCATCATGAATTCCGGCATCAGGCCCCATGCCGTGGCGATGCGCAGCGGCAGGAAGAACAGGCAGATAAGCAGCGCGGCCTTAGGCAACCACGTATGCTGCGGCGAGAAGATCGCCTTCCACGGAATACGGTTCTGCGCCGTCATCGCGCCCATCACCAATGCCGAATAGAACACCAGCTGCCAGCCCAGCAGGTTGAAGCTGACGCGGATGCCCTGCTCATCCGCACCCTTGACGAGTTCGTTGAGCGGCGTCGTGACGATCTGCTGCAGGCCAAGCTGGCCAGCCATCCAGACCAGCAGGGAGCCGGCCATGACGTAGGCCCACTTGCCATCAAGGCAGAGCTTAACAAGGATCGGCGCAAACAGCATGTAGACGATGTACTGCGGCAAGATATCCATGAAGGTCGGCTGGAAGAGGAATGTCGCAATGGCAGCGAGACGCAGCGGATCGTCGAAGGTCGTCATGCCGAGCCAGTTGTACCAGATGTAAGGCGCATGCGGGATGACCATGCGGAAGAACAGCACGGCAATGACAAGGCCCATCGCGTAGCGATAAAGCTCCATCGCCCGGTTCCAGATCATCTGCTTGCCGGCGTCATAACCATATTTCATCATCTTGCGGGCATAGACCATACCGATCAGGAGACCGGACAGGAACACGAAGCCCTGCGCGTCCTCGACAAAGGCAAACTGCCGGTGATTGATTTCCACCAGCCAGAAGCCGCCGGCAAACACCAGATGGTTGATCAGCATGAAAACGAGGAAGTAACCACGCATCCCGTCGATCAGGTCAAAGCGTTTCATCTCGATAGCTCTCCGTTCTCTCACAGGGCCTGCGTTGCCCGGCCACCCAGCCCGGCGTGCGGGAGGCGGGCCGGGGATTGGATTGTCAACGCTGTTTTGCGGCTGAGGTTCCCTTTCCAAAGCGGTTTAGAACCGACGCGAAAAGTCACATTGACGTGTATGCCCCGTGGTAGGACGCGGGGACTGAATGCCGGATGAATGAAAAAAGGCGATTCCGTGGAAGCACCGAGCCATGCGCAGACAAGATGCCTTGGCAGTGAGCACGCAAACCCTTGCATGGCAGGGCGAGAGGCCAAGTCCGGATTTGAGAGTGCGGCAGATATCACCCGTTAGATTTATCAGCCGTTTTTTTCGTGCCCCTGCCCTGCCCCCCGTCTGCGCCCGGGCACAACCCGAATCAACGCCGAAATCGGTAATATCGCTGATCCTGACAAACGAAAGCCCGGAGGTTGGTAACCTCCGGGCTGTTCAGTCTAGAAATGAAACTCGCTCTCGCCTCAGGCGGCGGCCTGAATGGCGGCGACCTGCCAGTTGTCGTTGCCGCCATGGCGCACGAAGGTCCACATTTCCACCGCTTCGGAAGGCTTGTGCTCGTCACCCTCGATAACCTTGCCCGAGGTGCGATCGCGCATGATGTCGATGGCGGAGTAGCGCATGGCCACCGTCGCATAGTCCTGGCCCTCTTCGTGCCAGGCTTCGGCAACATCGCCCTGCAGCAGCGTCACGTCGCGGACGTCGTTTTTCACACCGCTCGTGGCATTGTCGCTCAATTCCTCGGCGAGATAGGACATGGCTTCCGGGGTCGTCAGCTTGCGCAACGTGCCGTAATCCTCTGCAGCATAGGCGGACTGGACGTCTTCGAGCATTTTCTGGAAGGTTTCGAGGTCGCCCTGGGTGATGCCGATCTCGTCACCTTCGGAAACGGCGTTCTCGTGCGCCACCGGCTTGGCTGCTGCCGCAGTGACCGCTGCCGCACCGCCCGTAGCACCGGCGAGAGCGCCGATCTTCGGGATTTTGAACGAGGATGCGGAAGGACCTGCCTGCGAGCCACCATTAGAGGACGAACCGGAATGATCCGTGCGCTGCGAGCCGCCGGCTGCACCATAAGCGGGCTGGCCCTGACGGCGCGATGCGAAGAAACGCATGGCGAGCATCACCAGACCACCGATAAGCAGTACCTGCATCAGCATGCCGAAGAAACCGGCCATACCGCCAAAACCGCCGCCCATCAGCATGCCGAACAGGCCGCCCATCAACAGGCCGCCCATAAGACCACCCATCATGCCGCCAAACAGGCCACGGCTCTGCTGCGGGGCCGCCTGCGCACCGGGGCGCGCCGGCTGGGCAGCATTGGGCGCCGCCTGGTTGGTATTGGGGGTCATGCTGCGATTAATCGGCGCGGTCTGGCCCGGCGCAGTGGTGGTCGCAGGTGGTGCGGAGTATGTCCGCGTACCACGGCTGCCGAAACCACCGCCGGCACGACGTGCCTCGGCCATATCAACCGCCACGAAAGACACCGCGATACCAAGTGCGGCGACTGCGAACAAACCCTTGAAGCGCCGAAAGGCAGCAAACATCACTATCTCCTGTTGGCCGCCCTCCCATGAGCAGCATCTCAGCAGGCGATATAGCAACTCATGATCATCATTTTTAGACCACTCGGCTTAAATTTTTCGTGATATACAACCGCCACGCGAGACAGACGCGTATTGCCATAAAATCCGTGGCCGAAAAACCGAAAAACCCGGCACAGGGTTTCCCCTGAACCGGGCCTTATTGTCCCCTTGGGAGGAACGATAAGATCAGTCGACGTTGAAAGTCAGCGGCTTGACCTGGCGGATCGCCGGATTGGCGCGCAGCTTGTCCAGCACCGTTTCGGAAACCGGACCATCGACATAAAGCAGCGCGATGGCGTCACCGGCTTCCTTTTCACGGCCGAGCTGGAAGTTGGCGATGTTGACGCCAGCCTCGCCGAGCGTGGTGCCCATGAAGCCGATCATGCCGGGAACGTCCGTGTTGGTGATGTAGATCATGTGCGATCCGACATCGGCATCCATGTTGATGTTCTTGATCTGGATGAAGCGCGGCTTGCCATCCGAAAACACCGTGCCGGCAACCGAGCGGATCTGGTTTTCCGTCTTGACCGTCAGCTTGATATAGCCGTCGTAAACGCCGGTCTTGTCGCGCTTGACTTCGGAAAGGATGATGCCCTTTTCCTTGATCATGACAGGAGCCGAAACCATGTTCACGTCAGCCACCTGGCTGCGGATCAGGCCGGCCAGCAATGCACTGGTCAATGCCTTGGTGTTCATGTTGGCGGTTGCGCCATCATAGAGGATTTCGATTTCCTTGGTGGCGCTTTCCTGCACCTGACCGACGAAGGAGCCGAGAACATCCGCCAGACGGATGAAAGGCTTCAGGCGCGGCGCCTCATCAGCCGTGATCGACGGCATGTTGATGGCGTTGGAGACGGCACCCTTGACGAGATAATCCGACATCTGCTCGGCAACCTGCAGGGCAACATTTTCCTGTGCTTCCGTAGTCGAAGCGCCGAGATGCGGCGTGCAGACGACGTTTGGCAGGCCGAAAAGCGGGCTTTCAGTGGCTGGTTCGACTTCGAACACGTCGAAACCGGCACCGGCGACATGGCCGGACTTGATGGCTTCGGCAAGCGCTGCTTCATCTACCAGACCGCCACGGGCGCAGTTGACGATACGAACGCCCTTCTTGGTCTTGGCAAGGTTTTCAGCGTTGAGGATGCCGCGTGTCTTGTCGGTCATCGGCACATGCAGGGTGATGAAGTCGGCCTGCGCCAGCAGCTCGTCCAGCTCGACCTTAGTTACGCCCATTTCCTGCGCGCGCTCCGGCGAGAGGAAGGGGTCGTAGGCCAGAACATGCATCTTCAAACCCAGGGCCCGTGAGCAGACGATGCCACCGATATTGCCGGCACCGATAACACCGAGCGTCTTGCCGGTGATTTCGACACCCATGAATTTCGATTTTTCCCACTTGCCGGCCTGCGTGGAGCTATCGGCAGCCGGAAGCTGGCGCGCGACTGCGAACATCAGCGCAATCGCATGTTCGGCAGTGGTGATAGAGTTGCCGAAGGGCGTGTTCATGACGATGATACCGCGGCGCGAGGCTGCCGGAATATCGACATTGTCGACGCCGATACCGGCGCGGCCGATGACCTTGAGGTTGGTCGCAGCCTCGATCAGCTTTTCTGTCGCCTTGGTGGCGGAGCGGATGGCCAGACCATCGTAATTGCCGATGATTTCGGCAAGCTTGTCCTTGTCCTTGCCGAGCTTCGGCTGGAAATCGACTTCGACGCCACGATCACGGAAAATCTGGACGGCGGTTTCCGACAGTTCGTCGGATACGAGTACGCGAGGTGCCATGGTTTACGGGCTCCTTGGAGGAAACGATTGAGATGTGCGAATGGAGAATGCGCGGCCCTGCATCTGCGCAGGGCCGGTATCAAAATCAGGCGGCAGCCTTGGAAAGTGCTGCCTTCTGCGTCTGGTAGGCCCAGGCGAGCCAGGGCATGACGGCTTCCATATCGGCCGTCTCGATGGTGGCGCCGGCCCAGATGCGCAGACCGGACGGTGCGTCACGGTAAGCGCCGATATCGAGCGCGACATTTTCCTTCTCGAGCAGGGCAACGATGCCCTTGGCGAAATCCGCCTGTGCGGCCGCATCCAGCGCCTGTACTTCGGGATCGACGATCTTTAGGCAGACGGAGGTGTTGGAGCGGGTTTCCGGCTTGACGGCCAGGTTGGCGATCCAGCCATTCTTCTCGATGAAGTCGTAGATAACCTTGGCATTGGCATCGGCACGGCCGATCAGCGCCTTCAGGCCACCGAGGTTCTTCGCCCACAGCAACGCATCAATATAGTCTTCAACGCAGAGCATGGACGGCGTGTTGATGGTTTCGCCGGTGAAGATGCCTTCGATCAGCTTGCCGCCGGAGACCATGCGGAAGATTTTCGGCAGTGGCCATGCCGGCGAATAGCTCAGCAGGCGCTCGACAGCACGGGGCGAAAGGATGATGACACCGTGGCCACCCTCACCGCCCAGAACCTTCTGCCAGGAGAAGGTGACGACGTCGAGTTTCGTGAAGTCCATGTCCTGTGCGAAGGCCGCCGAGGTGGCGTCGCAGATCGTCAGGCCCTTGCGGTCAGCAGGAATGAAATCGGCATTGGCAACCCGAACGCCTGACGTCGTGCCGTTCCAGGTGAAAACCACGTCACGGTCGAAATCGACTTCGGCAAGGTTCGGCAGCAGGCCATAATCGGCCTCGAACTTGCGCACATCCTTCAGCTTCAGCTGCTTGACGACGTCGGTGACCCAGCCTGCGCCGAAGCTTTCCCAGGCGAGCATATCGACGCCGCGTTCACCGAGCAGCGACCAGAGCGCCATTTCAACAGCGCCGGTATCGGATGCAGGAACGATGCCGATGCGATAGTCGGCGGGAACGTTTAGAATTTCACGGGTGAGATCGATGGCCTGCTTCAGCTTGGCTTTACCAACCTTGGCGCGATGCGAGCGACCGAGCGGTGCATCGGAGAGAGCATCTAGCGACCAACCGGGACGCTTCGAGCAGGGACCAGAAGAGAAATGCGTATTGCCCGGCCGGAGGTCCGGCTTCACTATATCTGTCATTTGACTACCCTTTCAGATAGGCGCCTCTCGTTAGGGAGAGGTGTCCTGCCGTCGTTGCTATTCCTGTCATCGACCTCAGTCAAGCGGAATATGTCGCTACGCATGGAAATTTTAGTCCATATGCGTCACGCAGCGCGTCAGATGCCGCCAAAACAAAACCGCCCGCACCCGAAGGATGCGGACGGTTTGAAACTAGCAGTCTGGCGTGACGTTTATTTATAAACGGCAGGCTGCAGCGGAATATCGGCAGGCGGCATGTATTGTGCCGTATCGCAGCCGTTGAAGACATAACGACCGCCAACACGCACTTCATGCGAATAGAGACCCTTGTCACGGCCCGGACCGCCGCCGTTCTCATAACCGAACATGTCGCCCTTGTTGATGTGACGGAAACGGTAACCGATATCGGCCTTCAGGTTACAGGTGACGTCGATCGACGCGCCTGCCATCAGGGCGTAAGCGAAGCGCCACTTGCCCTTGCCGCCGTGCTCGGTGGTCGGGTCGCAGCCAAGGCCATTAACGCTGCACGATGTGTTGCGCAGCTTGTCCCACTTGACGTAAGAGCCACCGATACCACCACCGACATAAGGGGTGACACGGCCGTAAGTGCCGAGATCGACATAGGCATTGGCCATCAGCGTATAGGCTCTCAGCGAGCTCAGATCAGCCGAAACACAGCGACCGGGAACCGAGCCGCAGAAACCGCTTGTGGAACCGCGGAAATCCGATTTGCCCATATAGTCGAAGGTTACGTCGCTGCGGAAATAGTTGTTGAACTGGTAACCGACACCGGCGCCAACGACATAGCTGTCCTTGATATCAGCCGTATCAAAATCCTGCAGATAACCGCCGGGGCCGCCCTGATAATAATGGGCGCCGCGCAGTTTGTTGAAAGAATAACCGACGTCGCCGCGCAGATACCAGCCGCTAGACTGCGTGATCTGAACTTCAGGCGCCTCGACATAGGCGGGTGCTGGTTCGGCTTGGTAAAGGTCGGCGCCGACGGCGCTTGTGCCGGTCAGCAGAACGGCCAGAAATCCGGCCAGGGCGTTTTTCATGACTTCCACTCCAGAAGAGGCACGTGCGTTGCGGCAGCTGCCAGTGAACTGTTCAGGTTCGGAGAGTGGCGTAAAATGGTTAAGTCCCGATTAACCACGATCATTCACTATATTTATTAGCAAATACTCAAAGAAAAAGCCGGCTGGAAGGCCGGCTTTTGTCTTTCGTTACTGTCGCTGATAACTCATGCAGCCGAGCGGGCGCTGGAGATGACGCCGACCAGATCGTTGACGATCTTTTCCACCTTCGCGCTATCATCACCCTCCGCCATGACGCGGATCAGCGGCTCGGTGCCGGAAGGACGGATGACGAGGCGGCCATTATTGGCCAGCGCGCTTTCCGCATCGGCAATCGCCTGCAGCACGACTGGATTTTCCAGCGGCTTGCCACCGGAAATGCGCACATTTTTCAAAAGCTGCGGCACCGGCTCGAACTTGCGGCATACTTCACTAACCGTGCGGCCGGAACGTTTGACCTTGGCGAGAACCTGCAATGCCGCGACAAGACCATCACCGGTCGTGCCGTAATCCGACAATACGATATGGCCGGACTGCTCACCACCAACGTTGAAATTGTGGTTGCGCATATGCTCGACCACATAACGGTCGCCGACCTTGGTGCGGGCAAGGGTGAGGCCCTTGTCGCCGAGGAACCGTTCCAGGCCAAGGTTGGACATGACGGTTGCGACAATGCCGCCGCCGCGCAGCGTGTTATCGTCGGCCCAGCTATCGGCGATGACGGCCATCAGCTGGTCGCCGTCAACGATCTCACCGCGTTCATCGACGATGATGACACGATCCGCATCGCCATCGAGTGCGATGCCGATATCGGCCCGCACCTCATGCACCTTCTTCTGCAGGGCTTCCGGATGGGTGGAGCCGCATTCGAGGTTGATATTGATGCCATTCGGTTCGTTGCCGATGGTGACCACTTCAGCGCCGAGTTCCCAGAGGGCGGCGGGAGCCACCTTGTAAGCTGCGCCATTGGCGCAGTCGATGGCGATCCGCAGGCCACTCAGCGTCACATCGCGCGGTAGGGTGCGTTTGACGAATTCGATATAGCGGTAAATATCGCCATCCACGCGCTTGGCGCGGCCGATTTCGCTCGGCTTGGCCAGCTGTGCGTAGATATCCTTGTCGAGAAGATCTTCGATCTCCAACTCCAGCTCGTCGGAAAGCTTGTATCCGTCAGGTCCGAAAAGCTTGATGCCATTATCGGAGAAGGGATTGTGCGATGCCGAGATCATTACACCGATATCAGCGCGCAGCGACCGGGTAAGCATGGCGACGGCAGGCGTCGGAATAGGTCCGAGCAGGAAAACATCGAGGCCGGCTGCGGTGAAACCGGCAACCAGTGCGTTTTCCAGCATGTAACCGGAAAGGCGCGTATCCTTGCCGATGACGACGCGATGGCGATGATGGCCACGCCGGAAGATCGTGCCGACCGCAATGCCCACACGCATCGCCAGATCCGGCGTCATGGGGAAGACGTTCGATTGTCCGCGGATACCATCGGTTCCGAAATAACGGCGTGCCATTTGAACTCCAAATCTTTCGAGCACTCCGGCAAAGGTGAAAACAGCCGGAAGCGTTTTTGGCTAGATGCCACAAACCACGATAAACAGCACGTAAATTACCGCGAAAATGGCTTATATCTTGTTACCAAACTGAAAAGGCCACCCGGATTACCGGATGGCCTTTTACAATAGCTTGCCTGATACAGGCGATCAGTGCGGCTGCGGCTCCATGCCGCCTTCGGCCTCGCCGTCGCCCTTGGCTTCGCCGTCACCCTTCACTTCACTGGGGCCGTCCTTCTTGGCGCCAGCTTTCGGCACCGCCGAACCACGGCTGCCCGGAGAATCGTCACCCAGATCGCGCGCGGGCTTCTCGCCCCTCAGCAATGCCTTGATCTCGTCGCCCGTCAGGGTCTCATATTCGAGAAGACCCTCGGCAATCGCGACAAAGCCATCGTGGTTGTCGGTCAGGATACGCCGTGCCTCGGTGTAGGCCTCGTCAATCAGGCGACGAACTTCAGTGTCGATCGTCTGGGCAGTTGCCTCGGAAACATTCTTCGACTGCGAGACGGAATGGCCAAGGAACACTTCCTGCTGGTTTTCACCATAAGCCACCTGGCCGAGAGCGTCGGAGAAGCCCCATTGCGTCACCATGGCGCGGGCAAGCTTGGTGGCCTGCTCGATATCCGAAGAAGCGCCTGACGTGATGTTTTCCTTGCCGAAGGTCAGCTCCTCGGCAACGCGGCCACCCATCATGATGACGAGGCGCGACACCATCCACTTGTAGCTCATGGAGTAGCGGTCGCCTTCCGGCAGCTGCATCACCATGCCGAGCGCCCGGCCGCGCGGAATGATCGTCGCCTTGTGCAACGGATCGGCCACGGCAACCTTCAGCGCGGTGATCGCGTGACCGGCCTCATGATAGGCAGTCAACTTCTTTTCGGCCTCGGTCATGGCAGAGGAGCGGCGTTCCGCACCCATCATGATCTTGTCCTTGGCGTCCTCGAATTCCTGCATGGTGACCACACGCTTGTTGCGGCGGGCGGCCATGAGGGCTGCTTCGTTGACGAGGTTCATCAGATCCGCGCCCGAAAAGCCGGGTGTACCGCGGGCCAAAACCTTGAGATCGACATTCGGCGCCAGAGGCACGTTGCGGATATGCACCTTGAGGATGCGCTCACGGCCGACGATGTCAGGGTTCGGCACAACGACCTGACGGTCGAAACGGCCGGGACGCAGAAGTGCGGGGTCAAGAACGTCGGGACGGTTGGTGGCGGCAATGAGGATGATGCCCTCATTCGCCTCGAAACCGTCCATCTCGACCAGCAGCTGGTTCAGCGTCTGTTCGCGTTCGTCGTTACCGCCGCCGAGACCGGCGCCACGATGGCGGCCAACGGCGTCAATTTCGTCGATGAAGATGATGCAGGGTGCGTTCTTCTTGGCCTGCTCGAACATGTCACGCACGCGGCTTGCGCCGACGCCGACGAACATTTCCACGAAGTCCGAACCGGAAATGGTGAAGAACGGCACATTGGCTTCGCCAGCAACAGACCGCGCCAGAAGCGTCTTACCGGTGCCAGGAGGGCCGACCAGCAGCACACCGCGCGGGATTTTACCGCCGAGGCGCTGGAACTTCTGCGGATCACGCAGAAACTCAACGATTTCCTCAAGGTCCTGCTTGGCCTCGTCCACGCCGGCAACATCGTCAAACGTCACGCGGCCATGAGCTTCCGTCAGCAACTTCGCCTTGGACTTGCCAAAGCCCATCGCGCCGCGCGAGCCGCCCTGCATCTGCCGCATGAAAAACAGCCAGACGCCGAGAATGAGGAACATCGGCAGAAGCGTGCCGAGATAGCTCAGAAAACCGGAAGAGCCGTCGCTTTCGGGACGCGCCACGATGGTGACGTTCTTGCTCTGCAAGCGCTCCATCAGGCTGTCGTCGATGACGGGGGAATAGGTCTGAAAGGCCGTGCCATTTTCGGTATAGGTTCCGAGAACCCGGTTACCGGTGACGGTCACGTCGCGAACTCGCCCGGAATCCACGTCGCGAAGAAACTGGGAATACGGAATTTCCCGCGAACCCGTTTGCGTCGGCGACGTCTGGAACATGCTGAACAACGCGATCAGCAAGAGGGCGATCACGGCCCACAAGGCGAAATTTCTGAAATTTGGGTTCATCGAACTCCCCGAACTCACACGGACATATCTGCTGCCCGCTATTATGTGCCCCTAACATAAGGACGACATCTGCCGTTGCCAAGGCGAACGGCGTTATCTGATGCGTTTTGGTGTAAAAAGTATTCCAAGGCAATTCACGAAAAAGAGGCCCGATTTAAACCGGGGGCTGTGGATATGCCGGGCGACCGAATAAAATTGCGATTGCATTCGCCAACTCAAGGTCGAAACGCGGCAGAAAAAGATCAAATGGTGCAAGCCATGTCGTAATCTCGACGCCTCCCGCAATGGAGGCCGATCCGGCAACGGCTGCGGCGATTTGCGGCAGGCCCGCCATCGCCGATTTTGCCACCCCGGGCGGCACTGATGGAAAAAGCCTGACTGCTTCCAGAGCATCACCCACCCTGCCTACCGCAACGCGGATCGGAAATGTGGACCCGTTCCTCACTGAAAAACGGTCGTCCCACAGTCCCTCTTCGGAAGCCTCGAGACGAAGCTCCGGCAGGTTTCGCTGCTCCCGGAAAATATAAAGCCCATCTCGTCGACGATCGAGCAGGACGCGACCGACCGTCATCCGACCGTTTTCACCGGTTTTGAGAAATTGCAGAACCCGCGCCATGCTGCTCGCAGCCGGGAAATAGGCCCTTCCGCCAAGCGCGGCGATGAGCGCCGCCAGCCCGTGCCGGAATTCGGGGTGATCGACCAGCTTGCTGTCCACCGGCAATCTGGCGATTGCGGCCTGAAATATCTGCGCGTGCCTACGTAGGAAATCGGCGCTTTTTTCAGAAAGCGCCTGCCTTTTCGCGGCGGCCTCCGCATCAGGCTGCACCGGAAAATCGGGAAGCGTCTGCCGCACGCGCACGCGCTCATATTTTGTGTTCTCGTTGCTCGGATCATCAAACCAGCCACGCGAGCGGGATGACACGTAGTCGCGGATTGCCTGCCTCTCACATTTCAGGAACGGCCGCATGATCCAATAGCGCCGATCGTATAACACCGCGTCCGCCATGCCCGAGAGGCCGAGATTGTCAGCCCCCGCGCTGCGGGCGGCACGCATCGCCACGGTTTCCCGTTGGTCGCCGATCGTATGCCCGGTCACGACGAGATCAGCGCCAACCTCCTGGGCAACCCCGGCGATCAGGCGGTAGCGGGCAAGACGGGATGCTTCGGAGATGCCGGCCGCCGGCTTGACGCCGCCCCATCGGCGCGTGGCATGAAAGATATTCAGTTCGGCACAAAGCGCGGCAACCTTGCGGGCCTCATCGGCGGATTCCGCTCTCAGCGCATGGTCGACCGTAATGGCGGAAATCCGCAATCCGTCGCGATCCGCCTCCGTCATTACCTGATGTAATGCCAGCAACAGGCCGGTGGAATCACTGCCGCCGGAGATTGCGACGAGGATATGGGCGTGTTTGCGGAGTCTTTCGATGAAAGACCTCGCCGCCGCAAGCGGCGCAGCTGTGTTGTCGCTTAGAATGCGGGCATCAACCGGCATGGAAAAACCGCCACCATGGCAGGAAAAAGATCAGCAGCTCAGCCGCTTCTGTTCGCTTGCAACCTTGTTCAGTACGGTCTTCGACGCACTGGGATAACGCTTCGGCACCTCGCGCAGCGTAGCGCAGGCGGTTTCGGTATTGTCGAGAGCTGCAAGCGACATGCCGAGCTTCATCAACATTTCCGGAGCCTTGGGAGATTTGCCATAGGCCTGGTGACCATTGAGGAAGGTTTTCGCCGCCTCGTTGAACTTGCCCTGCGAATATTGCGCCTCGCCCAGCCAGAAGCTTGCATCCGCTGCCTTGGTGCCTTTGGGATAACCCTGCAGATACTGCTGGAACCCCTGCTCCGCCAGCCTGTAATCGCCGGACAGAACATGGCCGTAAGCGGCCTGATAAATATCGCTCTCGCTGGTCAGCGCCGCCGTGTTGACCGGATCGGTCGTTTTGCGCGGCGTATTGCCGGTGGTCACACCGGGAAGACTGCCGGAAGAATTGTTGGCACCCTGATTGAGCGTCCCACCGATCGGCATTCCCTTGGAATCAAGCTCGATCGAGCCGAGCGTCGTCTCTCCCGGTGCACCTGTCGGTGCATTGGATGGAGCAGACGGCGAAACGGAAGCGCCACCCTCGGGTGGCGTTTCGATGATCGTTGCAACGTCGTCTGTCGGCGGCGTGCCCGGACTGACCGGACTGGCTTCCGCCTTCTTTTTCGGCGCCGTAGGACTTGTGCCCTTGCCGCCGGCATTACCACTTTCCAGTTCCTGGAAGCGGAATTCATTGTCTTCCTGCGCCTTGCGGATCGTTTCCTGCATCTGCAGAAGCTGGAAGCTCATTTCCTCGATACGGCCGTTGAGCTGCCGAATCTGCTCTTCAAGCTGCTGAACCCGATAGGCTTCGTTGGCCTGAACCCGGATGACCGGGGCCTGCTGAGAGTTGATCGTGCCGAAGCTACCCCCCGCACCGAACAGCGGACCCGAAACGGCGATGCCGCTCAGGCCGGTGCAGGCTGCAAGCCCCAGCATTCCCGCCACGACAAGTTTCTTCATCTCATTCGTCCTGCCTTAACTGATTTGCACCGGAATGGCGCAAGCCGGATTTTTTCCATATCAACCAAAAAAGCAACTTAACTTCGGCCAAACTATGAAAAAAACGAAAGGCGGCCCGAAGACCGCCTTCCATTCAAGATCACAATAACGTCAGGCAATCACATGCCTGCGCCACCAAGAACTGTCACGGCGCGGCGGTTCTGCGACCAGCACGAGATGTCGTCACAAACGGCGACCGGACGTTCCTTGCCGTAGGAGATCGTCTTCATGCGGTTTGCCGGAACGCCCTGGGAAGCCAGGAAGTCACGGGTCGAAGCCGCACGACGGGCGCCGAGCGCCAGATTGTATTCACGCGTACCGCGTTCGTCGGCATGGCCTTCGACGGTGATGGCGTAGTTCGGGTAACGGGCAAGCCACTGGGCCTGGCGCTGCAGGGTCTGCTGCGCATCGGCGCGGATCGAGGTCGAGTCCGTATCGAAGAAGATGCGGTCGCCGACATTGACCGTGAAGTCCTGCTGGGAGCCCGGCGTTGCGGAACCTGCGCCACCAAGACCGAGTTCACCGGCATTGTTCGGCATGTTCTTCTTCGCGCAGCCTGCAAGGGCAAGTGCGAGCGTCATGGCGATAACAGCCGGGTTACGGGCCAGTTTCTGCATCGGGCTGAGTGCCGAAATGTGTGTACGGCTCATCGCCGGTCTCTCCTTGGAAATTTCAATAACGTTGCCAGACACTAACTGATCGCGGTTAATAGCCGGCAAACGCTTATGGTTAACAGAAAGGAAATGTCCCACTTTTTTGCTCCCTCACAACACTTTGCGGCAAGAAAGAGGCATTTTCCCGTGTGGCATGCGTAAAACATGACAGCGCCGGAGTTACCGGCGCCGTCATGGCAGTCAATATCAGTCCAGAAGCGGCGACCATGCCGGGTCCGAAGCAAAGGTTGGCGTCTTGATGAGCTGTTCATTGTAGCCCGTCAGGTCGATCGAATAGAGCTGCGGGCCGCCCGCACCGGCGTTCTGGCGGAAGAACATCAGCACGCGGCCATTCGGTGCCCAGGTGGGACCTTCATTGTGGAAGCCGCTGGTCAGAATGCGCTCGCCCGAACCGTCGGTCTTCATCACGCCGATCGAGAACTTGCCGCCCGACTGCTTGGTGAAGGCGATCAGATCGCCGCGCGGCGACCAAACCGGAGTGGAATAGGAGCCGTCGCCGAAAGAAAGACGCTGCTGGCCGGAACCATCGGCATTCATCACATAAATCTGCTGCCGGCCGCCACGGTCGCTTTCAAAGGCGACGCGCTGGCCATCCGGCGAAAATGACGGCGCCGTATCGATCGCCGACGTGTTCGTCAGGCGGGTCGTGGTGCGCGAACGCAGATCCATGGTGTAGATATTGGCGTTGCCATCCTGCTGAAGGCTCATGATGACCTTCTGTCCATCCGGCGAGAAGCGCGGCGAGAACGTCATGCCGGGGAAATTGCCGACCACTTCGCGCTGTCCGGTTTCCAGCTGCAGCAGGTAAACGCGCGGCTGCTGGCCTTCGAAGGACATGTAGGTCACTTCCTGACGGTTCGGCGAGAAACGCGGCGTCAGAACGATGTCGTTCGAATTGGTGAGGTTGCGGACGTTGAAACCGTCCTGGTCCATGATCGACAACTGGCGCTTGCGGGCTGTCTTCGGGCCGCTTTCGGAGACAAAGACAACGCGGGTGTCGAAATAACCCTTTTCGCCGGTGATGCGCTCATAGATCGCATCCGCGATGATGTGGGCGACGCGACGCCAGTTTTCCGGCTGGGTGAAGAATTGCTGGCCGGTCATCTGCTGGCCTGCGAAAGTATCCCACAGGCGGAACTCGGCGCGCAGGCGACCATCGCTTTCGCGCGTCACACGGCCAGTCACGAGCGCCTGTGCGTTGATGACCTTCCAGTCTTCGAAACGTGGCTGCTGGTCCGGACTGGTAATCTTTTCGATGAAGGCGCTCTTGTTGACCGGCGCGAAAAGACCGGAACGCTGCAGGTCGGCGGCGATGACCGCCGAGACCTGTGCGCCGATACCGTCGCTCGACATGAAGTCGGTGATGGCGATGGGCAGCGGCTCGACGTTACCCTTGTTGATGTTGATTTCCACCCGCGCAAAAGCCGGTGCGGAGAAAACCGACATGAGGGCCGCGACAGCGAGCACCAGCCGGATCGGCGAAAATATCTTCATGTTGCCAGGCCTTTCAGCATTCATAGCAATTCACTGGGATCGAAGTTCACAACGACTTCGTTCCATGCGTCATATTTGTCGGCAGGAAGGTTCGTGAACGGAGCAGAACGCATGATGGCGCGATAGGCTCCGCCGGAAAGGGCACGGCGCGTTCCTTCGGAACCACCCGTCGCCTCGATCTCGGGCCGACCGATGATGGTTCCATCACGGTCGAGCTTCATGGTGACCCGAACGCGAACGTCCGAGGCATCCGCCATGCCGGGAATGATCTGCCAGTTCTTCTGGATCGCGCCACGCAGCGCATCCATTTCCGTCTGGCTGAGCGTAGAGCCGCCCGTTGTTTTCTTGCCGCCAAGCGAAGCGGTTTGTGTCGACCGCTTCGCCCCGCCACCGGAGGGCGCCTGCTTGTTCAAAAGCGCGGCGATATCGTCGGCGTTGAAATCGCTTTCCTTGGACGAAGCGGATTTAGCCGTCTCCTGCTTCTTCTCGCCCGGCTTCTTGTCAGAAGGTTTGTCGGTGGACTTTGCCTGATCGGGCTTGGTCTCGGCCGGCTTTTCAGCAGGCTTCTGCTCTGCAGGCTTGGTTTCTGCCTGCTTCGGCTCTTCCGGCTTCGGCGGTTCGGGGCGGGAGTTCGGGCGCGGCACGTTCTGCGGCACCGGGATTTCGGCCGGTTCCTGCGTGGCCGGCGGCGGTTCTTCCGCCTTGGTTTCCTGCGGCGGCGGTTCCGTCTTCGGCTGCGGCGCTATTTCCGGTTTGGTCTGCGGCAAGGCGGCCATTTCCTGCGGCTTGGGAGCCGAGGTTTCTTCCTTGACGATTTCCTTTACTTCATTCGCCTTGGTATCGACGACCGGCTGCGGCTTTTCCTGCTTTGGCGGGGCAGCGGCGCTGATATTGTCATTGGGCTTTGTCGTCGGCGTCGGCGGCGCCTCTATATCGGCGGTGTTATTACCGATATTCTGGGCGTTTTCGATGATGTCAGGACGTGTGGTCGGAACAGGAGCCGATTTTTCGGCCTTCGGAGCGTTCTTGTCGCCCTGCTGGATCTGGGTCAATTCCTCGATAGGCACCAGTTCCACCGGCAAGGCCTCGGCCTGCGACACGTCGAGCGGTTCCGGCGAGCCCAGGGAAACCAGGGCGAAAGCCAGAAGCGACGCATGCACGATCGCGGATGTGGTGATGCTGCCCTTCATCGTTTTACGTCAATTGTCCTGTTTCTGCTGGGTCACAAGGCCGATATTCTTGAAGCCTGCCGCCTGGATACGCGCCATCACATCGGCAACGACGCCGTATGCGGCAACGGAATCCGCGCGGACGAAGATACGTTCGTTATAACCTGTCGTGGCGATTGCCTGCAGCTTGTCGGCCACCTCGGCCGCCTGGATTTCGGTTTCCTGCAAAT
This sequence comes from Agrobacterium sp. ST15.16.024, assembly GCF_027956545.1. Lineage (NCBI taxonomy): Bacteria > Pseudomonadati > Pseudomonadota > Alphaproteobacteria > Hyphomicrobiales > Rhizobiaceae > Agrobacterium > Agrobacterium sp. ST15.16.024. Next base: position 437,441 of record NZ_JAQKGO010000002.1, read on the forward strand.
GGATCTGGCCATTGGCATTGACGGAAATCGTGATCGGCTGCGTGTCCGAATTCAGCGCATTGGCGGATGTCTGCGGCAGATCGATAGGCACGCCGACCGTCATCATCGGTGCCGCCACCATGAAGATGATAAGCAGTACGAGCATGACGTCGACCAGCGGCGTTACGTTGATCTCGCTGATCGCGCCGCCTTTGCGCCGTCCGCCGCGCCCACCCCGGCGTCCACCGGAACCGCCGCCGCCGCCACCTGCTGACATACCCATAGTTTTTACTCCATTTTGCCTTGCGGCAAATCACTGCACAGCATGCAAGTTGCGGGGCCGCTTATTGGGCGGCCTGCCGTGTCTGAAGTTTTTCATCGATCTGGCGCGACAGGATCGCGGAGAACTCGTCTGCGAAACCTTCCATACGGGCGGAAAGCTTGTGCGCATCAGCCGTGAACTTGTTATAGGCGATAACCGCGGGAATAGCAGCGACAAGGCCGATGGCCGTTGCCAGAAGCGCTTCAGCGATACCGGGCGCCACAACCGCAAGGTTGGTCGACTTCGAACCGGCAATCGCCTGGAACGAGGTCATGATACCCACAACCGTACCGAAGAGGCCGATAAAGGGACCGGCAGAACCGATGGTGGCCAGCGAACCGAGGCGGGCCTCATATTGTTCGCCTTCACGCGCAATCGTCACGTCCATTGCCCGGTCGATGCGCATCTGCAGACCGATGGGAGAACGCGCGCCGCGCTCGAATGATTTTTTCCATTCCCGCATGGCGGAAACGAAAATAGCCGCAAGACCGCCATTCTGGCGTTCCGCCAGCGTGCGATAAAGCTCCTCAAGCGACTGGCCCGACCAGAACACCTGTTCGAACTGGTCGAACTGGCGCTTTGCCTTGCCGAAGCTCACATATTTGTCAAACACGATCGCCCACGTCCAGACCGAGGCGGCGATAAGTCCGATCATCACGAGCTTCACGATGAGGCCCGCCTGCATAAACAGTGCCCAGAGACTTACATCGTGTGTCGCCGCTGCCAAACCTGCCTGTTCCATAAATATCCAATCCCCGAATCCAAACGCCCGGTACGGGACCGGGCGATTCAAACGCGTGTTAACGCTCGAAGTCATGCGGCCGCAGCCGTTAACCCCTTTGCCATACCCCGATACTTGCCAGTAAGCCTTACTTGCCAATAAATTTGGTGAAAGGAAGGCGTGCGCCGCACAAATGCCAGTTGCTAAAGTAAGACACCATTATGGTTAAAGGAGTGTTACAACCGGGGCATGCCGGGTGGATTTACTGAACCCGGCCGCCAATTACTTCAGGAATTTTTCCGCAACCGTCTCCGGAAGACGCCTTGGCCGGCCGTTGGCATTGATGACGGCGATGATGACCTTGGCGGCGACCAGCAGGGTTTCACCACGCCGGATTTCCTGATTGAGCACCATTTTTGCGCCGCCGGCCTTTTCGGTCACCGTGGTGATCGTCAAGACATCATCCATCCGCGCCGGGGTCTTGAAATCGATCTCCATGCGATGAACGACGAAGACAAGGCCCTCCTCGTCAGCGGTCAAAAGCGCGCTCTGCTCGCAGCCGAGGCAACGCAGGTAATCGGTACGGCCGCGCTCGAGAAAATGCAGGTAGCGCGCGTGATAAACGAGGCCGGAAAAATCCGTGTCCTCATAATAGACGCGTTGTGTCAGGCGGTGCCCATGTTCGATGAGTTCGCCGGAAAGCGAAACCACAAGCTCGCTCATAATGTCTCCTTGGTAAGTGCATCCGCATCGATGCCACCTTCGCGGACGATGAGATGTTCGTGGCGCGGAGGCAGCACCTCAATGCGGTCTGCAATAAAACGTGGTCTGAGATCGTGCTCCAGCAGAGTGGAGGATTGCGCGCGCAACCAGCGGAACTCTACTTCGACACCGTCCAGCACCCGGTGAACGATATCGCTTTCATGAAAGGGAAACGCCTGGCGAAGCGACACCAGATAATAAAACGCCAGCTCATGCGCGGCATAATCGCCGTAAGCAAAAAAATTCTCGGCGGACCATAAAAGGCGTTCGACCGAACAATCTCGCTCAAGTTCCTCGCCGATTTCGCGGATGATGGTTTCTTCGGAGCTTTCGCCGATTTCCGCCCGTCCGCCCGGCAGGGCCCAGTAACTGTCCGTTGTGCCGCGCTGAACGAGAACATGGCCATTCTGGAAGATCAACGCCGCCACGCGCATGCTGAAAAGCTGCGGCTTGCGGTCCAGCCGGATCATATGGCGTTCGGGGGCAAAGGTCATTTATCGTCCAGATCGCCGTCATGCCAGACGAGGTGTCTTGTGGTCTGCGGCAGGTGTTCTATTTCGTCAGCGATGAAATAGGGCGGAATATCCAGTTCCGTCAACGCCTCACGCGTTGCCGCGACCCAGCGGAACTCCAGTTCGTTGTCGCCATCCTGAACGCGGTGGATGATGTCGGTCGGATGAAAGGCCAGTGTCTCCGGCAGGTCCATCAGGTAATAAAAACCGAGTTCGTGCCAGTCCTTGCCTTCATAATGGAAGAAGTTTTCGACCGCCCAGAGAAGCCGCCCCACCTTGGCCTCGACACCAAGCTCCTCCACCATTTCACGTGCCAGCGTTTCCTCGGAGCGTTCGCCCATTTCGGCGCGACCGCCCGGAAAGGTCCAGAATTTTTCATGCGACGCCCGGTGCACCAGCACATGCCCATCACGAAACGCCAGACCCGCAACGCGCATCTGGAAGATGCGCTTCGGCTTGAATTTCATGCGGATGCGGGTGTCCTGGCTTTTGTTATCATGCGTCATCATGCTGGCCTGTGGGCTGGAAACATCAAATCATCTTCCGTCCACCCTAACGCATCCATCTCTTCTTTTCTCGCCTTTGCATCATCCCCCACAATGAATTCATCCAGTTGCGGCGGCTTTATCGCCGTGCCGGACAGCATGGCATGCGCCTGCCCGCGATGATGCGTCTGGTGCTGGAAGAGATGGGAGAGGACATCGTCGCAGCGATCCTGCTGGATACGCGCGCCACGATGGATATTGACCGTGGCCGCGAGGCCGTCTTCATCCAAACCGTCGACAAAGGCGATCAGTACCTCGTCAAGTTCCGTCTGGGCGGTGTGCAGTTCCGCCATGGTGGAGAAGGGCTCCTCTTCGGCAAAGGCGGTCAGACCGAGCGTTCCACCCTGCAGGGCATCGATATAGAAGCGGTCGACGGTGTAGATGTGGTTCAGCGTCGCCCTTAGAGTGGGGAAAAAACTGACGCGCGGAGCGATGAACGCTTCCTGCGAAAGCCGAAGACAGGCCTGATGCAGTCGAAAATTGGCCAACCGGTTGTTGCGAGCGAGTTTGCGGAAAATCCGCAGCGGATCGTAAGGCATCAGCGTCCCTCCGTGACCGCCGGATGGCGGCGCTGTTCAATCGGCCCGCTCAAGCTCCGATCGGCTTTTCAGAACCTTTGCGCCGTCTTCCTGTTCGATCAGAAAAGCGGGCTCGTCCTTGCTCGCCGTCCGCTTGATCCTGGAGCCGGCGATTATGCGCTCAACATCATCCGTGAAGGTCTCGACAATCTTACCTTCACCGGTTCCGTGACCCCAGTTCCAGCGAACTTTCGTTCCCTTGCGAAATGCCGACATGATCATCTCCTTACCAAAGATGGTCAAATGCCAGCTCGCCGGGGCTTGTTCCCTCAATCGTCTTCCAGCGTGAGCCGGAACTGCGCGGTCTCGAGATCCTTTGGCGGCTGCATGCCGAGATGTTTCCAGGCGGTTGCGGTTAAAATGCGCCCGCGTGGCGTGCGCTGGATGAAACCCTGCTGGATCATGTAGGGTTCGATAATGTCCTCGATGGCATCGCGTGGTTCCGAGAGGCCCGCGGCGATGGTTTCGATGCCGACCGGGCCGCCGCCGAAATTGACGGCAATCATGGTGAGATAACGCATATCCAGCTGGTCGAGGCCCATATTATCGACCAGGAGCCGCGTCAAAGCCTCGTCGGCAATCTCGCGGGTAACGGCTTCGGCCCGCGCCACCTCAGCAAAATCGCGCACGCGGCGCAAAAGCCGACCGGCAATGCGCGGCGTGCCCCTCGCGCGCCTTGCGATTTCCCGCGCACCGCCATCGGTCATATTGAGCCCCATCAGCCGCGCCCCGCGCCGGACGATCAGTTCCAGCTCATCGACCGTGTAGAAGGCCAGCCGGACGGGAATGCCGAAACGGTCGCGAAGCGGTGTCGTCAGCAGGCCGAGGCGGGTCGTGGCGGCAACGAGGGTGAATTTGGAAAGATCGATCTTCACCGAGCGCGCCGCCGGCCCCTCGCCGATGATGAGGTCGAGCTGGAAATCTTCCATGGCCGGGTAGAGGATTTCCTCCACCGCTGGGTTGAGGCGGTGGATTTCATCGATGAAAAGAACATCGCGCTCCTCGAGATTGGTGAGAAGTGCGGCAAGATCCCCCGCCTTGGCAATGACCGGTCCCGAGGTGGATTTGAAGTTGACGCCAAGCTCCTTGGCCATGATCTGCGCCAGCGTCGTCTTGCCGAGACCGGGCGGGCCGACGAACAGCACATGATCCAGCGCCTCGCCCCGGTTCTTGGCGGCCTCGATAAACACCTTGAGATTGGCGCGGGCCTCTGCCTGGCCGGTAAAATCGTCCAGCGACTGCGGGCGTAGCGTGGTGTCGATATCCTCACCGCGCTTTTCCGGGGTAATCAGTCTCTCCGCATCGCTCATTCAGGGCATTCCATTGTTATGGCCGAATTCATCAGGTAACCGCCGCCGCTATATCATGAGTATCGCAACAAGGCGCTTCACGAAATTCAGGATGCGCCTGGGCTACACGCCCGCTTGCCAAGCCAGTCTTACCGCGAAAGTTCCTTCAGCCCCAGCCGGATCAGCTTGGCGCTATCGCCGCCCTCCCCGCCATTCTTCAGCGCGGCGGCAACCGCATTGGCGGCCTGGTCACGCGAATAGCCGAGATTGGTGAGCGCGGAGACCGCATCGGCAACCGGCGCGGAGGCAACGCCTTCCCCAAGTTCCTGCTTGAGCCCGATGGACGCCGAAGCATCCCCAGCGAAAGCGGGCGCCTTGTTGCGAAGTTCCGTCACGAGGCGAACCGCCACTTTCGGCCCAACGCCGGGCGCACGCGAAATCATTACCTTGTCCTGAAGTGCTATGGCATTGGCGAGCTCGGAAGGCGACAGGGTGGACAAGACGGCCAGCGCCACTTTTGAGCCCACTCCCTGCACACTCTGCAGCAGGTTGAACCATTCCCGCTCCAGTGCGGAGAGGAATCCGAACAGCTTAAGCTGGTCCTCGCGCACATATGTCTCGATGAACAGCACCACCGCCTCTCCGACGGAGCCGATTTTCGACAGTGTCCGCGCCGAACAATAGGCGACGTAACAAACGCCATGCACATCCACCAGCACGTAATCCGCGCCGATTTCCTCGATGCTGCCCTTCAATTTTCCGATCATGATGCCGCCCGCTCAATGAGACCTATATTCAACCGGCCGCCAGGAGCCGTCGCATCCTGTCACCACCGCGATTATGGGCGTGGCAGATGGCGATGGCGAGCGCGTCCGCCGCATCGTTACCCTTGAATTCGGCCTTCGGCATCAGGATTTTCAGCATCATGTGAATTTGCTGCTTTTCGCCGTGCCCGACGCCGATAACCGCTTTCTTGACCGCATTCGGCGCATATTCGAAGACCGGCAATCCTGCCCGTGCCGGAACCAGCATGGCAATGCCGCGCGCCTGACCGAGTTTCAGCGTGGCCACCGCATCCTTGTTCACGAAGGTCTGCTCCACCGCCGCCTCATCGGGCTGATGGCTGTGCACGATGTCCGCCAGCCCGTCATGCAACTGGCAGAGCCGGGAGGCAAGGTCCATATCGCCATCCGACGTTACCGTGCCGGAAGCGACAAACCGCAGGCTGTTGCCGAGGGTGTCGATCACACCCCAGCCGGTGCGCCGCAGTCCGGGGTCGATGCCGATGATTCGAATCGTCTTTTGCATGAGTTACCTTATCTTTCCGGTTGCGACCCTGCCAGCGATAAGTGAACAAAACGACAACATTGATCAAATTTGCAACACAGCATTTACCTCTGCTTAAACCGCGTACCGCATTGTTCCCCCACAAAACCAAAAAAAGGGGAGCTGCGGACATGATGATCCGCAGCACAGTATTTTCGCCATATCAGCCGTCCGATGGCGCCATCCATGCATGGCGCGGGAACTGATCCGGCATTGGGGGCTGCTTCGGCCATGCTGAACCGTTTTCATTCCATATCCACCAAAGTGCTGGTGATTTTCCTGGCGCTGATGGCGGTATCCACCGGGGCTCTGACACTTCTCGGTTATCAAAGCAGCAGTGGCGTTCTCGAAGAACAGGCGTCGAAATCGATGGAGAGCATTCTCGTCTTCCGCGGCGACATGCTTCAGGAACGCCTTGAACAGCTGAAGACGCAGGCGGACTCCATCGCCAAGATCGAAGCGCTGCAAATGGCTGTTGTTTCCATGCGCAGCGGCTGGGCGACCGTACAGAAGAATTCCGGTGACGCAAAAGCGGAACTGCAGCGCGTCTTCGTCAAGGAAAATCCATTCGGCGAAAAGGAAAAGCTGATCAAGCCGGAAAACCCGAGCGGCTTTTATTATTCGACCCATGAAAAGACCCAGACGGATATCGGCGGATATCTGCAGGGAACGCCGTTCAGCGACGTCCTTTTCATCGATCCGGCCGGCACGGTCTATTACTCTTATCTGAAGGGAACGGCCTTTGCGGAAACCGTGACCGGCGGCGTCTGGACGGAAAGTGGTCTTGGCGCGGCATTTGCGCGCGGTGCCGCGAATGCCGAGAAAGCCGTCAACGACATTGCGCAGACCAGTTTCTCCGGCCTGCGCATAGACACGGCAACAAAAGAGGCCGGTATTTATTTCGGCGTCCCGGTCGTCAAATTCGGTGCCTTCAAGGGCATCGTCCTCTTCCGTGTCAAGGAAGAGGTGTTCAGCCAGATACTCGCAAAGGGCATCGCGGCCGGCAGTTCCGAACAATCGGCAATCATTTCGGCGGACGGCAAAGTTCTGGGCGCACAGGGCGAAAAGCTCATCGGTCTTGACCCGGCAATCTACGGTTTCCATGGACAGGCGCTGAACGCCGCCGGCATGACGATTGCCAAGATCGACCGCCCGGATGGCGAGGCCAATGCCTATGCCCGCCCCTTCTCCTTTGCAGGTGAAAAATATCTCGCCGTCGAAAGCATGTTACGCAGCGAACTGAATGCGGGTTCCATCTCGATTGCCGGCACACTTGCCGTGATCGGCCTTTGCGTTCTGGCCGCCATGTGTGCGGCAACGGCCTTTTTCGCACGGCGCCTGTTCGCCCCGCTGGAAAAGCTCGCCGGGCTGACTGGCGAAGTCGCGGCAGGTCGTCTCGATATGGAGATCGGCAATCAGGACCGGAAGGACGAGATCGGCCGCATGGCGCGGGCGCTCGGCAGTTTCCGTGAAAAGCTTATTCTGCAGCGGGAGATGGAAGAGACCGCATCGCGCACCCGGGAGGAAGCCGAAACCGCCCGCCGCGCGCATCTTGCCGAGCGCGAAGCCGAAGCCGGAACCCTGCAGATGGTCGTGCAGTCTCTGGACGAAGGTTTGGACCGGCTGGCGAATGGCAATCTTGCCTATCGTATCGACACCGTATTCCCCGAGGATCTCGAAAGCCTGCGCCACAACTTCAATACGGCGCTTGCCCGGCTCAGCGAGACCATGCAGGCCATCGGCGGCAATTCCACCGCCGTTCGGGGCGGTTCCGAAGAAATGCGGGTGGGTGCCGACCAGCTGGCGGAACGCACCGAGCGGCAGGCGGCCTCCATTACCGAGACGGCAAGCGCCATCAAGGCCATCACCGAGGCCGTCCGCGATCAGATCGAACGTGCCGAACAGGCAACACGGATCGCCCATGACGCGAGCACGGAGGCGACAGCATCCAGCCGCGTGATGGAGCAGACCATCGCCGCCATGGAGGCGATCCAGACCTCATCGCGCCAGATCAACCAGATCATTGGCGTCATCGATGAAATCGCTTTCCAGACCAACCTTCTTGCTTTGAATGCGGGTGTGGAAGCCGCCCGTGCGGGCGACGCCGGCAGGGGGTTTGCGGTTGTGGCGCAGGAAGTGCGTGAACTGGCGCAACGTTCGGCCGCTGCCGCCAAGGAAATCTCCAGCCTGCTGAAACGCTCCACCGACGAGGTTTCCGCAGGTGTTGTCTTAGTCGAAAAGGCGGGCGCTTCACTCAACGGCATCGGCAAGCATGTGCAGACCATCAGCTCCCGCATCGAGGAGATCATGGAATCGACCCGCGAGGAAGCGCAAACGCTTGCAGAAATCAATGGCACCGTCACCAGCCTCGACACCATGACGCAGCAAAATGCCGCCATGGTGGAGGAAACGACGGCCGCCATACATAACCTTGCCTCCGAAGCAGGCGAGATGGACGGCAGGCTCGGACAATTTGTGCTGGCCACTGACGGGCAAGCAGCGGCACACGGCAAAGCCCCTCAATTCCGGCGGGCCGGCTGAATATGGGGGCCTCTTCGGAGGCCCCAATTTTTTTGAACCATCCATCAATTCTATGCGACTTCTATGGTAAATCGGGACACGCGCCTTACATCCGCAGCAAAGATTTGAATTTACGCAGGAGCGTCGGATGATCCCCTTTTCCATTCTCGACCTTTCGCCCATCGGCGAAGGCGAGAGCGTCAGCGCGGCGCTTGAAAATTCCCGCCGCATGGCAATCAAGGCCGAAGACCATGGCTATAACCGCATCTGGCTGGCGGAACACCATGGCATGCCGGGCATTGCCAGCGCCGCGACATCACTCGTCATCGCCCATGTGGGGGCGGCCACGAAACATATCCGTGTCGGCTCCGGCGGCATCATGCTACCCAACCATTCCCCTCTCGTCATTGCCGAACAGTTCGGCACGCTAGCGGCACTGCTGCCCGGCCGGGTCGATCTCGGACTTGGCCGCGCGCCCGGAACCGACATGCGCACGGCACGGGCGCTGCGCCGCAATCTCGATGCCGGTGCGGAAAACTTCCCGCAGGACATCATCGAGTTGCAGCGTTACCTCGGCCCGCCGCAGCAGGATCAGGCGATCCTTGCCGTGCCGGGCATGAATTCCAACGTGCCGCTCTGGCTGCTCGGCTCCAGCACCTATAGCGCGCATCTCGCCGCGGCACTTGGCCTGCCCTATTCCTTCGCATCGCATTTTGCCCCCGACATGCTGATGGAGGCGATCCATATCTATCGTGAGCGCTTCCAGCCCTCGGAGGTGCTGGACAAGCCCTATGTGATGGTGGGTGTGATGGGTGTCGGCGCCGAGACGGATGAGGAGGCACAGCATCTCTTCACCTCGTCACAGCAGCAATTCGTCAATCTGCGCCGCAATGTCCGCACTCCGTTCCCGAAGCCGGTGCACAGCATGGATGATTACTGGAACGAGATGGAACGCTTCTCGGTGGAACACACATTGCGTTTCGCCGCAGTCGGCTCGCCGGAAACGATCGAGCGCCATCTCGGTGGTTTCCTTGCCGAAACGCAGGCAGACGAACTGATCGTATCGATGCCGATCCATGACATCGAAAAACGGCTGCGTTCCGTGGAAATTTTCGCCGATGTGCGGAGTTCCATCAGGAAGGCCGCCTGAATAAAAAAGCCCCGGAGCGATATCGCTGCCGGGGCTTTTCTTTAAGAACATGAAACGTCAGGCGGAAAGCTTGGCGAGAATTTCTTCGGAAACCTCGAAGTTGGAATAGACGCTCTGCACGTCGTCATCGTCTTCGAGATTGTCGATGAGCTTCATCAGCGACTGCGCCTTTTCTTCATCCACCGGCACCGTGTTCTGCGGCTTCCAGATGGCCTTGACGCTTTCGGCCTCGCCAAGCACGCCTTCCAACGCCTTGGAAACCTCGTTCATCGCTTCGAAACCGCAGATGATGGTGTGGCCGTCTTCGGAGGATTCGACATCGTCAGCGCCGGCTTCGATGGCCGCTTCCATGACCTTGTCGGCATCGCCCACTTCCGCCTTATAGGTGATTTCGCCAACGCGGTCGAAGGAGAAGGAGACCGAGCCGGTTTCACCGAGTGCGCCACCAGCCTTGGTGAAGATGGAGCGTACGTTGGAGGCGGTGCGGTTGCGGTTGTCGGTCAGGGCCTCGACGACGACGGCGACGCCACCCGGGCCGTAACCCTCGTAACGGACTTCATCGTAGTTTTCACTGTCAGCACCGGAAGCTTTCTTGATCGCGCGCTCGATATTGTCCTTCGGCATGGACTGGGCCTTGGCGTTCTGGATTGCCAGACGCAGGCGTGCGTTCATGTTCGGGTCGGGCATGCCCGCCTTTGCCGCAACGGTGATTTCACGCGCAAGCTTGGAAAACATTTTGGACCGTACGGAGTCCTGCTTGCCCTTGCGGTGCATGATGTTCTTGAACTGTGAATGACCAGCCATGGAAAACCTGATTGTCTTAATTTGGAGATTGCGGGCCTTATAAGTGCGATACGCCCGCCATTCAACCCCGCAAGCGCTTTCTCTTCCGTGAACAATAGAAGGAACTGATTTATCCGCTTCTCGTTTTGATCATGAACGCGGCACATGAGGGCTTGGATTTCTCTCCGTCGCAGCAAAACAGACCGGAAGGAGAAAACATATGGTCAGCCTGACTGAAGCAAGAGAAGCCCCGGCCCGCCAGCTCTGGGACGAAATCAATTCCGTCCATGCCGGCATGCTCGGTCTGGAAGGACTGCACAACCACATGCAGCCCATGGCGCCTCATGCTGACCCGAAAACCAACACCATCTGGTTTTTCTCCAAAAAAGACACCGATCTCGTAAAATCGCTGAAGTCAGGCTCGCGTGCGCATTTCTGCCTCGTCGGCAAGGACCATGATTATCACGCCTGCCTCTCCGGCATTCTGGAAGCGCGTGACGACAGGGCGAAGATCGACGAATACTGGAATTCCGTCACCGCCGCCTGGTTCGAACATGGCAAGGCCGACCCGCTGCTGACGATGCTGGCACTTCACGTCGATGATGCCGATATCTGGGCGTCAACCGACAGCACGCTGAAATTCGGCTGGGAAATCGCCAAGGCCAACATGTCGGATGACAAGACACCTGACGTCGGTGTCCGCCAGCACCTCACCTTCGCCTGATACCTTTGCCTGGGTTCTAGCTCCTGATTTTCCGGGCTCCCCCGGCCTTCCTCGCCCACCGCCTGCTACATGCCTTTCGGCACCAGTATCTGCGGTTGGCGGGGAAGGTTTCTCATTGAAACGCGGATCACCGGATCGGCGGCATAAGCAATCTGGAAACTTTCGCCGAACATCGTCAGAAACTGTTCGAGCGGCGGCCCGGTGCGGTGCATCGGCAGGATAAGCGCGGAGCGCAGGCGTTTCACCACCCGGCTCATGCTGTCGGCCCCCATGGTCAGGCCGCCATCCACCGGCACCATCAACACATCCAGACGGCCTATTTCGGCATAATGCGTGTCCGTCAATTCATGATGCAGGTGGCCGAGATGGCCTATACACAGCCCTGCAATTTCGAAAATGAAGATGGAATTACCGTTTTCCTGGAAGGATTCGTAGTCACCCCAGCGGTTGCGGATATCGGTCGCGACATTGCGGATATAGACATCTCCCACCAGAACCCTGTGTTCGGCCTTTTCTCCCGGCGTATCACTCCATCCATGCAGCACGTGTTGAATCGCCGGATCCGGGTTCAGGGTGAAATGGGTCGAATGCGCCCTATTCATCGTCACCACCGTCGGGGTGACGGGCGGGCGATAGACGCCATTATAGTCGGTGGCGATCGTCACCCCACCGGGGCTTTCGATAAGATAGGTGGAATGGCCGATGAAACTGATCTTCACCTCTTCCCGGGAAGCGGCCTGGGCAAGCTGAACGCCGAGTGGATTGAAACTGGCGAACATTACACCGGGAATATTGCGGGCAATCGCCTGGCACTGGCTGACGGGCGGGCGACTTTCCGTCTGGGCGAAGGTCGCTCCCGCGCCGGTGAGCAATCCCGTTATTGCAAGCATTAGCACACGCAGCATCATGCCACTCCCCTGAACTTGCGAAGGGCAGAGGATGAGACAGGTTTTGCAAGCCGTCCAGTTGCAAGAGCGGCGAGAATGCTCACAATCTCGTCATTGTGAGCATTCTCGCCGAAGGAAGGTTAGACCCAGAAAGACGGAAGGGTTTCGGCAAGCCGCGGTCCGATGCGCAGCGGCGCAATCTTTTCAGCCAGTCCGGTGCGGTCGGAAATCTCGACACCGACGCCGCAGATGGTCGCAGGCCCGCTTGCCGCCTCGAAGCGCCCCTTCGGCATCTTGGAGATGAAGCGGTTGATCGGCTCTTCCTTCTCCATGCCGAGCGAGCTGTCATAATCACCACACATGCCGGCATCCGACATATAGGCGGTGCCGCCATTGAGGATTTGCGCATCCGCCGTCGGAACATGCGTATGGGTGCCAACGACGAAACTTGCGCGGCCGTCAACGAAATGGCCAAAGCACTGTTTTTCGCTGGTCGCCTCGGCATGAAAATCGAAAATGATGGCGTCAGCCTGCTCTTTCAGCGGGCAGGCGGCAAGAATAGCCTCGGCCGACTTGAAGGGGTCATCAAGTTCCGGATGCATGAACACCCGGCCCATAATGTTGGCGACGAGGATACGTGCGCCGTTACGGGCGTAAAAAATGCCTGAGCCCTTGCCAGGCGTACCATCGGGATAATTGGCGGGCCGCAGGAACTGGTCATGGCGCTCGCAGAAGGAAACCGCCTCCTTCTGGTCCCAGACATGGTTGCCTGTCGTTACCACATCGGCGCCGGCATTGATGGTCTCGAGATAGATATCCTCGGTGATGCCGAAACCGCCGGCGGCGTTTTCACCATTGACGATGACGAAATCGAGCTTCAGATCGGAAATCAGTCCCGGCAACCTGTCCCAGACCGCCGTGCGTCCGGTCTTGCCCACCATATCACCGAGAAAAAGAAGTCTCATTCACCGCCCCGTTTTGCGTATGTTCTTTGGATTGCGTCCCTCTAGCGGGTAATCCGTATTTTAAAAAGTGCTAAAGCGCCTTTTGCCCCTGATCAGGCATCGACCGCCGTTCGGAAAACCAGCGCAGGCCGCTCTCCGTCAGAATTGCATCAAGCGGCACGTCATGCGGCTCCGCCGGCACCGACGATACTTCCTGACAATCAAAGGCGACACCGATGAGAACGGGGCTCCGGCCCTTGCCATGCAATCGTGCAATAGCGCGGTCATAGTGGCCCGCGCCATAACCGATACGCTGACCCTGCCCGTCGAAAACAGACAGCGGCACGAGCAGAATATCCGGATCGAGAATCGCCGCATCCTCCCCCGGGCCGGTCGTGCCGAAGCCGGTCTTCACCAGTGTGGTATCCGCGTCGAAGGCGCGGAAAACGATGGTTTCGCGGTCCAGTACGACGGGAAGCACAAGACGCCCTCCCCTTGCCCGCAGCGCCTCCATCAGCGGCCGGATATCGGCCTCGGAACGGATCGGCATGAAACCGGAAATGATCGCGCCCGGCGCAAAGGAGATGGCGGAGGCACCCAGGGCGGTCAGCGTCTGGCTCTTTTCCTGCCGCTCGGCCTGCGTCAGCGCATCGCGCGCGGCAAGCCTTTCGCCGCGCAGTCTTGCTTTTTCGGCAATGTCGCCAGACATCAGGCGGCCCGGCTCACAAGCACCTTGTCGATACGATGGCCGTCGAGGTCGATGACTTCGAAACGCCAGCCGTTGCGGGTAATGTGCTCGCCCAGTTCCGGCAGACGACGGAACTCATCCAGCACCAGACCGGCAACGGTCTCGAACTCGGCGTCCTCGTCGATCTGGAACCCCATGCGGTAAGCGAATTCATCGGCCGGCATCCAGCCGGCGACAAGGAACGATCCGTCCTCGCGCTCGACCATTGCCGGCTCCTCGTCGTTATCTTCCTGGAACGCGCCGGTGATGGCCTCCAGAACGTCGCCGGAACTGACGATACCTTCGAAATGGCCGTATTCGTCATAGACCAGAACCATATGCACGGTCGAACGGCGCAATGACTGGATGACATCCACCGCGCTCGTCAGGTCCGAGACGACAGGAACTTCGCGCAGGAGCTCGCGCACATCCAGCTCCTTGCCGGAGGCCAGCGCATCAAAGGCGTCCTTGGCGAAAAGCACGCCGAGAATTTCATCGGAAGCGCCGTTGCGCACCGGCAGGCGCGAACGCTGGGTGCCCCGAAGCTGCTCGCGGATTTCTTCCGCGCTGTCTTCGATATCGACCACTTCCACGTCACGGCGCGGCGTCATCAGGCCACGCGCATTGCGGTCGGCAAGACGCATGACGCTGGTGATCATCGCCGATTCCTCGGTTTCGATCACGCCGGCGCTATGGGCCTCGGCCAGAACCGTGCGGATTTCGTCGTCGGTCACCGAGGCGTTGGACTCGCCGCTATGGCCAAGAAGGGCAAGAACGGCCTTGCCCGACTTGTCGAGCAGCCATACCAGCGGCGCGCCGACCCGCGACAGCATCACCATGGTTGGCGCGACGCGGGCGGCAACCTTTTCGGGATCGCGCAGCGCGATCTGCTTGGGCACCAGCTCGCCGACGATCAGCGACAGATAGGTAATGGCGACAACCACCGAACCGACACCGATCGCATCGGCGGCACGATCGGGAACGCCCTGTTCCAGAAGCCATGCGGTGAACCGGGCGCCGAGTGTGGCGCCGGAAAACGCACCGGACAGAACGCCGACCAGCGTGATGCCGATCTGCACCGTGGAAAGGAAGCGTCCGGGATTTTCGGAAAGGCCGAGCGCCATCGTGGCGCCTCTGCTGCCTTGCGCGGCAAGCACCTTGAGCCTCGCCGGTCTGGAGGAGACAACGGCAAGCTCGGACATGGCAAGCACACCGTTCAATACGGTGAGCAGGACCACGATCATAATTTCAGTAAACAAGTTTAGCTCTTTGGGCTGTTGAACGGCACGTCGCGGTTTTGGCCGCAGCGCCCTTTTTATAAAAGGGCATGACAGACATACCAATCCGGATAATAGGGAATTGTTCCGCCATTGCAATGACGGCACTATAAAAAAGCCGTTCCCGGCAGTAGTTAAAAATAACTGTCGACGATAAAATAATCAGGTGAAGAACCGGGGTTGACCCGAAACTTCAAGCGCGATCCACGGCGACCGATGGAGATTTACGATCCTGGGTGCCTACAAAAGTAGGTGGGCACCGTGTGTCCAGCCCCACGGGACTGGCCAGGGACAGCTCCCTTTGGATCGAGTATGGCCCCAGGGATTGTGGTTCCTGTCGGGAAGCGCAGAACGCATCCAAGATATAGGACGGATCGGGGAAAACCGCCAGAGGGGCGGTGCGAAATTTTGCCGCCTCAGAACTCTTCAGCCAATCAATGCGCCGCGGGCTTCGGCCGGGCCAGCAGTTTGTCGGTTATTCCGTTGAGGCGATCGGCCAGATCGCCGATGGCAAGCGCCACCATCTCGTCCGATTTCGCCTTGTGCTCGGCCATGCCGTCGCGGTTGCGGGACAGGGAGGTGACTTCGCCTTCCAGCTTCTCGAGCTTGCGGTTGATTTCGGAAAGCTCGTCCATCACCATGATGCCGGCCATGACGGTGAGCCTGAGATCGCCGATTTCACCGAACTGGCTCTTGAGGTGCCCGACATAACGATCAAAGCGCGTGGCAAGGTCGGTCAGGTGATCTTCCTGCCCCGCCTCGCACGCCATGCGATAGGCCTTGCCGTCGATCATAACAGTGACTTGCGCCATGAAACCGCTCCTATCGATCCAGCACCGCGCGGATCGTTTCCATCGCCGTCACCAGACGGCGGGAAACCTCGCGGTTGACTTCTTCAAGACGGTTGGCGCGAAACTCGGCCTGGTCCAGCTCCTGCGCCAGTCTGGCGCGGTCGACATGGACCCGTTTGACCTCATTATCGATCTCGCCCGTCTCCCTTTGCCGCTCGATACGCATATCGATGGCATTTTCGAGATTTGTGATGGCAGCATTCAGCTCCGTCAGCGCAGATTGTACGGTCTTCTCAGCCGACATCGTTTTTTCCAACTCGCACGCCACCGGGCGAATCGTCCGGTTTCAGGCCTTTTCAACAATCACGAGGTTATTACCCGATTTATCATCCCGTCAATCAAACCAGTGCATTGAGGCGTTTTGCTCTGTGGATGAACGAAGGGATGTCGGCCCATATCGCACGAATTTTGTCAGGACACCCGGTTTTCTAAACGATTTTTTCTCCCGCAGCGAACCGCAAACGCCCGTGGATTTATTGACTTGCCGGCCTCACCTGCTATGGATCAACCCGCTTTTTGGATAGTTGCGTAAAACTATCTCCTTTCACCCGGAAACAGACGGAAAAGCCATGATTTCTCGCGACAAACACAACCGGATGGCAAATGCGATCCGCTTTCTTGCCATGGATGCAGTGGAGAAGGCCAATTCAGGCCATCCCGGTCTGCCGATGGGCGCAGCTGATGTCGCCACCGTTCTCTTCACCCGTTACCTGAAATTCGATCCCAAGGCGCCGCTTTGGGCGGATCGTGACCGCTTCGTGCTGTCGGCGGGCCATGGTTCGATGCTTCTTTACTCGCTGCTCTATTTGACGGGCTACGAGGACATGACGATCGACGAGATCAAGCGCTTCCGTCAGTTCGGTTCCAAGACCGCCGGCCACCCCGAATATGGCCATGCGACCGGCATCGAAACCACCACCGGCCCGCTCGGCCAGGGCATCGCCAACGCCGTCGGCATGGCGATCGCTGAGCGCAAGCTGGAAGAGGAATTCGGTTCCGACCTGCAGAGCCACTTCACCTATGTGCTGTGCGGCGACGGCTGCCTCATGGAAGGCATCAGCCACGAAGCCATCGCGCTTGCCGGCCACCTGAAGCTCAACAAGCTCGTTCTGTTCTGGGATGACAACAACATCACCATCGACGGTGAAGTTGGCCTTTCCGACAGCACCGACCAGATTGCCCGCTTCCAGGCCGTTCACTGGAACACCATCCGCGTTGATGGTCATGATCCGGACGCGATTGCTGCCGCCATCGAAGCGGCGCAGAAATCCGACCGCCCAAC
This sequence comes from Agrobacterium sp. ST15.16.024, assembly GCF_027956545.1. Classification (NCBI taxonomy): domain Bacteria; kingdom Pseudomonadati; phylum Pseudomonadota; class Alphaproteobacteria; order Hyphomicrobiales; family Rhizobiaceae; genus Agrobacterium; species Agrobacterium sp. ST15.16.024. The sequence goes on from NZ_JAQKGO010000002.1 coordinate 454,620, forward strand.
CTTCATCGCCTGCAAGACCGTGATCGGTTTTGGCGCGCCCAACAAGCAGGGCACCCACAAGGTGCACGGCAACCCGCTCGGCGCCGAAGAAATCGCCGCTGCGCGCAAGAGCCTCAACTGGGAAGCCGAAGCTTTCGTCATTCCGGAAGACGTGCTCGATGCATGGCGCCTCGCCGGCCTGCGCTCCACCAAGACCCGTCAGGACTGGGAAGCCCGCCTCGAAGCCGCGGAAGCCGGCAAGAAGGCCGAATTCAAGCGTCGTTTCGCCGGCGACCTGCCCGGCAATTTCGACAGCTCCATCGATGCCTTCAAGAAGAAGATCATCGAAAACAACCCGACGGTTGCCACTCGCAAGGCCTCGGAAGACGCGCTCGAAGTCATCAACGGCATCCTGCCGGAAATGGTCGGCGGTTCGGCTGACCTGACGCCGTCCAACAACACCAAGACCAGCCAGATGAAGTCCATCACGCCGAGCGACTTCTCCGGCCGTTACCTGCATTACGGTATCCGCGAGCACGGCATGGCAGCGGCGATGAACGGTATCGCCCTGCATGGCGGTCTCATCCCCTATGCCGGCGGCTTCCTGATCTTCTCCGACTATTGCCGTCCGTCGATCCGTCTTGCTGCGCTCATGGGCATCCGCGTCGTCCACGTTCTGACGCATGATTCCATCGGCGTCGGCGAAGACGGCCCGACCCACCAGCCGGTCGAGCAGATCGCCGCCCTTCGCGCCATTCCTAACCTTCTCGTCTTCCGCCCGGCGGATGAAACCGAGACGGCGGAATGCTGGCAGCTGGCTCTAGAGCAGAAGCATCGTCCGTCTGCTCTGGCGCTTACCCGCCAGAATCTCGCGCCTTCGCGCAAGGAATATGAAGAAAAGAACCTCTCCGCTTATGGCGCTTACGAGCTCGTATCGGCAAGCGACGCGAAGGTTTCGATCTTCGCCTCCGGTTCGGAAGTCGAAGTAGCGCTGAAAGCCGCTGCAACGCTGAAGGACAACGGCATTTCGGCCCGCGTCGTCTCCGTTCCCTGCTTCGAACTCTTCAAGGAACAGCCGGAAACCTATCGCAATGCCATCATCGGCAAGGCGCCGGTGAAGATCGCGGTGGAAGCCGCCATCCGCCAGGGCTGGGATTATTTCATCGGCTCCGACGGCGCTTTCGTTGGCATGCATTCCTTCGGTGCGTCCGCACCGGCGAAGGATCTCTTCAAGCACTTCGGCATCACGGCGGAAGCCGTTGTCGCCGCAGTCGAGGCAAAACTCGCGTGAGGGCCCCAAGCCCTCACCATTCAAGCAAAGACCAAGCCCATATCTTGATCGGGAGACTGTAAATGACTGTAAAAGTTGCCATTAACGGCTTCGGCCGCATCGGCCGCAATGTTCTGCGCGCCATCGTCGAATCCGGCCGCACCGATATCGAAGTCGTTGCCATCAACGACCTCGGCCCGGTTGAAACCAACGCGCACCTGCTGCGCTACGATTCGATCCACGGCAAGTTCCCGGCTGACGTGAAGGTCGAAGGCGACACCATCATCGTTGGTGGCGGCAAGCCGATCAAGGTAACGGCCGTTCGTGATCCGGCAACGCTGCCGCACAAGGAACTGGGCGTCGATATCGCGCTCGAATGCACGGGCATCTTCACCGCCCGCGACAAGGCGGCTGCCCACCTGACCGCCGGCGCAAAGCGCGTCATCGTGTCTGCTCCGGCTGATGGCGCTGATCTCACCGTCGTTTTCGGCGTCAATGACGACCAGCTGACCAAGGACCATCTGGTCATTTCCAACGCATCCTGCACCACCAACTGCCTCGTGCCGGTTGTGAAGGTTCTCGATGACGTCGTTGGCATCGACCATGGTTTCATGACCACGATCCACTCCTACACGGGCGACCAGCCGACGCTGGACACCATGCACAAGGATCTGTACCGCGCCCGCGCCGCAGCCCTGTCCATGATCCCGACCTCGACCGGTGCAGCCAAGGCCGTTGGCCTCGTTCTGCCGCACCTCAAGGGCAAGCTGGACGGCACGTCCATCCGCGTTCCGACCCCGAACGTTTCGGTTGTCGACTTCAAGTTCATCGCCAAGCGCGACACGACGGTTGAAGAAGTCAACGAAGCGATCAAGTCCGCTTCCAACGGCAAGCTGAAGGGCATTCTCGGCTATACCGAAGAGCCGCTGGTTTCCCGCGACTTCAACCATGACAGCCATTCGTCGATCTTCGCGATCGACCAGACCAAGGTCATGGAAGGCCGGTTCGTGCGCGTTCTGTCCTGGTACGACAATGAGTGGGGCTTCTCCAACCGCATGTCGGACACGGCCGTCGCCTTCGCGAAGACCATCTGAGCATAAATCGCTCCATCAAAAGACCGGCAGGAGCAATCCTCCCGGTTTTTGTTTGCCGAAAAAAAGCCGGCGGGATTGAGGGATCCCGCCGGCGCCGATCCTGAAGCAAGGCGGGGACGCTTCGGATCGAAAACGGTCGCCGGCCGAAAAACTGGCCGTTCCCCAATACGACGGATGAGACAATCGCATCCGTCATCTTTTATTGTTGATGATGACCGGGCCACGGTCGCCGGCATTGCTCCAGATCGTATCGAAAGTCTGCTGCCGCAGTTCGCTTTGCTGCATCGAAAGCTTCATCATGCAGTCTGCAAAATCACGCGAACCTTCAGGGTAACCAAATACCCGACAGCGTTCGCGTTGGGCGGCCATGTTTTCAGCTGTCTGCTCAGTGCTGGAGCAACCCGAAATAATCGAGCCTGCCGCCACTAATATAATGATGGATATTCGTTTCATCCGATCGCTCCGGTAATGATGAAAAGCAATTCGGAGGTGACAACTAGCGCAGCTGGATTATCGCTATGTTACGTGAAAACACGGCTGACGAATCTATTTCGGCAATCTGCCTATTCATCCCAAGCAAAAGCTCCCGACGCAGAACAGACGTTGCTTCAAGCGGCGCACCTTCGCTCGCTCGCCGAAAAAATTCCCATTTCCTGCCTTTGTCTGGTCCATTTTGAGACCGACAAGAAACACAGGGACAACGGTCGTGCGCAATGCACTTCGGCCCTGCCGTATCATTCGATACACCCCGCCTTGCGTCGCCTTTCAACGCCATCGACTGAAGCGCTGACAGACCGCAACCCGTGGCGCATTGGCTGCAGACGCGCAGAGCATTCATTGCGGCGGCCAACGCGGTTTGAATGAGGCGGTGGACGTGGAATCATTTTATCTTCTGTTGCTGGTGGCAACTGTTCTGGTTCTCGTCGCAGCCTTTTCCAGCCTCATCGCCTTCCGGTTCGGCGCGCCGCTGCTGCTGCTCTTTCTGATGATCGGCCTTGCCGCGGGCGTGGATGGCCTCGGCATCGAATTCACCAACAATCCGCTCGCCTATATGCTCGGCTCGCTTGTGCTTGCCGTCATCCTTTTCGATTCCGGTTTTGGCACGTCGATACAATCCTTCCGGCTTTCGGCAGCACCCGCCGTCGCACTCGCCACAGTCGGCGTCATCCTTACTTCCGTGTTTTTCGCCGGAGCGGCCGCACTGCTGCTCGGGCTTTCCTGGCTGGAGGGACTGTTGCTCGGCGCCATCGTCGCCTCCACGGATGCGGCGGCCGTATTCTTCCTGCTGCGCATCGGTGGCATTCACATCCGCGATCAGGTGCGCTCAACGCTGGAAGTGGAGTCCGGCACCAACGATCCCATGGCCATATTTCTGACCGTCGCTCTGGTCGAAATCATTGCCAAGGGTCAGGGGCTGGCAGGCATAGACAGCGGTTTCCTGCTACTGTTCATCGAAGAAATGGGCCTTGGGGTGATTTTCGGCCTGCTCGGCGGCCTCATGATAGCTACGGTGGTCAATCGCTTCGCAGCCGACCGCGGGTTGGCACCAATCTTCGTGCTGGCGCTGGCGCTGCTGGTCTTTTCCTTCACCGGGGCAATCGGCGGCAGCGGCTTTCTCGCCGTCTACGTGGCGGGTATCGTTGCCGGCAACCGCAGGATTTTCGCCAAGGAGACCATACGGCGTTTCCATGAAGGGCTGACCTGGCTTGCGCAGATCATCATGTTCCTGATGCTCGGCCTTCTCGCCACGCCGTCGCAATTTCCGGCAATCGCCATCCCGGCCGTGCTGCTGGCACTTTTCCTGATCTTCGTCGCCCGCCCGCTCGCGGTGTGGCTCAGCCTCATGCCCTTCAGCTATACCCAGCAGGAAACATCCTTCGTGGCATGGGTCGGCCTGCGTGGCGCGGTTTCCATCCTGCTTGCCATCATGCCCATTCTTGGCGGGCTGGATGATGCGCAGATCTATTTCAACGCCGCCTTCATCATCGTTCTGGTATCGCTCCTGGTGCAGGGCTGGACGATCAAGCCGGTGGCGACAAGGCTCGGGCTAATCGTGCCGCCGCGCATGGGCGACGTCGACAAGCTGGAAGTCGACCTTCCCGGCACCGCCAATCACGAACTGATCTCCTACCGTGTCGCCAAGGGCAGCGCCATCATGCAGGGCGAGCGCATTCCACGCTGGGCGATGCCTTCGCTGGTGGTGCGCGACGGCAAGTCGATCCGTTACCAATATGCCGGCCGGCTGCGGGAAAACGACCTCGTCTATCTTTTCATTGCACCCGGTTACTCGCGGCTGATCGACCGGCTGTTCGCCAGCGCCCTGCCGGTTGCCGATGACGATGCCGATTTCTTCGGCACCTTCCTTATCTCCCCCGCCCGACCGGCCAAGGAGCTGGATGCGGCCTATGGTCCCGGCCTGATTTCTCAGGCCGAACAGGCGATGAGCATTGCGGAATTGATCGAGGCGCGCCTTTCCGGAAAAGCCGATTATGCCGACCGCGTCCGCCTCGGCTCCATTGTCCTCATCGTCCGGACGCTGGACGAACATGAGGCCATCACCGGCATCGGTATCTCACTGGAACCAGTCGAGCCGGCAACCAGCCTGCCGATCTTCATCAGCTTCGGCGAGATCATCCGCCGGGTGCGCGACCACCTGGCGCAACGGCGTCAATCGCGCTCCGGCAACGCCATCGAAGACACTGCCGCACCTTCGAACGTCGTGAGAGAAAATGAGGGCTAACCGGCTTGCGTCGGCAATCAGGCATAGTATGGTCCGTGCCGAACTCGCAACAAATCAGGATCGACCCATGCCCGCTTTCAAGACCATCGACGACCTTAACGACATTGCCGGAAAGCGCGTTCTCGTCCGCGTTGATCTCAACGTGCCGGTTGCGGATGGCAAAGTAACGGATGCGACCCGTATCGAGCGGGTTGCACCGACCATTCTGGAACTGTCCGGCAAGGGCGCGAAAGTCATCCTGCTTGCCCATTTCGGCCGGCCGAAGGGCGAACCGGTGGCCGACATGTCGCTGTCGCAGATCGTCCCCACCGTCGAGGAAGTGCTGGATCACGCCGTTTCCTTCGCGACCGATTGCATTGGCGCGCCGGCAGCGGACGCGGTCGCGAAGATGAACGATGGCGATATCCTGCTTCTGGAAAACACCCGCTTCCACAAGGGCGAAGAAAAGAACGATCCGGCATTCGTCGAGGCACTGGCCGCCAATGGCGATATCTATGTGAACGACGCCTTCTCCGCCGCTCACCGCGCCCATGCCTCCACCGAGGGCCTGGCGCGCCACCTGCCCGCCTATGCCGGCCGCACGATGCAGGCCGAGCTTGAGGCGCTGGAAAAGGGCCTTGGCCAGCCGGTCCGTCCGGTGGTCGCCATCGTCGGCGGCGCCAAGGTGTCGAGCAAGATCGATCTCCTGATGAACCTCGTCAAGAAGGTCGATGCGCTCGTCATCGGCGGTGGCATGGCCAACACCTTCCTTGCCGCCCGCGGTGCGCAGGTCGGTAAATCGCTGTGCGAACACGATCTGGCGGAAACCGCAAAACAGATCATGATCGAGGCCGCGACATCCGGCTGCGCGATCGTCCTGCCGGAAGATGGCGTGGTGGCCCGCGAGTTCAAGGCCGGTGCGGCCAATGAAACGGTCGATATCAACGCCATCCCCGCTGACGCCATGGTTCTCGATGTCGGGCCAAAATCGGTTGAAAGCATCAAGGCCTGGATTTCCCGCGCGGAAACACTCGTCTGGAATGGCCCGCTCGGCGCCTTTGAAATCGAGCCTTTCGATGCGGCGACCGTTGCAGCGGCAAAACACGCCGCCGAATGCACGAAATCGGGCAAACTCGTTTCCGTCGCCGGTGGCGGCGATACAGTCGCGGCACTCAACCATGCCGGTGTTTCCGACGATTTCACCTATATCTCGACGGCAGGCGGCGCCTTCCTCGAATGGATGGAAGGCAAGGAATTGCCGGGCGTTGCCATCCTGACCGCTGCCAAGTAAACTCATTTCACTTGCCTGACACGAGGCCGGACAAGCCCTGCTTGCCCGGCCTTGTTTTTTGGTAAGTGCACATGGGAGGAAAAGTTTCAAACGATTGAAATCATTTCAATCGTTTCAATGAGTTAGCGTGCCATTTCCCTGCCCTGGAACTTCTGTTATCGGGAATTTATTGTGCCTTGGGAGAATAGCAAATGACCGAACGTCTCGAAGACATTGCAATCAAAATGGTCGCCGACGGCAAGGGCCTGCTCGCCGCCGACGAATCCACAGGAACGATCAAAAAGCGTTTCGACAGCATTAATCTGGAGTCCACCGAGACCGCCCGCCGCGACTATCGCGAGATGCTGTTCCGCTCCGACGACGCCATGAAGAAATACATCTCAGGCGTCATCCTTTACGAAGAAACCCTGTTCCAGAAGGCTGCCGATGGCACGCCTTTCGTTGACATCATCAAGGCCGCCGGCAGCCTGCCGGGCATCAAGGTGGATATCGGTGCAAAGCCGATGGCCTTCCACCCGCATGAATTCATCACCGAAGGCCTCGACGGTCTTTACGAGCGTCTGCGCAAGTACCATGAGGCCGGCGCCCGTTTCGCCAAGTGGCGTGGCGTCATCACCATCGGTGAGCAGCGTCCGAGCTGGGGTTCGATCAAGGCTAACTCCCAGTCGCTCGCCCGTTACGCCGCTCTCTGCCAGCAGGCGGAGATCGTCCCGATCGTGGAGCCTGAAGTGCTGATGGACGGCGAACCCGGCACGCACGACATCGATCGCTGTGCGGAAGTCACGCAATGGGTCCTCCAGACCGTGTTCGCGGATCTGTTCGACGCCCGCGTCAACCTTGAAGGCATGATCCTCAAGCCGAACATGATCATCGACGGCAAGAAGGCCCGCAAGGCTTCGGTCGAGGAAGTGGCGGAAAAGACCGTCAAGGTTCTGAAGGCCACCGTGCCTTCCGCCGTCCCGGGCATCGCCTTCCTTTCCGGCGGCCAGTCCTCCGAAGAAGCGACCGCGCATCTCTCCGCCATGAATTCCGGTTACGACCTGCCCTGGTCGCTGACCTATTCGTATGGCCGCGCGCTCCAGGACACCGCACTCAAGACTTGGGGCGGCAAACAGGAGAATGTCGCTGCCGGCCAGCGCGCCTTCACGCACCGCGCCGCCATGAACAGCCTTGCCGCCAAGGGCAACTGGAAACTGGAACTCGAAAAGGCCGCATAAGGCCATTCGACAGGCAGTCAGAACAATCAAAGCCGCCCCGCTGGGCGGCTTTTTCTTTACGGGCGCAGCAGAAGCGTCGCCGACCAGATGACAAAGGCGGCCACCGCTATCTTCCAGCAATCGCCTCTTTTCTTAAGGCCCGGCAGACCCAAAGGCCGGATGATCTGGACCACCATCGCCAGCAGTAAAAAAAGCCCGATCGCCTTTGTCATTTATTGAGCCTTTTCTTTATTTCTGCATCGTCACAGGCTGGACATTTTTACCGTTCACCAGAAGAGTGCAACTCATTCGGGTAATCCCGTTCTATGGCCTGTCCGACCGTCCGTCCGAACGCATGAGAGTGTCTTCATGAGCAGAAATCTTCTACCCGTATTCGCTCTTTTATCCAGCACTCTGTTTCTTTTTCTCGGGAACGGCCTTCAGGGCCTCGTGCTGCCGGTTCGCGGTTCGGCGGAAGGTTACTCCAATGAAATCCTGGGCTTTCTCGGCACCTCCTGGGCGGCCGGCTTCGTCATCGGCTGCTTCGTGGCGCCCGCCATCGTTCGCCGTGCAGGCCATGTGAGGGCCTTCGGCTCCTTCGTCGCGCTGATCTGCCTGACGGTGCTGATGACCGGCCTGATCGTCGATGATGTCTGGTGGATTGCCCTGCGCGCACTTACCGGCTTCTGCACCGCCGGCACCTCGATGATCATCGAAAGCTGGCTTAACGAGCGCGCCACCAATGAGAGCCGCGGCATGATCTTTTCGCTCTATATCGCCATAACGCTGCTCGGCGTCGTGGCGGGGCAGATGATCGTGCCGATGGGCGACATCAGCAATACCTCGCTGTTCATGATCTGCGGCATCATCTATTGCATCGCCATTCTGCCAGCCACGCTTTCCAAGGCGGCGAGCCCCCAACCCTTGCAGAAGGTCAGTCTGGATTTACCGGCGCTCTACCGCAATTCACCGGTCTCTTTCGTCGGCATTTTGATGATCGGCATCGCCAACGGCGCTTATGGTACACTTGGCGCTGTTTTCGGCGCACGGGCCGGTCTTGACCCGACCATGATCGCCATCATGGTCTCCGTCACCATTTTCGTTGGCGCGCTGGCGCAGTTTCCGGCGGGTCGCCTCTCGGACCGGATAGATCGCCGTTACGTACTGGCCGGGTTGGCCGGGCTCGGCGCGGTCGCGGGCCTTGCCGTCGCGGCGGTACAACCACATGATGTCTATGTACTGATTGCCATGATCGCCGTTTATGGTGCCGCTGCCAACGCGCTCTATCCCATTGCCGTGGCCCACGCCAACGACTATGCCGCCTCGGAAGACTTCGTGAAGGTCTCCGGCGGGTTGCTGCTGCTTTACGGTATCGGCACCATTATCGGCCCGACACTCGGCGGCGCGGTCATGACCTATTCCGGTCCCTATGCCCTGTTTCTGGTCACGGCCGTGGCCCACGTGCTGATCACAGCATATGCCATCATCAGAAGCCGTCAGCGCGCCGCCCTTTCAACCGACGAGAAAGACAATTTCTCGACGATGATGCCAACCACACCTTCACCGCTTGTTACGCCGGAAAGTATTGCGCTTGACCCGCGCGCGCCGCAATATTCCGAAGACGATGGCGACTATGTGGAAAAAGGAGCAGGCATATGAGCCTCTTTGACGATGACCGCCCGCAAAAACCCGTGGCGCATGAGATCGGCAGCGATCTCAGCCTTCTTTCAGTCGATGAGCTGAGTAGCCGTATCGATCTTCTGCAGGCCGAAATCACCCGGCTGGAGGAGGAGAGGACCCGAAAATCCGCCGGCCGACTGGCGGCGGAAAACCTCTTCCGATCCTGACAGAAATTCAAGAAAAACCCGCAGGCAACGCTCTTCGGCAGCAAGCTGCAGCGTTGATGGTAAACGGGAATGAATATTCTGGCGCAGTCTTTCGTTTACCATTAACCAAAAATTAAGCTTTCTGAGAGATTACTATACATGTCCAGTTCTTCTGGACCTCAGGCATCTTCTCCATACGGCGAATTGGTCTGATTTTTCTCCCTGTTTTACCTTGAGAGCCGCTTTCGCGGCTCTTTTTTTACCGCGCACCGTTTTCGGTAAAACTGTGGGTATTAACCCTTCTTTAATAATTGCCTTGCGCATTTCGGGTAAAGATACCATCCTGAAAACACTAAAAGGCCGGAACAAAACATCCGAGTCTTCGTTGCCTGACAGTGTGGTGCGTGAGCAGGGATTTAAAGAAATGTCGGAACAGGTTTTAAATACCATAAGCTTTGCGGGGCGCGCTGCTGCTTCCAACCAGTTCAAAACCCTCTATACTGAGGGCATGACTTTGGTTGAGGAAACGGCAAGCTATCTCGATGGCGCCGGCCGCGTTGCCTCGAAGGTTCTGCCACGCATGGCATCGGTCCTTTACGCAGCAGAATCGATGCGCCTCACCACTCGCCTGATGCAGATGGCCTCCTGGCTGCTTTTGCAGCGCGCCGTCAACAATGGCGAAATGACGCGGGACCAGGTTCTGAGCGAAAAGAGCAAGGTGCGTCTCGACAGCTTCAATGTCGACCGAAATGCGCCCGGCTGGAACGACCTGCCGGAATCTTTCCGTGACCTCATCGAACGGTCGTTGCGTCTCCAGAACCGCATCGCCCTTCTCGACCGCGAAATATACCGTCCGTCCGAAGCCACCAAGGTGCCGGACAACGAAAACAGCGTGCAGGCGCAGCTCAATCTCCTGCGCACGGCTTTCTCCATCAACTGAGAAAAGACGACCTTATCCGGACAATTTGAAAAGCAGGCTCATCGGCCTGCTTTTTTGTTTTGGTATTATGTCGAGTGAATGCCGCCACCAAAACAGGGCAACAAAAAAGCCCGGCAAAACCGGGCTTTTTTAAACGATCCGTCCGCAAGTGGATCAGAGGCCGAGGCCGCCGAAACGCTTGTTGAACTTGGAAACACGACCACCGCGGTCCATAAGCTGCTGGTTGCCGCCCGTCCATGCCGGATGGGACTTGGGGTCGATTTCAAGGTTCATGACAGCGCCTTCCGAACCCCAGGTGGAGCGGGTTTCGTATTCGGTGCCATCGGTCATGACCACCTTGATCGTGTGGTAAGCGGGATGGATATCAGCCTTCATGACAATCTTCCTGGTTAAGTGACGTGCGGTCCATTGCCGCAATTGCGTCAATTGAGCCATTTCAATAAATGAAGCCATAGACCAGATGGGCTATGGCTTCCCAATTCGATGCGGAGCCTATACATGAAGGTCGCCGAGATAACAAGAGCCTGCCATACCCTTGTGAAAGGAGATGGCCGCCAGGGCAGAAATTTTACCGCACGTCGGAAATCTTCTCCCTAAAAGGCCGAAAATGGCATGGAACGAGGAGCATCAGGCACGTGGCAGACATAGAAGAGCAGAAAGCGGCAAAACAGAGAAGCCTGAAACCGCTTCTCAGCCTGTTCCCCTATCTCAGGCGTTATCGCGGCCTGATGGCGGCGGCCCTTTTTGCGCTTGTTCTTTCTTCCGCCACCACACTGGCCCTGCCGCTTGCCGTTCGCCGCATCATCGACCACGGTTTCCAGACGCCGGATGGCGGCATGATCAACAGCTATTTCGCGGTGCTTCTGGCGATTGCCGTCCTGCTCGCGCTCGCCAGCGCCATGCGTTATTATTATGTCATGACGATTGGTGAGCGGGTTGTCGCTGATCTGCGCCGCGATGTCTTTGCCCACCTCACTACATTATCGCAACAGTTTTTCGATAGTAACCGCTCCGGTGAACTGACCTCGCGGCTGACCGCAGATACGGTGCAGATCCGCTCGGCTTTCGGTTCATCGGCCTCGGTGGCGCTGCGCAACATCATCATGTGTTGTGGCGCAGTGGTGATGATGATCTATACCAGCCCCGGCCTTTCCGGCCTCGCGCTGCTCGCCATTCCCTTCATCGTTTTTCCGCTGATCGCTTTCGGACGGTCTGTTCGTGCCCGCTCCCGCACGACGCAGGATACGCTGGCCAATTCCGCCGCCTATGCGTCCGAGACGATTGCCGCAAGCCGCACCGTACAGTCCTTCAATGCCGAAGCGCTGGCGAATGCCCGTTACGGCGCCTCCGTGGAAGCGGCTTATCAGGGTGCACGCGCAGCGATCGGCGCCCGCTCCATCCTCACCGCCGTCGCCATTGCGCTGGTCTTCGGAAGCGTTGTCGGCATTCTCTGGTATGGCGCGCAGAGCGTCCTTTCCGGCGGCATGACGGCAGGAACACTCGGCCAGTTCGTGCTTTATTCGGTGATTGCCGCCAGCGGCCTTGGCCAGCTCTCGGAAGTCTGGGGTGAGCTGGCACAGGCGGGTGGCGCTGCCGAACGGCTTTCCGAGCTGCTGAATGAGCGGTCGCCCGTGATCGAACCCGCAGCGCCTGTTGCCATGGTTGAGCCGCCGCGAGGCGAGGCGGAATTCGAAAATGTCGATTTTGTCTATCCGCTGGCGGCGGGACGCCCGACCCTTTCCGGCCTTTCGTTCAAGGTCGGCGCCGGCGAGACGGTGGCTATTGTCGGCCCATCCGGTGCTGGCAAGAGCACGGTGTTTTCGCTGCTGATGCGGTTTTACGATCCGCAACAGGGCCGCATCACGGTCGATGGCGCTGATATTCGCGATGTCAGCCTGACCGATCTGCGCGCGCACCTGTCCATCGTTCCGCAGGATGTGGCGATCTTTGCCTCCTCCATTCACGATAATATCGCCTTCGGTCGGCCGGAGGCGACCCGCGAAGAGGTCCGCGCCGCCGCCGTCGCCGCGCAGGCGGACAGTTTCATCGAACGCCTCACCGATGGTTATGACACGCAGGTGGGCGAGCGCGGCGTGACGCTTTCCGGCGGCCAGCGCCAGCGCATCGCCATTGCCCGCGCCATTTTACGCGACGCGCCGATCCTGCTTCTCGACGAAGCGACCTCGGCGCTCGATGCGGAAAGCGAAACGCTGGTGCAAAAGGCGCTCGATGAGTTGATGAACACGCGCACAACCATCGTCATCGCCCACCGCCTGGCCACCGTGCTGAAAGCCGACCGCATTCTGGTGATGGATGGCGGCCGCATCATCGAGGAAGGCACGCATCAGAGCCTCATTCGCCAGAATGGCCTTTATGCACGACTGGCCCGGCTGCAATTCCAGACCAGCCCGGATGAGCTGCGCGCCCAGGCCTGAGCCGTTTAAGCCAGTACGCTGCGCCCCGCAATGCGGCCTGAAAACAGACAGCCGCCAAGAAATGTGCCTTCGAGCGCATTATAGCCATGCATGCCGCCGCCGCCAAAACCGGCCACTTCACCGGCGGCATAAAGTCCCGGCACCGGCTCACCGGCAGCATCCAGCACCCGCGCCTCAAGGTCGGTATGCAGGCCACCAAGCGTTTTGCGCGTCAGCACATGCAGGCGCACCGCGATCAACGGCCCCATCGCCGGGTCGAGCAAGCGGTGTGGTTTCGCCGTCCGCATCAGCTTGTCGCCGAGATAACGGCGTGCGCCATGGATTGCGGTCACCTGCGCATCCTTGCTGAAACCATTCACGATTTCCCGGTCACGCGCTTCAATCTGCCGGCGGATATGATCGATATCCAGCCGCTCGTCGCCGCTGATGGCGTTCATCGCCGCCACAAGCTCCTCCAGCGTGTCGCGGACAGCGAAATCCTCACCGCGCTCCATGAAAGCCCGCACCGGTCCCGGCGGCTCCTTGCCCAACCGTTTGAGCAGCAGCCGCACATCCTTGCCCGTCAGATCCGGATTTTGCTCGGAGCCGGAAAGCGCGAATTCCTTCTTGATGATCGCCTTGGTCAGAATGAACCAGCTATGACCGCTGCCGCGCTCGCCCAGCATTTTTAGCGTGCCGAGCGTATCGAAGCCCGGCATGGCGGGGGCGGCAAGACGGTTTCCATCCGCATCGCACCAGAAGGATGAGGGGCCGGGCAGGATGCGGATACCGTGACCCGGCCAGATCGGGTCGTGGTTCTTCACACCTTCCGTGTAATGCCACATGCGATCTGGGTTGATGACGGCGCCGCCCGCCGCCTCGGTGATCGCGATCATGCGGCCATCCACATGTGCCGGCACGCCGCAGACCATATCTGCCGGAGGCTTGCCCAGCCGCTCCACCGGCCAGTTACGCCTTACCAGCTCCTGATCACCGCCAATGCCACCGGAACTGACAATAACCGCCGAGGCCGAAAGGGTGAAATCACCCTCAACTTCGCGGCTGCTCCGTTGCCCACGCAACACCGGATCCGTTGCAAGGACCGCGCCGGAAACGCCAGTCACCCGGCCATCGGTCATATCCAGATGGTCAACGCGGTGGCGGAAACGAAAGGTGAGCCGACCATTTGCCGCCATGGCCTTCGCCTTTTTGACAAAAGGCGCCAGCACGCCAGGGCCGGTTCCCCAAGTGACATGAAACCGCGGAACGGAGTTGCCGTGACCATCGGCAAGCGCTCCGCCGCGTTCAGCCCAGCCGACCACGGGAAACCAGCGCATGCCCATCCGGTGCAACCATTCGCGCTTCTCGCCAGCCGCAAAATTCAGATAGGCTTCCGCCCAGCGGCGCGGCCAATGATCCTCGGGACGGTCGAAACCGGCCGAACCGAACCAGTCTTGCCTTGCGAGATCGAGATTGTCGCGCACCCGCATCCGACGCTGCTCGGGGCTATCAACAAAAAACAGACCACCCAGCGACCAGAAGGCCTGTCCGCCAAGGTTCTGCTCGCCTTCCTGATCCACGACACAGACGCTCAGTCCTCGTTCGACCGCCTCAGTCGCCGCCACCAGCCCGGCAAGCCCCGCACCGACGATGATCACATCATATCGCTCCATCAACCCCTCCCAGACATGACGGAATTACCTTTACGCGAACGTAAACTGTAAATTAACGCACAATGGCCGCATGTGGGAGATGTTGAAAGCAGTGCGGACTAAAATTTCTTGAGTGACCAAAGCTTCGTTTCTTTGTTCTGCTCTACCACACCCTCTGCCTCCATGATGGACAGCAAAGTACGTGAAATATGGCCTTCGTGCTCTACGTGGCCCGTGTAGATTCCAAGTGAACGGCCGATCTCGGAATTCTTCATTCCCTCACTCTTGTCGCTTTTCAACAAAAGATAGATGGCCGACTTCAATTGTGACATTGCCAGTTGTGCTACAGCATAAGGCTCATCTGAGAATGTCATATGTTCTCCGTAGGACTAGCGTTCGGTGAGCTTGAGTTCGATACGACGGTTCTGCTGGCGGGCTTCCGGCGTATCGCCTTCGGCAATCGGCTGAAACTCGCCAAAGCCAGCGGCAACCAGCCGGTTTGCCGGCACGCCCCTGGAGATCAGGAATTTCACCACCGAGGTGGCGCGCGCCGAGGAAAGTTCCCAATTGTCGCGGAAACGACCGGAACCGGAAAGCTGAACATTGTCCGTATGGCCATCCACACGCAGGACCCAGTTGATCTCGGCCGGGATTTCCTTGGCGAGATCGATAAGCGCGGCCGCCAGCTTCTCCATTTCCGCCTGCCCGGCTGGATTGAGGTCATTTCCGCCGGAAGGAAACAGCACTTCGGACTGGAAGACGAAACGGTCGCCGACGATGCGGATATTTTCGCGATCCGAGAGGATTTCGCGCAGCCGGCCGAAGAAATCCGAACGATAGCGGTTCAGTTCCTGCACCCGCTGTGCCAGCGCGAGATTGAGGCGGCGGCCGAGATCGGCGATCTTGACCTGAGACGAGGTGTCCTTGGCTTCCGATGCCTGCAGGGCGGCTTCCACTGAAGCGATCTGCGCCCTCAGCGCCGCAATCTGCTGGTTGAGCAATTCGATCTGCGCAGACGCACGGGAGTTGGCCTGCTTCTGGTCATCCAGCTCGCCGGTCAGGCTGCCGATCCGGGCATTGGCGTTGGCACTGCTGCCCGATCCCGCATCGAGAAGCGCCTGCAGGCGCGAACGCTCATTTTCCGACGAGGCGAGCGTCGATTGCAGGCTTGCCAGCGCGTCCTCAATATCCTGCTTGTTGCCCTTTTCCATGGCCAGAAGTTCGGTCAATTCGGCAATCTGGCTGTTGAGGCGCGTCAGCACCTCGTCCTTGCCGGTAATTTCCCGCGACAGGACAAACTGCGCCAGCACGAAGACGGTCAGCAGGAACATGATGGCCATGAGCAGCGTCGACAGCGCATCGACGAAACCCGGCCAATAATCCACACCCCTGTCGCGGCGGCGGTTGCGCGCAAGCGCCATGGCTACTCGCTCCCGTTATCGTGCCGGGTGCGTCCGGAGGATTTTGTTTCGCTGTCAATGCGCGTCGACAGCCGGTCGAGCGTGCGACGAAGCGATTTCGATTCTTCCTGTTGCGCCTCGATCCAGTCGCGCAGCATCTGCTGTTCGCTGCGCATATTCTTGACGAGGCCCTGAATGCCTTCGGCAAGGCTGGTCATGGCCGCAAGCGAACGCTCGGTGCTGACCATGGCGCCGGCTTCAGCCTTGAATTCCCTTGGGCCCTCCACCGTCGTATCCGTGACAGAAGACAGCCAGTTTTCAAGCTGTGTATAAAAGCGGTTCTGGGCGCGGCCAGCCTGAAGATCGAGAAAACCGAGGATCAGCGAACCCGAAAGACCGAGAAGCGATGAGGAAAACGCCGTTCCCATGCCGGCAAGCGGTGCTGTGAGACCCGCTTTGAGCGAGCTTAGAATATCATTGCTGTCGCCGGCGCTCGGATCAAGCGACTGGATGACATTGCTGATGGCGCCGATGGTGCCGATCAGGCCCCAGAAGGTGCCGAGCAGACCGAGAAACACCAGAAGGCCGACGAGATAACGCGATGTGTCACGCGATTCATCAAGACGCGTCCCTATGGAATCGAGGATGGTCCGCTGCGTGACGGTGGAAAGCCTAACCTCGCCGCGCTTGCCGATCAGCGTGCTCATGGGGGCAAGCAGTTTGGGCGCACGGCCGACCTTTTCGACGCTGCCGGCAGCGCGGAAGGCATTAAACCAGCGCACTTCAGAGCGCAGGCTCATGGTCTGGGTAAACACCAGAATGATGCCGATGGCCAAAACGCCGAGAATGAAGCCGTTGAGACCGGGATTGGTCATGAAGGCGGTGTGCGCCTGCCGGTAAAGAATGGCCGCCAGGAAGCCGACGAGGATCAGAAACAGAACCATCGTCCACAGAAACGGTGTGGGGCTGGACAGCTTGTGGCTGTATTGCCGCGTGGTCACCGGTTTCTCGACGCCGAGATCAAGTAACTCCGAATCCGCCATAACGTTCGCATTCCCTTCGGTCACGTATCTAGCGGAAGCTATTTGAAAATTGCGACGATTTGAAGCGAAAAGCCGGTCTTTCGTCACAGGCATTTTACAAAACCGGAAGCGGACCGTGCGCAGAAAAACAAAAACGCCCGGCAAGGGTTCGCCGGGCGCCTGAAACTTGCATTAAACGGCAGGTTTTCTGCCGAAATCGATCAGCGGCCCGGTATCGGGCGGTTGGCGACTTCCACAAGCGACTTGTGGATATATTCATTTCCGGCTGCAACGGTGCCGCTGCCGAAGATATCCGTGCCGCCCTTGATGTCGGAAGCGAAACCGCCGGCCTCACGAATCAGCACCAGACCTGCTGCCATATCCCACGGAGAAAGCTCGGCTTCCCAGAAGCCATCCAGACGGCCCGCTGCCACATAGGCGAGATCGAGTGCTGCAGCGCCCATGCGGCGGATGCCGGCGGCCTCGCCCATGACGTGGCGAAGCTCGACGAGGAATTTGCCATGATTGCCGCGGCCAAGATGCGGAACGCCGCAGCCGATGACGCAATCGGTCAGCGCTTTACGCGCAGCAACGCGAATGCGGCGATCATTGAGAAACGCGCCGCCGCCACGCTCGGCGGTGTAGAGTTCGTCGGTGGCCGGATTGAAGATCACGCCGGCGACAACTTCCCCATTGCGCTCGAGCGCGATGGAAACGGCGAAATGCGGAATGCCGTGCAGGAAGTTGGTGGTGCCATCAAGCGGATCGACGATCCAGCGATGCGCGCCATCCGTGCCCTTTTCCTCGCCGCCTTCCTCGCCCAGAAAGTCGTAGGTGGGGCGGGCTTTCATCAGCTCGTCGCGCACGATCTTTTCGGCTTTCAGGTCCGCCTGCGAGACGAAATCGCTCGGTCCCTTGACCGAAACCTGAAGGTTCTGCACTTCACCGAAGTCACGCGACAAAGACTTACCCGCCTTGATGGCGGCCTGAACCATGACATTGAGAAGGGCTGAACGGGCCATCGAATTTGTTTCCTGGAAAGCTTGCGAACCGCCCGAAAGCGCATCGGGCAGGCACGTCATTATTTTCTTGAATTGAAAGTTTTCGGTTCAAGACCACAAAACGCGCGGAAATTCAAGGCAAAAAGCCCGCACCGGCCAGCCGGCACCGGAAGATCGGGCCTGCATCACGTCGGGCGGAAACGATTTGCGGCCTCTATCCCCTTTCTCTGCTGCTCGTCGGTGATGCCAAGATAAAAATCCTCGAGAGCCGGATCCTTCAGACCGGCACGGCGGGAGAGTACATACCATTTGGCCGCCTCCACCGGATCTGGCCGGGTGCCGAGCGCCTGAATGTAAAGATGCGCCACCTTGTTCTGCGCAATGACGTTACCACGCTGCGCCGCGCCATAAAGCCAGCGGAAGCCCTCTTCCAGATTTCTCTCGCCACCGAAACCGTTGACCAGCCAGATGCCGAGATCGACCTGCGCGGTATCGTATCCTGCCTTTGCGGCCCGCATCAGCCAGTCCCGCGCCTTGGCCTTCTTGTCTGCCGGCACATCCTTGACCGACCAGTAAATCTGCGACACCGCATATTGCGCGTCGGCAATGCCCTGCTCGGCGGATTTTTCATAGAATGGCATGGCCATCAGCAGGCCCTTGGCGCCGGGATTTTCCGAAACCAGTATCTGCCCCCAGTTGAACTGGGCGGACGCATTGCCGGCTTCCGCCGCCCGGCGCATGAAATCGTCGGCCTTGACCTTGTCGCGGGTAACGAATTTGCCTTCCATCAGGATCAGGGCGAATTTGAACATGGCGACGGGATCGCCACCCTGCGCCGCCTGCTGATACCAGAAGGCCGAGGTCTTCTCATCGCGGGCGATACCGAGGCCGCGCGACATCATTTCGGCCACCAGCGTCTGCGCGGACGCATCGCCGTTTTGCGCGCGGCTCAGCGCTTTGTCGAGCGCCTGCACATATTCGCCGCGCTGGAAATGCCCGTAGGCCTCATCTATCCTGCCCTTGAATTCCTTCTCAGGCGGCAGTGCCGGCAGGTCTGCGCCCATGCGCTGATAGACATTGACGCCCTGCGACGGCTGCAGATCCTTCTGCTCCTCGGATTGCACCCTGCCCTGACGGGAAGGCTGCGCCTCATCTTCCATCTGGCGGGAGAGCGCATTGCTCTCGCTTTGCGGCCCGGATTGAGCAAAGGCAACGCCCGCCGGTGCACCAAAAGCAAGCGCCAGCAGCGAAACGGAAAAGCAGAAAGGAACCGAGCGCATGAACATCGCCTGTATCAACCGCCAAACCGTGGCGCTTTTTCGTCAAGCAAAGCGTTGATTTCAGAAACCGCCTGGGCGGCACCGGCGTCATTGTCGAAAACGCCGCTGCGCATCGCCACAAATTCCACGCCGGTTTCAGCCACGGCAACCACCGAGGACGGATCCGTGCCGCCCATGACGATGGCCGGGATTTCGATCATCGACGCCCACCACTCGCCAAGCGCCAGGTTTTTGGGATGGGCCTCCGGCTTGATGTCACCTTCCAGCTTGCCAAAAAAGACGTAGTCCGGGTTGGCCTCACCCATCTCCAGAGCCTTGTGGCGGTCGTCCGCATTGCCGCCGCCGACGATCAGTTTCGGCGTAAAGTTTTCCACGGCCTCGGCAAGCGCCTCGGCATTACCAGCCACATGCAGGCCGTCCGCCTTCACCCGGCTGGCGACACGGCTGTCGCCGGCGATGAGAGCGGCAGCACCCGCTTTCTGAACGGTCGGCACAATGAGTTCGGCCCACTTCTGGAAAGACGCGTCATCCAGATCGTATTGCGGAATGATGACGGAGGCCACATCGCCGCCCCGCAATGCGTCTTCCAAATCTGCCGCCTGCTTTTGCGCATCGCCCGATTGCGGGACGATCAGGACAAGGCGGCAACGGTCTTCAACTATGGTCATCGGTTCGTCCATTTCAGGCAGAAGACACTTCCGGAGCGATCTGCACTCGTTTTGATATGATAAATCCGATAAACCGGACCGGCGAAAGGATCAACCATCCATCCATGCTGACCGATTTTCATTTTTTTCTCGTCGCCATTCCCGCAGTCGTGCTTGTCGGCCTTTCCAAGGGTGGGCTGGGCGGTGCGCTGGCACTGATGGGCGTGCCGCTTATGGCACTGGCGATACCGCCCGTGCAGGCGGCGGCGATCTTCCTGCCGATCCTGATCGTCATGGATCTCGTGGCGCTTTGGGCGTGGCGGCACCATAACCATCGTCAAACGCTCCTCATCATGTTACCGGGCGCAATCGCCGGCATCACGCTCGGTTGGGCCACCTCCAGCCTCATATCGGCAGACGCCATGCGCCTTGTCGTCGCCTCGGTAACCATCCTCTTCGTCATGCGCTATTTTTACGAGAGCTTCAAAAGCCGAAGGGGCCAGGCAATTCCGGCCAAACCGCAACGACCGGCGGCCGCGACGCTCTGGTCCAGCCTGTCGGGTTATGCAAGTTTCGTCGCCCACGCGGGCGGGCCGCCCTTCCAGATCTACGTCCTGCCGCTAAAACTCGATCCCAAAACCTATACCGGCATGAGCGTGCGTTTCTTCGCCATCATGAATGCGATCAAGCTCATCCCCTATTTTGCGCTGGGCGCGCTTGACGCCACCAACCTCAAGACATCGGCAAGCCTGCTGCCCGTGGCGATGCTGGCGACACTCGCTGGCGCCAAAGTGGTGAAATACATGAAACCATCCGTGTTTTATCCGCTCATGTATACGATGGCGCTTGTCGCCGCATCGAAGCTGCTATGGGACGGGTTGCCGCTTTAGCCTGCCAGCCAATAAAAAGCCCCGACTGCACCACAGGTGCTGCCGGGGCCGAAAGAGAACAAACCGTCAGTCCTTCATTTCATCAAAGGCTGCGGTGTAGCTTATTCCATTCAATGCCTAGTGGAGGCTCTGAGCCTCTGCAATTCATCCTTCAGGCGCAGTTTACGACGTTTGAGGTCGGCAATCTCCGTATCGTCCGAAGACGGGGAAGCAAGAATACTTTCGAGCTGCTCCTCCAGAGCGCCGTGTTTCTTTTCGAGCGATGCAATATGAGCCTGAATGGTCATGCGGCACGTCCTTCCTTTTTTAAACCTACCTCCAGCTCTCCATCGCTGGAGTTTCAGGTTTGCGACGACAATGTGACATGGATTAACGATATTGTCGAAGGCGAAATGAAGGCAATAAGTGGGCAATTTGGTCGCAAGGGATAACTTCCCGTTACCGCGATTTGATGATAGAGGCTCGTGAACGATGACATACGCGCCGGAGGCTATCCGGCTGGCATAAAATGGGGATGACAAGATGCCCGATCAGGACCAGGCGGACATCAGGCTCACGCTGGCGCGGCTGCGCCAGGAGCATGAGGACTATGACGCGGCGATCAACGCGATGATCCAGACCAGCTGCGATGCGCTGCGGATACAGCGCATGAAAAAGAAGAAGCTGGCCGTCAAGGACAAGATGACCCAGATCGAAGATCAGGTCATTCCCGATATCATCGCCTGATCCGGAGAAATCACGTGACAGCAGAAACACCCCCCGTCGCCATCATCATGGGCAGCCAGTCGGACTGGGAGACTATGAAGAACGCCGCCGATACGCTTGATGCGCTTGATGTCGAATATGAAGCGCGCATCATTTCCGCCCACCGCACGCCGGACCGGCTTTATGATTTCGCCAATGGCGCCAAAGACGAAGGCTTCAAGGTCATCATCGCAGGTGCTGGCGGCGCCGCCCACCTGCCGGGCATGACGGCCGCCATGACGCCGCTGCCTGTCTTCGGCGTTCCGGTACAGTCCAAGACCATGTCCGGACAGGACAGCCTCTACTCCATCGTGCAGATGCCGGCCGGCATTCCCGTCGGTACACTTGCCATCGGCAAGGCAGGCGCCATCAATGCCGCACTTCTGGCGGCTGCGGTTCTGGCGCTCAGTGACGAGGATCTGGCCGACCGGCTGGATGCATGGCGCGCGCGCCAGTCGGCAGCCGTCGCCGAATATCCGATGGACAGCGCCCAGTGATGGCGAAGATGAATGATCTGACCATCGGCATCATTGGCGGCGGGCAGCTTGGCCGCATGCTGGCAATGGCGGCCGCGCGCCTCAACCACCGCACCATCGTGCTGGAGCCGCAGGCTGATTGCCCGGCCGCCCAGGTTTGCAACGACCAGATCGTCGCGGATTATGACGATGAAAGCGCCCTTGCGGAACTCGCCCGTCGCTGCGATGTCGTGACCTATGAATTCGAGAACGTGCCTGTGGCGGCAGCCGAAACGCTCGCCGCCTCCGTTCCCGTCTATCCGCCGCCACAGGCGCTCAACGCCTCGCAGGACAGGCTGACCGAGAAGCGCTTCCTCAACGGTTGCGGCATTCCGACGGCCGATTTTCGCGCCATCGACAGCCAGGAAGAACTGGAGGCCGCACTGGCAGCTTTTGGTGGCAAGGGCGTGCTGAAAACCCGCCGCATGGGCTATGACGGCAAAGGACAGCGCCTGTTCCGCGGTGGCGAGGACAGCACGGGTGCTTTCGAAGCGCTCGGTGGCGTGCCGCTCATCCTTGAGAGCTTCGTCGCCTTCGAGCGGGAAATATCGATTATCGCCGCTCGCTTCAGGGACGGCACCGTCGTCTGCTACGATCCGGCTGAAAACGTCCATCTGAACGGCATTTTGCACACATCGACCGTGCCGGCAGCGCTCTCGAAAGCGGCTGCGACAGTTTCCGTCCAGTCTGCGGAGAAGCTTCTGGCGGCGCTGGATTATGTCGGCGTCATCGGCATCGAATTCTTCGTGCTGTCCGATGGCTCTCTGGTTGCCAATGAAATGGCGCCGCGCGTGCACAATACCGGCCACTGGACCGAAGCCGCCTGTGTGATCTCGCAATTCGAGCAACATATACGGGCAGTGTCCGGCCTTGCGCCCGGCAGCGCGGCCCGTCATTCGGATTGCGTCATGACCAACCTCATCGGTGACGACATTGATGATGTTCCTACATGGCTGTCGAAAAAAGACTGTCTCGTGCACCTCTACGGCAAGACGGAAGCACGTCCCGGCCGCAAGATGGGCCACGTGACCGAGCTTTTGCACACAGGAAAAGCCTCAGTCTTTTAAGGCAAAAACACCTGCAAGTGTTGACAGGCAGGGGTCAAACGGGTATTTGCCTGCCAACCGAAAAGAGCGCGCCCCGTTGCGCGCTTTTGATTGTTTGAATAAGCACGGTAAAAGCCGTGCAAAACTGCGGACCAGTAAAATGAAAATCAAGAATTCGCTTAAAGCGCTTAAGGCCCGTCACCGCGATAACCGCCTGGTTCGCCGCAAGGGCCGCGTCTACATCATCAACAAGCAGAACCCGCGCTTCAAGGCTCGTCAGGGCTGATTGACTGCGACTGCGGTTCGCGATCAATGTCGCGGATCACTTTGTTGACAGAGCAAAACTTTGCATTTGATATTGGGCGCAGGCGGGTTAATCTTTAGCCCATGCGCCCAAATCGTTTTTGCATGGCTATTATCGTCGCTCAGGGTCTCCTGTTATCAGGACTGACCTCCATCGCTCATGCCGCGGATGGACAAACGCCTGCGGCCACGCAAGCCGCGCCTTCACCGGCCGGAACCATCGACACGCTTTTTGCATCGTTGAAAAAAGAGCGAAATGCGGTCAAGGCGCGCAGCATCGCCAACCAGATTGCGTCCGAATGGAACGATTCCGGCAGCGCGACGATCAATCTCCTGATGCAATGGGCAGGCGAAGCCTCCGACGAAAAGCGCAACGCCGCGGCTTATGATTTTCTCGATCAGATCATTCTGCTCGATCCGGGTTATGTGCAGGCGCCCTATCGCCGCGCCATGGTGCATTTTGCCGATGGCGACACCCGCAAGGCGATGGCGGATATCAACCTGACGCTGGAAAAGGAGCCGCGTTATTTTCCAGCGCTGGCGAGCCTTGCCAACATCCTCGAAGCGTCTGGCCGCGAGGAGCTGGCGCTGAAGGCATGGGAGCGTTATCTGGCGCTTTATCCAGCTGACAAGGACGCCCGCAAACAGGCCATCGATCTTTCCGAGAAGCTTGCCGGCACACGCGGCTGAGTTCCAAGGGGCCAAACAAAAATCGCCGCAAAAGCGGCGATTTTTTATTGAGTGACCGTCAGCCGATCATTCCATGCCAAGTGCCGCCATATAGGTCTGCAGGATGGTTTCTTCCTCGATGCGCTCGTTGGCATCCTTCTTGCGCAGGCGGATGATGGTGCGGATCGCCTTGGTATCG
Source organism: Agrobacterium sp. ST15.16.024 (assembly GCF_027956545.1). Classification (NCBI taxonomy): domain Bacteria; kingdom Pseudomonadati; phylum Pseudomonadota; class Alphaproteobacteria; order Hyphomicrobiales; family Rhizobiaceae; genus Agrobacterium; species Agrobacterium sp. ST15.16.024. The sequence continues at coordinate 478,717 of NZ_JAQKGO010000002.1, forward strand.
TAACCACGACCCTTCGCCTCGCCCATGACATCCTTGATGTCGCCCTGAATGGCAGCCTTTTCTTCCTCGAGACGCTCGACGCGTTCGATGAACTGGCGCAGTTCGGCGGCGGCGACGGTTTCGGTGGTGCTCGTTTCGTCCATCATATCATCCTTCGTAGTGGCGGCTCTTTCGCGTGAGCCCTGTTCATTGTATCCGGGCTAAAACTTTCGCCGGTCGCCGCCAGCCGGGCGGCACAAATTCAGGCCTGTGAACTGCCCATTGCCGGGCTTCACGTCAAGTCGTTTCCGTCGATCGGGGGTTATTCCTTCGGTCTGTTCTGCTCAAAGGCGGCTTTCTGGGCGTCGCTCGCCTCCGCCTGATATTTTTCCTTCCAGTCATCATAGGGCATGCCATAGACGATTTCCCGGGATTGATCCTTGCTGAGCGGAACGTCAGCCGCCTCAGCCGCTTCCCGATACCAGTTGGAAAGGCAATTGCGGCAGAAGCCCGCAAGATTCATCAGATCGATATTCTGCACATCGTGGCGCTCACGAAGATGCTGCACCAGACGGCGGAAGGCAGCCGCCTCGAACTCGATCTGCTGTGTGTCGTTCTCTTTCGTCATGGGGCAACTCCAGGCTCAATAGGGGCCGGTGCGGGAGGCGAACAGCTGATATTCATGCAAAACCGGATCGTCGTTCATTGCGGCGAAAATGGGAGCAAGACGGTTGGACCAAGCCGCAATCCCCTCCTCATCCGCGATCAGATCCTGCCGAACCTCCAGAAGCGCATGCGGTATGCCCTTCATCATGCAGTGGCGATACATGGTATCGCCCTTCAACGCCCCGTCATAGGGCTCGTTGTCGCCGACGAGAATGTCGCCGGTCGCACGCAGATGCGCCAGGAGCGGGTCAACCACGCGGTTATCCGTGTCCCACAGAACCGCCGCATGCCAGGGGCGCGGCGTTTCCTTCCAGAAGGGCGTGTAGGAATGCAGCGACAGGACAAGCGGCGCTTCACCCGAGGCTTCGGCAACGCCGGTCAGCACGCGGTCAACGGCATTGTGATACGGGCGGTGAAAAATCTCGATGCGTCTTTGCCATTCCTCATCCGAAATCGGGTGATTGCCGGGAATGATTGCCCCGTCGGAAATTTTCATGATGAGGGTGGGGTCATCCTCGCCGCGATTCGGGTCGATCAGCAGCCGCGAAAACCGTCCGAGCACCGCCGGCACGCCAAGACGGGCCGCGAGCGACCGCGTCAACCCTTCTATGCCGATATCAAATGCGATATGGCGATGAAAAGCGGTTTGCGGAAGGCCAAGTTTGCCGTAGTGTGCCGGCAGAAGGTTCATCGCATGGTCCGCCAGAAGAACCATGCCTTTGTCATATTCGCCTTCTATGATTTCATAAGGTATGAAGTCGTTCATCGATGATTTTCTGGGGCAGGATTGAGGAGAAAAGCTTGATGGCATGGCTTGAGGCCGGGCGCAAGTTTCGGCGGAAGAACAGCCATCTACCTTACCGCACTCACGATCCCACGAACAATATAATCGATTAAACTCGCGTTGACTTTCTTTGGCGGCCACGCCAAGAAGTGTGTTCATTATAACCATGGAATCCGGATGGAAGCCGTGACTCAGTCATCTCTCGCTCGTCCTCGCCACATCAGGCACCTTGCCCGTCTTTTTTCCGCAGCGGCATTGTTTATGACCCCGTTTGTGTTCGTGGAAACCGCGCATGCGGATTTTCGCGTCTGCAACAGCACGCAAAATCTCGTGGGGGTCGCAATCGGCTATCGGGCACAGGAGGGCTGGGTCAGTGAAGGCTGGTGGCAGGTCCCCTCCTCGACCTGCGCGACGCTGATCGAGGGTGAGCTGCAATCGCGTTATTATTATCTTTATGCCGAAGATGCCGCCCATGGCGGCCGCTGGACCGGTGACGTCAACATGTGCGTGGCGGAAAACGAGTTCAAGATCGGCGGCGTAGATGATTGTTATGCCCGCAGCTTCCAGAGAATGGGTTTCAAGGAATATGACACGGGCAGACAGGGCAGCTGGATGGTCCAGCTTTCCGATACGCCAGGCACACAGGGAAATCAAAACTGATGAAGCGTAACCGCAAAGTCAAAATTCTTGCAACTCTCGGCCCCGCCTCTTCGGAAGAGGCGATGATCGAAAAGCTGCATCTCGCCGGCGCCGATCTCTTCCGGATCAACATGAGCCATGCGAGCCATGACGTGATGCGGACGCTCATTCAGCGTATCCGCTCGGTCGAAAGCCGTAACGGTCGCCCCATCGGCATTCTTGCCGACCTGCAGGGTCCCAAGCTGCGCGTCGGAAAGTTCGCCGAAGGCAAGGTCGATCTCGTTGCAGGCCAGACCTTCACGCTGGATAACAACGACACGCCCGGCGACAACACCCGCGTTTTCCTGCCGCATCCTGAAATTCTCGAAGCGGTCAAGCCAGGCCACCGCCTGCTGATCGATGACGGCAAGCTGCATCTGCGCGCTGAAAAATGCGACGGCAAGAGCATCGTCACGACTGTTGTTTCCGGCACCAAGATTTCAGACCGCAAGGGCATCAGCCTTCCCGACACCCTGCTCGGCGTCGGCGTCCTCACCGATAAGGACCGCGTCGATCTCGATGCCGTTCTCGCCACCAACGAGGTGGACTGGGTTGCACTTTCCTTCGTCCAGCGTCCTGAAGACCTTGCCGAAGTGCGCAAGATCGCGCGCGGCCGCGTTGGCCTGATGTCGAAGATCGAAAAGCCGCAGGCCGTCGAGCGCATCGAGGAAATCATCGAGCTTTCCGACGCCTTGATGGTCGCACGCGGCGATCTTGGTGTCGAAATGCCGCTTGAAGCCGTTCCGGGCATCCAGAAGCAGCTGACGCGCGCCTGCCGCCGCGCCGGCAAGCCGGTCGTCGTCGCCACGCAGATGCTGGAATCGATGATCACCGCGCCCGTTCCGACCCGCGCGGAAGTATCCGACGTCGCCACCGCCGTCTTTGAAGGCGCTGACGCCATCATGCTTTCGGCTGAATCCGCCTCCGGCGATTATCCGGTCGAAGCCGTGTCCACCATGGCTTCCATCGCCAGCACCGTGGAACAGGATCCGCATTATTCCAACATCATCTATGCGCAGCGCGCCCAGCCGGAGCCGACAGGCGCCGACGCCATTTCGCTCGCCGCCCGCCAGATCGCCGAAACGCTGAAACTGTCGGCGATCGTTACCTACACCTCGTCCGGCACGACGGGTCTGCGTGCAGCACGCGAACGGCCGCAGGTGCCGATCATTGCCCTTTCGCCGATCATCCAGACCGCACGCCGCCTGTCGGTCGTCTGGGGCCTGCACTGCGTCGTCACCGGTGATGCGAGCGATCTCGACGACATGGTGAACCGCGCTTGTCGCATTGTTGTTTCCGAAGGTTTCGGCAAGCCGGGCGACCGCATCATCATCTCTGCCGGCGTGCCGCTCGGCACCCCCGGCGCCACCAATATGGTGCGTATCGCCTATATCGGCTCGGACGGCCAGAGCGGCGTCTGATAAACGAATATCCAGGAATTAAAAAACCCGCCGGCAACGGCGGGGTTTTTTTTGGGCTTTTGGCCCTATCAGAAAAAACAGGGTTTAGTGCATCTTCACCGGTGTGCTGAAGCGGCTGGACTCGATTGCTGCCGCACCCGGCTTGAAGCTTGCCGACGTGGCCGAAGCCGACATGTCGTGGCTGAGCATGCGGTTGGCGATAACCCGCGGCGCCTTTACCGAGCGTCCGGTCGTACCCTTGTTCTGGTTGAGCGCCCAGTCAGAGATCGAATCCTGCGTCAGGCGACCACCGCCGACCATCGCCTGGTGGGAAACGGCAGCATCCTGCTTGCTCGGGCGCGAGCCCTTGGTCGGCAAGCCGGCAGTGAGGCCGCCATTGATGGCAGGCTTCAGATCGAAGGCATCGCCGAAACCTTCCTGCGGCTCCGCCTTGGCGGTTTCAGCCGGTGCAACGGTGACCTTGTGGTTGACGGCAGCAGGGAAGGGCGCGGCGGTCGGCATGGCAGCGGACTGGACCTGCGAACGCGCGGCCTGACCGCTCTGTTCAAGCGCTGCAACCACCGTCGGAGAAAGCGTATCCTGCCGCGCCTCGGCGAGATCGTCTTCGCCTTCCGGATCGGCATTGGCGGCAGCAAGAAGGGCTTCAGCCACGGCCGGGCGATTGGCGGGAACCGGAACAGAGGCAAGCTCACCGGTTGCCGCAGGGGTCGCACCATCGGCAGAAGCCGTCAGGATCGATCCTTCCGCATCGCCTCTCATGCCGCGCGGGCCGAGAAGTGTGGGCACGGGCACGGAGACTTCAGCCAGATCGGCAAATTGCTGGCGTTCGGCCGGAGCGGAAGCCGGCGTTGGCGTCGTCGCGGCCTGCAGGGCATCCTGCGCGGCATTGCGAGCCGGGGAGTAAAGTGCAGTGGCAAGACCGGTATTGGCCGGCGGCTGATTACCAAAGGCGGGGCGAGCCGTCGGCAGCGGTGCATCGTTCACGCCCGGAAGAGCTTGGGCGGAAGCAACCGCAATCGTCGGTTCTGGCTCAGGTGCTGCCTGCTGCGGCGTTGCCGGGCGAGCGACGGCCGGGCGTTCCGCCGGCGCCGGCGCTGCGATGCTATCGGGATCTTCATCCTCATCACCACCACCGCCAAACAGCGCCTGCAACAGCGTCTTGCGCTTGCCACCACCACCAGAGGAAGCGGGGCCGGCACCGGCGCTGGATGCAACCTGAACGGAGGAGGAGTTGACGCGCTTCTTGTAATCCGCCAGCGCCTGCTCATAACCGGGAAGCGGCTTGCCGTCGGATGGAACGTGCAGCGTGTTGCCTTTCGGGAAGATACGCACGAGTTCCTGGCGGCTCATGCGCGGCCAGGCGCGAACGCCGCCGACATCCATGTGCACGAAGGGAGAGCCCGAGCTCGGATAAAAGCCGACGCCGCCGATCTGCATCTGCATGCCTACTTCACGCAGGGTCGAAAGCTTCACACCGGGAATGTAAAAATCCATGGCCTTGCCGAGCATATGCTGGCTTTTTTCTGCGACACCCTTGGTGCGCGAACGCAAAAGACCGTTGGTCTCCGGCGAACGGAAGGCCGAGACGACATTGATATAATCGGTCGCGCCGCTGCGGCGATAGACTTCCCAGACGAGATCGAAAAGGCGCGGGTCCATGCGCGTCGGCTGATTGCGACGCCAGTCGCGTAGGAAGCGGTTCAGCTCCTGCAGGCCCTTCTGGTCGTATTTTCCATTGCGCTTGAAGGTAATGACCGCCTTCTCGCGGGTGTGGATATAATACAGTTTGAGGCTGCGCGTTTCGGCGGCGGCTTCCGTCGCCGAAACACCCACGAAAGGCATGGCGGCGAGCATCAGGCAGGCAAAGGTGACAGCGCGCGCCGACAGCTTCGTGCATATATCCTTGATCAAGCCGCGCGCAATCTTTGTCGAAAGCGCGTTATTGCGATGCAGATATGGCAATTCGATCCCCGCCTGGAAGACAATTTATGTCACATTGCCTCAAATGAACGTCAAATACGGTGACACGATGGCAAAATTGCCACACACATGCAACCTTCCTCTATATAGTGAATCAGCCACTAACAAGAGGTTTATAGACGGTAAGCGGATATCCTTGCTCAGAAGTTAACAAATTTCACGATCTGCCGGGCAATGCGCCATTTGCGGCGTCATGCGGCATCTCGAAGGGGATCGTCGGGATCGATGCCGTAATCCTTCAGTTTTCGATAAAGCGTCGAGCGGCCGATGCCGAGTTTTCTGGCGACCTGGCTCATCTGCCCGCGATAGAAACGCAGCGCGAAGCGGATAAGCTCCTCTTCGATCTCGGCCAGCTTTCGAATATTGCCCGCCTCGTCCATGCTCGAGATCAGGTTTCCGCCCCGGTATATGGTGGTGGAAACATCCGTTGCTTCTTCCACAACAGCGTGGCTTTCGGCAAGCGGAGGCGGCGGCGAATAGGCGGCCAGCTTCAGCGACGACCCGGATGGGGACCGGATGGCGTCACCCGCATCGTCCATCGCTGCGAACTCCGGCAGCTGCAACGCGATCTGCGGAAAATCGGTATCCGCCAGTTCCTCGCCCTGCGACAGGACAACGGCGCGGAAAACCGCGTTTTCAAGCTGGCGAATATTACCGGGCCAATCATAGGCCGTCAGAAGCGCCAGCGCGCTGGCATCAAGGCCGACGGGATTGGGCAATTTCTGTTCGGCGGAAAAACGCTCGGCAAAAACCCGCGCCAGATGCGGGATATCTTCCTTGCGACGACGCAGCGCCGGAATGGTGATCGGGAAAACGTTGAGGCGATAATAAAGGTCTTCGCGGAAACGGCCTTCCTTCACCTCTTCGATCAGGTTCTTGTTGGTGGCGGAGATCAGCCGGACATTGACCTTCTGCACCCGCGCCGAGCCGACGGTTTCGATTTCGCCCTGCTGAACGGCACGCAACAGCTTCACCTGCACGTCCAGCGGCAGATCGCCGATTTCATCGAGGAACAGCGTGCCGCCATCCGCTTCCATGAATTTGCCGATGTGTTTTTCCGTAGCACCGGTAAAAGCGCCCTTCTCGTGGCCGAAGAGAATGCTCTCCACCAGATTATGCGGGATGGCGCCGCAATTGACGGTGATGAACGGCTTGTTCGCCCTGTCGCCTGCCGACTGGATGGCACGGGCGACCATTTCCTTGCCGACACCCGATTCGCCTTCCAGCACCACGGGAATACTGGACTGGGCGGCGCGCTGCGCCAGTTCTATCACCCTCAGCATTGCCGGGCTGGCGGAAACGATATCGGTAAAATTCACTGCATTGCTCCGTCCACGCCTGCCCGTGCGGGCCTTTGCCTCTCTCCTGTCCAGTTTGAGGGCATTGGAAATGGCCGCGCCGATCCTTTCCGGCGAGACTGGCTTGACGACGAAATCAAAAGCGCCGGCGCGCATGGCCTGCACGACGGTATCGATGCCGCCCTGCCCGGTCTGAACGATGACGGGAACATCGGTGCCGAGTTCGCCAACGGCTTTCAGAAAGGAAAGACCGTCCATTTCCGGCATCATGAGGTCGAGGACGATGACATTGATCTCACCGCTATATTGCTTGAGCAGCTCCAGCCCCGCCCTGCCGTTTTCGGCAAGCAAGGCCATATGCCCATAACGTTCCACCGCATTTTTGAGCAGGCGGCGCTGGACGGGATCATCGTCTATCACGAGAACATGCGCGGTCATTTTTGGCTCCGGTTTCCGGTTTATGGACCTGCGTCATGCGGTCCCTTGTGCCGCACTCTGGCACGGGAGACTTGAACATCCAGTTTTGAGATTTGCTTGCATTTTATCCATTGCTGCGGGAAACAAAGGCCCCATATGCTTCGCAAGCATAATCAGAAGGACGTGTTCGATGACCCTCAATCGCCTCACCCCGCAACCCGCATTCTCCCTTGCCGAAACCTCCGGTCCCGTGCTCGGAGACCTGCCCGGCTGGAAGCTCTCGGATCTTTACCCGTCGGGCGATTCACCGGAATATAAGGGCGATATCGAAAAGGCGGCGGCCATGGCGACCGCTTTTGAGGATAAGTGGAAGGGCAAGCTTGAGGCGGCTGCAAAGGCCACGGGCGAAAAAGGCATCGGTACTGCGCTGAAGGAATATGAGGCGCTGGACGATCTTATCGGTCGCATCGGCTCCTTTGCCGGACTGACCTATTTTTCCGATACATCGAACCCGGCAAACGGCAAGCTTTATGGAGATGCCCAGGCGAAGCTGACGGATATTTCCGCACATCTTCTGTTTTTCACGCTTGAACTCAACCGCATCGACGACGCGACGATGGACGCCTGCATGGTGAACGACGCCGCTGCAGGACACTACCGGCCGTGGCTGGTGGATTTGCGCAAGGACAAGCCACATCAGCTGGACGACCAGCTGGAGCAGCTGTTCCTCGAAAAATCGATGACCAGTGCTGCTGCCTTCAACCGCCTGTTCGACGAAACGATGGCCGATCTGCGTTTCGACATCGACGGCGCGAGCCTTCCGCTGGAAGTGACGCTCAACATGTTGCAGGAGCCGGAGCCAGAGACCCGAAAGAAGGCGGCGGAAGCGCTGAGCGCTACCTTCAAGGATAATCTGCGGGTCTTCACCCTCATCACCAACACGCTTGCCAAGGACAAGGATATTTCCGACCGCTGGCGCAAGTTCGAGGATATTGCCGATAGCCGCCATCTGGCCAACCGTGTCGAGCGCGAAGTGGTCGATGCGTTGGCCGCCGCCGTGAAGAAAGCTTATCCGCGTCTTTCGCACCGTTATTACGCCATGAAGGCCAGGTGGCTCGGCATGGAGCAGATGAATTACTGGGACCGCAACGCGCCGCTTCCCGATACATCGAACACGATTATTCCATGGGATGAGGCCAAGGACACCGTGCTTTCGGCCTACGGCAATTTCGCGCCTGAGATGGCCGATATCGCCCGCCGTTTCTTTGACGAGGAATGGATCGATGCCCCCGCCCGTCCCGGCAAGGCACCGGGCGCATTCGCGCATCCGACCGTGCCTTCGGCCCACCCCTACGTGCTCGTCAACTATCTCGGCAAACCGCGTGACGTCATGACGCTTGCCCATGAACTTGGTCACGGCGTGCATCAGGTGCTGGCCGGCCAGCAGGGTGCCTTGATGTGCGCAACGCCGCTGACGCTTGCCGAAACCGCCTCCGTCTTCGGTGAAATGCTGACCTTCCGCAAGCTGCTCGACGACACGAAGGATGTCAGGGAGCGCAAGGCCATGCTCGCCCGCAAGGTCGAGGACATGATCAACACGGTCGTGCGCCAGATTGCCTTTTATGAATTCGAGCGCAAGCTGCACACTGCCCGCAAGCAGGGGGAGCTGACTTCCGAACAGATCGGCGAATTGTGGCTCTCCGTGCAGGCCGAAAGCCTGGGCCCGGCAATCCGCATTTCCGAAGGCTACGAGACATGGTGGACATACATCCCCCATTTCATCCATTCGCCCTTCTACGTGTATGCCTACGCTTTCGGCGATTGCCTGGTGAACTCGCTTTACGCGGTTTACCAGAAGGCCGAGACGGACTTTCAGGAGAAATATTTCGAACTCCTGAAAGCCGGCGGGACCAAACACCATTCCGAGCTTCTGAAGCCCTTCGGCCTCGATGCCACCGATCCCTCCTTCTGGGACAAGGGCCTTTCGATGATCGAAGGACTGATCGACGAACTGGAAGCGCTGGACAATAAAGAGGCTTAACCCCGCCAGCCGGCAAGGCTATCCTATTTCGGACAAGCTTTGCCGGTTGATAGTGCCGGCGCAGAAACCGACCATGATGACAGGCGACGAGCACAGGCAATGAAACGCAAACCTGCCGATCTGACCTTGAGGGAAACCCTGCGCTGGGAGCCGCAAACCGGCTTTCAGCGCATCGACCAGCATATGCGCCGGCTGCTGCGGTCGGCCGATGCGCTCGGTTTTCGCGCCCCGGCCAACGCAATTCAGGCGCTGGAGAAGACGGTGGGCGGCGAAAAACCGCTCTGCGTCAGGCTGGTTATGAACTACAAGGGCGAACTCGATATCGAGACGGCCGATTTTAGCCCCGTACAAACAAATGCGGTCTGGCGCGTTCGTATCGCGACAAAAACCAGGCTTGATTCTACGGATACCTTCTATCGCCACAAATCATCGCGTCGCGAGCCCTATGATGCCGCCCGCGCCGAGTTTTCAGCCGAAGAGGCGGATGAAGTTCTCCTGCTCAATGAACGCGGCGAATTGTGCGAGGGATCATCGACCAGCATTTTTGTCGAAATGCCGGACGGGCAGTTGCTGACGCCGCCGCTCGACAGCGGCATCCTGCCGGGCGTGCTGCGTGCCGACCTGATCCGCGAACGCAAGGCGCGCGGACAGGCGCTGAAACCGGAAGATATTACCGGCCGGAAGCTCTTCGTCGGTAATTCGCTGCAAGGGCTGATTGCGGCGGAACTGGTTTAAACAGTCACCGCCAGAAGCCGGTCGCGGCCTTTTTCCTTGGCCGCATAAAGAGCCTGATCGGCGCGCATAAAAACATCATCGGCGCTTTCCGCCATCCGATACGTCGTCATGCCAGCCGAGCAGCTGTAAGAGAAATCGGGAAATTCGGCCAGAGGTCTTGAAAGACGGACCTTTTGCAGCAGCCGCTCGACAATCTCACGGCCTTCGGCGACCGAACTGCGCGGCAGGACAAGCATGAATTCCTCACCGCCGATCCGGCCGAAACAATCCACCCGCCGGATGACGGAATGGGCGATGCCGACAAAATCGCGAAGCACCGCATCACCACATTTATGGCCGAAACGATCATTGATCTGCTTGAAAAAATCGATATCGAGCGTGCAGAGGCAAAAGGGTCCTTCAAGCCCCTTGCCGACCCGTTCCACCTGTAGTGCCAGCTTGGCGAAAACGAAACGGCGGTTCGCCGTTCCCGTCAACTCATCCGTCTGCGAGGCGCGCACCGCCAGATCCCGGTCCTGCCGCAGCGCACGGTAACCCTGGCGCAATTCGGTCACGTCACTGGCAATGCACAGCATCCAGCCATCCTGCTGCACCGTTTCCGTCATCCAGAACCAGCGGCCGTCATACATGTCCATTTCGAAGGCGCGATAAGGCAGCTTGCCGCGCCGGGACTGCGCCGACAGGAGCCAGCCTTCGAAATCCCTGTGTCGAACGACAACACCGGTTTGCAGGCGGTGGTTCAGCCGCATGATATCCGCCCACGTCGGAAATTCTTCCGGGGTAATTTGAAAGCTTTCCCGAAACGACGGGTTGGCATGCCGCAGCCGGTCTTCGGAATCGTAGAGGGCAATCAGAACGGGGGTGGCACTTTGAAGCGCTGCGACACGCTCGATGAAACTGTTCAACAGGCAATTCTCCTGTGATGGCAAAAACTCCCTGTCGTCATCGGCCAAAGCCCCCCAGCAGCTGGTCTCAAGACGAAAAGAAGAACTTGATTATAAACGCAGTCTCTAAAATGCGAAGAGGCAGAATGCGCGTGCATGGCTGCTTTCACCCCGACCGTCATATGTCCGTCATCCACCTGCCCTTTATTGTGGCACGCTTTTGTGATCTAGCTTACTTATTGGCTGAAAAAGGAAAATTGACGAATGACGGACGCAAACCATCCGATTTACGGCGATATTGACGGCCCCATCATCATGATCGGCTTCGGCTCCATCGGGCGCGGTACTCTTCCGTTGATCGAACGTCATTTCAATTTCGACAAGACCCGGCTCGTCGTCATCGATCCGCGCGAAGATATCGCCGCGTTTCTGGCCGAGAGGAATATTCACCACATCCGCACGCATCTGACCAAGGAGAATTACAAGGAAGTTCTGAAGCCGCTGCTCAAGGGCGTTCAGGGCCAGGGCTTCTGCGTCAATCTTTCGGTCGATGCCGCCTCCGTCGATCTGATGCGGCTCTGCCGCAAACACGGCATGCTTTACATCGACACCGTGGTTGAGCCATGGCCCGGCTTTTATTTCGACGCCGATGCCGACAATGCCTCCAGAACCAATTATTCGCTGCGCGAGACCATGCTGAAGGAAAAGGCGCGCAAGCCGGGCGGCACGACGGCCGTTTCCACCTGCGGGGCGAACCCCGGCATGGTGTCATGGTTCGTGAAGCAGGCGCTTATCAATCTCGCCAAGGATACCGGCCTTGATATCGAAGAGCCGCAACCGCATGACCGGGAAGCCTGGGCAAAGCTGATGAAGCAGCTCGGCGTCAAGGGCGTGCATGTGGCCGAGCGCGATACGCAGCGGGCAAAGGACCCAAAACCCTTCGGCGCTTTCTGGAACACCTGGTCGGTGGAAGGTTTTATCGCCGAGGGTTTTCAGCCCGCCGAACTCGGCTGGGGCACCCATGAAAACTGGATGCCGAAAAACGCGAAAAAACAGAAGAAGGGCAGCAAGGCGGCGATCTATCTCGACCAGCCAGGCGCCAATACGCGGGTGCGGACATGGTGTCCGGGACAGGGACCGCAATATGGCTTTCTGGTCACCCATAATGAGGCGATCTCGATTTCCGACTACTTCACCGTCCGCAATGACGATGGCGACGTGACCTATCGGCCGACCTGTCATTATGCCTATCACCCCTGCAACGACGCCATCCTTTCCCTGCACGAACTCTTCGGCAATGGCGGCATTCCGCAACCGGTGCAACATGTGCTGGGCGAAGATGAGCTGGTGGATGGCGCCGACGAGCTGGGCGTTCTGCTTTATGGCCACGACAAAAATGCCTATTGGTACGGCTCGCGGCTGAGCCTGCAGGAGGCGCGTTCGCTCGCCCCCAACCAGAATGCGACTGGACTGCAGGTCAGTTCAGCGGTGCTGGCCGGAATGGTCTGGGCCATCGAAAATCCGCAGGTCGGCATCGTTGAGGCGGATGAAATGGATTATCGCCGATGCTTGGAGGTGCAGCGCCCCTATCTGGGCCCGGTTGAAGGACACTACACGGACTGGACGCCGCTCGACGGCCGCCCCGGCCTGTTTCCCGACAATATCGACACCTCCGACCCCTGGCAGTTCCGCAACATTCTGGTGCGGTGAGGACGCCACGTCTCATATTTGTCACATGGATGCTTTCATGCGGCATATGAGGAACCAGCAAGAGCAAGCAACGTTGCCTTGAAATAAGGAACGCTTCACGGCATGGTCGAAACACAGAAAGTTTCATCGAATCGCAGGAGAACAGGCTCATGAACTTCAAGACAAGCGCTGCTTTGCTTTGTGCCGCCATCGCGGTGTCTTCATGCGTCGCGCCGGGTCCCTCGCAGCAGACCTCGATGGCGCCTTCGCTTTCCCGCGGCCCGGCCGTCGATGGCCGCTGGATCGATCGCAACGGCATCGTGTCGACCTTCCAGAATGGCGCCTTCTCCACCCGTTCGACAGACACCAACACGCTTCTGGCCTCCGGCACCTATGTGACGATTTCGCCGACGCTCTACGAAATCAACATGACATCGCTGGTGCGCAACACGCAGTCGCGCGTCAACTGCGCCCTCGTCTCGCCTTCACAATTGAACTGCACGACAGACAGCAACAGCCAGTTCTCGCTGACGCGCCAAGGCTGATATAGCTGCCTTTTCAACGAGATGGCTTTCTTAAACGCACGCTTCCGGCGTGCGTTTTTCTTTGTTGCGCACCTGTCATAATTTCGCTTGCGGCAATGGCCGCTAAATGGAAACATCCGGCTTTGAAAGCCTGACATACTTTCAGATTAAAGAATGATCGGAGCACGGGCGGATGATGATCGGCAAGCCCGTATTATGTTTCAGACAGGAGAGAGGGACGATGAAAAGAATTTTGGGACTGGGCATGCTGAGCGTTTCCGCAATAACGCTTTCAGCCGGGGTCGCTCTGGCCGACTACAAACTTAACATTCTTCACATCAACGACCTGCACTCACGCATCGAAGCGATCAACAAATTCGACTCAACCTGCTCTGCTGCCGAAACGGAAAAGAACGAATGCTTCGGCGGCATTGCCCGCGTGAAGAGCGCGATCGACGCACGCCGGGGTGAACTGGGCAGCGACGCCAATCTTCTGGTTCTCGACGCCGGCGACCAGTTCCAGGGCTCGCTGTTCTATACGCAGTACAAGAGCGGACCGGTCGCGGAATTCATGAACGGCATCGGTTTCGATGCGATGGCAATCGGCAACCATGAATTCGATGACGGCCCGGAAGAGCTATTGAAATTCATCAATGCGCTGAAGTTCCCGATCATTTCCGGAAACACCAAGGCAGCGACCGATTCCATCCTTGCCGACAAATACAAGGGTTATGTCATCAAGGATCTGGGCGGCCAGAAGGTTGCCGTGGTTTCCGTGCTTGCGACCGACACCAATGAGACGTCGTCCCCTGGCGACAAGATCAGCTTCGAAGACGAGGTCACCTATCTGAAGGGCGCCGTAAAGGAGATTCAGGATCAGGGCGTCAACAAGATCGTGCTGCTTTCGCATGTCGGTTATGTCAAGGATCAGGAAATCGCCCGCGCTGTGGACGGAATCGACGTCATCGTCGGCGGCCATAGCCACACCCTGCTTTCCAGCACTGACCCGAAGGCTGCCGGTGCTTATCCCACTCTCGTCAAGAACCCGTCCGGGATCGATGTCCCGATCGTCACTGCCTATGCCTATTCGAAATATCTCGGTGACCTGACGGTGACCTTCGATGACAACGGTGTGGTTAAATCCGCCGAAGGCGCACCGAAGCTTCTCGACGCTTCCGTCACGCCCGACGAGGGCTTCACCAAGCGCGTGACGGAACTTGCCGGCCCGCTCGAGGAAATGAAGAAAAAGGAAATCGGTTCTTCTGAAGCTCCCATCGACGGTTCACGGGAAGTTTGCCGCGCCAAGGAATGCACGATGGGCAACCTCGTTTCCGACGCGTTGCTGGATCGCGTCAAGGACCAGGGCATCACCATCGCCATCCAGAATGGCGGCGGTCTGCGTGCCTCCATCGATGCCGGCACAGTAACGATGGGCGAAGTCCTGACGGTTCTGCCGTTCCAGAACTCCATCGCCACATTCCAGTTGAAAGGCTCCGACGTTGTGGCCGCCCTTGAAAATGGCGCCGGCCAAATCGAGGAAGGGGCCGGGCGCTTCGCCCAGGTCGCCGGCCTCAAATATTCGTTCGACCGTTCCAAGCCTGCCGGCAGTCGCGTCGTTTCCGTCGAGGTGAAGGAAGGCAACGGCTTCGTGCCGCTCGATCCGGACAAGACCTACGGCGTCGTCTCCAACAACTACATGCGCTCGGGCGGCGACGGCTACAAGGTTTTCGCGACCAAAGCCGTTAATCCCTATGACTTCGGCCCGAGCCTTGAAGATGCGGTTGCGACCTATATCAGTGCCAACAGCCCCTATAAGCCACAAACCGACGGACGTATCACCGATGTAACGCCGGCGGATTACGTTGCGCCTGTAAAACAGCCGGCACCGGCAGTTCCCGCACCCACTGCGACAGCACCTGCTGCCACGACACCGGCACCCGCCACCACCGCAACTCCGGCGCCTGCTGCACCCGCTGCCCCGACGCCTGCGGCCGCAGCCGCAGCAGCCAGCAAATATGTTGTCGAAAAGGGCGATTCTCTCTGGAAGATCGCAGCGGAAAAATATGGCGACGGCGCGCTTTGGACCAGAATTGCCAAGGCGAACACTCTGAAACGGCCGAACCATATCGAGATCGGCGAAGAACTCGAACTTCCGGCTCAATAAGCCGGAAGCCGCAAGACAGGGCAATTTGCCGCAGACTGGAAGCCGGCCCTCAGCCAAGGGGCCGGCTTCTTATTTTTCCATAAAAAACAGTATGTTGTGCACTGCGAATTATCAAAAAGCAGCGTGACCGCTCATTGAATGAGCAAATCACACCCGTTGGTGGTTCAATCCTGAAAAAATTCGTCTAGAACACGTGAACAAATCGACGGCACGGGCGTATAGCTCGGGCATTTCCGGCAAAAGCCATCACGGTTCGCATCCGGTATGCATAGACAGAAGATTGAGCCTTTCCGCCCCTATTCCAGACGGAAAAGCTCTCACGCAAACAGTCCGAGTTTCAGGGTGTCATTCATGGCGACAGAACTATCCGCACTCCCCGTAGACCATCCCCGCATAACGTTCGGCAAGGTTGGCGTCCTGCTCGTCAATCTCGGCACGCCTGACGGTACGGACTACTGGTCGATGCGCCGTTATCTGGCGGAGTTTCTGAGCGACAAGCGCGTCATCGAGTGGTCGCGCCTCTATTGGTATCCGATCCTTTACGGCATTGTTCTCAACAAGCGCCCGCAGAAAGTTGGCAAGGCCTATGAGGAAATTTGGAACCACGAGCGTAACGAAAGTTACCTGCGCACCTTCACCCGCAGCCAGGGCGAACTGATGGCTGAGGCGCTGACGGATCTGCCCAACGTCGTCGTCGACTGGGCGATGCGCTACGGCCAGCCTTCCATTGCCTCGAAAATCGATGCGTTGAAGGAGCAGGGTTGCGAAAAAATCCTGCTTTTCCCGCTTTACCCGCAATATGCCGCATCGACCACGGCAACGGTGAACGACAAGGCATTCGAACATCTGATGAAGCTGCGCTGGCAGCCCGCCATTCGCACCGTGCCGCCCTATCACGACGATCCGGCCTATATCGAGGCGCTCGCAACCTCCGTCAAAAACCATCTGGCGACGCTGGACTGGGAGCCGGAGATGCTGATCACCTCCTTCCACGGCATTCCGCAATCCTATTTCAAAAAGGGCGACCCCTATTATTGTCATTGCCAGAAAACCGCCCGCCTGCTGCGGGAGGCTCTTGGCCGGACCGACAAGAATTTCATGATCACCTTCCAGTCGCGTTTCGGGCCGGAAGAGTGGTTGCAGCCCTATACCGACAAGACCGTGGAAAAGCTGGCATCCGAGGGCATCAAGCGCATCGCCGTCATGAACCCCGGCTTCGTATCGGATTGTCTTGAGACGCTGGAGGAAATTGCCGGTGAAGCCGGAGAAATCTTCCTGCACAATGGCGGCGAGAAATTCACCCATATTCCGTGTCTTAACGACAGCGCCGAGGGCATGAACGTTCTCGAAAAGGTTGTAAGACAGGAGTTGCAAGGCTGGGTGTAATCTTGCCATAACGCTACTGGGGTAAAACCCAGATGGTTCTGATCCTTGGAGGGAAAGTAATGATTGCATTGGGCGGTTTCGACATCGTCGTCATAGCGGCGGTTGTTCTGGTTATTCTGGTGCTGTTTGCCGGCATCAAGACCGTGCCGCAGGGGCATCGTTACACGGTTGAACGGTTCGGGCGTTACACCCGCACACTCGAACCCGGCCTGAACCTCATCGTGCCGTTCTTCGAGAGCATCGGTTCGAAAATGAATGTCATGGAGCAGGTGCTTCATATTCCAACGCAGGAAGTCATCACCCGCGACAATGCCAGCGTCTCGGCCGATGCCGTCACCTTCTATCAGGTGCTCAATGCCGCACAGGCTGCCTACCAGATTTCCAATCTGCAGATGGCGATCGAAAACCTCACCATGACCAACATCCGCTCGGTGATGGGTTCGATGGACCTCGACGAGTTGCTGTCGAACCGCGATGCCATCAATGACCGCCTGCTGCGCGTTGTCGATGAGGCAGTGGGACCATGGGGCATCAAGGTCACCCGCATCGAAATCAAGGACATCGCGCCCCCGAAGGATCTCGTGGATTCCATGGCGCGGCAGATGAAGGCCGAGCGCGAAAAACGCGCGCAGGTGCTGGAAGCCGAAGGCGCCCGCAACGCCCAGATTCTGCGCGCCGAAGGCGCAAAACAATCCGCCATTCTGGAAGCCGAAGGCCAGCGCGAGGCAGCATTCCGGGACGCCGAAGCCCGTGAGCGTCTGGCAGAAGCCGAAGCTAATGCCACCCGAATGGTGTCGGAAGCCATCGCCGCCGGCAATGTTCACGCCATCAACTATTTCGTTGCCCAGAAATACACCGAGGCGCTGGCTGAAATCGGCACGGCCAAGAATTCCAAGATCGTGCTGATGCCGATGGAAGCCTCGGCGCTGATTGGTTCACTCGGCGGCATCGGCACCATTGCGAGAGAGGTTTTTGGTGATAAGGGCGATGCGCCATCCGCCCCGGCCCCGACCCGCTCCGTGCCGCCAACCCGGCCTTCCCCCTTCGGTTCCTCATCGGAGAGATAACGATGCTGCAACGGCTTGCCACTGAGCTGGGACCATGGAGCTGGTGGATCGTCGGCTTTGTGCTGCTGGCCGCCGAGCTTATCGCTCCGGGCGTTTTCCTGATCTGGATCGGCCTTGCCGCGCTGGTCATCGGCGCGGTGTCGCTGCTTTTATGGGATGCGGCATATTGGGCCTGGCAATTGCAGCTGGTGTTGTTTGCCGCGCTCTCCGTCGTCTTTGCCCTGCTCGGCCGGAAATATTTCGGCAGGAACCGGGCCGTCACCGATGAACCGTTCCTCAATCAGCGCGAGGCAAGCCTTGTTGGCCGCACCGCGACGCTGCAGGAGCCAATTGTCGAAGGACGTGGCCGGATAAGGCTGGACGACACGTGGTGGCCGGTAAATGGCGAAGACCTCCCGGCCGGAACCCGCGTGAGGATTGCGTCAGCACGCGGCCGCACGCTGACGATCGAGCCCATAGACCGATAGAAAGCCCTGTGGCCTCAGGCCACGCCTATTCTCAACAGATCGTGGAAATGCACAAGGCCGATCGGCCTGTTGTCATCATCCACCACGATCAGCGCACCGATATGGAATTTTTCCAGTGTCGCCAGCGCGCTGGTCGCCAGCACCGATTTTTTGACCGTCTTCGGAGTACGGGTCATGATATCGTCCACCGTCAATTCGGCGAGGTTGCGCGACAGGTTGCGGGCCAGATCACCCTCGGTGACGATGCCGCACAGACGGCCATCCTCATCCAGAATGCCGACACAGCCGAAATGCTTACGGGAGAGAACGCCGACCGCTTCCGGCATGGCTGTTCCCCTGATCACCAGCGGCACACGATCGCCGGTATGCATGATATCGCTGACCAGTGTCAGGCTGGCGCCCAGTTTGCCGCCGGGATGAAACACCCGGAAATCACCGGCAGTGAAATTGCGGGCCTCCAGAAGTGCCACAGCAAGGGCATCGCCCAGCGCCAGCTGCATCAAGGTGGAAGTGGTGGGTGCAAGACCAAGCGGACAGGCTTCCTGTTCATTGGGGACCAGTAGCACGATATCGGAGGCCTTCGCCAGCGATGAAGTCTCGGAACAGGTGAGTGCGATCAGCGGAATGGAGAAGCGGCGCGAATAGTTGATGATGCTGCGCAGTTCAGCACTTTCACCACCTTTGGAGATCGCCAGAACCACATCGTCACCACCGATCATGCCCAGATCGCCATGATTGGCCTCGGCCGCGTGTACAAAAAACGCCGGTGTGCCGGTGGAGGCGAAAGTGGCGGCGAGCTTTGCGCCGATATGGCCGCTTTTACCGACCCCGGTGATGATGAGACGGCCATTCGACTGGCCGATTGCCTCAATCGCCTTGCAGAAAGGCTCGGAAAGACCGTTGGTGAGAGCGGCCTCAAGGGCGGCAAGACCAGCCCGCTCCATCGAAATCGTCCGCACAGCGGATGAGATGGCATTGTCTTCGACCAGTTTGACGGCGCGCGTAATCATGGCCGACTGTTACTCTTTCACCCGGAATAAGTCCACTCTTCAGCCGGCCAGTGCTGCTTTTTAGTGCCGCAGGTCCGGCGGAGAGATTTCCTCGATCGTTCCCAGCCGCTTGAAAGGAATGTTTTCTTCATCGACCAGATATCGCCCGACTGTCCTTACCCATGACACCGAACCATCGTCCCGGCGCACGGCATATTCCTGATTGTAAAAGCTTGCCGCCTTCAGGGTGATCAAGGCGGTCTCGATCACACGATTTCGATGATCCAGATGCACTTTTTCAAGCATTTGAAAAATGCTGATACCCTGCATCGCCTGTCTTAACGGAATTCCGAAGAGTTCCGCACAGACCTCATCCAGATAGAATCGGTCGTTGGTAATATCCCAGCAATAAAAACCGACCTGCTTGATGTTCGAAACGGAATTCATGAAACGACGCTGTCACATAAAATAAAAATCAAAGAATTTACCAAGCAATAGAAAGCCCATTACCCTTAAATCATAGGGCGATTCCGTGCCAAATTGAAACGTTTAAATCTTATCATATTAGAAATATTTTGCACTGCGGTACGGTTTTCCGTTCCTCCGGCTGGCAGAATTCTGATTGCAAACCGTGAGCGCGAGCCTCACCGATTTTCACGCGGTAGCCAAAACGCTGAAATCCCAGCGATCTTTATCAACTGTTAACCATAAAAAACCTATTGTTAAAGCGATGTTAAAACTTGCGTCGCCTGTCGGGTCCCTGGTTTGTCCACGTCATTTCATCGGCCTCTCATTCATTTGGCCCGGGGAAGTGTTTTGGCGAATTGTCGATCCGGCATCGGCCAAATTCGCCGGGTGAAGAGGAATGAATGTGAAGGGCGCCGCCACACGTCTGCAGACGTCGCGGAAAGCAGCAACCCTGTTGCTTGCCTGCACGCTTCTTTGCTCCACCACGACAAACCTTTTCGCCCAAACCACCGTTACAGCCACCCCCTTATTGCCCGGCACCGCTCCCGCCGGCGACGGAACAACTTCGGCCACCCCGGCAACGGGCGTTGGAGCAGCGGCGGATGCAGAACAGGCTGCACCTGCGGCCGCCGCGCCTGCGCCACAGCAGCTCTGGCGCCCCTCGAACAATCCCGGCGACCCGATTTACGAACAGCAGGACGATGCGGGCCAACCCTATGCCGAGGCTGAAAACCCCTATGAGCCGACGGTGGATGGCGGTGAAAATCCGCAGATAGCAGCTGAGCCTGGCCAGACCCCCGGCATCCGGCTCGGTACATTCCTGCTGCGTCCCGCAATCAGCCAGACCATCAACACGGAAAAACAGACAAATACCGGTGGTCCCTCCAGACGCAACTATCTGACAACAGGCATCCGCGGCACGCTTACCAGCGACTGGTCCCGCCACGCGCTGACCGTGACGGGCGACGGCGCCTGGGAGAGAAACTTCGGTGGCGACAAGGATGGCGAAGAGCCCCGGGCGCGGATAGAGGCCGATCTGCGCCTCGATCTCGGCGAAGAGACGAAGGCCAATCTCAAAGCCGGTTACGAGTTCAGCCGCGAAGACACGACGGACCCCAATGCTTTGACCGGCGCCGCCGTGCAGGGCGGTGAGCATCGTTTCACGACTGGCGCATCGATAGAGCGGGACTTCGGCAAGCTGCGTGGGCTTGCGGCGCTCGATCTCTCCCGCACGGTCTATACGGATGCGAAAGGCCTTGATGGCCGGCCGATCAGCCTCAGCGATCGCGACCAGAACGGTGCGAACCTGCGCGGGCGCATTGGTTACGAATTGTCGCCGGCGCTGATCCCGTTCCTGGAACTGAATGCGGGAAAGACCAAATATGACAGTCGGCTGGATAATTCCGGCTACGCCCGCTCCTCCAATTCCTATGGTGCGAAGATCGGAACCGAGGTCGATCTCGGCGAAAAGACCCGTGGCGAGGCCGCCATCGGTTATCTGCGCAAGCAATATGATGACGACCGTCTTGCCTCCATCGGCGCCTTGACGCTGGATGGCGAACTCAACTGGTCGCCGCAGCGCGGAACGAATGTCAATCTCGGCCTGCGCACGACGATTGAGGATTTTGCCGGCGGTCCGCAGGGCGGCTGGATTTCCTATCGGCTGGATGCCGGGCTTACCCACGAATTACGCAACAATCTGGTCGCACGTTTGACGGGACAGATCGTGCACCGCACATTCCCCTCCTCCGACATCGAGAATGCCGTGGAATATACGGCAGGTGCCGGCCTGACATGGGGGCTGAACCGCTATCTCGACCTGACCGCCGACGTCAGCTACCAGTGGACGCCGGTTTATGACAGCAACGAATTCCGCGTCGGTGCAGGACTTGTCCTGAAGCGGTAATCACCAAACAAAAATCCCGGCGCGAAGGCCGGGATTTTGTCGTGTTCTGGTCTGTTACTTCAGTCCCTCGATCAGCGCCTTGATCGGCTCTTCGATCGCCGGACGAATATCCCCACGTTCAAGAGCGAAGGCGACGTTGGCGAGGATGAAGCCGTCCTTGGCGCCACAATCGAAAGTCTGGCCGCGGAAGTGATAGCCGGCAAACTCCTGCGACTGGGCAAGCGTCAGCATGCCGTCCGTCAGCTGGATTTCATTGCCTGCACCACGCTCCTGATTTTCGAGAATGTCGAAAATCTCCGGCTGCAGGATGTAACGACCGTTGATGTAGAAATTCGACGGCGCCGTACCCTTGGCAGGCTTTTCGACCATTTCTGTGATCTTGAAACCTTCGCCCACGGCATCGCCCACACCAACGATACCGTATTTGTGGGTCTGGTCGGGAGCGCATTCCTGCACCGCGATCACGTTGCCTGCAGTCTGGTCGTAAAGCTCGACCATGCCTTTCAGGCAGCTTTTCTGCGAATGCATGATCATGTCCGGCAACAGCACGGCGAAAGGCTCGTCGCCGACGATATCGCGAGCACACCAGACCGCATGGCCAAGACCAAGCGGCACCTGCTGGCGCGTGAAGCTTGCCGTGCCGGCTTTGGGCAGAAGGCCGGCCAGCAATGTCAGCTCGGCATTCTTGTTGCGCTCACGCAGCATCTGTTCGAGTTCAAATTGAATATCAAAATAATCTTCGATCACCGCCTTGCCGCGGCCGGTGACAAATACAAAATGCTCAATGCCTGCTTCCGCCGCCTCATCGACGACGTATTGAATGACCGGCTTGTCAACGACAGTGAGCATTTCTTTCGGAACCGCCTTGGTTGCGGGCAGGAAACGGGTACCGAGACCTGCGACCGGAAATACGGCCTTCCGAATTTTTTTCTGTTCTACCACATATCCCTCCTGAGAGATAAAACTTGATCACAATCCCCGCACGCTGTTGTTATTTCAAAAATAACAACGTTTTGTAAAGGGTGACGCTACCATCTATTAATGGTAAAGAATTTGTTGACGTTCTTTTGTTATCCCTGCTGATGCCCGATGCGTTTTCGCAATCGAAATGACATTCGAGAGAACGAAAGACTGACGATGACAAAGATGATCCTTTCAGATGTCCGCAAATTCGGCTGCATGATGGTTGCAGGCCTGGTGATCTCCCTGACCCCTGTTTCGGCCCATGCCGACGCCGGATTCAGACAGTGGATCAACCAGTTCTACGCAACAGCGGCAAAAGAAGGCATCAGCAAGGCGACCTATCAGAAGGCCTTCGCCGGCGTTAGCGAACCGGACCCGGATGCGCTGCGCAAGGCAACCTTTCAGCCGGAATTCACCACCCAGGTCTGGGATTATCTCGATTCCCGCGTCAACCCCTATACGGTGCGGATTGGCCGCGAGATGAAGATGAAGCATGCGACGACCCTGAACTGGATCGAGCGCAACTTCAATGTCGACAAGCATATCATTCTCGCCATCTGGTCGATGGAATCCAATTACGGCGCGGTTCTCGAAAAGCCGGAGCGGCTGCACAACATCCCGCAGGCTCTTGCGACGCTTGCCTATTCCGATCCCAAGCGCGCCAAGTTCGCGCGCACGCAATTGATCGCCGCCCTCAAAATCCTTCAGGCGGGCGATGTCACACCGAAACAGCTGACCGGCTCCTGGGCGGGCGCGATGGGGCACACCCAGTTTATTCCGACCAGCTATCTGCTTTACGCGGTAGATGCCGACGGCAATGGCAAGCGTGACATCTGGCACTCGGTTCCCGATGCGCTGGCGACAGCCGCAAATCTTCTTTCCAAGAACGGCTGGGAACCCGGCCGGACCTGGGGTTATGAAACCGCCGTGCCGCGCGGCGGCGCACGTTACGAAGGCCAGACGAAGACGATTTCGGAATGGGCAAAGCTCGGCTTTGCCCGCCCGAACGGCAAGAATTTCACCCGCGGCTCCGATCGCGCCATGCTGAAATTGCAGGGTGGAGCAAACGGTCCGGGCTTCCTGATGATGAAAAACTTCTTCACCATCAAGAAATACAACGCATCGGACAGCTATGCGCTGGCCGTCGGCCTGCTCGCGGATGAAATTGCCGGTTATGGCGGCATGCAGCAGAAATGGCCGCGCCCGGATGGCACGCTCGACATTCGCGAAAAATTCGAGCTCCAGACCCGCATGAAGGAACTCGGTTATTACGACGGCGAGATCGACGGTAATTTCGGCTCCGGTTCGAAAGCCGCCATTAGCGCCATCCAGTCGCGCATGGGCATGGAAAATGACGGCCAGCCGTCGCAGAGATTGCTGAGAGCCCTGCGCAATTGATAATATGCCGGCGAATTCGGCGGGGGTTCACCACCGCCGAAGCATCCGGAAAGGTCGATGTTATGAATGGGAAACCAACGGTGAATAGCAAAAAGACCGGATGGCGCATCTGCGCCATCATTCTTTCTGCTGCCCTTTGCGTGCCGCTCGTTCCATCCCAGTCCTTTGCCCAGGAACAGCGGCGTACCCTGTTCGAAATGCTGTTCGGCAGGCCGGTAGGCCGCGATGGCTCATCCGGACGTGAATACCAGCCCCGCAGCCGGCGGGATTTCCCCTCTGCCCCGCGCGAAAGATCGGTCACACGTCCGCAACCCGCGCGAAAGGCACCTTCGGTGGTTCAGATGCGAACCGCAAAGCCGGAGCCGGCCGCCAAGCTTGAAAATGCACGACGCGTTCTCGTTATCGGTGACTTCCTGGCCGGCGGCATGGGGGAAGAGCTCGTCAATGCCTTTGCCAGTTCGCCGGCAATTGCCGTCGATGTGCGGGCGAATGGTTCTTCCGGTCTCGTCCGCACGGATTATTACGACTGGTTTTCCAATCTGCCGCAATTCATAAGCGAGACCAATCCGGCCACCATCGTCATCATGATGGGCTCGAACGATCGCCAGCAAATGCAGATCGGCGATATCCGGGAGAAATTCGGTACCAATGTCTGGTTCAAGGAATATGAACGGCGGATCGATGAACTCCTGACCCTTGCCGGCCGGCCGAAAGTGCCACTGCTCTGGGTTGGCCTTCCCGCCTTCCAGTCCCCCTCGCTTACAGCCGATCTTGTCGGCTTCAACCGGCTCTATCGCAGCCATGTCGAAAAATATGGCGGTGAGTTCGTGGATGTATGGGACGGATTCGTCGATGAAGGCGGAAAATTCGTCATCACAGGTTACGACATGAACGGCCAGCAGGCCCGTCTGCGCGAGGCTGATGGCATCGGCATGACACAGGCCGGCAAGCGCAAGCTCGCCTTCTACGTCGAGAAATTCGTGCGCAGACACCTCGATAGCGCCGGCCCGGATCTCGTGAAGCTAGATGGCAGCAATCTTCCGGCGCTCACCTCGCTGCCGGCGCTTGGCATCGATGCGGGGCAGGTGCGCACGCAGCCGATCAGCCTTACCGATCCCAATCTCGATGGCGGCGACAAGCTGCTGGGCGATGCACCTTTGACAGCCGGGCCGACACGGGTCTCGGTGGTGGAATCGCCACGTGAACGGCTGACCAAGCGTGGCGAAATGGCCGATGCGCCGGCGGGCCGCATCGATGACTATCGGGTCGTCCCGGAGAATGTGCAAGCCCGACAATAGGCGCTTCTCCACCGGCACCACAAACGCGGCCGGGCGTAATGTTTAGGCAATGCGAAAATGGCAAGGTAACGGAAGTTCTGCAGAGATGCGGCCTGTAGCCGCATTCTGTATGGCGATATTTCTTCGTTACCACCACAAAGCTGTCATTTTTACTTCATGCACGGCCCACGTGAGCCGCGTCAAGATTTTGCCGAGACCAATTCATGCGCCTGCTGCTAGTTGAAGACGAACGCGAAATGGCAGCAGCCCTGTCCGCCGCGCTTCACCGGTTCGATATCATCGTGGACAATGTCGGCACGCTCGACCTTGCCCGTCATGCCATCATGGACGGTGTCCACGATCTTGTCGTGCTCGACCGGCAATTGCCCGATGGAGACGGTATCCAGCTTATAGAGGATCTGCGCGTTTTACCGGTCACCCCGCCGATCATCGTATTGACGGCGCAGGGCGCACTTGCCGACCGCGTGAAGGGCCTGAACCTCGGTGCGGATGATTATCTGGCCAAGCCCTTTGCCGTCGAAGAACTTCTCGCCCGCATCCGCGCCCTGATGCGACGACCCGCCAGCGCGGTGACGATGACGGCGAAGCTGGGCAAGCTGGAATTTTGCTTCGAAACCCGTGAAGTCCACATAGCGGGCGAGTTTCTTGCCCTGACCAGGCGGGAACTGCTCATTCTTGAAGCGCTGTTGCGGCGGCAGGGCAGAACGGTTCTACGTTCGCTGCTGGAGGAAGCCGTTTATAATTTCGATGATGAAATCCAGTCCAATGCCCTTGATTCCCACATTTCCCGTTTGCGCCGCAAATTGCTGTCCGCCGATGCGGGGGTGGAGGTCCATGGCATTCGCGGCGTCGGCTATCTTTTGAGAGCGACATCATGAAACCGGCCAAGAGAAAATCGCTCAAGCGCCGCCTGACCATTCAATTACTGCTGTTCCAGATCGGCAGCCTTTTCATCGTCAGCGCCGGCTTCGTCGCCTATCTGTCCACCGGCGGCGGAAGCAGCGCACTGCTCAGTCCACAGGCAGCCCAGATTACCGCCAATGCGCTGGTGCGGGACAAGGATGGCCGGCTGGTTCTGAAGGAAACGAGTGAATTCACGCAATTGCGCAGTAGCACACCCGACTTCTGGTTCGCCGCCGTCAGCGAAACGGGAGAGGTCATACAGGGTGGGCAAGTCCCCGAAGCATTCAGCAACATGGGTCAGCAGCTTAGCGATATCAGGCTCTCGGATATACGCGAGGCGGCGTTGTCCTATTCCTATCTCGCCGTCGTGCGTATTGCCATCGTTCGCCGCGTTTCCGGGCCGGCCGGTGAATTCGCCATGATCGGCAAAGGCGGACCGTTCAGCATGACATTCCCCGTCCTGCTGTTTTCCAACATATTGATCATGCCGATCCTCATTCTCATGTCGATTGTCACGATCGTGACCATTCCCTGGATCATTCGCAGGGAATTTCTCGCCCTCTCCGCCATTGCACGCACGGCAGAGACCATCGATATCGACAAGCGCGGATATCGATTGCCGGATGGCGATATTCCAAGAGAGGTGCAGCCGCTTGTGCATGCCGTCAACGGCGCGCTGAAACGGCTGGACGATGGTTACGAACGGCACAAGCGCTTCATTCTCGACGCGGCCCATGAATTGCGAACCCCCGTCGCCATTCTCCAGACCCGCGTTGAAACGTTGCTGGACGGCCCGTCCCGGAGCAGGATATTGGCCGATGCCAGCCGTATTGCCGTTCTGGCCGAACAATTGCTTGATCTGCAGCGTCTCGGCGGACAGAAAGCGCCGCTTATTCCGCTTGATCTTGTCAGCCTGTGCAGGTCGGTCGTTGCTGACATGGCGCCGCTTGCCATCTCCCAAGGCTATGAGCTTTCTTTCGAGCCGGAAGAAGAACCAATCCTTGCTCTGGCCGATGACGCCTCATTGCAACGCGCCCTTATGAATATCGTGCAGAATGCCATCGAACATGGCGGCAATCGCGGAACGATCACCATAAAGGTCGCCGCCAATCGCGTTATCGACATATGCGACGAGGGCAGTGGGATTCCAGAAGAGGACCGGGAGCTGGTGTTTGATGCATTCCACCGTTTGAGGCCGAAAGATCGCGGTACCGGGCTCGGTCTCAATCTCGTTCAGGAAATCATCCGTTACCATGGCGGAGAGATCACTATCAGTGATTCACCCACGGGGGGCGCCTGTTTCCGTATCAGCCTTCCCTATTGCTGACACACCGTTTTTCAAAAAAGCTGCTTTTCGAAAAAACCCGTAATGCCGGTGTAATTCACAGGCGCGATATTTTGCCTGTCCCCAAGAATGCGACACCCCAATCGCATTTTTGGTCGTCCGGTCAAGCGAAAGGCCTGTTGTGTTTCGCACAACAGGCCTTTTGTTTTTCTTCGTGCGGCTTACGCCCACATCGAACCGATCAGCGTGGCAACAGGCTTGCACCCATCAGGGCTTCATCGATCGCACGCGCCGCCTGACGGCCTTCGCGGATCGCCCAGACCACCAGCGACTGGCCGCGGCGAACGTCGCCCGCCGCCCACAGCTTATCGACGGAGGTTTTGTAGTCAGTTTCGTTGGCGATCACATTGGTGGAGCCGCGACGGTCGGTGTTGAGCGCCAGCTTGCCGTTCATTTCCTTCAGCACGCTATCGGTGAAGGGACCGGAGAAGCCAATGGCGATGAAAGCGAGATCAGCCTTGATGATGAATTCCGTGCCGGCAATCGGCTTGCGGCGATCATCCACCTGACAGCACTTCACGCCGGTCAACACGCCGTCTTCACCGACGAACTCAAGCGTCGCCACCTGAAATTCGCGAATGGCGCCTTCGGCCTGCGAGGACGAGGTGCGCATCTTGGTTGCCCAGAAAGGCCAGACCGCCAGCTTATCTTCCTTTTCCGGCGGCATGGGACGAATGTCGAGCTGCGTGACCTTCACCGCGCCCTGACGGAAGGCGGTGCCGACGCAGTCGGACGCCGTATCACCGCCGCCGACAACGACGACATGCTTGCCACCGGCGAGGATCGGATCGGCCGGCCAGCCGACGCTGTCGATGTTTTCACGGCCGACGCGACGGTTCTGCTGCACGAGATACGGCATGGCGTCGTAGACACCATGCAGATCCGCGCCGCCGATGCCGGCAGGACGAGGAGTTTCCGAACCACCGCAATAAAGCACCGCATCGTGATCAGCCAGAAGCGCCTCGACGGTCACGTCAACGCCGACATTAACGCCGTAATGGAAGGTGACGCCTTCGCCCTTGATCTGCTCGACGCGGCGGTCGATGAAGTTTTTCTCCATCTTGAAATCCGGAATGCCGTAACGCAGCAGGCCACCGGCCTTCGATTCACGCTCATAAACGTGCACCTCGTGACCGGCGCGGCCAAGCTGCTGAGCGGCCGCCATGCCGGAAGGGCCGGAACCGATGATGGCGACCTTCTTGCCGGTGTGGATCGTCGCCGGCTTCGGCACGATGAAACCCAGCTCATAGGCCTTGTCGGCGATCGCCTGTTCGACGGTCTTGATGGCGACCGGCGCATCTTCGAGGTTCAGCGTGCAGGCTTCCTCGCACGGCGCGGGACAGACGCGGCCGGTAAATTCCGGGAAGTTATTGGTCGAGTGCAGGTTGCGGATCGCCTCTTCCCAATTGTTGTTATAGACCAGATCGTTCCAGTCGGGGATCTGGTTGTGCACGGGACAGCCCGTCGGGCCGTGACAATAGGGAATGCCACAATCCATGCAGCGTGCCGACTGCTTCTGCACTTCGGCATCCGACATCGGAATGGTGAATTCGCGGAAATGGCGGATACGATCCGATGCGGGCTGATACTTGCCCACCTGCCGGTCGATTTCCAGAAAACCTGTTACCTTGCCCACGTTTATGTCCTCACATCAAAGCGGAGCGCCTGTCGGGCCCCAGTACCAGTAAGCGAAACCGAAAGCCGCCCCCAATACGATGAACTCAAATCCGGTCTCGCCGCTCGTCCAGTAGATCGCCGTGGGAACGGCGACCGCGATCAACAGCGAGACCAGTTGGTGTAGTATCTTCACGCGGCGGATTACTCCGCTGCCACGCCCATCTTCATCCGCTCCATGTCCTCAAGCGCACGACGGTACTCAACCGGCATGACCTTGCGGAACTTCGGACGGAACTCGCTCCAGCGGTCGAGTATATCCTTGGCGCGCGCCGAGTTCGTGTAGTGGAGGTGGTTGGAGATCAGCTGGTAGAGGCGCTCTTCGTCGTGGCGCGTCATGTCCTCGGAAACGTCTACACGTCCCTTGTGCATGAGGTCGCCGCCGTGATGGTGCAGCTTTTCCAGCATGTCGTCTTCTTCCGGAACCGGCTCCAGCTCGACCATCGCCATGTTGCAGCGGGTGGCGAAATCACCGGTCTCATCAAGAACATAGGCCACGCCGCCGGACATGCCGGCCGCGAAGTTACGGCCCGTCTCGCCGAGAACCACCACGATACCGCCGGTCATATATTCGCAGCCATGGTCGCCGACACCCTCGACAACTGCGACAGCACCGGAGTTGCGCACCGCGAAACGCTCGCCCGCCACACCGCGGAAATAACACTCGCCGGTGATCGCGCCGTAGAGCACGGTATTGCCGACAATGATCGAGTTTTCCGCGACAATCCGGGCGTTTTCCGGCGGGCGTACGATGATACGGCCACCCGAAAGGCCCTTGCCGACATAGTCATTGCCGTCGCCCACCAGATCGAAGGTGATGCCACGCGCGAGGAACGCACCGAAGGACTGACCGGCCGTTCCCTTGAGGGTGACGTGGATCGTATCGTCCTTCAGGCCCTTATGGCCCCAGCGCTTGGCAAGCGCACCTGACAGCATCGCGCCGGCGGAACGGTCGACGTTCTTGATCGGCACTTCGAACACGACAGGCTCGCGGTTTTCGAGCGAGGGCAGCGACTTCTCGATCAGCTTGCGGTCGAGAATATCATCGATCGGGTGCTTCTGGCGCTCGGTCCAGAAGGTTGCTTCCTTGGTAGCCTCGACCTTGTGGAAGATGCGGCTGAAATCCAGTCCCTTGGCCTTCCAGTGCGCCAGCATCTCATCTTTTTCGAGCAGTTCGGAAGCGCCGATGATCTCGTCCAGCCGGGTAACGCCAAGCGAGGCCAGGATTTCACGCACTTCTTCGGCAACGAAGAAGAAATAGTTGATGACGTGTTCCGGCGTGCCCTTGAAGCGCTTGCGCAGAACCGGGTCCTGCGTCGCAACGCCAACGGGACAGGTGTTGAGATGACACTTGCGCATCATGATGCAGCCCGCCGCAATCAGCGGCGCGGTGGCAAAGCCGAATTCATCCGCACCGAGCAGAGCGCCGATGATGACGTCGCGGCCGGTCTTCAGACCACCATCCACCTGCAGTGCCACGCGTGAGCGAAGGCCGTTCAGCACCAGCGTCTGCTGGGTTTCGGCAAGGCCGATTTCCCAGGGGCTGCCGGCATGCTTGAGCGAGGTGAGCGGCGAAGCGCCGGTGCCGCCATCGAAACCGGAAACGGTGATGTGATCGGCGCGGGCCTTGGCAACGCCGGCCGCAACCGTGCCGACGCCCACTTCCGACACCAGCTTCACCGAAACATCGGCTTCCGGATTGACGTTCTTCAGGTCGTAGATCAGCTGCGCCAGATCTTCGATGGAATAGATATCGTGGTGCGGCGGCGGCGAGATGAGGCCGACGCCCGGCGTCGAATGCCGGGTTTTGGCAACCGTTGCATCGACCTTGTGGCCGGGCAACTGACCGCCTTCGCCGGGCTTTGCACCCTGCGCCACCTTGATCTGCAGCATGTCGGCATTGACGAGATATTCCGTCGTCACACCAAAGCGGCCCGAGGCAATCTGCTTGATGGCCGAGCGCTCCGGGTTTGGCTTGCCGTTGAGCAACGGCAGGTAGCGGTCGGATTCTTCGCCGCCTTCGCCGGTGTTCGACTTGCCGCCGATGCGGTTCATAGCGACGGCAAGCGTCGTATGCGCCTCGCGGCTGATGGAACCGAAGGACATGGCGCCCGTCGAGAAACGCTTGACGATATCAGCTGCCGGTTCGACATCATCGATGGAGACCGGCTTGCGGCCGAGTGCTTCCGCTGACTTGACGTTGAACAGGCCGCGAATGGTGTTCATGCGCAGCGCCGTGTCATTCACCATGCCGGCGAATTCGCGGTAGCGATCCTGGCTGTTGCCACGCACGGCATGTTGCAGCGAAGCGACGGCATCCGGCGTCCAAGCGTGGCTTTCACCACGCATGCGATAGGCATATTCGCCGCCGATATCGAGCGTGTTGGCAAGGATCGGGTCCTTGCCGAAGGCCGCCGTATGGCGTGTTACGGTCTCTTCCGAAATTTCTGTCAGGCCCACGCCCTCGATGGAGGTGGCGGTACCGAAGAAATATTTCTCGACGAATTCCGAAGACAGGCCGATGGCGTCGAAGATTTGCGCGCCGCAATAGGACTGGTAGGTGGAAATGCCCATCTTGGACATGACCTTGAGAATGCCCTTACCAACCGCCTTGATGTAGCGATAAACGACTTCATCGTCGGACACTTCCTTCGGGAAGGCGCCGTGCTTGTGCATGTCGAGCAGCGTATCGAAGGCGAGATAGGGGTTGATCGCCTCGGCACCATAACCGGCGAGCAGACAGAAATGGTGGATTTCACGCGGTTCACCGGTTTCCACAACGAGACCGACCGAGGTGCGAAGACCCTTGCGGATCAGGTGGTGATGCACGGCAGCCGTCGCCAGAAGTGCCGGGATCGCGATACGATCAGGGCCGAGCTGGCGATCGGAGAGAACGATGATGTTGTACCCGCCGCGTACGGCCGATTCAGCCCGCTCGCACAGGCGGTCGAGCATATCGGGCATGCCTTCCGCGCCACGCTCCACATCATAGGTGAAGTCGAGCGTCTTGGTATCGAAACGGTCTTCCGTGTGGCCGATGGAGCGGATCTTTTCCAGATCGCCATTGGTCAGGATCGGCTGGCGCACTTCCAGACGCTTGGCGCGGGCAGCACCTTCGTGGTCGAGAATGTTCGGGCGCGGACCGATGAAGGACACGAGGCTCATCACAAGCTCTTCGCGGATCGGGTCGATCGGCGGGTTCGTCACCTGCGCGAAGTTCTGCTTGAAATAGGTGTAGAGCAGCTTCGACTTGTCCGACATGGCCGAGATCGGCGTATCGGTACCCATCGAACCGATGGCTTCCTGGCCGGTCGTCGCCATCGGAGACATCAGCAGCTTCGTATCTTCGCTGGTGTAGCCGAAGGCCTGCTGGCGGTCGAGCAACGACACGTCGCGGCGCAGCGCGCGCGGTTCCACCGGCTTCAGCTCTTCAAGGATGAGCTGCGTGCGGTCGAGCCATGTGCGGTAAGGGTGCTTGGCGGCAAGCTCGTGCTTCACTTCCTCGTCGGAAACGATGGAGCCCTTTTCCATATCGATCAGCAGCATCTTGCCGGGCTGCAGACGCCACTTCTTGACGATGCGCTCTTCCGGCACCGGCAGCGTGCCGGCTTCCGACGCCATGATGATGCGGTCGTCGTCGGTGACGAGATAACGCGCCGGGCGCAGGCCGTTGCGATCAAGCGTCGCGCCGATCTGCTTGCCATCGGTGAAGGCGACGGCGGCCGGGCCGTCCCACGGCTCCATAAGTGCCGCGTGATATTCGTAGAATGCCTTGCGCTCGGCCGACATGGACTGGTTGCCGGCCCAGGCTTCCGGGATCAGCATCATCACGGCATGAGCCATGGAATAACCGCCGCGCACGAGGAATTCGAGCGCGTTGTCGAAACAGGCGGTATCCGACTGGCCTTCATAGGAAATCGGCCAGAGCTTGGAAATATCGTCGCCGAACAGTGCAGAGGAAACCGACGCCTGACGCGCCGCCATCCAGTTGACGTTGCCGCGCAGCGTGTTGATTTCGCCGTTATGGGCGACCATGCGGTAGGGGTGCGCAAGCTTCCAGGACGGGAAGGTATTGGTGGAGAAACGCTGGTGCACGAGGGCGACGGCGGATTCAAAACGCGGATCAGCCAGATCCTTGTAATAAGCGCCAACCTGATAGGCGAGGAACATGCCCTTATAAACGATGGTGGAGGAGGAGAGCGACACGGGATAAAAATCCTGCGTCTCCTTGCCGCCGCCCTCGTCGTAGATGCGGTTGGACAGCACCTTGCGGATCAGGAACAGCTTGCGCTCAAAATCGGCATTGGTCGCTGCTTCGCGCCCCGCACCGATGAAGACCTGAACATGGTGCGGTTCTGTCCCGGCAATATCCGGGGCCTTGGACAGTGAAGAATTATCGACCGGCACATCACGGAAGCCGAGGAACTGCTGTCCCTCCTCGCCGATGACGTCGACGATGACTTTCTTGTAATGCTCGATACGCGACGGATCGCGCGGCATGAAAATGTGACCAACGGCATATTCGCCAGCCTTCGGCAGCGTCACGCCCTGGCCCGCCATTTCCTCGCGGAAGAAACGGTCGGGGATCTGCACGAGAATGCCGGCACCATCACCCATCAGCGGATCGGCACCGACAGCGCCGCGATGCGTCAGGTTTTCCAGAATGAACAGGCCGTCCTTGACGATCTGGTGCGACTTGTGGCCCTTCATATGGGCAACAAAGCCGACGCCGCAGGCGTCATGTTCATTGGCGGGATCGTAAAGACCCTGCTTTTCCGGCAGGCCGCCCGCGAAACGCGCTTTCGCAGAAACGGGTGCGGCCACAGCCGCGGTGGGACAGTCTGTGGTCAGGGTTGCGGCGGCGATCTCTGCCTGCGGCTTGTGCGTCATGTTTGTCCCTCCTGCAAAATTACTTGCATGGTTTCATGCGAAAATCCGGCTCGACCACGAATTCTCGCTTCCAGCAAAAATCGCACTCAACCCGGCTCGATCAAATTTAGGACAGCAAAGCTGTCTCAATTCACGAGGATTTTGGCAGAAACCGGCGGAATTGGCAAGGGTGCGAATCCAATTAGTCAGACCGTCCTTTTGCAGTGAAGTTTCGATACTGACCTATTGCGCGAAACTTTCTTGTCACAAAACCGGCCGAGCTATTGCTTTCATTACCGGATTTGCCAATCGCAAGGTTAGGTCCTAGAAGTTTCCCCGTCATCGCTTCACGCAGCCCCAAAACAGACCCTCAGCTATCGGAAAGCCTTCAGAGATGTTTTTTGCTTCAGACAATTGGGCTGGCGCCCATCCGGCCGTCAACGAACGGCTTTCGCGGGAATCCACCCGCTTTGCCGCCGCTTACGGCACCAGCGAACTCGATCTCTCCATCGAAAAACGCTTCAACGAGATATTCGAGCGCGAGGTCGCGGTGTTTTTCGTCGCCACCGGCACGGCGGCCAACTCGCTTTCGCTGGCCAGCATCGCCCGCCCCGGCGGCCTGACCTTCTGTCATTCGGAAGCCCATGTGATCGAAGATGAATGCGGCGCGCCTGATTTCTTCAGCGGCATGCGCATGGTCGCCGTCGAAGGGCCGGATGGCAAGATGCTGCCGGAAAACCTGATCGAACGTATCGCGCGTTATCCGCAGGACGCCGTTCACCATGGCCGCGCCGCCGCCATCACCATGACCCAGGCAACCGAAGCCGGCACGGTCTATACGCTCGATGAAATCGACGCCATCGCCAGGATCGCCAAGGACAACGGCCTGCCACTGCATATGGATGGCGCGCGTTTTGCCAATGCGCTTGCCGCACTCGGCACCACGCCGGCCGAAATGACCTGGAAACGCGGCGTCGACGTCCTGTCTTTCGGCGGCACGAAAAACGGCTGCTGGTGCGCGGAAGCGATTGTCTTCTTCGATCCCTCGCTCGCCCGGGACTTCTCCTTCCTGCGCAAGCGCACCGCCCAGCTTTTTTCGAAATCGCGTTTCATCGCCGCGCAGTTCGAAGCCTATCTGCAGGACGATCTGTGGCTCGGTCTCGCCGGCCACGCCAATGCCATGGCCAACCGGCTGCGCGCCGGCTTCGGCTCGCTCAACAGCGCCCGCCTCGCCTGGCCGACACAGGCCAACGAAGTGTTCGCCATTCTGCCGAAGGCAGCCGCCGAAGCCGCAACGGCCAAGGGTGCGAAGTTCTATGACTGGCTGGAGCCGCGCGACATGCCGGAAAAGGTCGGCAAGGACGAAATGCTGATCCGCATGGTCACCAGCTTTGCGACGACCGAGGCCGACGTGGACGAATTCCTGTCGATCTGCGCCTCTGTCTGACACAACATTTGAGGGCGTCCCATAACGGCGCCCTCAAACCTCCTGAAGCCGGTAACCGACACCGGTTTCCGTCAGGATATAACGTGGCTGGTCCGGGATTTTTTCGATCTTCTGGCGGAGCTGGCGCACATAGACCCGCAAGTATTGCACGTCGGTCAACTCATCCCACGCATGCTCAAGTAAAAATCGGTGCGTCAACACCTTGCCCGCATGCTGCACCAGAACCCGCAGAATATCATACTCCTTGGGCGAAAGTTTCACCTCACGGTCCTCCACCTTGACGATACGCCGGACGAGATCGACCGAAAGGTCGCCGGTCTGAAATACCGGTCTTTCCCCCTGGCTCTGCAGGCGGTGGCGCAGGGCGACGCGGATGCGGGCGACAAGCTCGTTCATGCCGAAGGGCTTGCTGATGTAATCATCCGCCCCCAGTTCCAGCGCCTTGACGATACCCGCCTCATCCGTGCGGCTGGAGAGAATGATGACCGGCAACGCCAGTCCTTCGCCACGCCATTTGGCCAGAAGATCATGCCCCGACATGTCAGGCAGGCCCAGATCGAGAACGACGAGATCGGGCTTGTCCTGCTCGACGAGCTCCATCGCCACCTTGGCATTCATGGCCTCGCTCACCGCATATCCTTGCGTCGACAGCCCCACCCGCAAAAGCTTGCGGATCGGCGGTTCATCGTCGACGATCAGAATGCGGACGGCGGAATTGGTCATTCCCGATCTCCTGTAGCGGCACGACGAAGCACGTGAATGATTCTCTTCTGAAATCGCGCCCTAATCATGATCTAGCACGGGAGCGTCAGGGGAAGCGGGCAGGCTTATGATAAATTGCGCGCCTGAGCGACCTGACCTGTTCTCCGCCCGGATCAACCCGCCCATGGCCTCGATGAAACCCTTGCAGATGGATAGCCCGAGACCCGTGCCGGCCTGCACATGGTCCGCCTTGCGCACCCGGTAGAAACTGTCGAACACCCGCTCTGTATCATCAGGGGGGATACCCGGTCCCTCATCCGCAACGGACAGGAGGACATGCCTGCCCTGTCGCCACCCTCTGATCTCGATTGCCGTCTGTTCAGGTGCGTATTTGGCTGCGTTGTCGATCAGATTAAACAACACCTGCTCGAAAAGCACCGGATCGACCTTCAGCATTGGCAGATCGGAGGGAATATCGAGAACGATCTCATGCCGGACGACGATTTTCGCCGCACGCGAAAGCGCCGTGCCGACCATGTCACCAACAAAATGCAGCCCGTAATTCGGTTCCATCGCGCCTGAGCCAATTCTTGTCATATCCAGCAGATTGGAGATGAAACGGTTCAGCCGCTCGGACTCCTCAATGATCGTCGAAAGTAACTCAGTGCGCGCATCTGGCGGAATGTCGTCGGCAAAATCCTTGAGCGTTCCGGCAGACCCCAGAATGGCGGCAAGTGGCGTCTTCAGGTCGTGGGAAATGGAGGTAAGGAGAGCGGTGCGCAGCCGGTCGGTTTCCGCCGCGAGCCTTGCCCTGTCGACGTCCGAGACAAGCTGGATACGTTCAACGGCAAGCCCCGCCTGATCGGCAAGCGCATCGAACAGCCGCTGCTGTTCGGGTGTCAAAAGCGGGCCCACCCTGTCGTCATCCAGCCCCACCACGCCGATGGCGCCGCTGCCGGTGCGTAACGGCAGATAAAGGCGCTTGGCACCCGGCAGCGTATCCGCGCCGCGACCCGTGGCTCTGTTATGCTCCCATGCCCATTGCGCAGCGGCGATATCGGCATCCGCCAGCGTATCATCCGGTGGATAACCCGCCTTGACGGTAATCGTATTGTTTTCCGGCAGCAGCAGAACGACCCGGACCTTCAGCATCGAAGCCATCTGGTAAGCGGTTGCCCACAACACATCATCCAGCGTGCCCGTGCCCGCCAGTTTTTTCGAAAACAGATAGAGGTCCTCGGTCGTGCGTGCCCTCGCCCGCGCCGACGCCGCCTGCCGCTGCACCGCGACGGCCAGATTGGAGGCAACCAGGGCCACCCCGAAATAAAACAGCAGCGCCACGACGCTGTCCGGCGCGCTCACCGTCAGCGTGTAACGCGGCTCCAGAAAGAAGAAATTGAAGGCGAAGGCGCCAAGCAGCGAGGCATAAAGTGCCGGCCCCAGCCCGCCGCGCACGGCCGCAGCCAGAACCGCCATCAGGAAGACCAGCGCCAGGTTCCGGACGTCGAGCATCTGGTCCAGCCCGATGCCGACAACGATAGCCACCGCCACCAGCAGCGTACTGCTGAGATAGGCCTTGATCCGATTGCCAAGGCGCGGAGATGCCTGCTTTACCGTCGGCGCCGGCTTTTCCGCCGTCTTGTCGCCGGAAATGACGTGAACGCTGATATCGCCCGCATGGTCGATCAGTTCATGGGTGAGCGAGCGCTGGAACAGGCGCTGCCACCAGTTCTTTTTCGGACGACCGATGATGATATGGGTGAAATTATTGGCGTTTGCATAGGCAATGATCTCGCGTGTCAGATCAAGTGCTGGCAGGGTTACCGTCTCGCCGCCCAGCTTCTCGGCAAGCCGCATGGTGCCGGCCAGCCGGTCCTTCTCCGCTTCCGATAATTGCTGCGAACGCGGCGTATCGAGATGCAGCGCCGTCCATGGCGCGCGCAGCCGGTCTGCCTGCCTTCGGGCATAACGCACCAGACCCGGGCCATTGCCGCCGTGGTCCAGACAGACCAGAACCCGGTCTCCCGCGGCCCATGGTCCGGAAATGGCGTGCGACTGCATGTGGTTGAGCAATTGCTCATCCACCCGCTGCGCCGTGCGTCGAAGCGCCAGTTCACGCAACGCCGTCAGGTTGCCGCGCGAAAAATAATTCTCGATGGCGCGCCGCGCGGTGCGGGGCATGTAGACCTTGCCATCCTGCAGGCGTTTCAGCAGATCATCGGGGGTGATGTCGATGATTTCGACATCGTCGGCCCTGTCGATGATGCTGTCAGGCACGGTTTCGCGGACGCGAATGCGGGTGATCTGCGCCACCACATCATTCAGGCTTTCGACATGCTGGATGTTCAACGTCGTATAGACGTCTATTCCCTGTGCGAGGATTTCTTGAACATCCATATAGCGCTTGGGGTGGCGGCTGCCGGCGGCATTGGTATGGGCAAGCTCATCGACCAGCACCAGCGCGGGGCGGCGGGCGAGTATCGCATCGAGATCCATCTCCTCCAGCATCTGACCGCGATAATCGATGCGCTTGCGGGCGACCACCTCCAGCCCTTCAACCAGCGCCTCGGTTTCTCGACGGCCATGGGTTTCCACGACGCCGATGATCGTGTCGACGCCATCCGCAAGCTTCGCACGGCCGGACATCAGCATTTCATAGGTCTTGCCGACGCCGGGGGCTGCACCCAGAAAAATCTTCAGCCGGCCCCGCGCCTCGCGCCGGGCATTCTCCAGCAGCGCATCGGGCGACGGTCGGCTCGGCATATTACTGATATCGTCAGGCATATAACCCACCAGTGGTCGAAGCTATGGCTTCCGAAGAAGCCATAGCCATTTCAGTTCATGAGCCGGCTGCGTCAAGAGCCATGTTGAGCACCAGTACATTTACGACGGGTTCCCCCATGAAGCCCAGTTCCGGTCCCTCGACATGGCGCTGGACGATGGCACGCAACGCGGTTTCATCCATGCCCCTTGCCTTTGCGACGCGCGCAACCTGAAAATAGGCGGCCTCAGGCGAAACATGCGGGTCAAGACCACTACCCGATGCCATCACCAGATCGGCCGGCACTTCGGCTGCCGGGTTCTCGGCTTTCGCCGTCTCATAATCCTGTTTCACCCGGTCGATCAGCTTGGCGCTGGTCGGGCCAAGATTGGAGCCGGAAGAGGCGGCGGCATTATATCCGTCACCAGCGGCCGACGGCCTGCCGTGGAAATATTTCTCACCCGTGAAGGCCTGTCCGATCAATTGCGAACCCACCACGCTGCCGTTTTTCTCGATCAGGCTGCCATTGGCCTGAAAGGGAAAGAGCGCCTGCGCAAGGCCCGTCATGCCCAGCGGATAGGCAAGGCCGGTGATGGCGGTGGTGGCAAGGATCAGCACCAGTGCGGGACGAAACTGTTTGAACATTGTCTTTACTCCTCAGGCAAGACCGAGCGCCGTAATGGCGAGGTCGATGGCCTTGATGCCGATAAAGGGAACGATGATGCCGCCGAGGCCATAAATGACCAGATTGCGCGACAGCAGCGCACCGGCGCCGATCGGACGATATTTGACGCCCTTCAGCGATAGCGGGATGAGCGCGATGATGATCAGCGCATTGAAGATGATGGCGGAAAGGATCGCGCTTTGCGGCGTCGAAAGCCCCATGACGTTCAGGACGCCAAGCTGCGGATAGAGCACCAGGAACATAGCCGGGATGATGGCAAAATATTTGGCGATATCGTTGGCGATGGAGAATGTCGTCAGTGCACCGCGTGTCATCAGCAACTGTTTGCCGATTTCGACGATCTCGATGAGCTTGGTCGGGTCGCTGTCGAGATCGACCATATTGCCCGCCTCGCGCGCCGCCACCGTGCCAGTGTTCATGGCGACGCCGACATCGGCCTGCGCCAGCGCCGGGGCGTCGTTGGTGCCGTCGCCGCACATGGCGACGAGCTTGCCCTTGGCCTGTTCCTCGCGGATCAGTTCCAGCTTGTTTTCAGGCGTTGCCTGGGCGAGGAAATCATCGACGCCTGCTTCCGCCGCAATGGCAGCCGCCGTCATCGGATTGTCGCCGGTGATCATGACGGTGCGGATGCCCATGCGGCGAAGCTCGGCGAAGCGTTCGCGAATGCCGCCCTTGACGATATCCTTCAACTGCACGACGCCGAGCAGTTTTCCGTCCCGCACCACGGCAAGCGGCGTACCGCCAGCCTTGGCGATCTCTTCCGCGATGGCACGGATTCCACGCGTGGCATCGGTTTCGGTTTTGACGGCCAACGCCGCATTGCCCTGTTGTGCAACGCCGCCATCGACATAGGACAGCACGGCATCGACCGCACCCTTGCGAATGGAGGCGCCCTCAAAATCGACGCCGCTCATGCGGGTCTGGGCGGTGAAGGGCACGAAGGTGGCATGCAGCTTCTGCATGTCGCGGGCGCGGATGCCGTATTTTTCCTTGGCGAGAACGACGATGGAACGGCCTTCCGGCGTCTCATCGGCAAGCGAGGCGAGCTGTGCGGCATCGGCAAGCTCCTGCTCGGAAACGCCGGCGATAGGCCGAAACTCGGTCGCCTGCCGGTTGCCGAGCGTAATCGTGCCGGTCTTGTCCAGCAGCAGCGTATCGACGTCACCTGCCGCTTCGACGGCGCGGCCGGACATGGCAAGTACGTTGAAGCGCACCAGCCTGTCCATGCCGGCAATACCGATGGCGGACAGAAGAGCGCCGATGGTTGTCGGGATGAGCGTCACGAACAGCGCCACCAGCACGATGATCGGGATGGAGCCGCCGGCATAGGTCGCGAAACTTGGAATCGTCGCGGTGGCCAGAACGAAGATCAGTGTCATGCCCGCAAGCAGGATGTTGAGCGCGATCTCGTTCGGTGTCTTCTGGCGCTCGGCACCTTCGACCAGGGAAATCATCCGGTCGAGGAAGGTGGAGCCGGCAGCAGCGGTGATGCGCACCCTTATCCAGTCCGACAAAACCTGCGTGCCGCCGGTGACGGCCGAACGGTCGCCGCCGGATTCGCGGATAACCGGGGCGGATTCACCTGTTATCGCTGCCTCGTTGACGGAGGCCACACCTTCAACGACTTCGCCATCGGAGGGGATGATATCGCCGGCTTCCACCAGCACGACATCGTTGACCTTCAGGCTGGTGCCCGCCACCATCTTGTACTGGCTGCGGTCATCGCCGGTCAGCAATTTCGCCTGGGTTTCTGTTCGGGTCCGGCGCAGCGAATCCGCCTGCGCCTTGCCGCGCCCTTCGGCAACGGCTTCGGCAAAATTGGCAAACAGCACGGTGAACCAGAGCCAGAGGTTGATCTGGAAGGAAAAGCCGAGATTGCCGCTGCCGATGATCAGATCGCGGATGAAGAGCACGGTCGTCAGCACCGAGACCGTCGCCACCACGAACATGACCGGGTTGCGGGCAAGCGTGCGCGGATTGAGCTTTTTGAATGCGGCGGCAATGGCCGGCACGAGAATGCGAGAATCGAGGATGCTCGCTTGTTTGGACTGGCTCATGAAGAGGCTCCAGCGTTTGAAACAGGGCGACCGATAAGGGTCGATCAGCCCGTGAGAACTTCGAGAGCGACGACGGCGGCGAACAGGGCCGCCATCATCGCAAGAATGAGATTGGACGCGCACCAGCCGCCGGGACCGGCGCTCCTTTTGACGGGAGCACCAGTGCGGACAGGAAGGTTGCGGCGGTATCGAGGGGTGTCATTGGTCATCGTGCCACCTCAAAAGACCTGGCCCGCGGCCATCACCAGGTGTTCCGCCACCGGACCAAGCGCCAGCGCCGGCAGGAAGGTGAGGCCACCGACAATCAGGATCGTGCCGACAAGCAGGCCGACAAACAGCGGACCGTCCGTCGGGAAGGTGCCGGCCGATGCCGGAACGGTCTTCTTGGTGACCAGCGAACCGGCAATGGCCAGTGCCGGAATGATCACCAGAAAACGCCCCATCAGCATGCCGAAACCAAGGGTAATGTTGTACCAGGTGGTATTGCCGGTGAGACCGCCGAAAGCCGAGCCGTTATTGGCGGCTGCCGAAGTATAGGCATAGAGGATCTCGGAGAAACCGTGCGGTCCAGCCGTGCCGATCGACGCCACCGCCGATGGCAGGACCGTCGCCGTGGCGGTGAAAGCCAGCATGGCGAGCGGCAGGCAGAGAATGGCCAGAATCGCCATCTTCATTTCCTTGGCCTCGATCTTCTTGCCGAGATATTCCGGTGTGCGGCCAACCATCAGACCCGCCACGAAGATGGCGATGATGATGAATAGCAGAATACCGTAGAAACCCGCGCCGACACCGCCGACGATCACTTCACCCAACTGCATGTTGATGAGCGGGACGAGACCGCCGAGCGCCGTGAAACTGCCATGCATGGCGTTGACCGCGCCGCAGGACGCGGCTGTGGTGATGACCGCAAACAGCGACGAAAGCGCCACTCCGAAGCGAACTTCCTTGCCTTCCATATTGCCGCCCGCAAGACCAAAGCTGTGCATCAGCGGATTTCCGGCCGCTTCCGCCCAATAGGTGACGGCGACACCGGCGATGAACAGAACGCCCATGGCCGAAAGGATCGCCCAGCCCTGGCGCTGGTTGCCCACCATGCGCCCGAAGAC
The DNA here is from genome assembly GCF_027956545.1 of Agrobacterium sp. ST15.16.024. NCBI lineage: Bacteria > Pseudomonadati > Pseudomonadota > Alphaproteobacteria > Hyphomicrobiales > Rhizobiaceae > Agrobacterium > Agrobacterium sp. ST15.16.024. Next base: position 521,468 of record NZ_JAQKGO010000002.1, read on the forward strand.
ATTGGTGAAGGCCGCCCCGATCGCAAAGATCGAAACCATCTGGATCATGTTGGAAAAGGCATCTGGGTTTTCAAACGGATGCGCGGAATTGGCGTTGAAGAAACCGCCGCCATTGGTGCCGAGCATCTTGATCGCCAGCTGCGATGCCACCGGGCCGACCGCAATCGTCTGCTGCGCACCTTCGAGCGTTTGTGCCGTGACATAGGCACCGAGCGTCTGCGGCACGCCGAGCCACACATAGACAAGGGTCAGTACGATGCAGAGGGGCAAAAGCACGTAGAGCGTCGCACGGATCATATCCACCCAGAAATTGCCGATGGCCTTGCCCGAAGCGCGCGAAAAGGCGCGGATGAGGCCGATGGCGATTGCCATGCCCGTGGCGCCGGAAACAAAATTCTGCACGGTCAAACCAGCCATCTGGGTCAGATAAGACATGGTGCTTTCGCCGCCATAATTCTGCCAGTTGGTATTGGTGACAAAGCTGACCGCCGTGTTGAACGACAGTTCTGGCCCGACGGCCGGCATTGCCTGAGGATTATAAGGCAGCACGGCCTGAAAACGCATCAGCGCGTAAAGCAGGGCAAAACCAAGGAGGTTGAAGAGCAGCATGGAGAACGCATAGGTCGTCCAGTGCTGTTCCTCGCGCTCGCTTGTTCCGGCAAGGGCATAAAGGCCGCGCTCGACGGGGACAAGAACCGGCGAAAGCAGGGTGCGTTCACCACTAAAGACACGCGCCATATAGAAGCCGAGCGGCTTCACCAGCGCAAAAATGATCCCGCAAAACAGCAGAATCTGAAACCATCCATTGAGGGTCATTGTATTGGACTTTCAATAGCCGCCGCTTCCCGATCAGAAGCGTTCGGGGCGAATGAGAGCATAGGTGAGATAGGCGGCGATAAAGACGGTGACGGCACCGCTGAGGACATAGTCGAATATCATCGCAGCCTCCGTCTAAAGCCGGTCGCAGGCGCGCGTATAGGCAAAGCAGAGGGCGAAGAACACCGTCGCTGCGCCGATCAGAACAAGGTCCATCATGATGGGACTCCTTTTTTCCACGAGGAGCCTGACAGGAAGAAAAGCGCCGCCATGTGGGACGTCGCTTTTCATTCTTTCTGGCTCAGGAAAGGAACACCATCCCTTCCCGAACAGAAGAATGCACCCGAACCGCATAAAGGTTCGAGACGGCCAAAATGGGAATAAAATAGGAATCCTATAGGAATTTCGATGCCCGCAGACGCGGGCACCGCTGCCGTTTCTTAGAGAGAAAGCGGCTCGCCGAAAGCGGAAACGATGGTTTCCGCGGTGTTTTTGCCGGCCAGCAGCGCCGCCAGCAGAATGCGGGCCTGGCCCGGGCGAAGCGTGGAAGAGTGCACGGCACCGGCCGCGACAAGGTCATGTCCACCACCGCCGCCGCCATAACTTGCGACAAGACGGCCTTCCGGCACACGGCTGGAAACGACGACAGGGACGCCACGTTCCGCGCAGCGTTTCACCGCCTCGGCAATATCAGGATTGGCGTTACCGGAACCGAGCGCGGCGAGCACGATACCCCCAGCGCCCGCCTGCAGGCTCGCATCAATATGGGTGGCGTCACAGCCGGGATGGATGGCGACGATATCAACCCTGATGTCGGTGACGGGAGCAGCAAGGTTCGGCGCTGAGGCCTGAAGCACCGGTCGCGCCGAGCGAAAGGCGTCCGCCGCATCCGCACTCAGCTTGTAAAGCCCCCAGGCCGGCAGACAACGACCGCCGAAGGAGAGGAGCACGCCCTTTTGCACATTCTGCGGATCGAGCGCCGTTTCTATGGCCTGCGCCAGATTGGCCGGTCCGTCTGCATCCGGGTGGTCTGCCGTAAACTGTGCACCGGTGAAGACCACCGGCTTGGTGAGGCTCTGCTGCAGATTGACGAGTAGCGAGGATTCTTCCATGGCGTCGGTACCATGCAAAACAACGACGCCCGCCACCGCGGGGTCGTTAAGTTCCAAGCCTACCGCATCGCTGATGCGCTGCATGTCTGCCAATGTCAGGCTGGAGGAATCCTTGGCCATCAGATCGACCGGCTTCAGCCGGGCGCTGATCTGCGGCACCAGCGACAGTAGGTCCTCGCCGGAAAGGCTGGGCGTACTGGCGCCATCGGCACCACGCCGGCTGGCGATGGTGCCACCGGTGGCGATGACCGCCACCAGTGAAGTTTCACCCTGCCCGCTCAATGCGACGGCCCCGCGCCGGCCGCACGTTCAGCCGCCAGACGGTGGATACGATCGCGCAGCAGATACCAGCCAATAATCAGCGCCGGGATGATGACCAGCAGCGAAGCGATGGTCCAGGAGCCGACGGGATAATCAAACGCCATCAGCACAAGTACGCCGAACAGGAAGACGAGCGTGAGAATGCCGGTGTAAGGCGCGCCGAACATGCGAAAATCCGGACGCGCCAGTTCGCCGCGCTGCGAAAGTTGCCAGAGCTTCAGCTGGCAGAGCACGATGACGGCCCATGCGCAGATGATACCAAGTGCCGAGAGGTTAAGGGCAATTTCGAAGGCCGAAGCGGGAACGACGGCGTTCAAGGCCACGCCGAGAACGGTGACCACGGCGGTGACCGCAATGCCGCCATAGGGCACGCCGGCCTTGTTCATCTTCGCCAACGCTGCCGGAGCCGAGCCCGAAACGGCCATGGAATGCAGAATGCGGCCGGTGGAATAAAGACCGGCGTTGAGCGAGGAGAGCACGGCGGTCAGAACCACGAGGTTCATGATCACGTCGGCACCCTCTACGCCGATGGAGCCGAAGAAGGTGACAAAGGGGCTCTCACCGGCCTTGTAGGCGGTATAGGGCAGAAGCAGCGTGAACAGCAGCACCGAACCGACGTAAAACACCACAAGGCGCAGAACGACGGCGCGGATGGCGCGGGGCATGACCTTGCGCGGGTCTTCGGTTTCACCCGCCGCCGTACCGATCAGCTCGATCGAGGCATAAGCGAAAACGACACCCTGAATGATGACGAAGGCCGGCAGAATGCCGTTCGGGAAAAAGCCGCCATTATCGGTAATGAGGCTGAAGCCGGTAACATGGCCCTCGATGGGCGTGCCGAAGATGACGAAATAAACGCCGACGACGAGAAAAATGGCAAGCGCCAGAACCTTGATCAGGCTGAACCAGAATTCAAGCTCGCCAAAGACCTTCACCGACAGCATGTTCATCGCCAGCACGACCAGAAGCGCAGTCATGGCGAAGACCCATTGGTCGATGCCCGCCAGCCACGGAACATATTGCTTGAAGAAATTCATGTAGAGGGCAACGGCGGTCACATCCGCCACCGAAGTCATCGCCCAGTTCAGCCAATACATCCAGCCGGCGGCAAAGGCCATTTTCTCGCCGTAGAACTCACGGGCATAGGATACGAAGGAACCGGAGCTCGGGCGGTGCATGATCAGTTCGCCAAGCGCGCGCAGCACCAGGAATGCGAAGAAGCCGCAGAGCGCATAAACAAACACCAGCGCCGGACCTGCCTGCGCCAACCGGCCGCCGGCGCCAAGAAACAGACCGGTGCCGATCGCGCCGCCAATGGCGATCATCTGAATCTGACGCGGCTTGAGGGCCTTGTGGTAACCGAGTTCCTCTTCGACGAAGACCTCACGTTCGGCAGGCGCCGTTTTCCCAGAATGCATGGATTTATCCTCCCGATAAACTGCTTTAGTCGGCGATAAGCCGGAAATCAAAATGAAACTGGCACAGTCCGTGCTGGAAATATGGCCAGCATGCGCATGCATGCTGTAAAGCTGCATGACAGATTTTCGCCCCTCATAATGGCAGATAATGCCGTTCGTCAAGGGTATTCGATATGATTGACCTTCTCCTCCGCCCAGATTAAGGTCAAAAAATCTGTAAGACAGCTTTACAGATATAGCAACACTTAAAAGCCAGTGGAGGAAAAAGTGAGTGTGACGCGCAGGGAGCATGATTTGCTCGGAACGAAGGAAATTCCGGCTGATGTCTATTGGGGTGTGCACACCGCACGCGCGGTAGAAAACTTTCAGATCACCGGAGTGACCATCGGCCACAACCTCTATCTCGTGCAGGGATTAGCCTATGTGAAGGAGGCGGCGGCGCGCGCAAATCACGAACTCGGTCTGCTCGATACCGAGCGAATGGAAGCAATCGCTGCGGCCTGCCGCGAAATCCGCGCCGGCGCGCTGCACGAGCAATTCGTGGTGGATGAAATCCAGGGCGGAGCCGGCACCTCCACCAACATGAATGCCAATGAGGTCATCGCCAACCGGGCGCTTGAACTGCTCGGCCACCAGAAAGGCGATTATGCCCGCCTTCACCCCAACGACCATGTCAACCTCAGCCAGTCCACCAACGACGCCTATCCGACGGCGGTCAATGTCGGCCTGATCGAATCAATCGACGATCTGGCGGTCTCCATGGGCGTGCTGAAGGACGCTTTTGACCGCAAGGCGCAGGAATTTGCCGGCTTCATCAAGATCGGGCGCACGCAATTGCAGGACGCCGTGCCGATGACGCTCGGCCAGGAATTCCGCACTTTCGTGGTGATGCTGGGTGAAGATCAGGCCCGCCTGATCGAATCCGCGGCCCTGCTGCACGAGATCAATCTTGGCGCCACCGCCATCGGCACCGGCCTTAATGCGCCGCGCGGTTATGCGGCGCTTGCCTGCCAGCATCTGGCAGCGCTGACCGGACGGCCGCTGGTGACCGCGGTAGACCTTATTGAAGCGACACAGGACCCCGGCGCATTCGTGCATCTGTCCGGCGTGTTGAAACGCGTGGCCGTCAAGCTGTCGAAAACCTGCAACGACCTTCGCCTGCTCTCCTCCGGCCCGCGCGCCGGCATCGGAGAAATCACCCTGCCGTCAGTTCAGGCGGGTTCCAGCATCATGCCGGGCAAGATCAATCCGGTCATTCCCGAAGTCGTCAATCAGGTCGCCTATGCGGTCATCGGCAACGATATCACCATCACCATGGCCGCCGAAGCCGGGCAGCTGCAGCTGAACGCCTTCGAACCGATCATCGTGCGTGCCCTTTCCCAGAGCATCAGCCAGCTCAGCGCCGCCTGCCGCACACTGGCGGAACGCTGCGTTGACGGCATCGTCGCCAACCCCACCATCATGGCGCAGCGTGTGGAAGAATCGATCGGCCTTGCCACCGCACTTAATCCGCTGATCGGTTACTACGCGGCAACGGAAGTGGCCAAGGAGGCGCTCGCCAGTGGCCGCACCGTGCCGCAGGTGGTTCTGGAACGTGGATATTTGACGGAAGCGCAATTGCAGCAGGCGCTGAGCCCGCGGCACCTTGCCAACCTGCCAGCACTTACGGTTGACGAGCCCGATCTTCTCCAATGATCGTCGTCACCACCTGCTTCACCTGCCCGAGGTGAAGCTCCATCGCCTCGCGCGCCTCAGGTGCTGAACCTCGCCGGATCGCCTCAACGATCCGGCGGTGCTCGTAATTCGACGCAACGCGACGGCCCGCCATCAGATTGACCATCTCGGATTGCTGGGACACAGCCTCGCGCGCATCAGCGACCACCTTGGCAAAGAGAGCATTGGCGGAAGCTTCCGCGATGGCGCAGTGGAACTGCCCGTCCAGCAACACCCAGGGGTGCGGCCTTTCTTCGGCGTCCATCCGGTCGCAGAGGTGCAGCAAAACCTGCAACTGGGCATCCGTGCGCCTGAGCGCCGCCCAGCCGGCCGCCGGCACTTCAATGAAAGGGCGGGCCTCGATCAGATCGCGGGCAGAATAAGCACCGTAATTCAGTTCGGAAGGCGGCGTCGGCGTCATTACATAGGTGCCGCTTCCAGTGCGGGTCTGCGTCAGCCCCAAAGTCTGGAGAGACCGCAACGCCTCGCGAATGATCGGCCGGCTGACGCCGTATCTTTGTGCCAGATGCGCCTCGGACGGCAGCCGTGTGCCGACCGCAATCTGCCCCGAAGTAATCGCTGAGCGGATATCTTCAAACACCGCTTCCGCGGCATTCTTGCGATTGATCGGCTGTGCATCCGCAAGCCAATCCGACAACCCGCCCATCTTTAAACCCTCCGCACCCTCAATATGCCTGCCATCCAGTATGAAAGGACGGCTGCCGCACACGCGGCTAAGCCGACCTTCCTAACACTATCCGGCCGGATGGAACAACGACGGCGGATATTTTTATCGGAGGAAGGAAGCGGCGGCCGCTTCCCTCCAGTATTACGCCTTCACTTCCTGTCCCTCGGGCTCGTCATCCTCACGCGGAATGCGGAACCAGGCGACATAAAGCGCCGGCAGGAAAAGCAGCGTCAGCGCCGTGCCGACCACGATGCCGCCCATCATGGCATAAGCCATCGGCCCCCAGAAAATCTCCCGCGATATGGGAATGAGGGCAAGGGTGGCCGCCGCCGCCGTCAGCATGATCGGCCGCATGCGGTGCTCGGTCGCCTCGACCACCGCGCGCCAAGCCGAGACGCCCTCGCTTCTCAGATGCTCTATCTGGACGACGAGGATGACGGAGTTGCGGATCAGGATACCGATCAGCGCCAGCACACCGAGAATGGCGACGAAGCCCATCGGAGCATTGGAGAGAAGCAGCGCCACCACCACGCCGATCAATGCGGTCGGCGCCACGGCGAAGACGAGGAACAGCCGGCTGAAGCTTTGCAGCTGCAGCATCAGGATGGTCGCCATCGCAAACAGCATCAGCGGTACCACGGCAATGATCGGCGCTTGCGAATCCGCACTCGATTCCACCGAACCACCCGTTTCCAGCTTGTAGCCGACGGGAAGCGTTTTCTGGAACGCCTCGATCTTCGGCTTCAGCTGCTCGACGATCGTTGCGGGCTGCGTCGGGCCGATAATGGCGGCCTTGACCGTGATCGTCGGGATCCTGTCGCGGCGCCAGATGGTCGGCTGTTCCAGCTCGTAGCGGAAATTGGCGATGGCCGACAGCGGCACGGCCTTGCCGTTGGTCGCCGGCAATTGCAGGTTCTGCAATGTCTCGATGGAGCCGCGCTCCGACATCTGCGCCCGCGCCACCACATTGACGAGATAGATATCGTCCCTGACCTGCGTGACCGTAGACCCTTCGACAATACTGTTCATGGCATTGGCGATGTCTTCCGACGAGACGCCAAGCTGGCGGGCCTTGTCCTGCAGAACGTCAACCTTGACCACACGCGTCGGCTCGTTCCAGTCCATGACCATGTTGGACAGCAGCTGATGTTCGCCGACGATACCCGACAATTGTTGTCCAAGGTCACGAACCTTCTGGATATCGGGACCGCTCAGGCGATATTGTACCGGTTTCCCGACCGGCGGGCCGATATCAAGCAATTTCACGAAGGCATCGGTGCCGGTGAAGGTCCGGTTCAGGTAATCCTGCAACTCGGCACGCACCTTGTCACGCACATCGAGCCCCTTGGTGACGATGACCGTCTGGCCGAAAGTCACATCAGGCGTCTGCACATCGAAAGACAGGATGAAACGTGGCGCGCCTTCGCCGACATAGGTCGTCCAGTGATCGATATCCGTATTCTTGGCCAGCATCTCCTGTTCGAACTGCGCCATCTGCCGGTTGGTTTCGGCAATCGAACTGTTCTGCGGCAGGTTCCAGTCGACAATCAGTTCCACGCGGTCGGATGACGGGAAGAACTGCTGCTGCACGAGGCTCATGCCTCCGACGGAAAGACCGAACAGCGCAATGGTCAAAATGATCGTCACCCAGCGCCAGCGCAGCGCCCGGCCAAGAAGCCAGGAAAAGCCGGAGGCGAAACGGCCCTTCTTTTCATGATGCGATTTCATCGTCTTCGGCAGAATCGTCACGCCAAGCAGCGGCGTGAACAGGACCGCGACGATCCACGACACGATCAGCGAAACCGCAATCACCACGAAGAGCGTAAAGGTGAACTCACCCGCCGCGCTGTTGTTGAGACCGACGGGAATGAAGCCGGCGACGGTGACCAGCGTGCCCGTCAGCATGGGGAAGGCGGTCGAGGTATAAACATAGGTCGCCGCTTTTCTGAGATCGTCGCCGACTTCCAGCCGCGCGACCATCATCTCGACGGCAATCATCGCGTCATCGACAAGCAGCCCCAGCGCAATGATGAGGGCGCCGAGCGAGATGCGTTGCAGCGAAATGCCGGTATATTCCATGTAAACGAAGGTGATCGCCAGCACGAGCGGGATGGAGACGGCAACCACCATGCCGGCCCTGAGGCCAAGACTGATGAAGCTGATGACGAGAACGATGGCGATCGCTTCGAAGAGCGCCGAAGTAAAGCCCGATACCGCCTCGTCAACCACGGCCGGCTGATCGGATACCCGGTGCAGATCGACGCCGATTGGCAGGTCCGCGACGATGCGCTTCATCTGCGCATCCAGCGCCTCGCCGAAATGCACGAGGTTCGCACCGGTTTTCATGCCTATGGCAAGACCGATGGCCGGCTGGCCATTAAAGCGGAACAGCGAAGATGGCGGATCGACATAACCGCGCCGAATCGTCGCCACTTCCGTCAGCGGGAAGAACCGGTTGTTGACGCGCAGGTTGATGGACCGCAGGCTTTCTTCCGAGGTGAACTGGCCGCTGACCCGCAACGCCACACGCTCAGGTCCGGCATTAACGAAACCAGACTGGGTAACGGCATTCTGGGACTGCAGCGTCTTGATGATCGACTGCTGATCGATGCCGAGCGCCGCGATCTGCCGCGTGGAAAACTCCAGATAGATCGCCTCGTCCTGCGCGCCGATGACATCCACCTTGCCGATATTGTCGACGGTCAGAACTTTTGCGCGGGCATCTTCCACCAGATCGCGCAATTGCCGCTGGCTGAGGCCATCGCTGGTGAAAGCGTAGATATTGCCATAGACATCGCCGAAACGGTCGTTGAAGAAGGGGCCGACGACGCCCGAGGGGAACTCGCCCTTGATATCACCGATCATGTTGCGCACCCGCACCCATGTCGGTTCAACGTTCCTGGCCTTGGTTTCCGGCACCAGCTCCACGAAGATCGTGGTGCGGCCGGCCACCGTCTGGCTGCGCAGATGGTCGAGATTGTCGAGTTCCTCGAGTTTCTTCTCGATCCTGTCGGTCACCTGCCGGGCCACGTCTTCTGCCGAGGCACCGGGCCATTGCGCACTGATCACCATCGTCTTGATGGTGAAGTTCGGATCTTCCTCACGGCCAAGGTTGAAATAGGAGAAAACGCCGGCGAGAACGAACACCACCATGAAGTACCAGACGAGCGAACGGTGTTCGAGCGCCCAGTCGGAAAGATTGAATTTCTTCACTGACGGACCTCCTGATCGATCCTGATGGCTTGTCCATCCTTAAGCTTGTGAACGCCGGCGCTGGCAACACGCTCGCCGGGCTTGACGCCGCCGGTAATGCGCACGCTGCCGCCGTCAACCGGCTCGCCCGCTATCGTAACCGGGCGCAGCGTCACCGTTGCCGTATCGGCATTGACGATCCAGACGCCCCATCCATTGTCGGTTTTCAGCAGGGCTGATGTGGGAAGCGCAATCTGCGGTTCGGATGCGGCAAGCGCCGAGGCCGTGACGACGGAGCCCAGCCGGAAGGCCGCGGGCGCATCCTGCAGGCTGATCTTCGTACGGCGCGTGCGCGTCGCCGTTTCGGCCTCGGGAGCAATCTCGCGCACCACACCCGTGGTGCGGATTTTCGGATCGAGCTGCAGGGCGATATCGAAGGTCGAGCCGATCTCCAGCCGCTGCGCCGCAAATTGCGGAACATCCACCACCACATCACGCACTTCCGGGCGGGCGATCGTCACGACCGTCTGACCGGCCGAAACGACCTGGCCGATTTCGCCCGATGTGGCGGTGACCACGCCGTCAAATTCCGCACGCAGCTGCGCATAGCCCAGCTGCTCTTCGGCCTTGTCCAGATTTGCCCGAGCCTTGGCAACAGCGGCATTGGCGGTGCGCGTGGCCTGTTCGGCCTCTTCCAGCGCGGCTTCTGTGCCGCTGCGGGCTTCGGCCAGCACACGCTGGCGCTGTTCGGTCGTCACCGCATTGGCGAGCTGCGCTTCGGCATTGGAAAGATCGGATTGCGCGCTTTTCACCGACAGTTCGAGTGCCAGCGGATCGATCGAAGCGACCACATCACCTTTCTTGACCAGATCCGCCACATCAACATTGCGGGCGATGATCCGGCCGAGAACGCGAAAACCGAGATCGGTCTGGATGCGCGATTCCACCGTGCCGGTGAGCCGCAGCGCATCGGGCGACTTCTCCTCCACCACAACGGAGAGTACCGGGCGCGGTGCCTCCGCGGCGGCTTCCTGTTTTTCCTGGCAGGACGAGACCGCGATTGCCGCAGTGAGCAAAAACAAGCTTCTGTTTATCCTGAACATTATTGTGCCTGCCCCTTTTCATAGGCGACCTTTTCACCGGCCCGCAGAAATTTGGTCCCGACGGTGACGACGATATCGCCGGGGTTGAGCCCATCCGCGACGACGAATTGGCCGGTCTCATAGTCGGCGATGGCGATCCGGCGCATGGCGATTTCCGACGATTGCGGATCGACAACCCAGACGGCGGGAAGGCCGTTCTGCGATGTCATCGCCGACCATGGAAGCTCGATGGCATCGACCTGTTTGAAGCGGAAATGGCCGGATACGGGCGCGCCGAGTGGCATGGTCAGATCGCCGTTGAGGCCAACCTTGACCCTGATCGTCCCATTGTCCGGATCGATCGTCGGGGAAATCTCCCGCACCGGTGCCGCAACCGTGCGGGACGGATCCGAGAGGAGGCTGACATTGACGAGATTGTCGATATCGCGCTCAAGGAACAGCGATTCGTAGACATCGAAAACCGCATCGCGTGGCCCGTCATGCGCCAGCGTGAAAACAAGTTGCGCAGCCTGCGCCACCTGGCCGACCTCGACATTACGCGCCGTAATCACTCCGTCAGCATCGGCCCTGAGTTCGGTATAGGAAAGCGCATCGCGGGCCGTATCGAGCTGCGCCTGCGCCGATCTCACCGCGCCCTGCGTGGTGAGCAGGGTTTCCTGGGCCTTATCGACCGCCGAACGCGAGGTCACCTGTGTCTTGAACAGGCTCTGCTGGCGATCAAACGTCAGTTGCGCCTGCGTCTGCTGCGCTTCGGCCGATTGCAGGTTGGCGAGCGCGACATCGATGTCGGCCTTCTGCTCTTCGGGATCGATGCGGGCGAGCAGTTGCCCCGTCGTTACCCGCGCACCCACATCCACAAGCCGCTCGGTGATCTTGCCGCTGACCCGGAAGGAAAGGTCCGTCTGACCCCTTGCCCTCACTTCGCCGGTGATGACGCTGCCGCGATCGACCGGCTTTTTCACCGCCGTGACCACGTCGACGGTCCGCAGCGGCTTTTCGGCCGGCGGCTCTTCATTGCTGCAGGACGACAGGGCAAAAACACCGCCAACCGCAAGCGCGATAAGAATGGTTTTCATGGTGACCTCTTGATCTTCGCCCCATCCTATAATATTTGACTGACTGAATAGTCAATGAAATTCTTATGCCGCCAATCCGGGAACCGTTCGGGCTTACCGCCGGGCTCCCGGATGATTATCGAAGATTTACCCGGGCGTTCTTGGGAGACACCGGGAATAGGCTGACAGAATGAACCACGCACCACCTGCAAAAATCGATTCCGGTTTTTGTGCCGGTGCGATAGGCAGGCCACCAATGACGTCCGCCGCTCACGACGGATAGAAGGGCACGCGCCGAAAATACCTGAGGAGCCGGGGTCATGACGAAAACAAAACTGACACGTGCAGAACAGAAGATACAACGTCCGTTGCAAATTCTCGATGCCGCATTTGAGGAATTCACCAAGAGAGGATTTACGGCGACGCGGGTCGAGGACATTGCCGACCGGGTGGGGGTGACGAAGGGGACGGTCTATGTCTATTTCGAAACCAAGGAAGCCCTGTTTGCCGCGATGATCGAGCATGTCGGCCGGCCTTTTCAGGAGGCTTTCAAAGCCTATGCCCGCACCTCCGACGACCCCGTCGACGAGCTTCGCATGCTGCTCGAATTCCTGTTCGAAACCCTTGTCGATGACAGGCGAATGCGGGAACTGTTCCGCTTCGTCGTTGCGGAGGGCGCGAAGTTTCCTGATCTCATCGACCACCACCATGATGTTCTGATGGCGCCGGTGCTGGAACGCATCAATATGATCCTCGATGAGGGCGTGGCGAAAAAAAGGTTCAGGGCCAATCCGCCCGAACTCGCCAAGGTCGTCATGTCACCCATGGTCGGAACATTGGTGTTCCGGCTGATTTTCGATGATCGGCGCAGTCTGGACAGGCAGGCGGTTCTGAAAGTTCATCTCGACCTGCTCATGCGCGGACTGCTGGCATAACCCCCGGCAGCCTGCTTTCAGCTGATGCCACCAATGCAGACATATTTGAGTTCGGTATATTCCTCGATACCGTGGCGAGACCCTTCCCGTCCGAGCCCCGACATCTTGACCCCGCCGAACGGCGCTTCCGCAGTGGAAATCGCCCCCGTATTGACGCCGACCATGCCGTATTCCAGCGCCTCGGCAACCCGGAAGACGCGCGAGAGATCACGCGCATAAAAATAGGAGGCGAGGCCGAAATCGGTATTGTTGGCCTGCGCGATCACATCCGCTTCATCCTCAAAACGGAAGAGCGGGGCAAGCGGCCCGAAAGTTTCCTCACGCGCTACCTGCATGCCGGCATCGACATTGCGCAGGATCGTCGGTTCGAAAAAATTGCCGCCGAGCGCGTGTCTTTTGCCGCCTGTGGCGATCTCGGCGCCTTTCGAAAGCGCGTCGGCAATATGTGCTTCCACCTTGGCAACGGCGTTGCCATCGATAAGCGGACCGAGAATGCTTGCTTCCTCCAGCCCGTTACCGACTTTCAACTGCGAGACGGCGTGTGCGAATTTTTCAGCGAAGGCCTCATACACGCCGCCCTGCACATAAAGACGGTTGGCGCAGACGCAGGTCTGGCCATTATTGCGGAACTTCGCAAGGATAGCGCCTTCTACGGCGGCATCGAGATCCGCATCGTCAAAAACGATGAAGGGCGCATTGCCACCAAGCTCCAGCCCCAGTTTCTTGATGGTCGGCGCGCATTGTCTGTAAAGCTGTTCTCCCGTGCGGGTAGAGCCTGTGAAGGTCAGAAGACGGATATCCGGGCTTGCCGTAAGCACCCCGCCTATTTCAGCAGCAGGACCGGTCACGATGCTGAAAAGTTCGAGCGGCAGGCCGGCGCGCTCGGCGAGAATGGCAAGTGCTATGGCCGAAAACGGCGTCTGCGGCGCAGGTTTCAACACCACCGCGCAGCCGGCGGCCAGCGCCGGGCCGACTTTACGGGTAATCATGGCATTGGGAAAATTCCACGGCGTAATGGCCGCAACCACGCCAACCGGCTGGCGCAGGACCAGAATGCGCTTGTCCGGCTGATGGCCGGGCACCGTTTCGCCATTGATGCGGCGTGCCTCTTCGGCAAACCATTCGATGAAGCTCGCGCCGTAGGCGATTTCGCCTTTGGCCTCAGTAAGCGGCTTTCCCTGTTCCAGCGTCAGGATCATGCCGAGATCGTCGCGGTTTTCCATGACGAGCCGGTGCCACGTCTTGAGAATAGTCGCACGCTCACCGGCGGTGCGGCGCGCCCATGCCTTCTGGGCAATCACGGCGGCAGCGATAGCCTCCTGCGTTTCCGCTGCGCCGAGTTCGGGAACCTGCCCGACGATCTCCCCCGTCGCGGGGTTATGAATGGTCGCGGTTTCGCGGCCATCGCAGCCGATCCAGCGGCCAGCCACAGGCACTTTTTCACCCAGAAGTGTGGGATCATTCAGATGCATGGGCAAATCCCTCAACAGAAAACCTGAGCCGACGCTGGATCGAAGGCGAGATGCACGAGATCGCCCCGGTTAAGACCGGAAATCGCTTCGTGGCCGAAGGGCAGACGGACCGCAAGCGGTTCACCGGAACCGGTATGGGCAACCACGTGGACGTTGTTGCCAAGGAAGGTGATGTCGCTGACCGTTGCCTGAAAACCGGCGGAGGACCCCGGCCGGTTGCGGCTGAGCTGCAGGCGCTCCGGCCTTAGCATCAACGCCGCCTTCTTGCCCGGCGCGGCCTCGCCATGCATCGGAATATGATCGAAGACGATATCCCGGCCCAGTGAAACCGTTGCCTTGCCACCCGATGCGGCGAGGAGATCGCAGGCGATAAAATCACTGTCGCCGATGAATTCGGCCACGAAGCGGGTGGTGGGGTGGGCATAAAGCTCCGGCCCCGTGCCGATCTGGTCGATCACCCCTTTCGAAAACACGGCGATCCGGTCGGAAAGACGCAAGGCCTCTTCCTGATCGTGGGTGACGTAAAGGATCGTCACTTCCGTCTGCTGGTGGATGCGGCGAATTTCGAACTGGATTTCTTCGCGCAGCTTCTTGTCGAGCGCCGAAAGCGGCTCATCCATCAGAAGTACCGGCGGATCATAGGCAAGTGCCCGCGCCAGCGCCACGCGCTGCTGCTGGCCACCGGACATCTGCGCGGGCTTCCTGTCCTCGAAACCTTCGAGGCGGACAAGCCGCAGCATTTCCTTCACCTTGGCATCGATTTCCGCCTTGCTTTTGCGGCGGACCTTCAGCGGGAAGGCGATGTTCTCCCCGACCGACAGATGCGGAAACAGGGTGTAGCGCTGGAAGACCATGCCGATATTGCGCTTGTGTGATGGCGTGGACAGCAAGCTCTCGCCGTTCAGCAGGATGTCGCCCGCGGTCGGCTGCTCGAAGCCGGCCAGAATATAAAGCGTCGTGCTCTTGCCCGAGCCGGACGGCCCGAGAAATGTCATGAACTCGCCCGGCTGCACGTCGAGATTGACGTCCTGAACGGCGACGACCGGCCCATATTGTTTGCGGATGCCGCGAATTTGCAGGAGCGGTTTGGTCATGTTTTCAGTCCTTTTCGCACAGCCGCGACAAGCAGCATGAGAATGATGGTCACCGCGATGAGAAGCGTGGAGGCAGCGGCGATGACAGGCGTCAGATCCTGACGCAGCGTCGCCCAGATTTTCACCGGCAGCGTCTGCAATGTCGGGCTTGCCATGAAGATCGCCAGCACCACCTCATCCCAGGAGGTGAGGAAGGAAAAGATCGCCGCCGAAAACAGGCCGTGACTGATGGCGGGCAGCGTGATGCGGATTTTCGCCTGTAACGGGCTTGCACCACACAGCACCGCCGCATCCTCGATCGATTTGTCGAAACCTTCCAACGCACCGGTCAGCGCCAGAATGGAAAACGGCAGCGCCACGACGAGATGGGCGATGACGAAACCGGTCGTGGTGCCTGCAAGACCGAATTTCAGGAAAAAAGCGTAAAGCGCCACCGCCAGCACCACGACGGGCAGGATCATCGGCGTCATGAACAGTGCCCGCAAAGTGCCGCGCCCGATGAAACGGCCGCGCACCAGCCCGAAGGAGGCGACAAGACCGATGAGCACGGACAGCACGGTTACCATCAGCGCGATGCGCAGGCTCGTCCAGGCAGCATCCAGCCATCTCGGGTCTGCGAAGAAATCCGCATACCATTTCAGCGTCCAGCCGGGCGGCGGAAAGATCAGCCATTGTGACGAACCGAAGGACAAAGCGGCGATGAAGATGATCGGGAGGATCAGAAATGCCGAGGTCAGCACGGTGATGAGGAGGAGCAGCCATTTCCAGAGGCCGAGGCTGTTATAGTTCAAAAGCATGTCAGCGCCCCCCTGCCCCGGCCGCGCCGAAGAATTTGAGCTGCACGGCGTAGAGAGTGAGCGTCACCACCAGAAGCACCAGCGCAGCGGCCCCGCCCATGCCCCAGTTGACGAGCGACTGGACGAATTGCGCGATGAGTTCGGCCAGCATCATGTTTGCCGTGCCGCCAAGGAGCGCGGGGGTGACGAAATAACCGAGCGACATGACGAAGACCATCAGCGCGCCAGAGATCATGCCGGGTGCGGCAAGTGGAATGAGAATACGGGTCAGCGCCTGCCAGCGGGTTGCCCCACACAGCGAAGCCGCCTGCAGAATGGCCGGGTCGATCTTGCGAATGACGCCGTAGAGCGGAATGATGATGAAGGGCAGCATGATATAGGTCATGCCGATGGTAACCCCGGTGAGATTGTTGACCAGCGGCAGAGGCTGATCGATGATGCCAAGGCTCATCAGCGTCTTGTTCACCACACCCGTGCGCTGCAACAGCACCATCCAGGCATAGGTGCGCGCCAGAAGATTGGTCCACATCGAGAGCAGCAGGATAGCGAAAACGATGGAGGCAAGCCGCGCCGGCATGATGGCAAGCGCCCAGGCGACGGGAAAACCGATCACCAGCGAGACCACCGTTACCAGCGCCGACACCACGAAGGTGTTGAAGAAGATCTTCAGATAGGTGGAGCTGCCCAGCAGTGCCGCATAGTTGCCAAGGCCGAAGACAGGCTCGGTAACGCTGCGCGACAGCAGGATCAGAACCGGCACGACGAAGAACAGGACAAGCAGAACCAGCGCCGGCAGGGTGGCGGCAAAATTGCCGGGCCGAAAGGGCATTCGAGCTCTCACCTTCGTGCTGACTGTTTCATCGGTTAGCGAGACCATGTCCAAACCTCCCCGGACGTGGAAAATCGCGCGGGCGCTTCGCTGCCCGCGCCGTTATCTTATTTCGCCTGCCAGGCGTACCAGCGTTCGCCGATTTCATCACGATGCTGTGCCCAGTAGCTCATATCGGCATCGACCTGGCTCGCGGTCTGCTGGTCCGGCAGGGTTTTTGCCGTTTCCGGATCCATCAGCTTGGCGGATTCGATATTAACAGGGGCGTAACCGGTCGCGGTCGCCATATCCGCCTGCGCCTGCGCGGAGGTGGCGAGTGCGATGAACTTCATCGCCGCATCCCTGTTCTTCGTTCCCTTGGGCACGACGAGGGAATCCGCTGCGGTGATGTTCTGTTCCCACGAGGTCTCCACCTTCACGCCGCTTTTCTCAAGCGCCGTCATGCGGCCGTTCCAGACGCTGCCGAAGGGCGCTTCCGCCGATGCGATCAGCTGCTGCGACTGCGCGCCGCCCGACCACCAGATGATATCGGACTTGATCGTATCGAGTTTCTTGAAAGCGCGATCGAGGTCAAGTGGATAAAGCTTGTCGGCGGCTACACCATCGGCCAGAAGGGCAGCTTCGATCACGCCCGGTGCGGACCACTTGTAGAAGGTGCGCTTGCCGGGAAACTTTGCCGTGTCGAACAGATCGGCCCAGCTTTTCGGGCAGGCTGCCACTGCATCGACATTGCAGCCGATGACGAAGGAATAATAAAAGCTGCCGACGGAATAATCCGTCACGAAACGCGGATCGAGTTTCGTCTTGTCGATGACGCTGAAATCCAGCTTTTCAAGCAGACCCTTGGGCCCAGCCTGTGCGGCATAGTCGCCTTCGACATCGACCACATCCCATGTCACGCCGTTTGCCTCAACCATGGCCTTCAGCTTGCCATAGTCGGTCGGGCCATCCTGAAGTACATTGATGCCGCTCGACACCATGAATTTTTCGGCCCAGGCCGCCTTCTGGGCGTCCTGCGTGGTTCCTCCCCAGCTGGAAAAGACCAGATCATTCGCCTGTGCGGCCGTGCCGAGGGCGAAAAGTGCTGCGCATGTCGTCAATACCAGTTTCGATCTCATGTTCCCTTACTCCGTTTTAGAGCTTGTCGTTGGCATGCACGTCGCGGCCGGTGGCTTTCACACAAGCGGAGAAAAACGCGCCGGCTTCATGATCTTGTTTTCGGCGACTTCGATGAGGTCGCGAATTTTCGGCAGAAACGATAACCAGCGCGGATCGGCCATCAGCTTTGCGCGCCGCTCCTCCCGGTCATCAAGGCTTGCAAAAGCCCAGATATGGACAATTTCGTTGATTGGGCCGATCTCGGAAAAGAAGTAACCCACCAGTTCGCCGAGGTGGCTTTTCTGGATTGCGATACCCTCTTCCTCCACGACCTTGAGATAGGCCGGGATGGCGCCGTTCTTCAGCCTGTAGGTGCGGATCTCGTAAAACATCGGCTCACCGCATCACGAAAGGATCAGGGATCGGGTCATCGGAGGTACGCAGCCATATGGTCTTGGTACGCGTGTAATCGAGCGCCGCCGCAAGCCCGCCTTCGCGTCCATCACCCGAGAGGCCAAAGCCACCGAAGGGCGCTATCGGTGAGACCGCGCGATAGGTGTTCACCCAGACGATGCCGGCACGGATCGCCTTCATCAGCCGATGGGCGCGTGTCAGGTTCTGCGTGAAAACACCGGAGGCGAGGCCGTAGACGGTATCATTGGCGAGCGCGATGGCTTCGGCCTCGGTCTCAAAGGAAACGACCGAAAGAACGGGACCGAAAAATTCCTTTTCCATGGAAGGCGAACGGATGCCATCACAATCAAGAATGGTCGGCAGATAGAAATAGCCGTCACCATCCAGAGGCTTACCACCGGTAACCACTTTCGCACCGGCATCCACGGAAGCGGAAACCAGTGAGACGATGTGCTTGCGCTGGCGCTCCGTCGCCAATGGCCCCACTTCCGTCGCCATCTCCAGCGGTGAACCGATACGGATCGCCTCGGCCTTCGCCGCCAGAATCTGGAGGAAACGGTCCTTGACGCTTCTTTCGATAATCAGCCGCGAGCCGGCGACACAGCTCTGGCCGGTTGCGGCAAAAATGCCCGCCACCTGCGCATTGGCGGCGCTCTCAAGATCGGCATCGGCGAAAACGAGGATCGGCGACTTGCCGCCGAGTTCCAGCGATGTCGAGGCAAGGTTTTCAGCCGAATTACGTACGATGTGACGCGCCGTTTCCGGCCCGCCGGTAAAGGCGATGTGCGCCACCTTCGGATGTGTAGTGAGCGCGGTGCCGCAGGACGCACCGAAACCGGTAACGATATTAACGACGCCAGCCGGAAAACCGGCCTCATGCACCAGCCGGGCAAATTCCAGCAGCGGTGCCGGTCCATCTTCTGAGGCCTTGACGACGATGGTGCAGCCGGCGGCGAGCGCCGGGCCGATCTTGACGGCGGCGAGAAACAGCTGGCTGTTCCACGGCACAATCGCCGCCACCACGCCAACCGGCTCGCGCCGCAGCCAGACATCCATATCCGGCTTGTCGATCGGCAGATAAGCGCCCTCGATCTTGTCGGCGAGCCCGGCATAATAGCGGTAATAATCCGCGACATAGGCGATCTGCGCGGAGGTTTCCCGGATGATTTTGCCGGTATCGCGGGTTTCGAACTCGGCCAGCGTCTTTGCATTTTCCGCAACCAGATCGGCCAGCCGGTAAAGCAGCTTGCCGCGCTGCGTCGCCGTCAGCTTCGACCAGGCCACATCCTCATAAAGCGCCCGGTGCGCGGCATTGACGGCGCGGCCGATATCCGCTTCCCGGCTTTCCGGCATTTCGGCCCATGCCGTGCCGGTTGCCGGATCAAGGCTTGAAAAGCTAGCCTCGCCATCCTCGAAACGTCCGTCGATATAGCACTGAAAACGGCGCATCACCTACTCCTTGAAAGCCGGCATGACATCGGAAAGGAAACGCTCCAGTGAGGCTTTCTTCCGCTCGAAGCTCATGCCGGTGTCGATCCAGAAGGAATATTCGTCGTACCCCATGGCCTCATAGGCTTTAAGCCGGGTAATGACTTCATCGGCATCGCCGACGACATTGTTCTTGCGCATGACATCGCCGGAAAGCATGGCGTTTCCAGCAATATCCTCCGGCGCAATGCGCTCGATGAGGCCCTGATGAACCGGCTTCTCGTTTTTGAACCAGGCGAAGAAGTAATTGTAATAAACGCTCATTTCATGCGCCGCCTGGGCGATATCGGCTGCATCGGAACCCACATAGGTGTGGCGCAGCAGCATGATTTTCGGCCGCTGTTTTTCCGGGTTTTTGGCGCATGCATCGTTGAAGCGGCCCATCAGGGTTTCCACCTCGTCATCGCCCTGCCACAGCGGTGTCACCTGCACGTTGCAATCATTGGCAACGGCGAATTCATGCGAATTCGGATCACGCGCCGCCACCCAGATCGGCGGAAAGGGTTGCTGCAAGGGCTTCGGGGCCGACGTGGTAGCCGGAAATTGGAAGAACTCGCCGTCATGGGCATAATCGCCCGCCCAGACGCCTTTAACGGCCGGGATCAGCTCGCGCATGCGCTGGCCGGCACCCCAGGCGTCGAGGCCGGGAAGCAGCCGTTCATATTCAAAGGAATAGGCACCGCGGGCAATGCCGATATCAAGGCGGCCATCGCAGATGAGATCCGTCATCGCCGCTTCACCCGCCAGTTTGATCGGATGCCAAAAGGGCGCGATGACCGTGCCGGTGCCGAGACGTGCCGTCTTCGTGCGGCGCGCGAGATCGGCAATCGTTACGAAGGGGTTCGGGGCAATGGTGAAATCCATGCCGTGATGTTCGCCGGTCCAGATGGCATGCATGCCGCCACGGTCGGCGATTTCGCAAAGGGTGACGAACTCTTCATAAAGCGTCTTGTGATCCTGCGAGGCGTCCAGCCGTTCCATGTGGACGAAGAGCGAAAATTTCATGGGTTTGCCCCCTTCATGGAAATGGGATGGACCTTGCCGGCGGTCTCGTTGCCGACATAGACACCGAAATTGCCGATGGAACTTTCCAGCGCGAAACGATTGACGATATCCGCAGTCGCGGCGGAATCGAATTTTGTGGAACCAAGCGCATTCGGCAACAGGAAACGACCCTGTTCCGGCGCGTCGTCACCCTCGGCAAGCGCGTGATAGACGATATGCTGGCGTCCATCCGCCTTGTTTTCATAAACGGAGTAGAGGAAGCCCGTCCTGACGGAGAGGCCCGTCAGCTCCTCAAGGCGCGATGTCAGCGCCGCAACGGGATCACCGCCTGCGACGACGCAGCCGGGCAGCGACAGCACGTCATCACCAACGAGGTAAATCTCGCCGCGCCGCTCCAGCACCGCGCCAACCATAATTTCGCCCTCGGCTGCCGCCGAGACCGCCTTGGCGGCCAGCATCGGCGTGAAATAACCGCCACGCGCATAGCCCAGACCGTTCAGGCCGCTATTGTCGAAAGCACCAATGCGCCCAAGCAGGATGACATGGTCACCCGCCTCGATAACCTCCTGCATCGTGCACTCAAACCAGGCCGCAACATCAGCGAAGACTGGCGATCCCTGCGGCGCATCCGACCACGCGGCGGCGGCGAAACGATCCTCCACCGGACGAGCGAAGGTGTTGGACAGGTCCTTCTGGTTTTCCGACAGAATGTTGACGGCGAAGTTTTTCGCGCCGGTCACCGTCGCGAAATTGCGCGAGGTGCGTGCGAGGCAGATCAATAGCAGCGGCGGATCGAGCGAAACGGACGTGAAAGAATTTGCGGTGAAGCCCACCGGCTTTCCCGCGTCATCCCGCGTGGTCACGATCGTTACTCCCGTCACGAAAGCGCCGAATGCGTCGCGCAAGGCGCGCGGGTCAAGGTTTGCAACAGTCATTGCGGCTCCTCCTCAATAGCCAGCCATTCGGCCATCAGTGCATTGACAGTTTCAGGTGCGGTCAGATTGACCATATGCCGGTGCGCCTCGACGATGCGAGCGTAACCGCGCGGCGTGATTGCCGCCATCTGCTCGGCCATCTGCGGCGTCGAATTCGGATCATCAGAACCAGTCAGGAAAAGCGCGGGGCAAGCGACCGAAGGCCAGCGATCCGCATAGGTCTCATCCCCGCCCGCAAAGGCCGTGTAGGCAACTGCGTAGCCTTCCGGGTCGACCATTTCCAGCCAACCGCGTGTCAGTTCGCGCGCATGCTGGCTCTTGGCGTCATCGCCGAACCAGCGCAGCAGTGGACCTTCCTTGTCCACGCCCTCGGTGCGGATTGCCGCCGCACGGGCAAGAACCGCTGCCTTTGCCACCGGATCACGGCGATAGACGCCGTTCAGGTAACCGACACGCGCAATCCGATCTCCGAAGGTTGCTGCCGCTCCGCCGGAAATCAGTGCACCCATGGAATGGCCGGCAACATTGGCGCGTGCGATCCGCATATCGTCAAGAAAACGGCCGAACCAGCCGACGAAATCCGTAAGCGTGCTGCCCGCAGCCAAGCATGCGCTGCCGCCATGGCCCGGCATATCGACTGCGATGACACGGTGCGTCCGGGAAAAAACTTCGATCTGCGGCTCCCATGCTTCAAGCCGCATGCCAACGCCGTGGATGAGGATCAGATCCTCACCCGCACCGGCTTCGAAATAAGCCGCCCCGCCCTCGGTCGTCTTGCGAGGGAGCGCGGCAGCACCTGCCTTTGCGACATTGACCCGTGAGGTAGCGGCGGCCTCGTGCATTGGCTGCGCCCTCAAACGCCGGCCGGATTGGCAACGTCCTGACCGAGATCCCGCAGATCCTGGTAACGGTCGCCAATGCGGTGGTGGGGCCGGCCGCCAACCGAAGCGCCGAGTGCGACGACGATCTCATCGGCAGCCGGGGCATCGGGAATGGCGGTCTGAATGGTCAGATAATGCGAACGGCGGCCTTCATCATTCTTGTCCATCAGCGGGATCATGATCGGTGCATTGCCCGGACCACGGGTGTTACAGAAGGCCAGGTAAGATTTCGCGCCAACCGCCTGGCGATAATGATTGCCAAACCGCAGCGTGTGGATGAGTGCGGACGCATGCTCGATCTCGCCATCCAGCCCGACGACTGCCGCCTTGCCATAGGCCTCCACAGCTTCGCCCGAGCCGACGGCATCAAGGATCATCTTCGTCAGCAACTCGCCAAGCACGGGCGCACCGGTATGGATTTCCGGCTTCAGGTTTTCGACAAAGCCTTTTCCCGCCCAGGGATTTTTCACGACCGCAATCGCGCTGAACAGCTTCAAGGGCGTAGCGGCAGCCTTGCCTCCCTCAATCAACGTCGTTTCGACCTGCAGCAGGGTCTTGCGGATCTGGATGGACATGGGCGTTCTCTCCGTAAATATGATGTCTTATGGTATGCCATAATACATTACTGTCAAGGGCCAGATGATTTTCGTTTTCAGAATCGAAAATCATTAATTTTAACAGTATGTTATAGCTTAAAATTCCGCGATTCTTCCGTCATAGGCGAGCTCGTACAGACGCGTCATTTCGGCAATTGTGGGCACCCGGGGGTTATTGGCGGGCGTGCCGGACGCGAGGCCCTGACGCACCATTTCCGGCAACAGTTCGAGATAGCGGCTCCTGTCGATGCCGAACTCTTGCGGGGTCGGCACCTTCAGCCGCCTGTTCAGGCCGATGAAGGCCTCCACCAGCTTTGTGCCGGCAATCTGGTCGCTATCCGCCGCGCTGGCACAACCCAGCGCACGGGCGGCGGCGGCATAATGCGGCAAAGCGGAATTCAGCGAAAACTGCGTGACCAGAGGCAGCACCATCGCGTTCGACATGCCATGCGGCACATGGAAAAAAGCACCGACCGGCCGGCTGAGACCATGGATAAGCGCAGTCGATGTGTTGGAGACGGCAAGCCCGGCATGGGTTGCGCCCAGCATCATCGCTTCGCGCGCATCCCGGCCATCAGGATTATCAGCCACTTTTTCAAGATTTGCGCCGATCAGCTTCAGCGCGGAAAGCGCCAGCGCTTCGGAATGGGCGTTGCCGTTACGATTGACCAGCGCCTCCAGCGCGTGGGTCAACGCATCGATGCCGGTATCGACGGTGACGCGGTAGGGGCAGGTCAGCGTCAGTTCGTAATCGATGATGGCGGCGACAGGCAAAGCGGCGGTGCCAAGGATCAGCATTTTTTCGCTTGCCGCCGTATCGGTGACGACGGCGGCGCGTGTCACTTCCGATCCGGTGCCGGCGGTGGTGGGGATAGCAATCACCGGCATGACGGCAAAATCCACGATCCGCGGCACCTTCAGGGTGCGCAACTCTTCGCCGCTGGTCGCGACGATGGCGCCTGCCTTTGCGGTATCCATGGCGCTGCCGCCACCAAGGGCGACAAGACCGTCATGACTGCCATCGGAAATGCGCTTCACCAAAGCAGCGATCGATATGTCCGTCGGGTCTTCAACGACTTCGGAGAAAATCGCGCCATTTATGCCTTCACCTGAAAGTGCCTGCAAAAGCGCATCGGCATGGCCGAGCTTCTGCATCACGGGGTCACAGACGAGCAGAGGACGATTGACGCCGAGCGATTTCAGCATGGCTGGCAATCGGAAACGGCTGCCGCCGCCGATCAACATTTCGCGGGGCATCAAGACACGGTTTATCATTGCAGTTCTCCGCCACTCTCATTCTGCATTGTTCGGAAAGGCCGAAGGCCCGATGACCTGAAGCGGAATATCGTGATCCCGCTCAGGCCGAGACGAGCCTAATGCGCCAGGATTTTCGACAGGAAGGAGCGGGCACGCTCCGTCTTCGGATCGGTGAAGAAACTGTCGCCCTCACCGATTTCGACGATTTCGCCGCCATCCATGAAGACGATGCGGTCCGCCACCTTGCGGGCAAAACCCATCTCATGCGTCACCACCATCATCGTCATGCCCTCCTGCGCGAGTGAGACCATGACGTCGAGGACCTCGTTGATCATTTCCGGATCGAGCGCCGATGTCGGCTCATCGAACAGCATCGCGACCGGGTCCATCGCCAGCGCACGGGCAATGGCGACGCGCTGTTGCTGACCGCCCGACAACTGCCCGGGATATTTCCTGGCATGCGCCGTCAACCCCACCCGTTCGAGAAGGGCATTGGCCTTGGCAAGCGCTTCCGCCGGTGAACGGCCCAGAACCTTCTCCTGCCCGATGCAGAGATTTTCAAGGATCGTCATATGCGGGAAAAGTTCGAAATGCTGAAACACCATGCCCACCCTGGAGCGCAGTTTCGGCATATCGGTCTTAGGATCTGTCACTTCCACACCGTTGACCGTGATGACGCCGTTGCCAATCGTCTCCAGCGCATTGACGCATTTGATCAGGGTCGATTTTCCGGAACCGGAAGGCCCGCAGATCACGACGACTTCCCCCTTGGCGACATTCAGGCTGCAATTGGTCAGAACCTGAAAATTCGGACCGTACCATTTGTTGACGGATTGTAGTTCGATCATGCTGATTGCTTGCGACATCGGACCGCTCCTTAGTGCACGTCAGTCGACATGGGGCCATAGGCCTTGCCGAACCGCTTTTCGATCCGGCGCTGGATCAGTTCCCAGGCGGTCGTCATGGCGAGGTAATAAAGGGCTGCGACCATGAAGAGTTCGAGAACCAGGAACTTTTCCTGAATGAGCACCTGCGTGCGGCGCAGAAGCTCTTCCATGGAAATGATCGAAGCGATCGACGTCGTCTTGAGCACGCCGTTGACGGAATTGCCGAGCGGCGGAATGATGATGCGGAAAGCCTGCGGTGCAACGATGTAACGCATCACCTGCGCCTCGGTCATGCCGATGGCGCGGGCAGCATTTATCTGCCCCTTCGGAACAGCAGCAATGCCCGCCCGGACGATTTCCGACAGATAGGCCGCTTCACAGAGCGACAGGCCTATCAGCGTTGATTGCAGAACCGTCAGCTTGATGCCGATCTGCGGCAGACCGGTATAGATGATGATGAGTTGCACCAGAAGCGGCGTGCCGCGAAAGATCCAGGTGTAGAAATAGGCCGGCCCGGACAGGAACCGGTATTTCGACATACGCATCACCGCAATAACGAAGCCTAGCGCCAGACCCGCCGTCATGGCGAAAACAGTGAGGCCGAGCGTCACCAGCGCGCCCTCGAACAGATAATAATTCGTCAGATATTCGAAGAAACCTTCCCAGTTCCAACCCTTCACGTCTTTCTCCAATTCATGCGGGAACGGTCGCGGCGAGAGCTTTCCCGCCGCGATGACTGTTCAGATGGATGGAATTCAGCCTTCCGGGCCGAGAACGGCGAGATCGCCCGGCGCAATGCTGACGCCATACCCGCCCATCAGCTTCTCGAGTGCACCATCGGCCTTCATCTCCTTCAGAGCGGCAGAAACTGCGTCGGCGACATCCTTGTTACCGAAGGAAAGCGAACCGGGTGTGGGATACATGCCGGAAAGCGCATGGGTGAATTCGCCACGATCCTGATATTGCTTGGCAACCGGATCGATCGATACCGCTGCCTGCACCTGGCCGGCGCGCAACGCCTGATAAACCGTCGCGTAATTGTCGAAGAGGTTGATCGTCATCGGCGCCAGACCGCGCTTCTTGAAGTCCTCGTTCAGTTCCTTGATCTTGCGCTCGGCATAACCGCCAATATCGGTGCTGACGGCCTTGCCGGCGAGATCATCGACCTTGGTGATGGGATCGGACGCGCCGACCGCCGTGGAAATACTGATGGCGAGGTTTTCATAGGGGATCATGAACAGGATCTTGCGTCGCTCTGCCGTCACGAACAGGCCGGCATTGATCATGTCCCAGCGGCCACCCTGCAGGCCCGGCACCATGGTCGCATATTCGGTGCTGATATATTCCGGCTTCAGGCACAGACGCTTGGCGATTTCATAACCCAGCTCAATGCGCAGCCCTTTAAGGACACCCTGCTGATCGGCATAGGCCATGGGCGGCAGGGTCGGGCTGGTGGCCATGACGAGATGACCGGGCTTGATGAGGTGATCGTCTGATATTTTCGGTGTGCAGTCCTGAGCAACAGCAGCACCGGCAAAAAGAGTGATGGCAACGCCCGCCAGAAAGGTTTTGGCGCGCACGGCTGTGCATTTCCGGGAAATCGGATTCCAGTTCATATTAAGCTCCGCTCTTTATATTATTTATTATGGCATACCATCACACCAAACGGTTTACCCTGTCAAGAAGCGGTCGAGGATTTTTCTAAATTACTGAAAAACAACGATAAACATAATAATCGCAACCTTGCGGCTCCCGGCAGGGTAACCACAAGGGCGAGATAATCGGAGTGCCGAAAACCGTCAGTCGGCGGTTTTTTGCGCCGTCAGAACGGCTTCGGCGATGGCGCAGGCGCTTGTGACGTGATCAAGCGCGGCCTTGTAGGCAGCGTCACCGTCACCCTTTCGGATGGCCTCAACGATCTTTTCCATCTGCGCCGGACCGTCAGTGTCGCGGCTTTTCGTCTTGATGGTCATGGAGCGCAGATGGTTGATCCGAACCGTCAGCAGATTGACGACGCCCCAGGCGACATGCCGGTCGATCTTGCTGAACAAGGTCTGGTAAAAGGACGAGGTATGTGCCAGCACGCCCGGCATATCCTTCGCGAGATAACTTTCACGGATGTGCCTGAGCGAAACCTCCAGCGCCTCGACGATGGCGGGATCGCGGCGTTCGGCGCAAAGGCGTGCCGCCATTCCCTCCAGTGCACCGCGAATTTCGTAAATCTGCTTGGCCTCATCCAAATCAAGCAGCGCGACCATGGGCCCCTTGTTGGGCAAATTCGCCACCAGCCCCTCGGATTCCAGATGCCGCAGGACCTCACGCACAATGGTGCGGGAAACGCCGAGCTGGGCGCAGAGATCACGCTCCACCAGACGGTCTCCCGGGCGGAAATAACCATTCACGATGGCATCCCGCACCTTGTCGAGCGCAAGTTCCCTCAGCGTCTTCGTCGGACGCTCAACGCGAATGGCAGTTCCCTGCAAAGCACCGGTCATGGTATCACCTCGTTTGGCACATTCCGCTTCGGCTCGCCGCACGCCAAAGCAGGTTCTGGCTCTTGATATTATGGCGTACCAACTTATTTAGCCGCGCATCATCTTTATGGCAACAGCAGACCGCGCGGCAGGACAAGCCTGCCGCAGCACCGGGAAACCTTATCCCATTCTTTCCGAGGCATAGGAGCCGGGACCGGGCGGAAACACCACGGTTCGGCTGCCGTTCAGGAATACCCGCCGGTGGATGTGGGCGTGAATGGCGCGGGCCAGCACCTGTGCTTCCACATCGCGGCCAAGCGACACGTAATCCTCCGCACTCTGCGCATGGGTGATGCGCACGATATCCTGTTCAATGATCGGGCCTTCATCCAGATCCGCAGTGACATAATGCGCCGTCGCGCCGATCAGCTTCACACCGCGCTGATAGGCCTGTTTATAGGGGTTGGCGCCCTTGAAGGATGGCAGGAAGGAGTGGTGGATATTGATGATCTTTCCCGACATCGCCGCGCACATCCTGTCGGATAGCACCTGCATGTAACGGGCGAGCACGATGAGCTCCGTTCCGGTGCTTTCAGCGATCTCCATGATCCGCGCTTCGGCCTGCGGCTTGTTTTCTTTCGTCACCGGAATGTGGTGGAAGGGAATGTCGTGGTTGACGACGACCTTCTGGTATTCGAAGTGGTTGGAGACCACGCCGACAATATCGATCGGCAGGGCGCCGATGCGCCAGCGATACAGCAGATCGTTGAGGCAATGGCCGAAGCGCGACACCATCAAAAGAACCTTCATCCGTTCGGACTGGTCGTGCAGCGCCACCTCCATGCCGAACTTTTCCGAGATCGGTGCAAGCCCGGTCATAAGCTCGTCGCGTTTTGCTCCCTCCTCCGAAATGAAACCCACACGCATGAAGAAGCGACCTGTGCCCAGATCATCGAACTGCGAACTGTCGATGATGTTGCAGCCCTTGTCAGCCAGAAAGCCTGAAAGGGCAGCGACGATGCCACGGGTGGACTTGCATGTTACGGTCAGGACGAAATTCGTCATCTGGCGTTCTCTCTGTCATCAATAAGGGAAAAACCCGCGCCGTTTGACGAGCGCGGGAAGAGCCGCAAGGGCGGCGGGGAAAACCGGGTCAAACGTCGAGCGTGGTCTGATGCTCCCAGGCGGTGAACTGCGAGCAATAGCTGTTCCACTCACCCTGCTTGAGCTTGAGATAGGCCTTCGAGAATTCAACGCCCAGCGCCTGCTGCAATTCCGCATCCTTCTCATATTCGCGCAGCGCATCGAGAAGATTGAGCGGCAGCTTCGGAGCATCCGTGATCTTGTGGCCCTCGCGATACATGTCGATGTCGTGATGCGGACCGGGATCGGCCTTTGAACGGACGCCGGAGAGGCCGGCGGCGATGATGATGGCCTGCAGCAGATAGGGGTTCACAGCGCCATCCGGCAGGCGCAGTTCAAACCGCCCCGGCCCCGGTACGCGCACCATATGGGTGCGGTTATTACCGGTCCATGTCACCGTGTTCGGCGCCCAGGTCGCGCCCGAAATGGTGCGCGGTGCGTTGATGCGCTTGTAGGAATTGACCGTCGGATTGGTAACCGCGGCAAGAGCCGACGCGTGTTTCATGATGCCACCGAGAAAGGTCTTGCCCTTGGCGGAAAGCCCGAAAGGCATTGCCTTGTCGGCAAAGGCATTGATCTTGCCGTCGAGATCCCAGACCGAGATATGGGCATGGCAGCCATTGCCGGTCAGGCCCTTGAAAGGCTTCGGCATGAAGGTGGCGCGCAGCCCGTGCTTTTCGGCGACGGATTTGACCATGAACTTGAAGAAGGAATGTTTGTCGGCGGTCTGCAGCGCGTCATCATATTCCCAGTTCATCTCGAACTGGCCATTCGCGTCCTCATGGTCGTTCTGGTAGGGCTTCCAGCCCAGTTCCAGCATGTAATCGCAAATCTCGGCGATCACATCGTAACGGCGCATCACCGCCTGCTGGTCGTAGCACGGCTTTTCCGCCGTATCGTATTCGTCGGAGATTTTCGCCCCGTCAGGCGAAATCAGGAAAAATTCCGGCTCAACGCCGGTCTTGACCCGCAGCCCCTCGCTTGCCGCTTCCGCGATAAGCTTTTTCAGAACCACGCGTGGCGCCTGTTCCACCGGCTGGTCTTCCATAACGCAATCGGCAGCGACCCAGGCGACATCCTTTTTCCACGGAAGCTGGATGACCGACGAGGCATCGGGCACGGCAAAAAGATCGGGATGAGCAGGCGTCAGATCGAACCATGTGGCAAAACCGGCAAAACCCGCCCCGCCCTTCTGCATATCGGCAATGGCTTCCGCAGGAACCAGCTTGGCGCGCTGGCCGCCGAAGAGATCGGTATAACTGATCATGAAATATTTGATGCCCTTTTCGGCAGCAAATTTGGAGAGGTCCAGTGTCACGTCATTCCCCTTTTTTTGGTATCAGACACTTCATTGAAAAAAGACGGGCACATCCTCCCAAATGCGCCCGTCCGTTCTTTATGCTTAAAAGCTGCCTTTCCCCGGGAACCAGCTCGTTCCCGCCAGCGGAACCTGCGCCATTGCCGCAGCCTCCATGGTCAGCGCCACCAGATCTTCGGGCTCCAGATTGTGGAGATGGTTTTTGCCGCAGGCGCGCGCGATGGTCTGCGCCTCGAGTGTCATGACCTTCAGGTAATTGGCGAGGCGGCGGCCGGCGGCAACGGGATCAAGGCGTGCTGCCAATTCCGGGTCCTGCGTGGTAATGCCGGCGGGGTCTTTGCCCTCATGCCAGTCATCATAAGCGCCGGCGGTGGTGCCGAGTTTCTGATATTCCGCTTCCCAATGCGGATCATTGTCACCCAACGCCACCAGCGCCGCAGTTCCAATCGCAACCGCATCGGCACCGAGCGCCAACGCCTTGGCGACATCAGCGCCTGAACGAATGCCGCCGGAGACGATGAGCTGCACCTTGCGGTGCATGCCGAGATCCTGCAACGCCTGCACGGCGGGGCGAATGCAGGCAAGCGTTGGCATGCCGACATTTTCGATGAAGACATCCTGCGTGGCGGCCGTGCCGCCCTGCATGCCGTCAAGCACCACCACATCGGCACCGGCCTTCACCGCCAAGGCCGTGTCGTAATAGGGGCGTGCACCACCGACCTTGATGTAGATCGGTTTTTCCCAGTCAGTGATTTCGCGCAGTTCTAGGATCTTGATTTCCAGATCATCCGGGCCGGTCCAATCGGGATGGCGGCAGGCGGAGCGCTGGTCGATACCCTTCGGCAGGTTGCGCATGTTGGCGACACGATCGGAAATCTTCTGGCCGAGCAACATGCCGCCACCGCCCGGCTTCGCGCCCTGGCCGACCACGACCTCGATGGCGTCCGCACGGCGCAGGTCTTTCGGGTTCATGCCGTAACGAGAGGGCAGATACTGGTAAACCAGCGTCTGGCTATGACCTCGCTCCTCATCCGTCATGCCGCCATCACCAGTCGTGGTGGACGTGCCGGCGATGGTCGCGCCACGGCCGAGCGCTTCCTTGGCGTTACCTGAAAGCGCGCCGAAACTCATGCCGGCAATGGTGATCGGCGTCTTCAACGTAATCGGCTTCTTGGCGAAACGCGTGCCGAGCGTGACGGTCGTATCGCATTTCTCACGGTAACCCTCGAGCGGATAACGCGAGATCGACGCACCGAGAAACAGCAGGTCGTCGAAATGCGGCACCTTGCGCTTGGTGCCCGCACCGCGAATGTCATAGATGCCGGTCGCCGCCGCGCGGCGGATTTCCGCCAGCGTGTGATCATCGAAGGTTGCGGATTTGCGCGGCGGGGTGAAGGGGTTGTGATAGCTCATCGGAATATCCCTTGCCTCAATACGCGTCGGCGTTGTCGATGTTGAAATTGTAGAGCGTGCGGGCCGAGCCGTAGCGCTTGAACTCACCGGGGCTGACATCGGTGACGCCGGCCTTTTCGAGGAGTTCGGCAAGCTTTTCGAGATGTTCGGGCCGCATCTCCTTTTGGATGCAATCAGCACCCAGGCTTTTCACCGAACCGCGCACAAAGAGCTTCGCCTCATAAAGAGAATCGCCCAGCGCATCGCCCGCATCGCCGCAGACGACGAGATGGCCGGACTGGCCCATGAAGGCGGACATGTGGCCGATATTACCCTTCACGACAATATCGATGCCCTTCATCGAAATGCCGCAGCGGGAGGCGGCATTGCCCCTGATAACCAGAAGCCCGCCGCGACCGGTGGCACCGGCATATTGCGAAGCATCACCCTCGATGACGACGGTGCCGGACATCATGTTTTCCGCAACGCCCGGCCCGGCCGAACCGTGCACGGTGACGGTGCCGCCATCATTCATGCCCGCGCAATAATAACCGACCGAGCCGCGTACATCGACGATCACAGGGCTGTCGATGCCGACAGCTACGGCATGATGGCCGCGCGGATTGACCACTTCGAATTCAGTGTCGTTGGCTCCAGAGGAAAGACCGTGAAGCGCATTGTTGAGTTCACGCAATGGCGTGTGGGAGAGATCGAAAACTGGCATGGATTATGACTTTCAAAACAGGCGCCGATGACGGGTCTCAGGCAGCCTTTTCATGGTCCCAGAAATAGACGGTTGCCGGTTCCGGCTCCCAGACGCGGGCATTTTCAATGCCGGGCAGATTAACCAGCGCCCGATATTCCGAGCCGAAAGCGACATATTGGTCGGTCTCGGCCATGACAGCGGGCTTGCAGGCGACGGGATCACGCACCACGCCAAAGCCGGATTTGGTACCGACGACGAAGGTGAAGAAGCCGTCGAGATCATCGAGCGCACCCTCGAGCGCCTCGCCCAGATCCTTGCCCTTGGCCATCTCAGCCGTGAGATAGGCGGCGGCGACTTCCGAGTCGTTCTGGGTCTCGAACGTCATGCCCTCGCGCACCAGTTCGCGGCGCAGATTATTGTGATTGGAAAGCGAGCCATTATGCACGAGGCACTGGTCTGCACCGGTGGAGAAGGGATGCGCGCCAAGCGTCGTCACCGCCGATTCCGTCGCCATGCGGGTGTGGCCGATGCCATGGCTGCCGGCCATGGAGCGCACGTCGAAACGGGCGACAACGTCCTTCGGCAGGCCGGTTTCCTTGTAGATTTCGACACTGTCGCCCGAGCCCATGACCCGTACATTTGGTCGGGTGGCCAAAAGAACCGGACGAATACCATCCAGCTTCTCGGCGGGAATATCGAGAACAGCATGGGTGCTTTTCACCGTGACCACGGCGTCAACACCATTTTCCTTCAGCACTTCAGCGAGGTCGGAGAAATCGGCGATGGGATCGGCCGACTGGATCGTTACTTTCGCGCGGCCATTGGCAGCGCTGCCATAGATCGCAATCCCGGCCGAATCCGGGCCGCGATCGGTCATGGTGACGAGCATGTCCGAGAGCAGCTGACCCAGCTGCGGTTCAAGGCTTTTGTCTTTCAGGAATAGTCCAACAATGCCGCACATCGACAGGCACCTCCATTCGTTTCTGAATGAAGGGCTAACATATGGAATTCCAATTCGTCAACTATCAGGAATATTTTTTTCTTCTAAGGCAAATTTTTAATCACTGGTCACGCGCCTTTGCGGATAGGAAATGATCGACAAATAACGGGCGGGGAGCTTTACCAATTCCTCCGGCCCGTGCGGCGCATCGGCGTCGAAAAACAGGCTGTCACCAGCCTGCATGGTGAAAAGCTGCTCGCCGTGGCGATAGACCACCTCGCCTTCCAGCATGTAGAGAAACTCCATTCCCTCATGTTGGAAGGTCGGAAACACATCCGAATCCTTGGTGAGCGTGATGAGATAGGGCTCGACGGTGACGCCGCTGGTATTGTTGTCGATATGGCCGAGCAGGCTGTATTGGTGGCCGGCCCGGGTGCCCCTGCGTTCGATATTCACCCCTTGCCCCGCTTTGACGAAGGTCGCACTGCGCGGCTCCTCGAAACCGCGAAAGAACGCAGTGATCGGCACGCCCAGCGCCTTTGAAAGCGTCTGCAGCGTGGTGAGCGATGGCGAGATATTACCGTTCTCAATCTTGGAAAGCATGCCCACGGAAACACCGGTGGCCGATGCAAGATCGGTGACCGTAATGCCGAGTTTCTTGCGATAGGCGCGCACTTCATGACCGATCGCCATTTCCAGATTGTTGACCCTCGGCTCGCGAACGGCATGCGGGTCCTGCGACAGGAACTGCGCCTGCTCGGTCTTGGTGGTATCCTTGGCCATCGGTTCCTCCGGCATTTTCGTGTTTTCCCTTCTTTACAGGAAAACTATTTTAATTCCGGGGAAATCTTTGTCGCATGGCATTCGGTGTTTGACCGAAGCGGGCCTTGAAGCAACCCGAAAAATGGCCCGCACTGGAAAAACCGGTGGCGAAGGCCACTTCCGCGATGGAAAGTGGGCTTTGCTCCAGCAATCGCCGGGCGTGGTCAAGGCGAATGGCGCGGTAGGTCTCCAGAAATGTCGACTTCAGATGGCTCGCGAAAAGCCGGTCGAGATGCCGCGCGCTGGTTCCGGCGAGCTTTGCCATGGTCTGCCGGTCAAGCGGGCTTTCGATGGTCGTTTCCATTTTTTCCAGCACGGTCAGCAAGGCCGGATGGTGGGTGCCATGACGTTCCGCCGAGGAGCCACGCTGCGGCGCGCCGGGTTCGGCGACCGCCGTGTGCAGATACCAGTCGCTGACACGCCTTGCGAAATGGGCGCCCATTCTCTGCGAAACCATCGCATGCATCATGTCGAGGGGCGCAACGCCGCCGGCGCAGGTAATGCGGTCCCCATCGATGACGAAGCGGGCCTGTCTGGGCGTGAGATGGGCGAAGGCTTCCCGGAGTACCGGCGCGTGTTCCCAGTGGATAGTGAAATCGCGATTATCCAGCAGGCCCGCCGCCGCCAGCAGGTAAGCACCGCTGGAAATGCCACCAATCCTGACGCCCTGGCGCGCCAGCCGCCGCAGCATGCCAAAAGAACCTTCCCCCACCACCCAGTCCTGCGGCCCACCGCCGGCACAGACGAAGATCGTATGGCATCGCTCGCCCACCATGGCGAGTGACTGGCAATCGACGAGGATTCCCGACGAGCTTCTGACGGCTTCACCGCCGAAGGACAAAGGCACGACCTCATAGAGATCAGTCCCGGCAATGAGATTGGCGGCCCGAAGCGGCTCCGCCGCCGAGGCGTAGGACATCAGCGCAAAATTCGGGACGAGGACAAAACCGATATGCTGGGTATTTTTTTGCTCGATGACGGTCATGTCTCTTTTCTAATTCATAATGTCCCTTTCCTGCAATCTCCTTTTGAACCGTGTCGGTAAGCTTGCGTGATATCGTTCGAGGTACGCCAGATGCGCTATTCCGCCTTTTCCATTTTCATGAATGGCCTTCTTGGCAATAAATCATGGAAGCCCGCATGGCGGGATGTATTACCGAAACCGCATTATGACGTCATCATCGTTGGCGGCGGCGGGCACGGGCTGGCGACGGCCTATTACCTTGCCAAGGAATTCGGCATCACCAATGTCGCGGTGCTGGAGAAAAACTATATCGGCTCCGGCAATGTCGGCCGCAACACCACCATCATCCGCTCCAATTACCTGCTGCCGGGCAACAACCCATTCTACGAGCTTTCAATGAAGCTCTGGGAAGGGCTGGAGCAGGATTTCAATTTCAACGCCATGGTTTCCCAGCGCGGCGTACTGAACCTTTTCCATTCGGATGCACAGCGCGATGCCTATACAAGGCGCGGCAATGCCATGCGGCTGCACGGCGTCGATGCCGAACTTCTGGACCGCGCCTCGGTCAAGGCAATGCTGCCGTTTCTCGATTTCGACAATGCCCGCTTTCCGGTTCAGGGCGGCCTGCTGCAAAAGCGCGGTGGCACGGTGCGGCATGATGCCGTTGCCTGGGGTTATGCCCGCGGTGCAGATAGCCGGGGCGTCGATATCATTCAGGGCTGCGAGGTGACGGGTATTCGCCGTGAAAACGGCATGGTCGTGGGTGTGGAGACCAGCCGCGGCTTCATCGGCTGCGGCAAGCTGGCGCTGGCGGCAGCAGGCAATTCATCGCAGGCGGCCGCCATGGCCGGGTTGAAACTGCCGATCGAAAGCCATGTGCTGCAGGCTTTTGTGTCGGAAGGGCTGAAGCCCTTCATCGATGGCGTCGTCACCTTCGGGGCGGGCCATTTTTACGTTTCGCAATCGGACAAGGGCGGCCTCGTCTTCGGCGGTGATATTGACGGCTACAACTCCTATGCCCAACGCGGCAATCTGGCGACGGTCGAACATGTCGCCGAAGCCGGTAAGGCGATGATACCGGCGCTTTCCCGCGTCCGGGTCCTGCGCTCCTGGGGCGGCATCATGGATATGTCGATGGATGGTTCACCAATCATCGACCAAACCCCGATCGACAATCTCTATCTCAATGCCGGCTGGTGTTACGGCGGCTTCAAGGCGACGCCCGCTTCAGGTTTTTGCTTCGCCCATCTTCTGGCGCGCGGCACATCGCAGGAAACGGCAACGGCCTTCCGGCTGGACCGCTTCCGACGCGGTTATCTCATCGATGAAAAGGGTCAGGGCGCACAGCCCAACCTTCACTAAATCTGTCGCGGGATTTCAGGCGAAAACCGCCCATACTTTTCGGCATCCCGCTATCTGGCGGATCAAGGACATCTGAAATGGCAAGTCTCGTGCCCTGCCCGCATTGCGGGCCAAGACCCAGGCAAGAATTCACCATCAAGGGCGCTGCCCTTCAGCGACCGGCAGCGGATGCCGGTGCTGAGGAATGGTTCGATTATGTCTATCTGCGTGACAATCCGCGCGGCGCCTATGAGGAATATTGGCACCACACCTCCGGCTGCCGCCGCTGGCTGATCGTCGCCCGCGACACCGTCACCCATGAGATGTCCGCCTGCCGGGACGCCGCCGGAGAGAAGGAAGCGACAAGCGCATGACATCCAGCCGCATGAAGACCGGCGGTCTGATTGACCGCACCCAGCCGCTTTCCTTCACCTTCGATGGCAAGGTGATGCAGGGTTTCGCAGGCGACAGTCTCGCCTCCGCCCTGCTCGCCAATGGCCAGCAGCTCGTCGGCCGCAGTTTCAAATATCACCACCCGCGCGGCATATTGACGGCGGGTGCCGCCGAGCCGAACGCCCTGATGACGATCGGCAGCGGCGGGCGCACGGAGCCGAACACGCGCGCCACCATGCAGGAGCTTTATGCCGGGCTGGAAGCGAAAAGCCAGAACCGCTGGCCCTCTCTCGATTTCGATATCGGCGCATTGACCGGCCTTCTTTCGCCCTTCCTTGGCGCGGGTTTCTATTACAAGACCTTCATGTGGCCTGCCGCCTTCTGGGAAAAAATTTACGAGCCCTTCATCCGCAAGGCGGCCGGTCTCGGCAAGGCAAGCTACGCGGCAGACCCGGACGCCTATGACAAATGCTGGGCGCATTGCGACCTGCTGGTGATTGGCTCCGGCGCGGCAGGGCTTGCCGCAGCCCTTGCCGCTGGGCGCGCCGGCGCACGCGTCATTGTTGTCGATGAACATTCCGTGGCGGGCGGCGGGCTCCTTTCCGAAACCGCGACCATCGGCGGCAAGAGCGCTACGGATTTCGCGGCGCTATGCGTCGCCGAACTCGAAACCCTGCCGAATGTGACGATGCTGACGCGGACCACGGCCTTCGGCTGGTACGATGGTAATGTCTTTGGCGCGCTGGAGCGTGTGCAAAAACATGTGGCCAACCCGGAAGCCCACGTGCCGGTGGAGCGCCTGTGGCGCATCGTCGCCAAACGTGCGCTGCTCGCCACGGGCGCGGAAGAGCGGCCGCTGGTCTTCGGTGGCAATGATATTCCCGGCGTGATGATGGCCAGTGCCATGCGCAGCTATCTCAACCGTTATGCCGTAAGCCCCGGCACGGCGACGGCAATTTTCACCACCAATGACAGCGGTTATGCGCTTGCCCGCGATCTGGAAGCACAGGGTGTCACTCTTGCCGCCATCATCGACAGCCGCGAGCAAAGTAATCCGGGCTACGAAGGCAAGGCGCGTGTCATCAAGGGTGGTGTCGTCTCGAACGCAAGGGGCGGCAAGGCACTTTCCGCCATGGAAATTTATGCCAATGGCCGCACGGAAAGCATGAATATCGATGCGCTCGCCATGTCGGGCGGTTTCAGCCCCGTCATCCATCTTGCCTGCCATCGCGGCGGAAAGCCGGTCTGGTCGGAAGACAATGTTGCCTTCCTTGCCCCCGCAAATCTCAAGGGGCTCGAACTCGCCGGCGCGGTATCCGCGATCAATGGCATCGCCGCCTGCCTTGAAGACGGCGCGCGAAAGGGTGCGGCGCTTGCGCAGGATCTCGGTTTTGCAACGACCACACCGACATTCGGCGTTGTGGAAAACGATATCGTCGCCCCGTCCGCAAAGCCGCTCTGGTCGATCCCCGGCATCAGGGCCAAAGCCTTTGTCGATTACCAGAATGATGTTCATCGCAAGGATCTCGGTCTCGCCGTCAGCGAAGGTTACGGCCATGTGGAACTGGCCAAGCGCTATACGACGAACGGCATGGCGACTGATCAGGGCAAGCTTTCCAACGTCAACGCCATCGGGCTACTGGCCGAGGCGCGCGGCGTTTCGCCGGCCGAAGTCGGCACCACCACCTTCCGGCCTTTTTATACGCCCGTCTCCTTTGGCGCGCTCACCGGTGCTTATCACGGCCAGCATTTCCAGCCGGTGCGTAAATCGCCGCTGCATGGCTGGGCCGAGAGAAATGGAGCGATCTTCGTTGAAACCGGCCTATGGTATCGCTCCTCCTGGTTTCCCCGCAGCGGCGAAAACGACTGGCGGGAAAGTGTCGATCGTGAGGTTCTGAATGTCCGCAAAAATGCCGGCCTCTGCGATGTATCGATGCTCGGCAAGATCGAGATTTGCGGCAAGGACGCCGCCGAATTCCTCAACCGGGTCTATTGCAATTCCTTTCTCAAGCTGCCGGTCGGCAAGGCGCGATATGGCCTGATGCTGCGTGAAGATGGCATGATCTATGATGACGGCACCACCAGCCGGCTGGAGGAGAATCGTTTCTTCATGACGACCACCACGGCCTATGCGGCGGGTGTCATGAACCATCTGGAATTCTGCGCCCAGGCACTCTGGCCGGATCTCGACGTGCGACTTGCCTCCGTCACCGATCAATGGGCGCAGATGGCGATTGCCGGACCAAAGGCGCGCACAATTCTGCAAAGAATCGCCGATGAAGATATTTCCGATGAAGCCTTTCCCTTCCTTGCAGCCCGGGAAGTCTCCCTGTTTGGCGGGCAGCTGCATGGACGCCTGTTCCGGATTTCCTTCTCCGGCGAACTGGCTTACGAGCTTGCCGTCCCGGCCGGTTACGGTGAAAGCGTCGCCGATGCCCTGATGGAAGCCGGCGAGCCGGAGAATATCATGCCCTATGGCGTCGAGGCGCTTGGCGTGCTGCGAATCGAAAAGGGCCATGTCACCCATAATGAAATAAACGGCACGGTGGTGCCCGCCGATCTCGGTTTCGGCAAAATGGTCTCCGCCACCAAGGCCGATTTCATCGGCCGTCGAATGCTCGAGCGCGAGGGGCTTTCCGCTGCCGACCGTCCAAGCCTTGTCGGCGTCGTGCCGCTGGATAAAAACCAGTCATTCCGCACCGGTTCGCATATTCTCGAAAGGGATGCGGCGGCAACGCTGGAAAACGATCAGGGTTATGTGACCTCAAGCGCGTTTTCACCCCATCTCGGTTCGACCATCGGCCTCGCCCTTGTCAAGAATGGCCCCGCGCGGCATGGCGAGGAAGTCGTGGTCTGGAACGGTCTGCGCAATGAATTCACCGCCGCCCGCCTGTGCCATCCGGTTTTCTTCGACCCTGAGAACGAGAAGCTCCATGTCTGATTTCAAGCCCGATTTCAAATCTGGTTTCCGGCCGACGCTCCGCCCGGTGCTGGGCAAAAAGGCAGCGATTGCTTCAACCGCCATCAAGCTCTCTCCCCTGCCGGAAGGCGCGATCATTCATGTGCTGGCCTCGCCCGGCACAGCGGATATGGAAGTCCGCCTGCGCAGCCTCGCAAAAGGCGATGTGCGGGCGGTCTCTCCCGGCCAATGGTTCATCGTCGGCGAAGAGCCGCTGTCCCACGCGGAGATGAAGGCGTTTCTTGCAACGCTTGAGCCGCAGGCGACGGGTGTGGACCAGAGCCAGGGACGCGTGCGTATTCGTATCGAAGGCAGGATGGCCGAGCGGGTGCTGGCAAAAGGAACGGCGGTCGATCTTTCCATCGCGGCTTTTCCGGCGGGACGCTCCGCCACGACGCTGATCGGCCACATCGCCGCGCATCTCACCCGGCTTGATGGGCAGGTGTTCGAAGTCATTGTTTTACGCGGTTTTGCCGAAAGCCTGTGGGACGATCTTGCCCGGATGAGCCTTGAATTCCAGTGATCTTATCGGCCTAGGTCCAGATGCTTTCGGGCGTCAGGATTTCAAAGGGAACGATCCGCTGTTCGACGGAGGATGTGTCGCCATTCTCGACGCGCCGTAACATCACGTCGATCAATTGCTGCGGCATCCTGTCGAGGGGAAGCGGCAGAGAGGCGGTAATCAGCCCCTCATTGAGACCCTTGCGCGTTTCCGGGCCGATATCGTTGCAGACGATCTTTATGCCGCGCTGCTTTTCCATGGGCAGTTCCCGAAGTGCCCGCAGAACGCCGGATATGCCACCGCCATTGACATAAATCCCCTTGAGGCCGGGTTCGGAAGCGATCATGTCGCGGATGATGACATAGGCATTTTCAGGCTCTTCGAAGGTCAGCAGTGTTTCCGCCACCTGCAATTCAGGTGTATTCTCACGGATATAAGAGCGGAAGCTGGCATCCGAAACATCCTGACATTGATAGCGGTTGCTGCCGATCAGCGGCACGACCACCCCCTCGCCCTTTACCGTCTGGCTGAGGAACCAGGCCGCAGTCCGACCGCGTTTCCAGCTATCGGTTCCAACAAACCCCGCGCGGCTCGCCGCCGACAGATCAGACACGTAGGTTACCACGGGAACGCCCCTGCCCCGCAGCTCGTCGATTGCCTGGCTGACGAGCGGATGATCGGCCGTCACCACCGCGATCGCGCTGCAGGATTGCCCCATCTTCAGGAGATTGGCGGAAACGGCCTCCGGTGAGAGATCGTCCTCGAACACGACATCCGGCTCGATGACGCTGTCCGGCCTCTGGCGTGCGGCGGTAACGATCCCCTCCGCCCACAACCGGTAGAGCGGCCGATGGGATTGCTGCAGCAGAAAACCCAGCCTGTAATGGGGCATGGCCTCACGACGGCGGTCCTTGATGGTGCCGAGACCATAAAAACCGATTTCCTCTGCAGCCTTGAGAATTTGGTCGATCGTATCCTGACGCACGGCGGTCGAACCGTGCAGCAACCGGTTAACCGTGGAGATGCTGACACCGGCTGCCTTGGCGAGATCGGTAATGGTCGGGCGATTCATGGCACCTCACAATCGTATCATCAATGAATGACATAGAATGATACGAAATGCAACATTAAATGAAATATAAATTCCATTCTTAAGAAAATGAAAGATATAAATCATCCTGTCATTTTGGCCCATCGGGAGAATGGGCAGGGAGGAAACAATGGCATTTTTCAGGAAATTTCTCATCGCGGGTGCTGCATCGCTGGTAATGGCATCCGGCGCGTGTGCGGCCAATATCGCCGTTGTCGGTGGCAAGAACGACGACGCATTCTGGAACCTCATCAAAAAAGGTCTGGACGACGCACGCCTCGTGGTCGAGGCAAATGGCGGCAAGGTCAATTATCTGCGCCTGCAAACCTACGACAATTTTGCGCCCGATGTGGTGCAGCTGATCCAGACCGCCATCAGCCAGAAGGTCGATGGTCTCGTGATCCCGAACTGGGTACCGGAAGGCGAAGACCCGGCGATCCGGGAAGCCATTAATGCCGGCATCAAGGTCATTCTCATGAATGCCGGTGGGCACGAAAAGGCCAAGGAACTCGGCGCGATCAACTATATCGGCTCCGACGAATATCTGGCGGGTGTGGCCGGAGGCGAATATTTCGCCAAGCAGGGCAAAAACAACGTCATCTGCGTCAATACCGTTCCGGGCGCCGCCAATCAGGAGGCGCGCTGCAAGGGCGTCATCGACGGCATCACCAAGGCTGGCGGCGCCGGCAAGCAGCTGCCGCTTCCGGCCACCAGCTTCGGCGACGCCACCGCCGTCGCCGAGGCGATCAAGGCGACATTGCTACAGGACAGCAAGATCGACGGCGTCCTGACCATTTCGGCGGGCGATGCGGATTCCGCCGCCATCGGCATCATGCAGGCCGGCAAAACCGAAACGGCCCTGCTTGGCACTTTCGATCTCAACCAGTCCGGCCTCGACCGGATCAAAGACGGGACGCAGGGTTTCGCAATCGACCAGCAGCCCTATCTGCAATCATTGCTGGCGGTAACGCTTCTGGCCTCGGCCATCGATTTCGGAACCGATCTGCCGACAGCCCCGCTGCTAACGGGACCGAACATCGTCGACAAATCCAACATCCAGACCACGCTTGCCGGCGTCGCCAAGGGAGCGCGCTGAGCGGTTATCCGTAGCCACCTCCGATCCCCAACGAAACCCGGGGGTCGGGGTTTGACGACAAAAGGATATCCCCTCGGCACTTAGGGCCAATATTGGAGTGAACGACGTGAAAAATCTCTCTTTGGGCGACCTTCTGCGCCGCCCGGAATCAGGCGCCTTTCTCGGCCTTGTTTTCGTTCTTGTCTTCTTCGTTGTCTTCGGCAGCATCGAATTCCTGAAACCGGCGGGTGCCGCAAGCTGGCTGAATGTCGCCGCCAATCTCGGCATCGTCGCCATTCCCGTCGGCCTTCTCATGATTTCCGGCGAGCTGGACATTTCCATCGGCGCGATGATCCCGGCCGGCGCTCTGACGGTCGCCATCATCACCGGTTATTACGGCATGCCAATCTGGCTCGGCATCATCGGCGCGCTTGGCCTTGGGATGCTTGTCGGGCTGATCAACGGTTTTCTGGTGATACGGACCGTGGTGCCGTCACTGATCGTCACGCTCGGCACGCTGTTTGCGGTGCAGGGGCTAATCCTCGGCTTTTCCGTGCTGCTGACCGGCACGACCAGCGTGGCGCTGAGCCCGGCGCAATCCGGCCCCATTGCTAAATTTCTCTTCGGACATTTCATCGGCGGCAGTTTTCAGGTCAGCATCGTCTGGTGGCTGCTGCTGACGGCGATCTATATCTTCTACGTCCATTATTCGCCCTTCGGAAACTGGATCTTCGCCATGGGCGGCGACCGCGTGAGTGCCCGCAATGCCGGTATTCCCACAGACAAGCTGACGGTGACACTTTTCGTCCTTTCCTCCGTCAGCGCCTCCTTCGTCGGGGTCTGTCAGGCAATCCTCTTCAATGTCGCCCAGGTTTCAGCCGGCATGACCTTCATCTTCAACTCCATCATCGCGGTCGTCGTGGGTGGAGTGCTGCTGACGGGCGGTTTCGGTTCGGTGATCGGCATTTTTCTCGGCACCATCACCTTCGCCATCGTCAACCAGGGCATCTATTTCACTTCGTTTGACCGCAACTGGTCGAGCCTCATCATCGGCGTCATGCTGCTGCTCGCAGTGCTGATGAACAACACCTTTCGCGTCATGGCGCTCACCTATTCGCCGAAGAAGAAGTGAGGCTGGATGATGACCACACCCATTCTCGAACTCAAAAACGTCAACAAGTCCTTCGGTCCCATCGATGTTCTGCACGATATCTCGCTGAAGGTGCGCGCCGGCGAGGTGCTCTGCCTGCTGGGCGACAACGGTGCTGGAAAATCCACACTGATCAAGACACTGGCCGGGGTTTATCAGCCCAGTTCCGGTGAGTTGCTGATGGATGGCAAGCCGGTCGATTTCGACGGGCCGCGCGATGCGCAGCGCATGGGCATTTCCACCGTGCACCAGTTTGGCGGAACCTTTCCGCTGATGAGCATCGGCCGCTCCTTCTTCATTGGCGCAGAACCCACGAAAGGTTTCTGGCCTTTCCT
This sequence comes from Agrobacterium sp. ST15.16.024, assembly GCF_027956545.1. Lineage (NCBI taxonomy): Bacteria > Pseudomonadati > Pseudomonadota > Alphaproteobacteria > Hyphomicrobiales > Rhizobiaceae > Agrobacterium > Agrobacterium sp. ST15.16.024. The sequence goes on from NZ_JAQKGO010000002.1 coordinate 565,178, forward strand.
CATCTACGACCGCAAGAAGGCCAATGAAATCGCCGTCAAGGCGGTGCAGGAATTCGGCATCACCCGCATCGATGACGGCGACCGCCTTATCGGCGGGCTCTCCGGCGGCGAGCGGCAATCGCTCGCCATCGCCCGCGCGGTGCATTTTGGCGCACGCGTTCTGATCCTCGACGAGCCGACGGCGGCGCTGGGCGTGAAACAGGCGTCCCATGTCCTGCGCATCGTCCTTGAAGCGCGCAAGCGGGGGATCGCGGTGATCTTCATCACCCATCAGGTCACCCACGCCATCGCCGTCGGCGACCATTTCGCCGTCCTCATCCGCGGCGCAGTCGCCGCCAATTTCCGCAAGGGCGAAAAATCCCGCGAGGAGATCACCGACCTGATGGCCGGCGGTGAAGCGCTCGCCGATCTCGGGGCTGAGGTGGAAAATTACATGGCCAGCCATGACGGCCATCCGCCGCAGCCGCCATCCAGTTAAGACATAGAGAAGGATCAAGACCGATGAAAATCGCCATCGACCCCCACATGCACCGTTTCACCAGCCTCGATGAGCTGCCCGCCAAGGTGAAGGAGCTTGGCTTCGACTGGATCGAACTCAGCCCCCGCGCCGATTTCCTCGAATGGTTCAAGGCGCCGCGTGTCTTTCCCGAGCGCATCAGGTCCTTCAAGAAGGCGCTGAAAGACGCCGATGTCGGCATCGCTGCGCTGCTGCCGATGTATCGCTGGGCCTCAAATGACGAGATCGAACGGCAGGCGGCGGTGAAACACTGGAAGCGCGCCATCGAGATCGCCATCGAACTGGAGGTCGACACGATGAATTCCGAATTCGGCCGCGGACCGCATCCCGACAAGGGCTCCTGCTACTGCTGCCATACCGGCTCGATGATCGAGGCCTGCGAGGACGCCTGGTGGCGCTCGATGGAAGAACTGGTGCCGATCTTCGAACGCGAAGGCATCAACCTGCATGTCGAGCCGCATCCGGAAGACTGGTGCGAGACGCTGCAGCCGGCGCTCGACATCATCCGCACCGTCAATTCCAAGAACGTCAAATTCCTCTATTGCGCGCCGCACACCTTCTATTTCGGTGACGACACCAAGGCGATGCTGCGCGAGGCGAAGGATGTGCTCGCCCATGTGCATGTCGGCGATACCTTCAATCACAAGGCCAGCTCCGGGCTTCGTTATATCCTCAACCCGCCGGGCACGCAGGCGCGGGTGCACCAGCATCTCAATATCGGCCAGGGTGAAGTGCCATGGGACGACTTCTTCAGCACACTTTCCGAAATCGGCTTCGACGGCATCATGACCTCCTGCGTCTTCGCCTGGGAAGACAGGGCGGATGAATCGAGCCGGTTCATGCGCAGCAAGATGCAGGACTATATCGACCTCTATTTCAAGAAATAACGCGGCAAACCGGCGCTGAAGCTGAGGCGGATCCAGCCTACGGCCACGGCCATTGGCAACATCAAATGGAAAGACGACCGACATGATCAACGGAGAAAGACTGATTTCACGCCCGCTGCGCTGGGCCATGGTGGGCGGCGGACGCACGGGACAGGTGGGTTACAAGCACCGCACCGGTGCGCTTCGCGACGGCAACTACCAGCTCGTCGCCGGCGCATTCGACCTCGATGCCGAAAGAGGCCGAGACTTCGGCGTCAATCTCGGCGTTGCGGCGGAACGCTGCTATGCGGATTACAAGGCGCTGATTGCCGGCGAAACGGCACGCGAAGACGGTGTTGACGTCGTCTCCATCGCCACCCCCAATTTCACCCATTACGAGATCACCAAAGCCTGCCTTGAGGCAGGGCTGCATGTCATCTGCGAAAAACCGTTATTCTTCACCGTGGCGGAATGCGACGAGGTGGCGCGGCTGGCCGAACAGAAGGGCCTGATCGTCGGCGTTACCTATGGTTTTACCGGGCACCCGCTCGTCCACCAGATGGCGGCCATGGTCAAAAAAGGAATGCTGGGCGACATCCGCATCGTCGACCTGCAGTATACCCACGGCTTTAATGCCGGTGACGATGTGGGCGCGGGCGAGGCCGTCAAATGGCGCACCAATCCCCGCACCGCCGGCCCGACTTTCGTGCTGGGCGATATCGGCACGCATCTTTATTATCTCTCGGAAGTCGTGCTGCCGCATATGAAGGTCGAACGCCTGCTCTGCGACCGCAAGGCTTTCATCCCCACCCGCGCGCCGCTGGAGGACCACGCCACCGTTCTGATGCATTATGACAATGGCGCACGCGGCCGCCTCTGGGTTTCCTCCGTCAATGCCGGCAATATGGGATCGCAGCGTTACCGCTTCGTCGGCTCCAAGGCGTCGCTTGAATGGTCCGATTCCCATCCCGACCAGCTGATCTACGAGGTTCAGGGCGAACCCGGCCGCATCCTGCATCACGGCATGCCCTATCTGGAACAGGAAAGCCTCGCCGTCGACCGCATGGGCGCGCTGCATACCGAAGGTCTCGGTGATAGCTGGTCGAACATCTATCTCTGGATTGCCCAGGCGATCGATGCGGCAAATCGCGGTGACAGGGCCTTTCTGAAGACCCACCATTATCCCGGCATCACGGCTGGCACCGAAGGCGTTCGCTGGCTGGAAAACTGCGTCCGCTCGGCCGATGCCGGCGCCGCCTGGGTCGATTTCGCATGACCAGTTTGGGGGCGCGCCGGACCACGCTCCCGTCCTTCTCCTCCTCAAGCGCGTCCCCTGCCTTTTTAGAAAGACAACACGATGAAACTCGCAATTTGTACTGATGTCATGGCAAACCTGCCCTTCACCGATATGCTCGACAAATGTGTCGCGCTCGGCGTCGAGGGCATCGAGATGACCGGCGGCGGCTGGTCCAGCGGCCCGCATTTCCGCGCGGACGAACTTCTGGCGGACAGGGGGCTGCTCAAGTCCAAACTCAAGGAAATCGAGGCCCGCGGCCTCGAAATCGCTGCGCTGAATTGCTCCGCCAATCCGCTCGATCCCGGCGACATGGGCAGGCGCCACCTTAAGGAAATGCAGGACACCGTCCGGCTGGCCGGAGAGATCGGCGTGACGAAGATCGTCACCATGTCCGGCCTGCCGGAGGCAGCTCCCGGTGATACGGTGCCGAACTGGCTCGTCTACACCAAGAGCTGGCCGACCGAGATGCCGGAGCGCGACCGTTATCAATGGGAAGACCGCGCTTTCCCGCTCTGGCATGGGCTCGTGAAGCTCGCCAAGGAAGCCGGCGTTGAAAAATATGCACTCGAGAATTTCTCGGCCATGCTCGTCTGGAACCCGGAAACCCTGTTTCGGCTGCGCAATGAGGTTGGCCCGACGGTGGGCATGAATCTCGATCCGTCACACCTGATGTGGATGGGGGCAGATCCCATCGCCTCTGCCCGGGCACTCGGCGGCGCGATCCACCATTGCCATGGCAAGGACACCCGCATCGAACGCGGGTTGGCGGATGTGAACGGCCTCCTGGAGCTGAAAGAGGTGACTGATGTCGCCAATCGCAGCTGGAACTATGTGGCTGTCGGCGCCGGCCGCGACCTGCAATGGTGGAAGGAGTTCTTCTCCGTCGTGCGCATGGCCGGCTACAATGGCTGGGTGAGCCTCGAAATGGAGGATTTCACCATGTCCACCGAGGCGGGCATCCAGTCCTCCATCGACGCCCTGCAAGCGACCATCAGCCGCTGAGACGAGCTCCCGGGCCGCAGAATGCGGCCCGGCACCAATCGCACTACGAGGATGCCATGACCAACCCGATCACCATCACCACCGCTCCCTGCTGCTGGGGCGTCGATGACGTCAAAAACCCCCATCTGCCCCATTGGGAAAAGGTGCTGGATGAGGCGAAGGCTGCCGGTTTCGGTGGTCTGGAACTTGGCCCTTATGGCTATCTGCCGCTTGATCTCAAGCGCGTTTCACAGGCGCTGGACGAGCGCGGCCTGAAGATCGTTGCCGGCACGATCTTCGACGATCTGGTCTCACCCGACAACCGCGACAACCTGCTGCGCCAGACCGACGAGATCTGCGCACTGATCACCCGCCTGCCAAAGCCGGAAACCCATACCGGCCAGCGTTTTCCCGCCCCCTACCTGACGGTGATGGACTGGGGCCATGATGAGCGAGACTATGCCGCTGGCCATTCCGACCGCGCACCACGCCTCGATGAAGCCGCATGGCGGGGCATGGTCGAAAACATCCGCGCCATTGCGACGCTTGCCCGTGACACCTATGGCGTGCGCGCCACCATCCATCCCCATGCTGGCGGCTATATCGAATTTGCCGACGAGTTGCAGCAGATCGTCAAGGACATTCCCGCCAATCTTGCGGGCTTATGCCTCGATACCGGCCATATGGCCTATTCCGGCATGGACCCCGTCGCCACGCTTCGCCGTTATTGGGACCGCGTCGACTATATTCATTTCAAGGATATCGACGCCGCGGTTTTCAAGGAGGTGATGGCAGAACACATCCGCTTCTTCGACGCCTGCGCCAAGGGCGTGATGTGCCCGATCGGCCGCGGCTCTCTCGATTACCCAGCGATCCGCAGCCTTCTAACGGAACTCGGTTACGGCGGTTATATCACCATCGAACAGGAACGCGACCCGCGTAATGCCGGCAGCATTCTGAACGATCTGGCGGCCAGCAGGGCGTTTCTTGCCAAAAGCGGTTTCTGAACCGAACGGAGTAAAACCGTGACGCCCCGCGTGAGGTCTAGCCAACACACTATCGCGATCGAAATAATGGTCATTTCCGGCACATAAGAATCTTTCAGCCTGAAAACCCATGCTTTTATCCGTCACATCCATGTAAAAGCCACATTGGAATATGAGCAGAAGTTTCAGAACGAATTAGCTTTGTTGACAGCAGCTTTGGGCAAATCCAAGATGCGCACCCATAAGCTGAAGCGATCGTTTTCTTTGTGTTTTCATGGTGATACGATGATGACCCGCCGCCAGACACTGCTTTTTGCCGCTGCTGCCACCGCTGGCCTTTCGGCCTCGTCCCATCAGGGCCGGACGACAGGCCCATCGGCCCGTGCCGCCGGATTTTGGTATCCTGAGGAAACCGAACCGCATGAACGCACTTTCATGCAGTGGCCGGTGAACCCCGCCGTGCATGACGATCCCGATTTCCTTGATGACCTTCAAAAAACCATCGCGAAAATCGCCAATACCATTTCGGAGTTCGAACCGGTCGTGATGCTGGCCGCGGCGCAGTACCATGGCGCGATCCGCAAACAGGTGTCGCGCAACGTCGAATTATGGGACATCCCGACCGATGATCTGTGGTGCCGCGATTCCGGGCCGTCCTTTGTTGTAAATGGCAAGGGCGGGCTCGCCATCACGCAGTTCAACTTCAACGGCTGGGGCAACAAGCAAACCCACAATGCCGATGGAAAGATTGCCGCGCGGATAGCCGAACGTATGGGCCTTCCGGTTTTTGATGCAGGGCTGGTGGGCGAGGCTGGAGGGGTGGAAACCGACGGCCACGGTACGTTGATCGCCCATGAAAGCAGCTTCATCAATGCCAATCGCAACCGCGGCGACAAGGCAGAAATCGAACGGCTTCTCCTCGACACGATGGGCGCACGCAAGATGGTGTGGGCACCCGGAATCATCGGAGCTGACATCACCGATTACCACATCGATGCGCTCGCCCGTTTCGTCAGGCCGGGGCAACTGCTGATCCAGATGGGAGACAAGATCGACCACGACGACCCGTGGTCGGTGGCAGCCTTCGAAACCCATGATATTCTGGCCGCAGCCACCGATGCCGAGGGCCGCAAGCTGGATATGATCATTTTGCCGGAACCCTACGACATTCGTGTCGACAGCGCCGATTTCGTATCTTCCTACGTCAATTATTATGTCTGCAACGGTGCGGTCATCGCCGCCGAATTCGGCGATCGGGAAGCCGACGAACGAGCCGCAGCGATTCTTGGCAAGCTTTATCCCGGCCGGGAGATCATCACGTTAAATATCGACCCGGTAGGCGAGGTAGGCGGCGGCATCCATTGCGCCACCCACGAGCAGCCCAAGGTCTGATCACGTGGGGCTCATGTGCCTTTGACGGTGAGATGTGCCGGAGATCGAAACCGGCACGAAAATGGCGTCGAAGACTGAAATGACCTCGACGCCACTCGACCAATCCACTGGCAAGAACCGCCACTGCGACCTTCAGGCTTCGACAGGCTCGTGAACATCATCCAGAAGAAAATGCACGGTCACATAACGTGTCGTGTATTTCTGGCCGCTATCAGACACGCTCTCGACGCTGCCACCGTCGGAGGGGTGCCATTTCTGGTAATGAGGGTTGTTGGCAATCAGCGTGATCGCCTTGCCCGAGAGCCGGCCGCTCAACCGATAACGAGCCTCTGCCAGGGGCCAAATCTTCTCAAAATCCTGTTGGCTGATACGGGCTTTCAAGGCCTTCCGGCATATCGTTTCCCCGGGCGAACCATCTTTGTGCTCCATCGGTGGAATATGCAGGTCAACCTCTTCCGCACCATCAAGCAGAAAGGCAAATTCATCTGGCCACATCCGTCTCACGTATCGCTCCTCCCAAAGCCTACCACCTTACAACATAATTATGATAGCGCCTCCACCGCGAGAGGCAATGGCGGATATGAACCTGTGCGCGACAGCCTGCCCCTATTCTTCCAGGTCGATGCCGCATGATCTCCAGATTATTATGAAAGATCACGCATCGGATGCCCTCGCATGGCATCGATCTTCACTAAGGGGGACGGCGCATGCTCCCATCAGCGACTTCATATAGTGCGGGGCATGGCCATAGCCATTTCCGCCATCAGTATCAAATAAACGGAGTTCATAAATTACGGAGAAACCTTGCCTGTCCAATCATCGGACGCACAATGAGCTGAACAACCGAATTGAAAACTCCCACCGGCAGACCCGAAAGTGCGAGAAGATCACGGGTCGGTTCAAACACCGCTTCAGGCACAGCGCTTCCTCTCGGCCCACGATCAAATCAACACAATCTTCCGCCCCCGCCGCTTACACTCTACCCGCCATTTCATACCGCACGCCCAGGCTGATGCGTTCAGCCTGTGGGCTGAGTATGCCGCTGAAATGACAGTCCGAAACTGGCGACACCGCGCCGCTGGCACCCAACGCCAATCAACGTGGCAATTCCGATTCAAGATGCCTCCGCGAGAACGTAGTCTCCAGCTTTTGAAGGGACCTGAACTTACCACACTCAGATGAACACTATCATTATCTGGACCAGGGATTGATCACCTTCAGCCCTGCAGCCTCAAAAATGGCTTGTGTCACGAGTTGCGATCACTAGGGCGTTTGCTGCCGCTGTGGCCAATGTAACCCTCCTGTCCTTGATCACCAGGGGCGACTCACAGCGACCTCATTTCAGCTGATGCGTCCGCGCGGAAAGTTTGTTTCCGTCGGGGTCGCGAAGATATGCGACGAACGCGCCGTTCGGACGTTCCGTGGGCGGGCTCTCGATTGCCATGCCGCCATGTGCCACACCAGCGGCATGCCATGCCACGACATGGTCGGGGGTCGTCGCCGCAATACCGATCGTTCCACCATTGGCAGCGGTCGCCGGCTTCCCGTCGATCGGTTTCGTTATCATCAACCGCCCTCCTTCATGCGCGTAGATCAGTCGACCTCTCGCATCCATCTCGCCGGGCTTGCCCCCCAGGGCAACAAAGGTTGCGTCGTAGAATTTTCTGGATCGTTCCAGGTCGTTACTGCCGATCATGACGTGGGTGAACATGCTTTATCTCCTCTCAGGTGATAGCTGAATTTCATGACGCTATCGCTCGAAGTTACCTAAATATCTGGCTGGCGATGTGCCGAGCGCTTTCTTGAACATGGTGATAAATGCAGACACGGATTCATATCCAAGGTCGCCCGAAACCTGCTGAACTGTCGACCCGGACGCAAGACTGCGGATTGCGACGATCAATTGCAGCTGCTGTCGCCAACGACCGAATGTGAGGCCGGTCTGGTGCTGGACGAGGCGTGCGAGCGAGTTCTCACTCATCCCGACCCGCCTTGCCCATAGCGCCATCGTACTGCGATCGGCGGGATCGTCGGCCAGCTCCGATGCAATTCGCACAAGCCGGGGCTCATCTGTAAGCGGGAGATGAAGATGCTCTATCGGCATCCGCGGCAATGCCGACAGAAGCAATGTTGCCATGAGTTCTGAATCTGCGGTCACTGCTGCGGGCTGATTAGCCATCTCAATGATAAGTTCCCGGATGAGCGGGGATAGAGACAGTGTGCAGCACCGGTCCGGCAGATCGGCGGCGCCCGGCTCGATGAACAGAAAAAACAAACGGGCGTTGGCGGTTGCCACGTTGCTATGCGGCATGCCGCCGGGAACCCAGACGCCGCAATGGGGCGGCACCATCCACATCCCGCTTGGAACGCGACATGTCACGCCGCCCCGTGAGGCCATGACAAGCTGCCCTTTTTGGTGGCGGTGTTCAGGTGCCTCCCGTTCGTTCTGGGATACGTCGATCCTCACAGCCTGCACTCGCGCCGCGGACTTTTCTAGTTCGTGGTCGCCCAGGGCTGCTGAAAGGGATAAGGGCGAATGGTGGAATTTAGTCATCATTTGAGAGGATATCTAAATTCATCAACAGGCTTTGTCGATAGAGTCATCCCAGATAATTCGGAGAATGACGATGTCAGTGCAACATCATGAGCCTGGATACTGGTCTGATGTCTTTCAGACAGAAATTCGATTGCCTCAGACATGCGATTCCAAGCATTGCATCATGCTTTCAGACAGCGTGGGGCGCAGGGTCAGCCGCATAGCTATCGCACAAATGGCCGTGAAAGCCTTCCTTGAGAGAGTTGGCGTTTGGTTTGCCTGCCGATCACGGACACCGTCGGTCGTTTCAAGCGCTGATCTGTCTGATGCTTATATGCATGCATGCTTAGCGACGCCGTTTTTTTGCTACGTCTCGCCTGAACTCTACGGACTGACCACCTCCATGGGTGACAGAGGCACGACGCAGGTCGACGCTCACGCGGTGGATGACTTATGAGCGTTCGAACCTTTGTCACCCCCGGGAACGTGATCTTTTCATTGAAGACATTCCTGGCGGCAATGCTTGCTTATTACATCGCGATACGGTTCGATCTGCCGCGACCGTTTTGGGCCGTTTCAACCGTCTACATCGTTGCTCATCCCCTCTCGGGCGCCATCTCATCAAAATCGTTCTATCGACTGCTAGGAACGCTGATCGGGGGCGGCGCGACCATCATCATGGTCCCAAATCTCGCGAACTCGCCCGCACTGCTTTCCGCAGCGATTATCTTCTGGGTGTCAGGATGCACGTTCATCAGCCTTCTTGATCGCACACCCCGCAGCTATGTTTCCCTGCTGGCCGGATACACCGTGCTTCTCGCAGGATTGCCACTTGTCACGGCGCCGGCAAGCACGTTTGACACTGTCGTTGCGCGGGTCGAGGAGATCGGACTTGCGATCCTGTGTGCCTCGATCGTCAGCCACGTTGTTTTTCCAGTCCATGTCGGCACTACACTGCTCGGGCGGATCGATGCTTGGATGGCAAGGGCCCAGGCGCTCCTTGCGGCAACTGCAACCGCCAAGGCGGATCAAGCCCGAAACAGAGCGGAACGATACGCCTTGGCGGCAGAAGCGGCGGACCTGCGGTCGTTCACAGTCCACCTTCGATATGACGGATCGAGATATCGATCTGCCGTTTCGCTTGTGAGGTCACTGCAGCATCGCATGGTCGCCATTCTTCCGTTGTTGAGCGAACTCGAGGATCAGCGAAGGGCATTGGCCAGGCTCGATACTCCGGGCACGGAGCAGGCCATGTCGATGATTACGGCGATCGGATCAACATCATTAATCTCCCCGGAATTCTTCGGGATCAAAACCGATGCGCCAGCCTCTTTCGAAGCGCCTCGATCATGGGAAGTGCTTCTTCTTGCTAATGTTTCGCGGAACTTGCGGAATATTGCTCAAATTTCTCATGAGTATCAGTCGCTTCGAGACGCTTTGAAGGAAGAGAATGCAGCGAGGACAGTTGGTCGCTTCGCGTCTCGGGAAAACATCCCAGCCCAGCACGCTGACATCGCCATGGCGTTGCTTTCGGCACTGACGGTTGCGATCTGCCTCACCACATCAATCACCTTCTGGATCGCCAGCACGTGGCCCGATGGCATGGCATTTGCCCAGATTTCCGGCGTACTTTGCTGCCTTCTGGCGACGATGGACGATCCGGTGCCAGCCATGCGCAAATTCGCGTATGTCACCCTCTGGTCGGTCATCGCTGCGTCCGTCTATGCCTTCGCGATCCTTCCGCTGATCGATGGTTTTGTGCCGCTTGTCGCTGCACTAGGCCTCTTCCTGATACCTGCAGGGATTTGCCTTGCCGTGCCTTCGCTTGCGATCGTCGGCATGGGCCTTTGTATAAACTTTCCACTTCTTCTTACTCTTCAGGCACACCAGAGCAGCGACTTCATAATGTTTGCAAACTCGGGTACCGCGACTGTTCTTGGTATGGTCTGGGCGATCGTGGTGTGCGGCATCTTCCGATCTGTGAGAGCAGAGACGAATGCCAGGAGGCTTTTCTCAGTGACACAGGCGCATGTTGCCGGGATCGCGGCGGGCCAGCATGCCGACGCGCATGTCACGCGCCATCACGTCATCGACGTGGCAGGCATGTTTGCAGTCAGGGCGGCGAAATTACCTGCCACCTCCGGCACCTCCGATGCTGACCTGATGAGGGACCTGCGCGCGGGGCTGCACATAACGGCAATGCAGGTGCGTTCGGATGAAGCCTCGATACCTGTTTGTGTCCGGGCCGAAGTCATCTTCTCGGCGTTGGAGCTCTTGTATCGGATTACACCCGCCAAGCGTGGCGAGGCCATGGAGCGTGCACTTGGTATGCTGGACGCCTTTATGCTTTCAACCGCGGGCCTTTCCCTAACGGACGCCGACACGGAACTCATGGTGCACGCGGCCGCTCTTCGTCTGTGCCTTGCACCGGAGACGGATCCTCCGGTTTCGACAACGTCTCCATCGAATAGGAATGCCAGGTGACCGGACAATTCGACCTCTATGGTGTCTTCCTGCCTTGGTTATCCGCTCTCGCGGTGTGTGCATACGGTCTGCTCCGGGTACTCATACCGGTGTTCGGCAGGCTGGGGCTTTATTCAGCGGTGTGGCATCGCTCGCTGTTCAACCTCGCGCTTTATATCACCCTCCTTGGCGTGCTTTCCGCTATTCTCAACTGGTTGCAGACATGACAAATTTTACCATCACCTTGGGCACAGCCCTGTTGACCTTATCCATGGTATGCTGCGCAGCGGTTCTAAGCTGGCACCTGTGGTCTTTCTACATGGAAGCACCGTGGACACGCGACGCTCATATCCGGGCAGATATCGTTCGTCTGGCGCCAGATGTGTCGGGACCCGTCACGGAGGTTTTGGTATCCGACAACGCGCAAGTCGAGAAAGGGATGCCCCTGTTTCGGATCGAAGCAGACCGTTTTGAACTCTCGCTGCGCCAGGCAGAGGCCCAAGTGCGGAGCAGTAAGGCCGCAGCGGATCTGGCTAAGATCGAATTCGAACGATATCAACTGCTCGCTTCTAAAGAAGCCGCCAGCCTCAAGGAGCGGCAGCACGCAGAAAGCCTGCGGTACCAGGCAGACGCCGCTTACCAATCGGCACTCGTCGCCCTTGATCTGGCGAAGCTGAACCTTGACCGGACAACCGTGAAAGCGCCAGTCTCAGGCAAAATCACGAATTTCCCTTTACGTCGGGGCACCTATGTCTCCGTCGGAAATGCGGTCGGGGTGCTAGTAGAAAGTGACGCCATCTACGTTGCGGGGTACTTTGAAGAAACAAAGCTCCCGCGGATCCACGTCGGAGATCGCGTGAAGATCGAGATCATGGGAGAACAGCAACCGATTATCGGCCATGTCGCAGGTGTTGCCGCCGGGATTGAGGATCGCGAGCGGAGCGATACTGCAGGTTCGCTCGCTAGCGTTGCTCCAACATTTTCATGGGTCCGTCTGGCCCAGAGGATTCCGGTGCGGATTGAGATCGACGACGTTCCAAAGTCGGTCAACCTGATTGCGGGGAGGACTGCGACAGTTTCTGTTGAACCGAGGGGCAACTGAGGCGTAAACCCATCCCCTGCGTCGGAATACATAGATCGAGGTGCACGTGCGTCCCAGCGTTTTCGTGACCCCGATCTGTCAAGAAGAGACTTGCGGACCCGTCGGCACCCCTTTTATCGTACATCTCCCTCTCCGCAGGAGGATATAGCGAGGGCCCCCCACGGTATTGCCAAGTTGTTTGATTTTGGTGTCGAGTTGGCAGGTCCGCTGTTTTTCAAGCTACCATTTCCGCGGTGTATTCGGCCCACAGGCAGAATGCGTCAGCCCTTGCGTTGCGATATGAGGCGGCTGAGAGATTGTAGCGACGGGGCCGAAAGATCGTGTTGATTTGGTCGTGGGCTGACAGGAAGCGTTGCGCCTGGGGTAATTTGAACCGACCCATGATTTTCTCTCGCTTCCTGGTCTGGCGGTGCGAATTTTCAATTCTGTTGTTCAAGCCCTTATGCACGCGATGATCGGCATCGGGCGCCAGGTTGTGTATTTGCTTGACGTAGCCGCCGAGCTTGTCCGTCACGATGACGCGCGGCCTACCAAAATGCCGCACCAGCCTTGAGAAGAAACGCGTGGCAGCCTTTGTGTTGCGGCGGGTTTGAACCAGGATGTCGAGAACATCGCCGTCGGCATCGATCGCCCGCCAGAGCCAGAATTTCCGTCCGCTCATCGTAATGACGGCCTCGTCCATATGCCATTTGTCGTTTGGTTTGGGCCGGTCCTTACGAAGGCAGCCAGCAAAATGGCGGCCAAAGCGATTGACCCAGAGGCAAACCGTTTCACGGCTGACGATCACCCCGCGCTCGGCAAGCAGGTCTTCCACATCCGCCGCACTTAGGGCAAATCGGTGATAGGTCCACACCGCATAGGCGATAACGTCACGCGCAAAGCGAAACCCCTTCAGGCGGGGAAAGGCGCTTGGTAATTTCATGGCGCCTCGATACCCGAAACAACAAACTCAAACAACTTGGCAATACCCACGATGAAGGCCGTCTTGCGGTATGGGAGTCGGAACAAGAACTGTTCCCAGCGACACGATAAGGTCGAACGTAACATGAACGTCATGCGACGTGGCATAGCCGAGCCGGATATAAAGCTCAACGGCCCGAAGTCTGTCTGCGTAGGAATACATGAACTAACTCCTGGTGGTCCAAGTTTTCGTCAGCCCCCCTCCGCACCCCCGCCGGGTTAGTTCTCAGTGGCAATTGACAGAACGGCGTTCCAAACACAGACCACGTGCGAATGTAAACAGAGGTGTTATCAAATTAGGATGGCAAATTGGAAAAGTTTGATAGCGTCCCTCACCTTTGCTCTACATTGCCGCAAGAAAACGGTGATATGAGTAATTCTACTTATGTACCTGGTGGCAGTGCTACGATGTGATACCCCACGGTAGAACAAGGGTATGGAATGACCTCAGCCGTAGAGCCAAAGCGCTGCGAGACCGTCCAGCCACCGCGATACCATCTCGGGCCATCGAAGGCTGCGATGACAAGCCAGAGGATAGATAATTATAGTTCGTCTGTTCGGGAAATTGAACCGGTTTCAGTTGCTGACAATCTGGATTGTCTTCCAGATGGTAGCGGCGAGCGTCGTGGCTAATATCGAGGCTGGCAGTTTGAGAAGAGCTTTTGCTGCTGAAGTGAGCAGCATGAAGCGAAAACTGGCTGTAAAGATTGCCCAACACGATACTAACATAGCAGCACTCGCCGCCTTGTCAGATTCGGAGGGCCCGATTGCTGAAGCCGGTTTTTTGCGTGTTTCCCGCTCCATTCTCGAGTCCTATCCGAGGATCAAGAGAATCCAACGCTTTAGTATTGATTCGCGCACCTCTCCACCGAGACTCGTGTTCGACCAAGATATCACGACCGACAGGTACGATCTGCCGCGTCAGCAAGACTACAAGCAGGTGATCGACGGCCTTCTAGCCGAAGCTATCGCATCGCCCCAGATCCATCCACTTCCGGGCGGAACGAGGTTCTACACCCAATCTTTTTGGCACGCGGGCGAAGAGGCAGGCTTCCTTCTGACGATCGACGGTGCAGAATTGCTTTCCTGCGGGGAGCAACCGTTAAATATCGAGCGAATCCTGAAGATTGGCGATACGACCATCGTAGCGCAAAACCGGCATATTGAATCCTGGATCACCCATATTATCGGAAGAACAATTGAAGAGATTGATCTCGGAAGACAAGGCCTGCCTTTTGTCCTTCATATGGAGCTTCCTGTCACGATCAGTGACTTATTACCCTGGAAGCCCTTGCTTGTCATTGCGGCGCTGAGCGCTGCAATGCTCGGGGTACTTCGGGCGTTGGGAGCAGAGGCAGCAATCGCGGGGAAACTACGCCTATTCGAAGAAGGTACGAAGCGGCGCCTCGTTCAGCTAGAGCTTGAGAACAGGCTGGCGCACGCATCACGTGTAAACGCCATGGGGGACTTGGCCTCGGGCATAGCACATGAATTAACGCAGCCATTGACGGCGATGCTCAGCCAAAGCCAAGCAGGGTTAAAAGCCTTCGAAGCGGATGAATTCAATAAAGACATGGTTCAGCGAGTCCTGTTGGCAAATGTGCGCGAAGCTAAGCGGGCCGGCCGGATCCTGGGCAAAATGCGGGAATATGTTTCGGCGCGTGAGGTGACGTCCTGCGCTTGCAATCTTAATCGTATCGTCCAAGATGTCATTGACCTTCTCGAAATGGAGCTGAAGAAGCGCAAGATTCATCTGGTCGTGGTACTCGACCCAGCGCCTCTTCACTCGATCGTTGGAGAAATCGAACTTGAGCAAGTCATCTACAATCTGGTTCGCAATGCGATGGATGCTCTGGAAGAGAACGCGGCTGCAACGCGCACGATCGCCATCCATACCTATAGTGTTCCCGACAGGAATTTGATCGAAGTTCGTGACAACGGACCAGGTATAAGGTCGGAGAATATCGATGATATCTTTCAGCCTTTCTACACAACCAAAATTGATGGCTTGGGCCTGGGCCTATCGCTTTGTGCAAAGCTTCTGGAGCGTGTGGGTGGAAGACTTGAAGCCAGAAACGACCAGGGAGCGATCTTCAAGATCATGCTACCGAGAGCAGAAGCGCAATCATGAATAGCCGCTACACAATCCATCTGGTTGACGACGACGAAGCCGTGCGCGAGGGTCTTTCTCTATTGTTCGAGGCACACGGTTTTGCAGTCGCAGCGTTCAGGGATTCGGCACACCTTCTTGCGGAATTCGACGCGAACAATCTCGGTCCACTCCTGATTGACCTGAACATGCCACAGGTCACAGGCCTGGAGTTACACACCCAGCTGCTGCAGCGGGGTGTCGAGTGGCCCGTCATTGTCATCACGGGGGATGGCGATATTCACTCTTGCCGCGCGGCTTTCCGATCAGGGGTTGTCGATTTTTTGACAAAGCCGATCGACGAGAAGGATCTGTTCGCTGCTCTGAAGAAAGCCGAGCGCGCGCTCGATACACTGCGGGAGCGGGACGATGCACGCATCTTGCTCGGGCGCCTGACGCCCCGTGAGCGCGAAATTCTTGACCTCGTTTGCCGCGGCTTCGGAACGAAAGACATTTCCTCAGGGTTGGCAATCTCGGCACGAACGGTCGACAACCACAGGGCGAATATCTGCGACAAACTAGGAACCACGTCCGCTGTCGAGTTACTGCAGATCATGCAAGCGGCACAGTAGCTGCATTCCGGGATCGCTGCCACCACTCACTCTATCTTGGCTGGTCACTGGCGATACGGCGTCGATGGCACCCAACGTTAAACTACTTGGCAATGCCGCTCAAAGTAGGCAATTATACGCATTTACCTTTAAGAATATTTTGTCATTATCTGCGCGTTATTTGTCAGTGGCGCCATGACAACGTCATTGTCTTTCAGGATTCAGTAAATCACTCTGAACCGGCATGGGCGCAAATGACTGCTTAGGACCGTTAATCGCGTGTCTTCTGGGCAAAGTGCACGAGACAGCATTTTTAGTCTGTAAATGAGAAGACCGTTGTTAAGGTGAACCGCTCGAAAGCGCGAAATTTGCTGTTCAGAAAAGAAGTATCTTTATCTCGTAATCTAAAATGGATGGGGGACGTCTCAGCCGTAACACGGCTGCCGGTCACGGTTGCGGCTGCCTTAGGAATATCGCTGATTTTGGCGATTTCCCTATTTCTGGCGCTTGGCAAATATACGCACCGTGTTCGTTTATTCGGAGTGGTCGTCCCCGAGGCCGGAATTATTCGAATTGTGGCTGCAACCACAGGCCGCCTCACCCGTACTGATGTTCGCGAGGGAGATCGCGTTACGAAAGGCCAACTACTTTATGTTGTCAGCTCGGACGTTCGAACCGCACAGGGGGAAACCCAAGCGGTTATACGAGAGAAACTTTTCCAGCAGAAGACAGAGCTCGATGCAGAGATCCGTAACAAGCAGACAATCGACAAAAAGGAGAAAGACGGCCTTCTACAACAACATGATGTCCTTCTGAGGGAAATCGAACAAGTGCACTCCCAGATAGACACAGGTGGGGAGTACACGAAATTTCTGAAAGCAACAGCGACTAGTTATGAGGATCTGGCCAATAGAGGGTTGATTTTGCGAAAAGAAGCTGTCGATCGACTCGAGAACAGAATGCGTAGAGAACAAGAAGTCGAGGCTCTCAAGCGAGAAGCAATACAGCTTGAGGAGAAAATTGCCGTTCTCCGGGTGAAACTCAATGTATTCGATGAAAAATCACATACGGAAATTAGTCAATTGACGCGTCAAGCTCTCGCCATTGAGCGGGAGGTAATCGAGAGCGAAGCAAAGCGCGAAATTGAAATAGTTGCTCCGGCGGCTGGAACTGTGACGGCTGTTCTTGCAAAACCAGGGCAGATAGTTGGAGCCGGTTCGCAGTTATTGACAATCCTTCCAGAGGATTCGCGTATTGAAATACATCTGTTTGCGGATAGTCGCGCCATAGGTTTCATGCGGCAGAAATCGAGGGTGATGCTTCGCTTTGCAGCTTATCCCTATCAGAAATTTGGCCTTTATCCAGGCGTTGTTTCCGAGTTCTCACGGGTTACCATTAAGCAAGAGGATATTGGCGTGAATTTTGAAAGGCAGAGCGAAAACCCGGCCGAAAATTTGAAACAAAGATATCAAGTTATTGTAATACCTGAGAGAAATTTCATCGTCGCCTACGGAAAAAACGAGCCAATTCGGCCTGGTATGAGTGTCGACGCTGATATTTTTCTAGACCAACGACCAATTTATCAGTGGCTTTTGGAGCCAATCTACGGGTTCCGAGGCGCGTTGAATACACCCATGTGACAAGAGATGATTAAAGACGCAAATTTCTCCTTTTCGCTTCGAAGGCTTCCCGTCATATTGCAAACGGAAGTGGCTGAGTGCGGCTTAGCAAGCATCGCGATGATTTCTTGGTTTTATGGGAAAAAGATCGATCTCCACGTGATGCGCCGAAGATTTAGCTCGTCGTTAAAGGGCACGACGCTCTTCCAACTCTCGAACATCGCTAATCATCTTTCGCTTTCAAGTAGAGCCGTTAAGCTGGAACTGTCAGAAATACATCACTTACGGCTCCCATGCATCTTGCACTGGGACTTGTCGCATTTTGTCGTACTCGAGAAAGTTTTTCGTAAAGGGGCTATAATTCATGATCCTGCGCGCGGGCGTCGTCGAGTCTCCTTAAATGAAGTAGATCGTAATTTTACAGGCGTGGCCCTCGAGCTATGGCCGAGCGACCAATTTACCAAGGCGACCATACGTGAACAATTTCCCTTTCTAAGTCTTTTTAAAAATGTGGCAGGGCTGAAGAAGGCGACGGCGAATGTTTTTGCGTTTTCGTTGTGTTTGGAAGTGGTCGCAATAATCAACCCACTCGGAATGCAGGTGATAGTCGATCATGCGATCGTCGCGGCGGACATGGACTTAGTCTCTGTTGTTGTCGTGGGACTTAGCTTACTTCTCTTGTTTCAGATAGTATTCGAAGTATTGCGGTCATGGATCATTATGACGCTTATGGCACGCATCTCTTTGGGCTGGAATGCAAGTCTTTTCTCTCATTTGTTAAAGTTACCATTGTCTTGGTTTGAGAAGCGACACGTAGGTGACGTTGTCTCCCGTTTTAATGCTTTGGGTGCAATTCAGAAGACGCTTACCACCGACCTAGTTGCATTCGCGATGGATGCAATGCTCACCCTTGGCATGCTGGGAATGATGCTATTATACAGCGGTAAGCTGTCAATTATCGCATTTTTTTTAGTTGTTTTCGAAACTCTACTTCGTCTTGGGTTTTATCCCGCCTACCGATCTGCTTCGGAAGCAGAAATCTTGTGCAGCGCACAAGAGGAAACTCATTTTATCGAATCTGTCCGCGGCGTCATTAGTATTAAGGCGATGGGTCTCGAGCAACATCGTTTTCGCGTCTGGTTTCAGGCCGTCGTAGCAACACAAAACGAAGATATAAAAACGGACAAGCTGGATATTTTCTTCGCCTCGATGAATACTTTGATTTCTGGCGCTGGCCATCTAGCAATACTTTGGTTTGGGAGCCACTTTGTAGTCGCGAACACCATGAGTGTCGGCATGCTGCTGGCATTTTTGTCTTTTCAACAGCAATTTGTTCAACGTTCTGGCAACCTAATTGGAATCGTTTTCAAATTGCGGATGTTGACTCTTCATGGATCGCGCCTGGCCGATATTGCGTTGGAGAATCCGGAGATTGTCGGTGCAAGCAAAAACCTCAGCGTCTCGAAAGATTCTATTTTAGAAATGCGTAATGTCCGATTCCGGTACGATGAAGCTGGATTTGATATTTTAAACGGTATCGATCTCAAAGTCGTCCCCGGAGAGTGCATAGCGTTTGTCGGACCTTCTGGCTGCGGTAAAAGCAGTCTTCTGAAGGTTTTGGCAGGACTTATTCCACCCAGCTCAGGTCAAGTTTTGGTGGATAATCAGCACATACATTTCTCTTACCTTGAGCAGTACAGACGACAGATCGCGTGTGTTCTGCAAGATGATAGCCTATTTGCAGGCTCTCTCGCCGAGAACATTGCTGGGTTTGATGTATATGCAGATCAGGAAAGAATTGAGGAGTGTGCTCGCCTTGCAGTAATCGCCGGTGACATCGAACGCCTTCCCATGGGGTACGAAACTCTCGTTGGGGATATGGGACATCTCCTGTCAGGCGGACAGAAGCAACGTCTTTTGATTGCCAGAGCACTTTATCGACAACCATGTATTCTTTTTCTTGATGAGGCTAGCAGCCATCTCGACGAGGCAAACGAGGCTATTCTTAATGAAAACTTGGCACGGTTGCCGATCACTCGGGTAATCGTTGCGCACAGATCAAGTACGATTGCCATGGCAGATCGTGTCTTGAAAGTGGCTGAAGGGAAGCTTGTTCCTGTAAGCTTTTTTTAAAAAAAGGGGACTTGAATGTATACATTGGACGAAGAACAGATGCATTTCGTTTCGGGTGGCATGGGAAGTCGTGGAGGTTCAGGAGGCGGAAAGTCACGTGGCGGAAGATCGTCCGGTGTAAATCGGGCCGATAAAGTTAATCGCGACGGCACCAAAAGTATGAACTTCGGCCAAACTCTGGGACATATTGCCGGACAAATGCAGCCCAGCATTTCGTTTTCTAAGGATGGTCCTTCGATATCGGGCACTTTCAATTGCTCTTCTTGCCATGATCCGGCAAGAAATTCGCGTAATTATCGCAAATAAATAAGTTAAGGACGGCCATGTGCTTTTCGCATGGCCGTTTTTATCAGAGGTATGGCAAGTCAATATTATTTCTCTTGCTCAGTTTTATCGGAGAAGTGTATGCTCGGAAATAAAATATACCTACTGAGATACTTATTTTTTCTTTTATTCATAATCATAATTTTCTTTTTTGCTGCACTATTTTCTCCCGGACGTTCCTCTGAGGAACGTGATCGGGAGGGCTTCATGCTATTTTTTGACAAGGTGATTGGCGACAATGCCATAAATGATAACGGTGTCGTATCTCGTTGGGGCAGCCATATCGAAGTATGCGTGTTCGGAGAAGCGAGTACTTATTCTAACAGAAATCTGTCTACTTTATTCACAATGTTCGGGGAATTGACTTATCTTGATTTCACCACAAAGCATGTGAGTAATATTACTGAATGTTCTGACACAGCAACGCTTTACGTCAAATTCCATTCAGGCGAGAAATCTGTCCTTTCCGATATTGTTGGAGATATTTCTTATATTCAGAAGATGAATGATATGTTTTCGCCTATGAGTGTGAATTTGAGCAGATCTGGGATGGGCTTTATCCTACCTAGCCCACGACCCAGAATGTATATGTCTGTCGATCAATTCAATCGCAGTGAAAGTGTTTTTGATAGCGTAATTGCTTCCAATGTAATTCAGCAAGAGTTATTGCAACTCCTTTTACTAGCCGCAGACGTCGGGGTAAAATTCACGCCTCGATCCCTTATTGAGGAGCGATATAATTTTTTTATCGCGAGTGGGGATGAAGGTTCAGAAACAAAGTATAGAAAGAAGTGGGCAAGGGATAACGTTTGGAATATTTGTCGCTATGACGCAATGTTATTGTTAAGTATCTATTCTCCGGAGACAATAGCGGGTGATGGGACTCTCAATTTCTATCGGGAGTTCGTTAGGCGTAATTTCTCAAGAATCGAAAATGATGCACGGGATCTGATCGCAGACCCTAGATTCAGTAGTTTGATAAAACGCCCGTGCTAGGTGTGATGAGCGTCGTCAACTTAACGGAATGCGGACATAGACGTGCGAACGACGGTCGATGACAGACCGTAACCCACTCTACCGCCACCATCGCTTTCCCGCCGAGAGGTGGCGTCTGAAGTGGGTATGCGGGGCTTCGGTCATGGGTGTCATGGAACCTTGATATCAACTCAACTCCAACCGCCCGGTTAAGGCGAAGCCACCATGTATCATTGTGCGAGATCGGCCAAGGTGGCTGAGTGGTCGCGCTGGTGAACAAAGATGCCAGTGGGTTTTGGCTGCATCGTTGCTGCCGCCGGTAAGGTCCCGCGACGGTGGCGCATTTCATTTTCGCTCGGCGTCCGGTAGCCATCCCGACGTAAATCCTCTGCCCATTGCAGCCGTCGCCAAGGCCAGCTGCATTCACAAATGCTGGATATCTTCCATCAGGGTCTCGATGGCAGCACGGCTATCGCCGTCGTGCCATGCGATAATGTGGTCCACCGGATCGGCTTCCGGTTCTCTTCTCTCTGGGCGCACGTTTCCATTCTCCGGTTCAAGAGTCCAAATCGTCCTTGATTTTCCGATAGGCACACGCCGCGGTGTCAAATGATGTTCTTATTATGTTCTGCGGAACCAATAAGTCAACTATCCTCAAGCGTCAGGAGGGGACGACCATCTCAGAGGACGTGCGTTGATGGAAAATCAAACTGACTGGAATTCAATAGGTGGAGAAGAGCTGCTGGCCCAGTTCCTCTTGTCTCATGCTGGAGCTGTCGCAGATTGGTCGTCACCTGCCAATAAAAGTATTGTCATAGTACAAATTGCATTATTTAAGGCATAGTCAATGAGTAGTTTTACCTATGTGGCACAATTGCTACGTTTATCCATCAAATATATTAAGTAATCCACCAGATTTGTCGATATGTATTGATATTACTCTGTGGTATACGATATCTGTGTGCCGGTTAAGATTTGAAGTGCACGTTATTCCTGGTTTCAGTCTTGCAGTTTTGTCAATTGATATGACTGGAGTTCAATCATGAACATTAAGAGTTTTCTTATCGGCTCCACTGCGGCTCTAGCAGCAGTATCCGGCGCACAGGCTGCCGACGCTATCGTCGCCACCGAACCCGAGGCCCTGGAATATGTCCGCGTTTGTGACGCGTTTGGCACGGGTTTCTTCTATATCCCCGGGACCGAAACCTGCCTGAAATTCGGCGGTTACATCCGTTTCCAAACCAGCTTCGGCCGTGACAAGTCCGATGCATCCGACTGGAATAGCGTCAGCCGTGCGCAGTTTGAGGTCGACACCCGCACCGATACCGAGCTCGGCGCTCTGCGTGGCTTCATTGGTCTGCGCGGCGATGCCGACAAGGAATCCAGCCGTGGCGTTAACGTCGACCAAGCCTTCATCGAACTCGGCGGCCTAAAGGTTGGCCAGTTCTATAACTGGTGGGATGATGGCCTATCTGGTGAAGCCGACACGCTCTCCACGAACGCGAAGTTCAACTCCATTCGCTACGTTTACGACACGGGTTCTTTCTGGGGCGGTGTTTCGCTTGACGAACTTGAAGGCACTGGCTCCAAATTCGTAGAGTTCGACGATGAACGCATCGGAAGCGTGTACAAAGGTTACAACCATGTCGGCATCTCCGCAGGGCTCGGCGCCAAGTTCGGTGCTGCCACGCTGCAGCTGATCGGCGGCTACGACACCGACCAGGAAGAAGGCGCTATCCGCCTGATTGCAACGGCTGACGTGGGCCCGGGCACCTTCGGCCTGGCAGGCGTCTGGGCGTCCGGCGTCAACGCCTATTATGCTGAATCCGAGTGGGCAGTTGCCGCTGAATATGCCGTCAAGGCAACTGACAAGCTGACGATCACCCCCGGCGTCCAGTATTCCGGCAATATCGCCTACAAGGGCACCGCAGCAGAGTTTGCGGCAGCCGGTGGTTTGATTCCTGACAGCAAGCCTACAGATACCTACTACGGCACCAACTACTGGTCTGACGTCAATGCCTGGAAGGTCGGCGTGACGGTTGACTACAAGATCACCGAAGGTCTCTCCACCAAGGTTGCAGTCAACTACGAAGACTTTGATATCGAGGGCGGAGAGCTGGATGCTCGCTGGACGGGCTTCGTACGTCTTCAGCGTTCGTTCTGATCCGATCAGACCTCCGAGATTGGATAAACGGGAAGCCTGGCTCTTTGAGTCGGGCTTTTCGTGCATGGCCGAGAATAGTTTAATATATTTTTTGAAGCCGTATCAGGTAATTTAACAAAAGAATAGAATCAATATTATCGGAGCTATATCTAGGAAATATACATTAAATTTACTTGCAGTGTTGGGGTTGAATGCTCGATCCAACCCGTCCCTACGGGGTGAGCCACTAACTCCAGTCAAAGCGCGCCTGATGAGATTCAGGTTACTCCCTGGTCCTCAGTCCGGGGAGTTTTGTTTTGAGGAGATGGCTACTTTGGCGGGTCGTCGAGGACTTTGCCCCGGGGTTGTCATGCATCTCCCGAAGCATAAGCGGCAACTGAACCTTGGCATGCTTGAGAGCATACCGCCTAATCAAGAAATCTGAGTTGACGACTGACGTGCGGCCTTCAACACCGCATACACCCACCGTCCCCCAACGCGCGGCATCCTTCCATCTTCGCCCGCCAACTTGCGGCTTAGCAAACGGGCAACATCGCCATAGGTGCGCTGTTCACGAAACCAAGTCAGGTAGGCGAGCTTATCCTTCACATCGACCAGACCAATCCGTCCCCGTCCATCCTACTTGGGCGGTAGCTCAGACCGCAGCGTGATCATAGATCAATCTACCTAAGCATTAGCCTGCGACAAGCGCGGATATGTTTTCTGCGTTGGCGAGCAAGGATTTCTAGCTCGGCTGATTTGCAAATGCGGCAGACTGATCACCATGCCTGAGCGACCAGCGCACACGGTCCGGAGCCTGAAGGCATTTGCAGCGGCAGATACAACCCAGAGAGGTTCATGAACCTTGACGTTTCGACAAAAAACGCTGAAATCGCGCAATTTCATCAAAAAAAGGCAAGGTGGCGTAAAGGTTTGTCAGGTCTAAGCGTTGTTTCGCAGCGTTTATGCAACCAATAGAACAACTCCGCAGGAAAGTCCGGCTGCAACTTGACGAATCTTGTCGCCTTGCAGGGAAACGTAAAGGTCGCGGAAGGCTGCGCGACGCATTGAGGTGGTAGATTGATCTATCCTAAGCGAGCAACCAGATCGTCAGCGTTCAAGTGCGTGTATCTGCGCAGCATTCGTAATTCTTTGTGCCCGCTCACGCTGCTGACCTCAATCACATTCAAACCGCGTTCAAACAGACGGCTGACACCTTCATGGCGGAGATCATGGAAGCGCAACCTCTTTATGTCAGCACGCACCAGTAACCTTCGCCATGCCTGTTCCAGCGTCCCGGGACGCATTGGGAATATAGTAGATTGATCTACGTCCGGGTGTTCCTTCCAAGCTTTCAATGTATCAAATGCTCGCCGTGACAGAGGAACGTCACGACCGGAACCGTTCTTGGTAAGAGCGAGTGAAAGCACTCGACGATTGTGAGAGAAATCACTCCACTTCAGTCCGAGAAGCTCGCCACGGCGCATCCCGGTTTCGACGGCAACGACCAACAGTGTGAGGAGAAAAGGTATTTTTCCGGCGTCGCAAGCATCAAGCAGCTGTTGCTCCTCGTCGGATGCGAGGCGACGGCTTCGCTCGTTGCGTATCACCGGACGACGAACCATCTTTACGACGTTCTTTGCGAGCGGCAGGCCCCAATCGCGGATTGCGACCTCGAGGACGTGGCTAAGAATCGCAAGTTCGCGGACAGCAGTAGATGGAGCTACACTCTGAAGCCGCTCGTCACGGTACGACGCAATGTCCTGCTGGCTCAGTCCGATCATCGCCCTGTATGCGAGTTCGTGGTGACGGAGCACGTCGATCCGCTGTATCTCTTGGATGGACCCGCGCTTCAGAGGCGACACTTCGCGCTGGTAACGTTCGAGAAGCTGCCCGAGCCTCGCGCTATCAAGGATTTTCGTGTCTGGGGCAGCGCCGAACCTATCGACCTGTGCTTAGAGGTCGCGTGCCCACTTTTCGGCTTCGAGTTTGGTGTCGAAGCTCTTGCAGCGGGGCTTCATACCGCGCCTTCGCACTTGTGCTTGCCAGCGCCCTCTGAGTTTTCTGATCGTTGCCATGGTGATCTCCAACGTTGTTGTCAATCATGCTTAGGATGCCCCGACGAGGGGCCAAGGATTATCCCGGCGCAAAGGATATCGTTGCGAATCTTCTATTCGAGTGGCATTTGGAGGGCAAATAGAGGTTGCATTCCATGTCATCGACTACCCGCTTCCCAGCTGAAGTTTGCGAAAAGCTAGGCAACTACGTGTATCGCCTAATCGATCCGCGAAACGGAGAAACTTTTTACGTCGGAAAGGGCCGCAACAACCGCGTCTTTGATCATGCAGCGGGCCTGCAGGAGGTCGCCGACGATGCCTCTCAACAGTTAGGGGCAAAGCTAGATCGTATCCGCGCGATAAAAAACGCGGGCCTGGAGGTCCTTCACGTAATCCATAGACACGAAATACCTGATGAGGCCGTTTTCGAAGTCGAGGCGGCAGTGATAGACGCCTATCCCGGACTCACGAATCTTCAAGGGGGCCATGCGAGCACCGACAGAGGGCCAATGAACCATATCGAATTGGTCGACAAATATAGTCTGCCAGAATTTCCAGATAGACCTGCGCACCCTTTGGTTCTCATCTGCATTAACAAACTGGAAGAGCGCTTCAACCAACGGGCCGTCTACGACCTCGTTCGATATTGCTGGAGAATGAGTAAGACGCGTGCCGAAGCGGCCGAGTATGTAATCGCCGTAGTTCGTGGCGTCACCGTTGGCGCCTTCAAACCGGAAGTTTGGTTACCAGCGACGCGTGAACATTTCGGAGACGTGCCTCACGTGACAGATTCCGAAGGTCATCGAGTTGCATTTATTGGGGAACCGGCGTCAAGAGAAATCTGGGATTTGTATGTGGGTGATCGCGGTAAGAGGATCACCAATCCAGACTTAAAGCATGTTCAGAACCCGATTCGCTTTTGGAATTGTTGAGGCAAAGCAGATGGCGACTTACAAACAAATTCAGTCATGGGTCAAAGAACAGCATGACTTCGTTTCCAAAACCTGTTGGATCGCTGATGTGACGGCGGCTTATGGAAAAACGAGCCAAGACGCTCCCAATCGGATCGACAGCAACGGAAGAAAATACGCATGTCCGGGAGAGAAACGAGAGGCAATTGAAACCGCGCTCAGGCATTTTTCGATTATTTAGAGCGAGTAGTGCCTTGGATGTGGCCCTGATCGTCAAATGCGAAAACGGATTGTGGGTCAATGCCTCGCAAAATCAAATCGCGTGAGGGAGAAACCCTACCTACCCAAGGAAAATTATGGCGGAGAGGGTGGGATTCGAACCCACGATACCCTTGCAGGTATGCCGCATTTCGAGTGCGGTGCATTCGACCACTCTGCCACCTCTCCGCATGCGCGAACGCTTGCGTTGCGCGCTCCTCTTAAACATCAATGGCCGGGCTGACGGACATAGGCTCGCGGAACCTTAACCATCCGTGAGCCGCATGTGCCGGCGTTGTGGCTAGTCACGGACGATCTGCAAAAGCGGTTCGAAGCTATATAGTGCTGGCCGTCTGCCAGCAGCGGGCTCCACTGTTCGAATGAGGCCACGTTCAGACAGGATGCGCGTAAATCGGTGCGCCGAAGTCTCCGGAATGCCGGATTTTTTCGTAAAGACGTTATTCCTGAAAACCGGACGAGAAAAGAGAAAGTCCAAAGCCGCTGTGCTCCACTGCGATGTCAGGATTTGGGGAAACTCTCGTTTCAGCTCCTCATAGAGGTCGCGAATTCGCTCGGCCGTTGCCAAGTTCTTTTGCGCCTGCGCTTCCAGCGCTTCCAAGAAGAAAATGATCCAATCGGTCCAGGCGCCTGATTTAGATACTTCGCGCATCCGATCTATATATTCGTCGCGGCGGTCTTCAAAATAACTACTAATATAGAAATGCGGGGCAGAGATTGCTCCGGACTTCCAGAGCATGAGAGTGATCAGCATTCGGCCAATTCGACCGTTGCCATCCTTGAATGGATGCAACGCTTCGAACTCGAGGTGAGCAACTGCTGTCTTGATCAGAATCTGCCAATCCTCCGACTCGATAAAAGCGAAGAGGCGGTCCATCCCATCTTGAAGTTGCTCCGGCCGCATAGGCACAAAATGGACCTTGCGCCGCATCCGATCGGCCAGATAATTCTGCTCTGTTTTGAATTCGCCGGGAGATAGGTGAGCACCACGCCCAAAACCAAGTAGGACCCGATGCGCGCTCTTGATGAGAAAGCTCGATAAGGGAGCTCCTTGTTCAATACTGCGCTGCGCCGCCGTCAGTGCGCGGCTATATAGGAAGACCTCGATCGCTTCGTTACGATAGTGACCACCAGCCTCGTCACCACTTTCTTCCTGATCGGCTTCATATCTTAGAACTTCATCCAGCGTGCTCACCGTGCCTTCCATGCGCGAAGACACGACAGCTTCCTGGTTTCTCAGTGGTGCGAGCAGAATCTCACTGTTATGCATGCTCTTGAGCATTTGATCGTAACGCGCCAAGGCGGCGGATGCCGACGCCACCGGCATGATAAGACGGCCAGCATCGATTTGCCGAGGCGGAAATTGGTCGTAGTGATATTCGACTGCTTCCGAGAGATCCAGGCCGGGGCGCAATGTCATTTTGATTTCCAAATTCCAATATTTCTGACGCACAAAGGGTGTTGTCTTCGTAATGCAGAAGACAAGTCGGCTTGTCTACCAAAAAACGCTATTTTTAGAACTCAAGGGCGTTTGATTTGCTCGGGTGGCAGTCAATACGCCTTGACTACCAAAAAAATAGATTTTTGAAAGTCAATCAATTTTGTTTTCTATCCATGCAATACAAACGGCTTTGTCTTCCAAGATGGAAATAGTTTGGAACTCAATCGATAAAGTGAAGCAATTCATCCGGAAAATTAGATTCCAATCAAGGAGAGAAGGCCACTAAGGTGCAACCTGATTCGGATGATGACAGGGACTACGCATGCTCACAGGTGAAATTCGCTCGAAGGTCGATCAGGTTTGGAATGCCTTCTGGGCGGGCGGGATTGCCAATCCGCTGGAGGTAATCGAGCAGATCACTTATCTACTGTTCATGCGCGGGCTGGATGACATCCAGACGCGGGAAGAGAACAAGGCAAATATGCTGGGCCGTCCGATGGAGCGGGTGATTTTCCCGGATGGGGTCTATCGCACAGTGCGCGATGAAGAGACCGGCGAAGTGAAGGAAGAGATCACCTATTCCATGCTGCGCTGGTCGCATTTCCGCAATGATGATCCGGCCCGTATGTTCTTCATCGTCTCGGAGAATGTCTTCCCCTTCTTGCGTGAGATGGGCGAGAAGGGCACGGCGCATGCGGAGCACATGAAGGGTGCGCGCTTCACCATCCCGACACCGGGCCTGCTGGCCAAGGTTGTGGACATGCTGGCGGAAATCCCAATGGAGGATCGCGATACCAAGGGCGATCTCTATGAATATATGCTGGGCAAGATTGCCAGCGCCGGGCAGAATGGCCAGTTCCGCACGCCGCGCCACATCATCAAGCTGATGGTGGAGCTGACGGCGCCGACGGAAAAGGACGTCATCTGCGATCCTGCCAGCGGCACGTGCGGCTTTCTGGTCGCGGCTGGCGAATATCTGCGGCATAACCATCCGAAGCTGTTTCAGGATAAGGCGAGCCGCGAGCATTTCCACGCCGGCATGTTCCACGGTTACGATTTCGACCAGACGATGCTGCGCATCGGCTCCATGAATATGCAGCTGCATGGCGTCGAGGGTGCCGATATCCGATACCGGGACTCGCTTGCCTCTTCCCATGGGGATGATGCCGACAAATATTCACTGGTCCTTGCCAACCCACCTTTTGCCGGTTCGCTGGATGAGGAAACGGCGTCGGCTGATCTGCGCGCCATCGTCAAGACGAAGAAGACCGAGCTTCTATTCATGGCGCTGTTCCTCAAGCTCCTGAAACCGGGTGGGCGCGCCGCCGTCATCGTGCCGGATGGCGTGCTGTTTGGCTCCTCCACGGCGCATAAGGCCATCCGCAAGATGCTTGTGGATGACCACAAGCTGGACGCCATCGTGAAACTGCCGTCGGGCGTGTTTAAGCCCTATGCCGGCGTGTCCACCGCTATCATCTTCTTCACCAAAACCAATTCCGGCGGCACTAAAAACGTCTGGTTCTATGATGTGCAGGCCGATGGCATGAGCCTGGATGACAAGCGCCAGATGCTGGTGAGCGAGGAAAAATTCGGCCCCGTGCCAAAGGCAGCGCTTTCCGTAGAGGAGCATGTCAAGAACAACCTGCCGGATGTGGTGACGCGCTGGAAGGAGCGAGACGGCAAAGAACTGGCTAACCCGCGCACCGGCCAGAGCTTTACTGTCAGCCGAGATGACATTGCAGCAGCAGATTACGACCTTTCGCTCCATCGCTACAAGGAAGTGGTGCACGAGGCTGCCGAGCACCGCCCGCCGAGGGAGATCATTGCCGAACTGCTGGCGCTGGAGGACGAGATTGCGGCGGGGCTGAAAGAGCTGGAGGCGATGCTGTGAGTGATCGGATGGTCCGATTGGGGGACGTCGTGGATATCCGAGGCGGCGGCACCCCTAGTAAAGACATTCCGGAATACTGGGGTGGATCTATTCCGTGGGCTTCAGTCAAAGATTTCAAGTCGGCGGAGATCGCTGAAACTGTTGATGCTGTTACCGAGGCTGGTGTTCGCAATTCTGCGACGAACATTATTCCGGCCGGGAATATCTTGGTTCCTACGCGTATGGCTGTCGGCAAGGCGGCCATCAACAAAACAGCAATGGCAATCAATCAGGACATCAAGGCGCTGTTCCCTCGACCGGGGATCGACCCTCAATATTTACTACAAGCGTTGTTGGCAAACTCCAGTGTGTTGGAGAGGCAGGCTACGGGAGCAACGGTCAAGGGTATTACGCTCGATGTGCTAAAGGAGCTCCGCATCCCGTTTCCACCCCTCAACGAGCAGAAGCGGATTGCGGCGATCCTGGACAAGGCCGATGCGCTGCGCGCCAAGCGCCGTCAGGCCATCGCCCTGCTCGACAGCCTCACCCAATCAATCTTTCATGAGATGTTTGGCGATCCGGTGAGCAATCCGAATGGATACGCCGTTAGAGAACTTCAAGAGATAATCGACCCTAATAGAAAAATTACATATGGTATTCTTATGCCAGGCCCAGATATTCCCGGGGGCATTCCTTATGTTAGGGTGGTCGATATGCGTGATGGTATGGTTCTAAGCAACCAACTTCGCCGAACCACACCTGCGATCGCCCGTGAGTATCGCCGCTCGGCCCTTAAAGCCGGTGATTTATTGATATCTATCAGGGGTCATGTTGGACGAATTGCGGTGACTCCACCTTTGTGTGATGGAGCTAACATCACACAGGATACTGCACGGCTAGCAATAGTCGCCGCGAACTCACGTTTTATAGGTGCTCAACTGGCATCCGATGCGAGCCAGCATTGGATGGCGAGGAGAACTAAGGGAGTAGCCGTTCGAGGAATAAATTTGGGCGATTTAAAGAAATTTCCCGTCATGTTGCCGCCGGAAGAATTACAGATTGAGTTTGCCGAGAAAATTGAACAGCAGGCAAAATTGCTACAACTTAAAGAAATCCAAGTGCAACGTCACGAAGCCCTCTTCGCCTCTCTCCAACACCGCGCCTTCACCGGACAACTCTGAGGTCGCCCATGTCCAATTTCGCTTTTCTCGCTGCTGAATTTCCCGAAATCTTCGAGAGCGCGAAGAAGGCGGAAGGCTATGTGGCGGGCGATCCGCGCACGGCGGCTTTTTATGCCCGGCGCACGGTGGAACTGGCGGTGCAATGGGCTTACAAGAACGATAGTGGGCTGTCCTTCCCCTATGATGACAGGATCTCGGCGCTGATCCACGAGCCGAGCTTTCAGCAGCGCGCCGGACAGGCGATCTTCACCAAGGCGAAGCTCATCATCCGCATTGGTAATCTGGCGGTTCACGAGACCCGCGAGACCTCGGCCAAGGACGCCGGTGATGCGGTGCGCGAGCTGTTTCACCTCTGTTTCTGGCTGGCCCGCACCTATGCCAAGGCCCCGCCGCCGGATGGCTTGAGTTTTGAGACAGCGCAGCTTCAGCGCACGGATGATCTCGTTAAGCGCGCCTTTGCCAAGTTGACGCGGCTTAAAAGCGAGATGGAGGCCAAGGACAAGGCTTTCACCGAGCTATTGCGCGACAAGGGTGATCTGGATGCAGAGCTGATGGCGTCACGTGCCGAGCGCGACCGCATTCGCCGCGAGAATGAGCAACGGCCAGACCATCACGATTATTCTGAGGCGCAGACGCGCGATACCTTTATCGACCTTCTTTTGAAGGAAGCAGGCTGGGCGCTGAACGCGGCGCGAGACCGGGAATTTCCCGTCTCCGGCATGCCCAACAATCAGGGCCAGGGCTTTGTCGATTACGTTCTCTGGGGAGATGATGGCAAGCCGCTGGCGCTGGTGGAAGCGAAGCGCAGCAAGCGCAACCCGCGTGAAGGTCAACATCAGGCCAAGCTTTATGCCGATTGCCTGGAGCAACAATTCGGCCAGCGTCCGGTGATTTTCTACACTAACGGTTATCAGCACTGGATCTGGGATGATCTTGCCTATCCGCCACGCGAAGTTTCCGGCTTCTACAAGAAGGATGAACTGCAACTGCTGATCCAGCGGCGCAGCACCCGCAAGCCGATGGCGGGCGTGGCGATCGACCGAAAGATTGTCGAGCGCTATTATCAGGAACGGGCGATTGCGCGGGTGAAGGAAGCCTTCGAGGTGCGCCAGCAACGCAAGGGCCTGCTGGTGATGGCCACCGGCTCTGGCAAGACTCGCACGGTGATTGCGCTGATCGACGTGTTGATGCGTGCCGGTTGGGTGAAACGCGTTCTGTTCATGGCGGACCGGATAGCGCTGGTGAACCAGGCGGTGAAAGCCTTCAAGGCACATTTGCCAGAATCCTCGCCCGTCAATCTCATAACGGAAAAGACCGGGGAGGGCCGCGTTTTTCTCTCCACCTATCCGACCATGATGAACCTGATCGACGAGCGCAAGGGCGGCACGGCGCGCTTTGGGCCGGGGCATTTCGATCTTGTGGTCATCGATGAGGCGCATCGCTCCGTCTACCAGCGCTATGGTGCCATTTTCGATTATTTCGACAGCCTGCTGGTGGGATTGACCGCCACGCCGCGCGAGGAGATCGACCGCAATACCTATGGCTTGTTCGATCTGGAAGAAGGCGTGCCGACGGATGCTTATTCGCTCGATCAGGCCATTTCCGATGAATGGCTGGTGCCGCCTGTAGCTGTGTCCGTGCCGCTCAAATTCGTGCGCGAAGGCATTCGCTATGACGATCTGTCCGAGACGGAACAAGAGCAATGGGACATGCTGGAATGGGATGAGGAAGATGGAGATCCGCCTGATAGCGTCGATGCGCAGGCCGTCAACAAATGGCTGTTCAATGCCGATACTGTCGACAAGGTGCTAGCCCATGTGATGACGGACGGCGTAAAAGTTGCTGGCGGTGACCGCATCGGCAAAACGATTATCTTTGCCAAGAACCAGGCTCATGCAGAGTTCATCGAGCAACGGTTCAATCTCGCCTATCCGCATCTCGCCGGCCATTTTGCCCGGATCATTACCTTCAAGACTGAATATGCGCAGTCGCTCATCGATGATTTCTCGAAGAAGGATGGCGCGCCGCATATCGCGATTTCCGTCGATATGCTCGACACCGGCATCGACGTGCCAGAGGTGGTGAACCTCGTTCTTTTCAAGCTGATCCGTTCCAAGACCAAGTTCTGGCAGATCATCGGGCGCGGGACACGTCTTTGCCCCAACCTCTTCGGGCCGGGCGAAGACAAGGAATTTTTCCGGGTTTTCGACTATTGCCAGAACCTCGAATTCTTCCGCCAGAACCTGAAGCCCGATGAAGGTTCGACAGCGAAATCGCTCAGCGAGCGGCTTTTCGCCGCCCGCTTCGATCTGGTGCGGGGACTCGACGAGATGGCTGCGGCAGACCGACCGCCCGGCGTGGCGGAGGATGGCGCTGTCTATGATGCAGGACCGGACGCACCGCCGAGCGAGCAACAGATCCGAGATGCCGCGCTGGACTTCCTGAAGACCTATGTCGGAACGATGAACCTCGACAATTTCGTGGTTCGGACCAAACGCAGGCTGGTGGAAAAATATCAGGTGCCGGATGTCTGGGGCACGCTTTCCGATGAGGTGCGCGATGAGCTCGTCGAGGAGGTGGCGCCGCTTCCCAATGCCATGAAGAGTGAGCCGGAAGAGGCCAAGCGCTTCGACCTGCTGATGTTCAACCTGGAAATCGCCCTCCTGAAGGGCTCCAAACGCTTCGACCGGTTGAAGAAGCAACTCGTCGATATCGCGTCGGCGCTTGATGAACAGACGGCAATTCCTGTCATTGCAGCTCAGCATTCGCTTATCCTCGACATCCTCTCTGATGTTTGGTGGGAAGGTGTCACGGTGCCGCTGCTGGAGCTTGTGCGGCTTCGTTTGCGTGGCCTTGTGCTGCACATCGAGAAGGGAAGGAAGGCGATTGTCTACACCAATTTCGAGGATGAGTTGGGTGTTGCGACAGAGCTAGACATGCCGCAGGTTGGTGAGGTGGATTTCGCCCGTTTCAAGAAGAAGGCACGGCATTTTCTGCGCAACCACGAGGATCACATTGCGATCGCCAAGCTACGTCACGGCAAACCGCTGACCCCCACCGACATTGCCGAATTGCAGCAGATGTTGATTACAGCCGGGATCGGCGATCAGGAACATTTCGACAAGGCGACAGAGCTGGCGCATGGTTTTGGCGCGTTCATCCGATCGATTGTCGGTCTGGATCGCCATGCCGTTGTGGAAGCTTTTGGCGAATTCCTTGCAGAGGGCGCTGCCACCGCCCAGCAGATCGAATTCGTTGATATGGTGATTGAGCATCTGACGGAGAAGGGAACCATGGATCCCGGCATGCTCTATGAGAGCCCCTTCATCGACAAGGCCCCGGAGGGACCGCAGCAGGTCTTTGATTTTGAGAGGACGAAGCGTCTGATCGAGGTGATCAACGGGCTTAACGAAAGTGCGGTGGGATGAGTGAGCCCTCAGTCGATCTCAGCCGCATCGCTCTTCTTGGCATCGACGTGGGCTTCTCGAAATCGAGGGCGACCACCGGCATCGCATGGAGCAAGAATGGCGATTTTGGAGCAGCCAGGACGCACGCCGATTGGGAACGCCGTAGCCAGCACATCCCAGCGTCTACGAAGTTCTCGGTGATAGCCATCGACGGGCCGCTCGTCCCTGTCGGTTCCGATGATAGCTTGGACCGTCTCTGCGAACGCCTGTTCATTCGCGGCGCATTCCAGACGCGATGCAAGCCTGGTCTGAGTAATCATGGTTACGGCAAAGATTTACGTCGGGCTGCGGCGGAAACTGCAAATCAAGTGCTCCATCTGGCAGAACACAGTGCAGGCGCATCGAGGGCGATCCGGCAGGACACCTTCATGATTGAAGCATTTCCAAACGCCTTTTTGGGGGGTTCTGCTGCCAGAGGCACGTTTTGCCCTGCCGAAAGCAGGTAAACGCAAGAAGTTTGATTGGCTGTATGAGCATGCCGTCGATAGCGGCGTTCTTTCAGACCTGTTTCAAAAGATTGGCTGGCGTAATCCTCAGCTGTTGACCGCAGTTCTTGGCGAGCGCGACCACGAAAAGCGGGCTGCATGGATCTGCTTACTCACCGCGGGATGCGCCGCAACTGGCGAAGCTGAGGTCGTGGGCGACGATAAAGGCGGCTGGTTTTGGCTGCCACCCCAGGATCAATGGGCAGGATGGGCGCAGGCAGCGCTTGAGAAGAACAGGTTGGCTCTGGCGTAGCGCTATTTGACTCAGGGGAGCTTGCTGGCTGGCTTGGTGCAGCTGGATGTCGCTTTGTCGCTCTGGATATGCCGAGCGCGCCGGTGAGTCGCCCTGGCGCGTGCCACTTACTAACCACCCAGAACCTCGCACACTCGAACGAGTGCTGAGGCTTCTGTTCTGAATACAGAGCTTCTCGATTCAGGGAAAATGACGAGTTCAAGAGCCTCCAGTTCCCCGCCGTCGGGCGAGGCGGTAAGTTTGATCGGAAAGCCTTGGAGCCAAGAGCGCGCAACGTCCTCTGCTCGCCCGGTAATGTCTACATTGATCTGTAAAAGATCGTTTACTCGCGATGCATTGACTTGAGTGGTGAGATCTTTGAACGAGCCAGTCTGGGATTTCAGAACCGCGCTTGCTCTGACATCCTGGCCGTCGGTAACAGACGGCCATGGATCGAGATCGTCAGCGGTATCGATGCTCATAATCTGCCGACCATTGTCAAAACAGGTAATCCACACACGCGGGGTTCGAGCGAAATCACGTTCTTTCCGATCCTTGTCTGAAAGTTCAGCTCGCAGCCTGACGTTCATTCCGTCGATTTTCGTTTCTGCGGAGTCCTCGTTGAGGAAAAGATGGATTGGAGCTTCGCCAGCGCTGGCCGAAGTCCAGAGAGACGAGACAGCAGCAACGACGGTTAGCATTTTGAAGATTTTCACTTGGCGATCCGAGGATTTCAGCCCGACAAAAGGGAACCTTTATCCCATAGCTCGCAACCATAATCGTCCTCGACGTAAGCCGTTGTTTCCATTTGGCTCGCGTTCAAGGTGCACAAGAAACCCGTCGTCGGACAAAAAGGTTCCTTTTAGTCAATGGGTTACCGGGTATAGTGCCGACTATTGAAGAGCAGAATTGAAGGTTGTCGTGCAGAAAATTGGATATGCCCGAGTCTCGACAAATGAGCAGCATCTGGACCTCCAGCTCAAGGCACTGGAAGCCAATGGCTGTCATCGCACGTTTACAGATCAAGGTATATCAGGCTCCACGTTCGATCGGCCCGGATTGGCGGAGGCGTTAAATGCAGTTCGTGCAGGTGACATGTTCATCGTATGGAGACTCGACAGACTTGGCCGATCACTGATTGACCTTATCGGTGCGATCAACGATCTGGGAAAGCGAGAGGTCGAGTTCCGTTCGCTTAACGAGGCTATCGATACGTCTACCTCGGGCGGGCGGCTGACATTCCACATCATGGCGGCGATGGCTGAATTTGAGCGCGCCATCATCAGCGAGCGGACGAAGGCAGGGATGTCGGCTGCACGATCAAGGGGGAGTTTCATCGGCCGTCCCCCAGCACTCACGCCACAGCAGATCATTGAAGCACGGGACGCCATGACGATCGACAAGGTATCACTTGGCGATCTTGCCGAGCGATACCAGGTGCATCCCCGCACCCTCGTGCGGGGCCTCAAGCAAGGACTATTGCCCCTTTGCGATGCCGGTCTCTGAATTATCCGCAATCGACCACCGATACGATGTAGCACTCACGCGGATCCTGGGCTTGAGGTGCTGCATTCTGCGGTTATCGATTCTCCCGAGCATCTCGAGGAAGTCCAGTTCATGCTGACGATACTTTTCCGCCATTGCGGACACTCGCTCTCTCAGCTCAGCGCTCAACATTGTTTCGCTCCCAATTGAAATTCTCTACGCTACGCATATGGATGATGGGACTGTCGCAATGGAGAACCTTACTGACCCAAAAGCCAGTAGGGCGAGTATTTCCGTTGCTGCCCGCTTCCAGCATACAAATTACATGCCGGGCGACATCGCCGTAGCTGCGCACTTCGCGAAACCAGATAGAAGCCTCGTGACCGCAAAATCGTCGAAGATCCTGGTCGTAGTTTC
This sequence comes from Agrobacterium sp. ST15.16.024, assembly GCF_027956545.1. Classification (NCBI taxonomy): domain Bacteria; kingdom Pseudomonadati; phylum Pseudomonadota; class Alphaproteobacteria; order Hyphomicrobiales; family Rhizobiaceae; genus Agrobacterium; species Agrobacterium sp. ST15.16.024. Next base: position 601,994 of record NZ_JAQKGO010000002.1, read on the forward strand.
GCGGGAAACTCTCGTCATCATTGGCTAAGAGTTCGCACACCTCAGCCAATCCGATGGCGGAACCGTCACCAGTGCCGGAGCCGTCCGCGTCATTATGGTCGATCAGACACTCGAACCGGTTCCGAAAAAACCGGCGGAGGTTCAACATTTCGTTCTTCATCGTGGATTCCTTCTGTTTGCAAGCCATGGTCCACGACGCCGGAAGGCGGCGTGGTATTATCTGTTCGGCGGTTGGGGATAAGGATTCTCCGTTTCCCGGAGAAGGAAGGAGATGTAACGCTCAACCTAAGTTTATATCTCTCTTTAAAAGAAACCCTATTTGGCTGAGCGTTACATCGGGATGCCCTCCGGCTGCTGAGAGCAGTCTGAAGCAAGCGTCTGCTTCCCCGCCCGGAACTTTCGGACCCGCAACTTCGTCTTCTGCCTCGTGTTCATCTTCCGGTTCTGCTGGACCGGAGAAAGAGCGCCATAGCTGCCATGCATGTGGTCGGACGCCACACGCACTGCGTTAGAGCAGAGATCGGCCAGAGGACATGCCATACATTCCGGTGACGTCACGTGCGTAGCAAAGGGGAGACCGAAGCATGCTGGGGCAACGGCGATGTCGGGCAACCACTCAACTTCACCATTCTCTTCGATGGCAAGCTCAAGCTCACCGCGAATGTGGCGGAGGGCATTCGCGCGCGCTCCCTTCGGCACAAGCTTTATTGCCTTACTGATGGGAAGATGATGGCGGCTCACGCAATGGTGGGCCAACTTTGGGCCCCAGGCCCCTACCCTCTCCTCAATGCTCTCCAGAATGTATTCGTGAAACTCTCTCTGAACAGGAAAGGACCGATAATTCTCATGCCGATACTGCGGCATGCTGAGGCGCTGAACCTCAAGATGCAACGGATCCACAATCCACTTTTCAAGTTCGAGCGGCCATGCAATGCCGGCCTCTCCACTATCGAACAGCTGGCCAGGGCGAGGTGCGCGCTTCCTTGTGCGGCGACCTGCGAAATCAAAGCTGAAATCCATCAACAGGTTATAAGGCAAGCCAAGTTCGTCGGCGCTGTCTCGCGTTCCAGACCTCGGTGAGTGAGCTGTTCGGCCGACCAAAAATCCTGGTTCCGAGGCCATTGGCGGCGTCGGCGTCACTAACATCACGATGGGTGCGCACATACCGCTTAAATGCGGCTCGATACAAATCCGCGAAAAGCTTTGTCGCCTCGAGCGGCGACATAAAGCGATATGCATACCACTTCGTGTGAGCGCGCTCTCGTTCCCGCATGAGGACGTCGGGCATGACAAGCCTGAGGGCCGTGATATTATCGCGAAGACGATCTTCGAATGAATGGTGATTTCCGGTCACAGGTTCTCCTTTGGATACTTGGGTATCCATTGTGAAAGTTCGTTTTGTAGCGGCTATATTTCTTATAGCGCTGTGCTGTGTGAGATGACGCAAGTCGTGAGCGGGCGACTGTCAGCTAGCGGTGACGCAAGTCACAGCCTCCTCGCCTTACTTACTTTATAGCCAGAACCTCATGAGATGCAGGAGATTGCGCGCGGCGGCTGCGCTTTGACTCAGGGTTGATCACCTGGTGCGACCCGATAACTTTTCCGATAAGCACTCGCTCTGTAGACTGAAGCGCGTCTGTAAGCGCCTGCGGTGATTTCTGTGGGGAGGGAGGATCCGAGGTCGGATCTTGGTGGATACAAAAGCCATCCCCATGGAGCGCCTTGAAACCCTCTAGGACTTCGTGTCCTGGCGGCAGCACTGCGTCATGGAAGATGAACGGCAGAATCTCGCGGCGCAGGAGGGTCACGGCAAAAAGAAGGTTGCCCACAAAAGAGCGGTGCGCAAATCCACAACGTCCATAATGTATTGAAGGTAAAACACCTCATGGCACTGGTGGCTCTCGATGTCAGTATCTGTGGGCTTCAGTGCTGAGTGATAACACTCGGGGCGTCGTCTTGACGCGCTCATCGGCAACCGCTTGAATATGTTTTTAACGCTGCCCGGCAAGGCTTCCGCGATGACGACTGGACCGGAAGGCACTCCAACAGCTGTTCGCGCGCGGACGAATTTGATGTATTGAAGATCGCCCGATCCTTGAGGTCTGGGGCAGAGTTAATTTAGAAAATGCTTAAGTTTACACTTCGGGAAAAACAGCAATTCTGTCGAAAACAGTCAACCAAACGTAAACGTAGCGCAACCAAAAGTGCGATTTTGGCTGTCTAAAGGTCTGAAAAGTTGACATTTCGTCCGTCAAAACGCGCTCAATGTTGTCATTCGACCGCAATCAATGGAAGAATGTAAACTTAGTGCAACATACCTGAGCGTGTATATTGTGATTTTAGACCATCTAACCCAGGCGACCTACGAGATCGTCGGCGCTCAAATGAGTGTAGCGCTTCAGCATCCGCAGCTCCTTATGACCGGAAATGCTGCTCACCTCAATTACGTTGAGACCGCGCTCGAACAGACGGCTGACGCCTTCGTGGCGCAGATCGTGGAAGCGCAGCCCCTTTATGTCGGCACGTATCAGCAGACGGCGCCAGACCTGCTCCAGCGAACTAGCGCTAATGGGGAAAACCCTGAGCTGATCGCCGTCGGCGCGAGACTTCCATTCGGAGAGCGCGTCGAATGCTCGCTGTGACAGCGGCACCTGGCGTCCGTATCCATTTTTGGTCACGGCGAGCGTGATGACCCGCCGATTGTGAGAGATGTCAGACCACCGCATCCCCAGGATCTCGCCCCGGCGCATCCCTGTCTCGATGGCGAGGATCAGGAGCGCCTTGAAGAAAGATATCTTGCCACTGTCACATGCGTCCAACAGACACTGCTCTTCGTTGCCAGTCAGACGTCGGCTGCGCTCGTTACGGATCACAGGACGACGAACCAACTTCACGACGTTCTTTGCGAGCGGTAGCCCCCAATCGCGGATGGAGACCTCAAGGACGTGGCTTAGGATCGCTAGTTCGCGGACAGCGGTAGATGGAGCTACCGACTGAAGCCGCTCGTCACGAAAGGACGCAATGTCCTGCTGGCTCGGTCCGATCATCGTCCTGTATGCGAGTTCGTGGCGACGAAGCACGTCGATCCGCTGTATCTCTTGGACGGACCCGCGCTTCAGAGGCGAAACTTCGCGTTGGTAACGTTCGAGAAGCTGCCCGAGCGTCGTGCTTTCAAGGATTTTCGTGTCCGGGGCAGCGCCGAACCTATCGACCTGTGCTTCGAGATCGCGCGCCCACTTCTCGGCTTCGAGCTTCGTGTCGAAGGATTTGCATCTGGGCTTCAAGCCACGACGACGAACCTGTGCTTGCCAGCGTCCTCTGAGTTTTCTGATTGTCGCCATCGTGATCTCCAACGTTCATTGTCGATCATGCGTAGGATGCCCCGGAGAAGGAACCAAGGATTATCCGGGCGCAGCAATCACACGCATTAACTGCAATCAAAAATCATAGGCGATTTATGATTGAGCGCCTTGCACGCGCGACGTCAGTATAGTTTGATATGCATGGGTAAAGGGTATCGAGTATGCGTGGATTACTTCGCTTTGTTAGTGCCAGCGTTATTCTGGTGGCAACTTTTTCCGGAGCGTTTGCCGGAGAGAGAACATTCGGCCCTTTTGCTGTAAGTGACGCAAGTCCGGACGTGATTGCTTTGAATGGCGATATCGACGTCAACTCTGGTCTAAATTTTCGTCGCGCGCTTCAAGCAGCGCCAAATGCGAAGCTCGTCACCCTCAATAGTCACGGTGGTAATGTCCAGATGGGCTTGCTCATTGCAGACGATATCCATCAACGCAAGCTGGTGACCTACATTCCAAAAGAAAGCAAGTGCTTATCCGCCTGTGCGTTCGTCTTTCTCGCCGGTAATGAGCGGAAGGTCGATGGAGCCTTGGGTGTTCATCAGATTTCGTCCGACTCGCCGGACCTAGTGGGCGCACAACTCGCGATCTCGGACATCATCGACGTCCTCAATCGCTTTGGGACGCCGGTGGATGTGATGCACGTCATGTTTAAGACGCCCCCTGATGACATGCATATATTCAGCCAAGACGAGGTGGATAAATACAAGCTCAATCGAACGGCGCAGGAACAATTAACGACACCCACGACTATTGATGTTCCCGTCGCAGTCGCTGGCCAATATAGCGACCAGAAACCAAGTGATGCGAACCTTCTGGAAGATAGTCGCACGTTAACCCCTGCGCCAGACTCAAAACAGCAGGCAAAACTATCGACCCTCGACGAATTTACCAAGCGACCCAATCGCATTGCGATCTACACTGGGCTAGACCTATTTGGTGACGACATCTCATCGCAGCGTGTCGCCGACGCCAGCGAATGTGCTCAACGTTGCCTGACTATGAACGGCCAGTGCAAAGCTTTTACATACAATGCCAATCCCAAAATCAAGAGAGGCCCGAACTGCTTCCTGAAATCGAACGCAGGACGAGCCGATGGAAATAGCATTGCATTTTCGGGCCGCTTTCTGAGTGGAGCCGAAGCAGATCCATCTGCCATCACGCTTGGAACGATCGATCCGCAATCAGCGCTGTTTGATGACGTCGATTTACAGGGTGGCGATTTATCCCGACGTCCAGAACGTTCGGCGAAAACCCCTCTGGAATGTCGTCTGGCTTGCATTGACGAGAAGCAGTGCGTCGCCTTCACCTATATCAAGCCGAAAAAAGAATGCTGGCTGAAAGGCGCGGTTGGAACGCCCATGTCGGGCAAAGGGATGGTATCCGGATTGAAAAAGCTAGAACGGTTTGCACCCGCCAAGATCATAAGCTTGGACTGAGAGATGGAATATCTGATGCTGAAATACGTAGTATGCATGTTGACGTGTGCGGTCCTCCCTTCAGCCGCTTTTGCGCAGGAAGCCAAGGAGCACCTGCGCTTTAGTGTTGAAAAGCAACTTGATGGTTCGCTCAAGGTCGTGCCTGGCACAGAACCCACACCACCGATCCGATCCGAACAATCACCAGCGGATAAGCAGCAGACGCTGATGGCGGAGGCGCTGAATTTGAACCTGAACCGGCAGCAGTTACTTGAGCAACTCAAGGAACAGGAGTTTTGGGTTAAGTCTGAGCCAGGCGGGGCGATCTCTTCGGTCTACGTCGTTCCACGCGGCGTCAATCCTCCCGAGACTATGCTTGATAATGTTGGTGAGGGTGAGACAGTCTCGAAAATTAAGGGTGTCAGCGCACTTCAGGGTTACATGCCCAGCACCGAGAGCATGACCGAAGTGATGAGCGAGCTGATGACAAACGCGAAGATGGCTGTTTGTGGGATGCCCGCCCGTCCCAAAGAGTTTGGAACTGTAGTCGACGTCTCCGCTGGCTTCGGCGTTACTGGAAGGATCGAATTCAATGCCACCTGGGACACTGCTGATCTCTGTAAGCCCTAATGAACTGGACAGCTTTAAGTTTTAATGACGTGCAGAGATAATATCCAAGCGCTTGCAAAATTTCACTGAGCTTCCGGATCGTCGCCATGTGACCTCCAATCAGATATTGAAGATCACACGTGGGGCGCACCTGAGGGTGCGCTAAGCATTACCGCAATATATTGATATTTTAGCCGATTTTCTCAGCTTCGTTGTCAACAAGCATATCTATCGAACAGCTTCCGATGTCAGACCACCTGCTCCATTCCGAAAAACTATTGCCAAAGCTGGAAATTATACCTAAATCATCATAAACACTCTTCGCCAAATCATTATATTCGTTACTATTATTCGAATGCATTACCTCGTCACCTATGTATTGAAATACTTCAAATATATCACGTTTATATTTATCAAAATGCTGTTTCTGTATTAGGTGAGCATAACAAGTTAAGGCGGCCCCCCGGTTGATCTGCACGACCATCAGCGCAAGTGGCGAGCTTCCTTTGGAAATGGCATCTGCAGCCATACTGTAAAGAAACAGTCCTCTTTCAACGAAAGACTTTTCCCGCGTTACCTTGGCACAGATTGTGTAAAGGTTCGCCGTTTCCGCGAATACAAGACCTTGAATAACGTCAGACTCGTCTTTAAAATCAGGAGCCTCTGCAGCAGCGATAAGGTCTATACATGCCCTCTCTGCTCCATTTACGTCTCGCAGCACCGATACTTCGTCAAGGCTCGATAATGTTGCTACAGCGTTAGAAACAAGCTGCGCCCATGCTTTGGTAGGCTTTTTTTGCGCCAACCGAGCAAGTGCCATCCATGCTTTTTGTTGAACCAATGCAGGGTCTAAGTTTCTCGCTTGGCGCAATTTCCAGTCGATATCGGACTCAGGCGCCATAACGCCAGACAACCAAGCTTGAGCCCTGTGCTTACGATCACGAGCTTCTTCTATCTTCTCTATAATCGAATTCACACCTTGCGATCTAGCTATGCGTCGAAGATTCTCCCGGGCCCGATCGCGAAGGCTTGGAGCAACCTCGATCTCGTTGAGAGCGAGCTCAATAATCTCTTCCAAGTCACCATAACGTTCAGCTCTTTCAATCATCTTACCATACCCACCGTAGACGTGCCAAAAAGATCTATCTCAAGACGATCATCAACCGTTTTCACATTAGATCTAATGTGGCTGAGCAGCCGTTCAACAACCTGACGACACCTAAACCGGTCAAAAGTCAAATCGCTTACGGTCAACCCTGCGTCAGACGCTGCGTTGTCCAAGGCAGCAAGCACCGTTTCGCTGTCAAAATAAGACAAGCTTCCATTCCCGCGCATTGCAGCAAGCCTTCGCACCTCACCTATCCGACTCGCAACGGCATCATTGTTAGCGAAATCAGACCGAAGTATCTCCTCAAACTCCAAGTCAAATTCATCAATTCGGAGCATTCTAGCAAGCGCGCTGGCGCGCTTTAGGGCTTTTACGGGACGTTTATCTAGATATGACAAAGTATCTTTGACTAGAAACTTAACGTAATAAACGTATTCGTGGACATCTATAAGAGGCCACGCTTTCCAAGTTGATTCAGTCTCAAATAGAACGGCCTCCTGAAAACTAAAACTTGAATATGCCATAGGAGTTTTCATCGAATAATTTTCGGTGGCGCCCGCCACCCCGCATGGGAATATCATATTTGTAATAGGTATATATCCATAAGAAGAAGAATTTCCGATGAAATCTAATTTTGTTTGAATTGATTTAACTCGTTCCAGGAAAAGGTGATGTTCTGCTTCATATTTATTAACGTCATCGGGCCAAGGGCACAGTATGTTTACTCTTTCGGCTGGCACATGAGAAAAAATCATTGCCTGCACGTCGAGAGTGAATGATCGCTGCATGGTTAGAAGTCCCACATAACGAGCGGAAATTGCCTCAACATCGTCGAACACATACTCGGATAGGTCGATGTCGCCTATCTGCCCTACCCCACCTGCTCGAGCCGAAGTTCCAGATATGCACATGATGCTATCACTTCCGACACGCGCCTCGGAGGCGAAGTTGCAAAATTCAGACAAAAGATCTTCCGAGGGGCAGCTTTCGACCAAGGGCCATGGAACCGCCACAGTCCAGGCGCCGCAAGGCTTTACTAAATAGCCAACAGGAAGGCTGTCCGATACACGCATGCCATTAACCTCAGATGCAGCCAATTGGGCAACTGATTTCGTCTGCTCGGTCAGCACCGAAAGCGCTTCAATCCCTTCTGAAGATCTTAGGTCGATCTTATCTGCGAGAGTCAATTTCATCAAACGAAGGAGAACTGAAAGATAAACGCTAGTATTATGCAAAAAGACCACCCGATCCGCGATACACGTTTAAGGAGATTATGCTAAAGATACAAAACAACCATTAACATGCAAGCGCAGTTGGCTATCAGACGACCCTATGGGCCGCTCAGCTATCAGGAAATCGAAATCCAAGGGTAAGAACGTGCCGGGAGTGTGGCCCTTTGGTAGATAAAAGTGCACATGGATGCCGATACTAATCAGCTCAGATTTCATTTGCTAACGGAGAAACCTTGCCTACCCAAGGAAAATTATGGCGGAGAGGGTGGGATTCGAACCCACGATACCCTTGCAGGTATGCCGCATTTCGAGTGCGGTGCATTCGACCACTCTGCCACCTCTCCGCATGCGCGAACGCTTGCGTTGCGCGCTCCTCTTAAACATCAATGGCCGGGCTGACAAGCGGAATTTCGTGTTTATGTCACAAATTATTCGTCATAGAGAAGACTGGAGAAATGCTTCGGCTTTCGGCGGTTTTCACAGGCATTTTCAAGATGACACGCATCGACCTCCAGCCGTGCGCGTCACATTCGGCAATGGTGTCAGAGCAGTTGATAGCGCTGCAGGATTTTCACAATCTGGTCGTCCTGTTGCTGGTCCGGCAGCAGGGCCGGCTGACGGCTGGCGCCGACGGACGGGTCCTGCAGGTAGAGTGAGCGCTTGACCATGGCGGGCGCAAAACCCAGCGCATAGAGATCGGTGCGGAAGGCTGTGTAGATCGCCTGCTGGCGTTCGGCCTCTATGATATTGCCGGCGTTGAATGCGTTGAGAATGCCGGCAAGCACATCCGGCATTGCATTGCCAAGGCCGGAAATACAGCCTGCGGCACCGTTCTGTAACGACCACAAGACGAGGTGATCAGGGCCGGAATAGACCTCGAAACCGGGCATCTCCTTCGCCACCTGGAGATAGGCTTCAAGCGTCTGCTGCGCGCCACCGGAATCCTTGATGCCGGCGATATTGCCATGGGTTGCAAGTTTACGCGCGGTTTCCGGCTCTATGTGGTTCTGGGTGCGGGCGGGGATATCGTAGAGATAGGTCGGGGTCTCAACGGCATCGGCCACCGTCGAGAAATGGCGGATCAGGCCATCCTGCGTGCAGGCGATGAAGAAGGGCGTGATAACGGCGATACCATCGACGCCGATACGGTCGAAGGCTTTGGCAAGCTGTATGGTCTCGAATGTGGCGGGCATGCCGGCATTGACGATGACTTTGGCGCGGCCGGCCACTTCGTCCACCACCTCTTCGGTCAGGCGGATTTTTTCCTCATGGGTCAGCGAGGTGAAATCGCCGTTGGTGCCGGCGCACATGATGTTGTTGCCGGCCGCCACCTGGCGGCGCACCTGCGCGCGCGTGGCTTCGTAATTGATGGTTTCGTCTTCGTTGAAACAGGTGACGAGCGCGACGAAGGCTTGTTTGGTCATGAAAGAACTCCACTTGAATTTCCAACGGCATGGCCGGCATCGGCCGGGCTGCGCGCGGAATGCATATCGGGGTCGGGATCGAGGCTCGCCGAAAGCAGCGCGCGGGTATAGGCCTCACGTGGCGCTTCGAAAACCTGCCGGACGGTACCGAATTCCACCACCTCGCCGCGCTGCATGACCATGACGTGATCGGCGAAATCCCGAACCACCGGCAGGTCATGGGCGATGAAGATGAAGGAGAGGCCCATTTCGCGGCGCAGTTTATCGAGCAGCGCGATGACCTGCGCCTGCACTGACACATCGAGCGCCGAGACTGCCTCGTCACAGATGATGAGCTTCGGCTCCAGCGCCAAGGCGCGGGCAATGGCGATCCTTTGCCGCTGGCCGCCAGAGAACTGGTGCGGATAACGGCGCATATGTTCCGGAGACAGGCCGACCTGATGCAGCAGTTCCGCGGCGCGTTCGCGCCATCTTGTCCTGGGCAATATGTTCGGGTGGATGACCCAGGCTTCGGAGATGAGCTGAAATACCGTCATGCGTGGGTTGAGCGATTGGGTGGGATCCTGAAACACCATCTGCAGATCGCGCCTGAGCGCGAAGAGCTCCGCTGGCGAAAGCTGGAAGAGATCCTGCCCCTTCCACAGGGCGCTGCCGGCATCCGGCTCGTCGAGCCGCAGCAGAATGCGCGCCAGCGTTGACTTGCCGGAGCCGCTTTCGCCGACGACGGCAATGGTCTCGCCGGCCATCAGGTCGAAGGAAACACCCTTCAAGGCCTCGAAGGTGCCGTAGCGCTTGCGCACATCGCGCACACTGAGCAAGGGTTCACCCCCTGCTTTCGGTTCGTGCATTTCGCCCCGGCCGGGGGCGGCGCTGATGAGCTTGCGGGTATAGGGGTGTTGCGGATTGCGGTAAACTTCGCGAACGGTGCCGGCCTCCACCAGCACGCCCTTTTCCATCACCACCACCCGGTCGGCTATCTCGGCGACGACGCCGAGATCATGGGTGATGATGAGCACGGCCATGCCGGTTTCCCGCTGCAGCTCCTTGAGCAGGGAAAGCACCTCGGCCTGCACCGTCACGTCAAGCGCCGTGGTCGGTTCGTCAGCGATCAGCAGGTCGGGCCGCAGCGCCAGCGCCATTGCAATCATGACGCGCTGGCGTTGTCCGCCGGAAAATTCATGCGGATATTTCTTCAGGGCTCCATCAGGATCAGGAATGCCGACACGGGCGACAAGCCGCCTTGCCTCCGCCTCAGCTTCCGCCTTGCCCATGCCATGGGTGGTCATCGCCTCGCGGATCTGCCAGCCGACGGTATAGACGGGATTTAGGTGGCTGAGCGGATCCTGAAAGATCATGGCGATGCGCCGGCCGTTGACCTCGCGACGCGCTTCTGCCGGCATGGTCAGAAGGTCTTTGCCATGAAGCAATATCCGGCCGCTGCTGATATATCCGGGCGGCATGTCGATGAGGTTCATGATGGCCGAGGACGATACCGACTTGCCGGAACCGCTTTCGCCGAGGATAGCCAGCGTTTCGCCACGGTCGATATGGTAGGAGACATCCTTCACCGCATGGACGACACCGCTTGCGGTGTGGAACTCCACGGAAAGGTTGCGCACGTCGAGAAGGTGGTCAGCCATGCTTGCGGCCCTTCATTTCCAGCCGCCAGCGCTGCACGGGGTCAAGCGCGATGCGCAGCCAGTTGGACAGCAGGTTAAGCGACAGGGTGGTGAGAATGATGGCAAGCCCGGGCCAGAAGGACAGCCACCAGGCATTGGTGAGATATTGCCGCCCCTGCGAAATCATCAGGCCCCAGGTGATTTCCGGAGGCTGAATGCCGATGCCAAGGAAGGACAGCGCGCTTTCCGCCAGCATCACATAAGCGAAATCGAGCGTCGCAAGCGTCGTCAGCGTCGACAGCACCACGGGCAGGATGTGGCGAAACAGGATGCGTTTGCCGGATGCGCCCATGACGCGCGCCGCCTGCACGAACATGCGCTCGCGCACCTCCAGCACCTCCGCCCTGGTGGTGCGGATGTAAACGGGAGTGCGGGTGATCGCCAGAACCAGCATCAGGTTGAGGATGGAGGAACCGAGCAGATAAAGGACGATGACCGCGATCAGCAGCGACGGAAACGACATGATCACATCGGCAAGCCGCATGATGATCTGGCCGACGCGGTTGGAGGAAAACCCGGCGATAAGGCCGAGTACCGTGCCGGTGACTGCGGAGAGAAGCACGGCGCCGGCTGCAATCATCAGCGTGTTTTGCGTGGCGGCAACGATGCGCGCCAGAAGTGACCGGCCGAGCGCATCCGCTCCCAGCCAGAAGTACCATTCACGCTGCCAGTCGAATGGCGCGAGATTGCGTCCGCGCAGGTTCTGTTTGGTCGCGAGATCGCCAAGCCAGGCCGGGCCGACAAAGGCGAGTATGACGATGACGACGAGAAAGATCGCGGCACAGAGCGCGAATTTATCCGCCCACAACATGCGCAGCATGCGCATTGCGAAGGATGGCTCATCGATGATCTCGGTATCGGCGTTCAAAAGGCTCATGGCTAAATGTCCCCCTCAATGCCGGATACGCGGATCGAGCAGCGCATAGGCGATATCGATCAGGAGGTTCATCAGGAAGATCGCCAGCGCGGTGACGAGAATGGCGGCCAGAACGACATTAAAATCCCGCTGCAGAATGGAGTCGATCATCAGCTTGCCGACGCCCGGAAACCCGAAGATGGTTTCAACGATGACGGCGCCGTTAAGAAGGCTTGCGGCCTGATCACCGATGACGGTAATGACCGGCAGCATTGCGTTGCGCAGGGCATGGATGAAGATGATCGGCCCGGATTTCACGCCCTTGGCGCGCGCCGTTTTGACGTAAGCGGAAGATAAAGCGCCGATCATCGAGCCGCGCACCACCTGCACGATGATGCCGAAGGGGCGCACGAACAGCACCGAGATCGGCAAGATCCAGTGCAGCACCGAGCCCGTGCCTGATGTGGGCAGCCAGGCGAGATTGACGGAAAAGACGACGATCGCGACGATGGCCAGCCAGAAATCCGGAACCGAAGCGCCGATCAACGAAATGGTCGAGGCCATGCGATCGAAAAAGCCGCCGGAGCGGAAAGCCGCAAGCGAGCCGACGACGATGGCCGCGGTGGTGACCAGCGACATGGTGATGACTGCAAGCCAGAGCGTCCAGACGAAGGCCTCCAGCACCACATCCAGCGCCGGACGGGCTTTTCTGAGTGATTCACCCAGATCTCCCGTCATCACATCGCCCGCATAACGCAGGAACTGAACCATCAGCGGATCATTTAGCCCGTGCAGCGCACGAAACTGCTGCTTCAACTCCTCCGAAGCCTCCACCGGCAGAAACAGCGCGGCCGGGTCTCCCGTCAGGCGGGAGAGGAAGAAAACCATTACGATGAGGCCGATCAGGGAGATCAGGCTCGCAATGGATCGTTTTCGGATGAAGCTCAGCATGGTTGCCTCCGGGTTTCAACGCGGCGGCAAGGCTTTCGCCCTGCCGCCGCTCATTGGCTTATAAGATGCGGGCTTTACTTGATGCCGATTTCCGAAAGCTGCAGCATCGAGTTGGTGGCGATGGTGGGCTTGAAGTCCAGACGTTCGGAAACGCGGGAGAAACCGACCATGTGGAACAGCAGCACATCCGCCACGACATCATCATGCAGGTAGGCGATGAGTTCTGACCAGAGCTTGGCGCGCTCGTCACCGACGGCTGCGGAAGCACGTTCGATCAGGTCATCCACCTTGGGGTCCGAGAAGCCGGACTGCGTGCCCTTGGTGGCATATTTGAAGAACATGGTGAAGGACGGATCGCCCTTGGAGTTGTCGTGCATGGCAGCGACGATCTGCGGTCCACGACCTTCCTTGAAGGGCTTGGAATAATAGCTCTCGTGTTCGGCCACTTCCACGAATTTCAGGTCGATCTTGAAGCCGACGTCCTGCAATTGCTGCTGGATCGCCTCCATGATTTCGGTGACATTCGGGAAATTCGCCGTGCGCGCGATGATGGTGATCGGCGTATCCACCTTCACGCCGGCAGCCTTGGCTTCCTCGAGCAGCTTCTTTGCGCCATCCGGATCGTAAGGGAAAACCTTGACGTCGGGGTTCCAGCCAAGCGTGGTCGGCGGAACGAGCGCGGTCGCCAGCACCGCACCTTCGGGAACCAGCGTGCCGAGGAAGGCCTGCCGGTCGATGGCGAGGTTGAGCGCGCGGCGCACCCGCACATCGTTCAGCGGCGCGATGTTGTGGTCGAGGCGCATATAGACCGTCTCACTATCGAGATAGGAAAAATCGGTCTTCGGATTGGTCGCGTCGAGCTGGGAAATGGAGGGCGAAAGATCAGCCTCCCCGGTCTGCACCATGGCGGCTCGAACCGAGGGATCGGCACGGAAAAGATAGGTCGCTTCCGTCACCTGCGGCTTCTTGCCCCAATAATCGTCACGGGCAGTCAGAACGATCTGCTGGCCTGGTGTCCAGTTGGTCAGCTTGTAAGGTCCGGTGCCAACAGGCTCGCGGATGAATTCCATCTTGGTTTCTTCGGGAACGATAGTGAGCAGTGACATCAGCAACGGCAGAATTGGCTGGGCCGGGTCGGTCTTGAAGTCGATTGTGTGATCGTCAACAATCGAAGGCGTCACCGTCATCCCACCAAAATAACGGCGGGATTCACAGGCGTTCTTGTCGCTCATGATGCGTTCGAAGCTGTGCTTCACGTCCTTGGCGTCGAAGGTGGTGCCATCGGAAAACTTCACGCCTTCACGCAGATGGAAGCGCCAGCTGCCATCGGCATTCTGCTCCCATTTCTCGGCAAGCCGCGGCTGAACGCCGTTCTTGCCGCGCACATCAAGCTCGGTCAGCGTTTCGCTGACATTTTCCATGATGATGCGGCCGATATTGGAGCGGGTCGCCATGCAGGGCTCCAGCAGATCAGCCTCTTCCGCCAGCACGATCTTGATCGGCCCCGAGGCCGCAAGCGCCGGCGAAACCGCGGCGCTGAGGGAACCCAAGACAAGGGCGCCCACAATCAATGACTTCTTCATTCCGTTCTCCTCCCAGATCAGAAATTCAGCAACATGGCGGCGTGCCGCAAGGGGTTTTAAAAAAAGCCCCGCCTCCTGCATCGAGGAGCATGGCGTGCGGATGATTGTCTCCTCCACCCGTGAACAGAGCATCGATGCTATCACATTTTTTGTCAATTTATTTTTCGTAAGCATTTTTTACCAGCGCCAAAATAGCAATTTTTATTGTTTTAAAACAAATAATTAAATTGAAAAATCAAAAAATCTAATGTTCGATTTGTATCTAAATAAACTTGACAACTTTTCGAATATGTCATTTTCATCAGGCCAAGAGGAGACCACGATGACCCCTGATGACATCGCTCACGCCATGACCGGAGCCATCCGCACCACGTCAGAAAATCGGCAGGAAGCGCTGCTGCCGTCGCCGATGATCCAGAACCATGCAAGCTTTCTGCACCTGGCTGATGACGGCGCCTTGCTGTGTGCATGGTTCGGCGGCACGCTGGAAGGAAAATCGGACATTTCGATCTTCGCTTCCGTGTTGATGCCCGGCGCGACAAGCTGGGGCGCACCACAGCGCCTGAGCTACGACCCTGCCCATTCCGAACAGAACCCGGTTCTTTTCACCGCGCCGGATGGTGCCCTGTGGCTGTTTCACACCGCCCAGCCTTCCGGCAACCAGGACGAATGCCGCATTCGCATGGCGCGAGTTACCCGTGATATGACGGCACCGGAAAAGCTCATCTCCGAAGAGGGTCGTTTTCTCGATCTTCCGAAGGGCTGCTTCATCCGCGCCCCGCTGCGCATTCGTGATGACGGCGCATGGCTGCTACCAATCTTCCGCTGCATCCAGCGCCCCGGCCAGAAATGGAACGGCAGCCACGACACCGCAGCACTTGGCATCTCCAAGGACAATGGCCTGACATGGCAATTGCAGGAGCTCGAAAATTCGACCGGCTGCGTGCATATGAGTCCGGTTTCCGGCGGTGATGCACGCTACTCCGCCTTCTTCCGCCGTCGTCAGGCCGATTTCGTTTATCGCACGGAAAGCGCTGATGGCGGCCGCTCATGGTCAAAGCCGCAGCCGACCGACGTGCCGAACAACAATTCCTCCATTGCCGCAATCAGGCTCGGCGACGGCCGGCTGGCGATGATCTGCAACCCCGTCAGCGCCGCGCAATCGAGCGACCGGCGTGCCTCGCTTTATGACGAATTGGGCGAGGATGACGGCAGACCGGATGCCGATCCGACAGGCGGATGTGTGCCGGTCTGGGGCGTGCCGCGCGCGCCGGTTTCCATCTGCATCTCCGATGACGACGGGCTCAGCTTCCCCACCCGTATCCTGATCGAGGACGGTCCCGGCACCTGCCTGTCGAACGATTCGACTGATGGTCGCAATCTGGAAATGTCCTATCCATGGCTTCTGGAAGCACCGGACGGTACGCTGCACGCCAGCTACACCTATCATCGCCGCGCAATCAAATATGTCCGGCTGGCGCCCGGCTGGGCCGAGGCCAGGGACGGGAGAAAAACATGAGCAACATCATTGGCATCACCATGGGCGACCCCTGCGGCGTCGGTCCGGAAATCACCGTCAGGGCGCTTGCCGAAATGTCCGCCCCGGACCAGGCCGCCACGCGGATTTACGGCAATCTGGCCACGCTTCAGGCGGCACGGGATGCGCTTGGCGTCGATATCGATCTGACACGGCATGTGGTCGACCTGCCCATCGAGGGCGCGCCGCTGCCGTGGGGTACACTATCGCCGGTCGCCGGAGACGCCGCTTTTCGTTTCATCGAAAAGGCCGTGCGTGATGCAGAAGCGGGCGAAATCGGCTGTATCGTCACCGCACCGATCAACAAGGAGGCGCTTAACCTTGCCGGCCACCATTATGACGGCCACACCGGCATGTTACGCAGCCTCACCGGCTCTTCGGCCGCCTATATGCTGCTCGCCTCCGAGCGGCTGAAGGTCATTCACGTTTCGACCCATGTTTCCCTGCAGGACGCCATTGCCCGGGCGACGACGGAACGGGTGCTGGCGACCATCCGCGCCGGCAATGCACACCTGAAACGCATCGGTTACGAGCGGCCGCGCATCGCGGTCGCTGGCATCAATCCGCATTGCGGTGAGAACGGCCTGTTCGGCACCGAAGATGACGATCAGATCGCGCCCGCAGTCGCCGCTGCCCGCGCCGAAGGCATCGAGGTGCATGGACCGATTTCCGCCGATACCGTTTTCCACCGGGCCTATTCCGGCGCTTTTGATCTCGTTGTCGCGCAATATCACGATCAGGGCCATATCCCGATCAAGCTTGTCGCCTTCGATACGGCCGTCAATGTTTCGGTCGATCTGCCGATAGACCGTACCTCCGTCGATCACGGCACGGCCTTCGACATTGCCGGCAAGGGCATCGCCAATCACGGCAATATGAAAGAGGCCATCGCCTATGCCCGCAAACTCGTGGCGGGCAAGAGCGCGAAAGGATAAGCACCATGTCCACAGCTCCCATTCTCATCCATCAGCCGCGCAGGCTTGCCGTTGGCGCCGGCACCATCGCACAGGTCGGCGCCTTCGCCGGCAAAACTGCCTCGACCTTAGTGATCGCCACGCCGCTGACAGCGAAATTCGTCGACCGTTTGCAATTGCAGGGTCCATTCACGGTGTTTGATGCCATTCCCGGCGAGCCGGACACGGCGACACTCGATGCAGCACTCGACGCGGCACGCAATGCCAAACCCGATCTCGTCATCGGCCTCGGCGGCGGTTCGGTAATGGATGTGGCAAAGCTGGTTGCCGCATTGTGGAAATCAGACCAGACGCTTGAGGATGTGGCCGGACCGAACAGGGTCATCGAGCGCGACGCCAGGCTGGTGCAGATCGCCACGACCGCCGGCACCGGCTCGGAAGCCGGCATTCGCTCGCTGATCACCGATCCCGTCAAGGGCGTTAAGATCGCAGTCGAAAGCCCCCACCTCATCGCCGATTTCGCCGTGCTCGATCCGGAACTCACCTATTCCGTGCCGCCGGCCGTGACGGCGGCAACGGGCGTGGATGCCATGGCCCATTGCGTCGAAGCCTTCACCAACCGCAAGGCTCACCCGATGATCGACGGTTTTGCCCGCATGGGTTTTGCGCTGGTCGGCAAATATCTGGCACGCGCCGTCCGCGATGGCACGGATACTGAAGCGCGGGAAGGCATGATGCTCGCCTCCTATTATGGCGGCATCTGCCTCGGCCCGGTGAATACGGCCGCCGGCCACGCCATCGCCTATCCGCTCGGCACGCTCCTCAACCTGCCGCACGGGCTGGCGAATGCCATTGTTTTTCCGCATGTCCTGGCCTTCAACCAGCCCTCTGTTTCGGCAAAAACGGCGGAAGTGGCAGGTGCGCTCGGCCTTCGCGAGCATCTTTCGCCGGATGACCTGCGCAAGGCGGCAACGGATTTCTGCGCCGGGCTCGGCATCGAAATGTCACTGGCAAGGCACGGGGCAACCGAGACCGATCTTCCCCGTTATGCCGAGGACGCACACGCCATCCGCCGGCTGATGGACAATAATCCGGTCGATATGAGCCTTGAAGACGTGCTCGGCATTTACCGACGCGCCTTTTGAAAGAAGGGGCGGCACGCCTCCGGGCGTACCGGCCTCAATCCGAATGCGAAGATTCGAACAGACGGTCGCGCGATCCCGTCAGATGCTGGAGCATCAGCTGACGCGCCGCCTCCGCATCCCCATCGGCGATAGCCTTTGCAATGGCCTCATGTTCGGCAAAAACACGCGTCAGGCCGGAGGCCTCGCGCTTTACCGACATGCCGTGGAACTTCATGCCCATCGCGATATGATCTTTCAGAGCCTCCATCGCAGTGGAGAAATAACTGTTCCTTGCCGCCCGCGCGATGGCGAGGTGGAACTGATAGTCGGCATCCTCACGGTGGGACTGGCGATTGGTGGCGTCCCGCATCAATTCGAGCGCCTTCTTGATCGCCGCAAGCCTCTCGCCATCATGCCGTAATGCCGCCGCAGCGGCCGCGGCCGGCTCCAGCGTCAGCCGGAATTCGTAGCAATTCAGAAGGTCGGCGACATTTTCCAGCTGCCCGAAGCCAAGCGGCTCGCGCAGGCCAAAAGCCCGCACATAGCTGCCGGAACCTCTTCGGGAATAGATGAAGCCCTGCTCGCGCAGCCGCCGCAAAGCCTCGCGCACCACTGGTCTCGAGACCTCGAATTCCATCGCGAGTTCATGTTCGGTCGGCAGCCGTTCGTCCGGCTTGTAGGCACCGGATTTGATCGCCCGGTGCATTCTCTCGAAAATAATGTCCGGAAGTGCCTTACGCGCCGTTTCTTTCATCAGCCCCATCTGGTCAGCTCTCTCCGGCGTCGTTTACGCCAAGCATCATTTTCGCAATGTGTTTCAACGTGTCAGCTTGCCCAAAACCGCCGGACTTCGCAATGATGCATTGGTCGCCCGCCCAGCCGACGCCCAGACCCGGCAGACATTCGCCAGCAAGACGCAGGCGAGAAATGCCCATGGCGCACAGCACGGCTTCGGCCGTCGCCCCGCCCGAGAGAAGCAGCCTGCCGGCAGCCGCCGTGAAGCGCGGTACGACGCCTTCCGCCAGCCGATCGGAAACGATAAGTGGTGAAAGATCTTCTGCCCCTTGCGTTGCACGAACAAGTGTCAGGCCGGAACCATTATGTGTAGGGGAGGATACGACACCGTTGGGCGCATCGATAACCGACACAAGCCCGGCCCGCTCAAGCGCTTCCATTTGCTCTACCGTAATCGGATCACGCGAACCGACGACGAAAAGTCCCTTGCCAGCCGGAATAATCGCCGTTTCGGCAACAGTCCGACCCGTCATAGCCTCGGCAAGAGCCTCGGCAAGCCCACGTGCGCCGACCAGAAGATCGACGCCTTTAGCCTGTGCGACGGCGAGAGCTTCGCGGATGTCACCCTGCGATCGCGTATCGGGTATCGTGCAGCGACCAGCGTGTCCGCCGAGCTTCTCATGAACTGGAATGGCGACGTCAACGCCAAAGCCGGATACGGCCCCGCCCATAACGACACGTCCGAAATCGGGGATGGCGGGCGCGACAAGTGCGTGCCGATAGGACATCGCATCCATTTCAGCCGCAATGTGCCCCTTCAGCCGGGAGTCGACCTTCTTGAACAGGATCGTATCCGCTGGAACCAGCGCCAATAGTGACCGCGTGCGTTGATTGGCTTCTTCCGCATCACCGTCTCGACAACCCAGGTTAACGCTGAGGACAGCAGGCGCATCCGCGAGGGCCGTGGGCACACCGTCAAGCCCGATCGCAACCTCGGTCGCCAGCCTACGCCCGGCAAAGGGTGCGGCGGCGTCGAGCGCGCCTGTCAGATCATCGGCGAAAATCAGCAGCACGGGCGAAGCCTTCAAAAAAGTTGTAATGTTTTACCTCAATAAATTTATTTATAATCAATAGATAAACAGATGTGAATAACAAAAATTATTATGCAGACTTTCGAATTGGCCTGCTGGCGATGAAGCGAACCGCTAGGCCATCGCTAGATTCAGAAAAGGGCAAACGCGGCCAATACGCATGCGGCTCCGCAGGCAAGGCGAAAGACGGCAAACAGGGTATCGCCGCTAGATAAACCGGAAAGGCAGCCCTGAGATAAGCCCTTTGACAAAACGCTTCTTTTGAAAGCGCCCGTTCAGCGAAACACGCGGCAACTGCGTTGGCTTTTCGAGGCTATGAGGGCCAAGAACACCGGCCTGCGTGGTGACCGCCACGGAAAATCCCGCCTCGAACACCGCCTTTGCCTCGCGCTCTGCCACTGCTTTTGTCCAGCCATAGGGATAAGAAAAGGATTGTGGCCGACGGCCGACATAGGCCTCCACCCGGCGGGTCGATTCCTCGATCTCGTGCGCCAGACGCGCCGCATCGATCTTGCGCATGTTCACATGCGTCATGGTGTGTGCGCCGAAATGCACCAGAGGATCGTTCGACAACGCCCTGAGTTCATCCGCATCCATGACAAGCTCG
The DNA here is from genome assembly GCF_027956545.1 of Agrobacterium sp. ST15.16.024. NCBI lineage: Bacteria > Pseudomonadati > Pseudomonadota > Alphaproteobacteria > Hyphomicrobiales > Rhizobiaceae > Agrobacterium > Agrobacterium sp. ST15.16.024. Next base: position 622,218 of record NZ_JAQKGO010000002.1, read on the forward strand.
TCCACGATCGCGATTGGATCGATGGCGTGCTGTCTCGCGGCGCGGTCGATCCTTTCCACTGCCTCATCCTCTGAAAAGTTCTGCACGAAATTTTCAAGGCGCGTGAATGCTTCCGCCTTCTGTTGAGGCGTGGCGGATGCCACATGTTCCGGCCCGGAGCCGAAATCGAAGTCAAACGATGCGGCTTTCTGCGTCAGTGCAGCCGCGGTTTCCCACCACAGGCTGCGCGTCCGTTCAACAAAACCCGGTGTGATGAAAATCGTGTAGGGAACGGCATATTTGCGGAAGACCGGCGCGGCATGAACGGCATTATTGCGATAACCGTCATCAAGCGTGAAGGCGCAAAACGACCGGCCTTCGCGATTGTCGGCAAGCAATGCCGGTAAATCATGCAGGTGGACGGGAACGAGACCACATTCGAGCGCTGCCTGTATCGCCTCTTCCAGAAACTGCGGCGTGACGGACAATTGCACATTGGCCGCAAAAGGCGAGATGGCCTCCCCTTGGCGCACATGATGAAGCGTAAAAATCACGCCACGCCCGGCAAGCGACGGAAATGCAGCGCGGACCACGGGGAGAGAACTCACCTCCAGCCCGGCCCTTATGGCTCCGTATTTCAACAGGCGCTTTGCCGCCTGTCCGGAAACCGTTGCGGATTGTTTTGACTTCAGGCCGGGCAGAACCCGTTTTTTGGCGACTCTCCAGGCGGTGAGCGGCAGATCGATAAGACCCGGCAAGGGATCATTCAGCGCAAAAGCGGCCCAGCTGCGGATTTTGCCCAGAGATGCGACGTAGTCGCCGATATTTGCCTTGCCGCGCCGGCTTAATGTAAAGGCGGCAACCGTATCACGGACAAGATAGGACCACGAGACGCCTTGTCGCGCAGCCTGGGACGGGCCGGTGGGCACGTCATTGGCAACCTGCCATAATAACGCGCCAAGATCGACGCCAGCCGCCGAACTGAGGCCGAACCAAGACCATGGGCGCGGATTGACATCGAGAAGCTTCAGCGAACCATCCCTGCCGTCGCGTTTGAATTCCACCTCGACCAGACCGCTGTGACCGGCCGATTTTAATATCGTCCGGGCCGCCTTGATCGCCTGTTGGTTGTCGACAACCTCGACGCAGGTGCTGGTATATCCGAAATCGACGGGATATTGACGCGTGCGCCGGGCGGTGAACTCGGCAACCGGATTGCCGTCGCGCCATAGCGCCGCATAGGAAAACTGGCATTCTCCCCCACCGGGGATGAGTTCCTGCACCACGACATTGCCCGCGCCGATCTCCGCGCTCGCATCCGCAAAGGCGGTTTTCAACGCCTGCCGGTCATCGGCGCGGATCACCTTCGCGCGGGAAATCACGGTATCCCCGCCACCCATATTCGGCTTGAGGATAACGGGAAACGTAACGTCCAGCGCATCGATGTCATCGGCCGATGTCAGCGCATAGGTCCGGGGGAACGAGACGCCAAGCTCCGCCGCGCGTTTGTAGAGCAGCGGCTTCTCACACAACCATTGCAGGGATGGCCAATCCGGCAGGATGATCTTGTAAAGGGCGGAGAGTTCGTCGCGATGTTGCGAAACGAGTTGTACCTCGCCATCCCCGGATGGCACGAGCAGACAGCCCTTCAGATGACGTTTCTCGGCCATTTCCCGCAAAAAGGGCAACGCCCCGGCATCGTGCGGGCCGGCCCAGCGGATCGTCTCCCGCACGAAGCGCGACCAGCCCGGCAGAGGTGAATCATGGGTGAGATAATAGACAGGCACATTCAGGGCGCCGAGGCTGCGGGCAAGGGCAAGCGTGCCGTGAGCACCGCCGACAATAACAACACCTGGAATGGTCAAAGCCTGATCCCCGTCCTATTCCATACCTTGATCGCAAAAATTGATAAATAAATTGGATATTTCTAAAGTATTGAGCGGTCGACGATCGAATTGCCGGAGCCGAAGCGCTTCTTACTCTCCTGAGCTTCTTTCAGCGCTTCGAAATTTGCTTCGAACTGAACTGGAACGGCATCACACCTCTTTGCGGACGGGACGTGGCTCGCCCTTATCGTCCACCGCGACCATGATGAAGACGGCTTCCGTGACCTTTTCGCGTGAATCCTGATAATGCCTGCGGGTCCAGGCTTCGATCTTGAGCGTGACGGAGGTGCGTCCGACCTTCTCTATCCGGGTATAGACGCACAATGTATCGCCGATCTTGACCGGCTTCTTGAAGACGATTTCGTTGACAGCCACGGTCACGGTGCGGCCGCCGGCCACATCATTGGCGCGGACGAAAGCGGCAAGGTCCATCTGCGACATCACCCAGCCGCCGAAAATATCGCCGGCCGGGTTGGCGTCGGCGGGCATGGCAAGCGTTCTGAGGGTAAGTTCCATGTCGGCGGGCGGTTGCTGGTCCATATGTCAAATTCCTTTCACAAACCTCCCGCTGCCGGATTTAGACAACCGCGCCTCATCAGCCAATAGCCGATTTATCGCGGCAGCCCTTCCAAAACAGCAAGGAATCACAAAGCCATCGTAAGCTTCGGTTAACCATGATGGGGCACGATTCCAAAAAACGCGAGGGCGTGCGAATGGCCTATGACTGGAGTGGGAACAACACGATACAGCAACGTTACGACCGCATCATTGTGGTGGTCGCAAGCGTTATCGCAGTTAGTCTGGCGACCGGAACCATTGCGCTGCGCTCGCAGGCGGGACCGGAGACCACCATAAATCTCGCCAAACAGCAGCGGCTCGACCTGGAAAAGTGGCATTTGCGGCTTTGATCCGCCGCAACCGACCCAAATGATGACATAGCGAAACGGCTATTGCGAATTGCCATCACGCTTGGCGATATTTTCCTTCGGTACGGCGTGGTCGAGATGCGCCACAGCCGGAGAAAGAACCGACAGAAACGTCTCTGAGCGACCAATATAGATGATCGCCGCGCCATCGATGCCGTTCAGAACTGCAGCCAGCGTATCCTGCGTCTGTTTCTCCAGCCCTTCCAGCAAATCGTCGATGACGACAAATTTCGGCTTCAGCAACAGGGCATTGGCGACACGGATGCTGGCCTGCTCATCCGGATCCAGTTTCTTGTCCCAGCGGATGTTTTCATCGAGACGGGGCGCCATATCGCCCAGCCCGCACGCGGTGAGCGCCGCGACATAATCCTCCTCGGCAAACCGCTGCGGCGCGCGCGGATAGGCGAGAATTTCGCGCAGCGAACCCGTCGGCAAATAGCCATGCTGGGCAATGAACAGCGTGTCGGATTGCTCGGGCATTTCTATTCTGCCCTGCCCCCAGGGCCACAGTCCCGCCATGGCGGCAAATAACAGCCGCCGGTTCACGCCCTGCTCGCCATTGATCATCAGCCGCTCGCCCGGCCCGATCTCCACATTCGCCTCGCGCAGCCTGAAACCGCGCTCAACATCCTGCCCGCCTGCATCGCGGCAGATGGTGACCGACTGAAGGCGGACCTTTTCATTCTCCGCGCTCCGCTGCAGATCGATCGCCAGCCCGTGCTGTTCGACACTATCCATCTGGATCAAGGCGTTGCGAAACACCGAGACGCGCTGCAACGTCGCCTTCCAGCTGGCAATCGGGCCGAAATTGTCGATGTACCAGCGAAGCGCGGTATTGACCTGGTTGAAGGCGCCGACAGCCATCATCAGCCCGCCAAAGGTGAGGTTGCCGGAAAAATAGACCGGCGCCGCGATCAGGATCGGCGCAACGACCGCCAGCCAACCATAACCCGACGAGACCCAGGTTAGATGCGTCAGCGCCATGGCCAGCCCCCGGATCACACCGAGCACGGCATCAATATCGACCCCGATCCGCCGCCGCTCGTTTTTTTCACCGCGCGCCAAAGCGATCGCGGCCAGATTTTCGCTGGCGCGCATCAGGGAAAAGCGCAGTTCCGCCTCTTTCGAATAACGTTCAGCGTTCAGCCCAACCAGACGATAACCGACAAGGTTGCTCAGCAAAGATGCGGAACCGGCATAAAGGATCGCCGCCCAAACCATATAGCCGGGAATAGGGACAAGATCGCCGTTGATGGTGATGGAAAAGCCCGCTGACAGGCCCCAGAGAACACCGATGAAGCTGATAAGCAGGATTGTTGCGTTCACGAGACCGATGGACAACGCGGTGCTGCTTTCGGCAAGGTTGCGGACATCATCGTGCAAACGCTGGTCGGGGTTGATGGCAATCGTGCCGAAACCGGCAAGACGGGCGGCGCGGCCCGGTTTCAGCCATTGGTCCACCATATCCTTGGCAAGACCCTCGCGCATGTTCAGCGCCGTCATCTGGTTGAGCCAGGTCTGGATGACGTTGAGCAGCAGCAACAGCCCGGCAATGATCGCGAAGACCTCGAGTTGGTGAATGAAGGCATCAAGATCGCGCCGCTCCAGCGCATTGTAGAAAGGCGCGTTCCACTCGTTGAGGCGGATCTGGCCATAGGCCGTCAGCAATATTACCGTCAATAGGGCAAACGACAGCAATATCAGCCGGTTGCGCACCGGCGAGGTCCAGAAGGCATTGCCCATCATGCGCAATTGCGCAGGAAAATCGAGATCGAAGCCCGAAGGGTTAGCCGCGCTCTTGCGCTGATCGTCGGTCACCGTTGTTGCCATTCATTCCATTCCGAAACGTCTGTCGGCAAAGAAAGCGGGTCGCGATTCTGCGCCTTGCGATGCCAAGCAATAACACGCCGTTCGACCTTGTCCACAATCCCGGCGAAATCCCGGCGGCGGCGATTGAAAAGCGCGGATAAATCTTCGCGCGAGCAAACCTTTCGGCCCGTAGCAACAATGCGGATGTCCCTGGAAATGATCCTTGCTTTCTTTTCCTGCATTGCACAAAATCCAAATAATTTCAGAGGGGCGGATAAACCGCATAGACCGGAAAAACCGGGCAAGGCAGATTAATGGCGATCAAAGCGAGCATCTATCATCTGACGCATTATAAATATGACAATCCGGTTCGCCTTGGACCACAAATCATCAGATTAAAGCCCGCCTCGCACTCCAGAACCCGCGTTATCAGCCATTCGCTCAAGGTTTCGCCATCCAATCATTTCGTAAACCTGCAGCAGGATCCCTACGGCAATTACCTCGCCCGCTTCGTCTTTCCCGAGCCGGCAACGGAATTCAAGATCGAGGTCGATCTTGTCGCCGATATGACGGTTTATAATCCGTTCGATTTCTTCGTCGAGGAAGAAGCGACCAAATGGCCGTTCGATTATCCGCAGGAATTGCGGGACGACTTATCCATCTACATGAAACCGGAGCCGACCGGCCCGCTGCTCGCCGCCTTCATGGCGACCGTCGACCACACGCCCGGCCAGCCGACGGTCGATATGGTCGTGGGCCTCAATGCCCGCCTGCAACAGGAAATCGGTTATGTCATCCGCATGGAACCGGGCGTCCAGACGCCGGAGGAAACACTGGCCTCCGGCAAGGGATCGTGTCGCGACACCAGTTGGCTGCTCGTACAGGTTCTGAGGCATCTTGGTCTCGCCACGCGTTTCGTATCCGGATACCTCATCCAGTTGACGCCCGATCTGAAGGCGCTGGACGGCCCTTCCGGCACCGAGGTGGATTTCACCGACCTGCACGCCTGGGCCGAGGTCTATATGCCAGGCGCTGGCTGGATCGGTCTTGACCCCACATCGGGGCTTCTGACCGGTGAAAGCCATATTCCACTGGCGGCAACACCACATTATCGCAACGCCGCACCGATTTCGGGCGGTTATTTCGGCCACGCCAATACCGAATTCGCCTTCGACATGCAGGTCCGGCGCGTTGCCGAAACCCCGCGCATCACCAAGCCGTTTTCCGATGACAGCTGGGAAGACCTCAACACGCTTGGCGAGGCGGTCGATAACGTCCTGAACGCGCATGACGTCCGGCTGACCATGGGCGGCGAGCCCACCTTCGTTTCCATCGACGATTTCGAATCCGAAGAATGGAACACCGGCGCGGTTGGACCGACAAAACGCGAGAAGGCAGACGCCCTGATACGCCGCCTGCGCGAGCGTTTCGCGCCGGGCGGCTTTCTGCATTATGGGCAGGGCAAATGGTATCCGGGCGAAAGCCTGCCGCGCTGGACCTTTTCGCTCTATTGGCGAAAGGACGGCCTGCCGATCTGGCAAAACCCGGCACTGATCGCCGAGGAAGGCTCAGACACCAAGGTCCTGCCCGAAGATGCGCAGCGATTACTGAACGGTATCGCCACGCAGCTTGGCATAGAGCCTGATCTTGTACTGCCCGCTTATGAGGATCCGGCCGAATGGATCATCAAGGAAGGCAGCCTTCCCGATAATGTCGACCCGTCCAATTCCAAATTGAAAGATCCCGAAGAGCGAAACCGCATAGCCCGGGTGTTCGAACGCGGGCTTACGACGCCGACGGGCTATATTCTTCCCGTCCAGGCGTGGAACGCCAAGGCAGACGGCAAGCGCTGGGTCAGCGAAAAATGGAAGACGCGGCGCGGCAAGATTTTCCTCGTTCCGGGTGACAGCCCGGTCGGTTACCGCCTGCCGCTCGGCACCCTGCCATATGTGCCACCCTCTGCTTACCCCTATATCCACGAGGCCGATCCATCGATCCCCCGCGGCCCGCTTCCCGATCTCGCCTCGCCGTCTGGCCGCGCCATGCCGGCAGCGTCCTTCCATGTGGATGAAGCTGCCGCACAAGCGCGTGTCGAACAGACGCTTGGAGAAATCGGCGGTGCGGTGCGCACCGCGCTCTCCGTTGAGCCGCGTGACGGCCGTCTCTGTGTTTTCATGCCGCCGGTCGAACGCATCGAAGACTACCTCGAGCTAGTCGCAGCCGCGGAAGCCGCGGCGGCCGAGCTGGGACTGTCTGTTCATATCGAGGGTTATGCGCCACCGCATGACGAGCGCATCAATGTCATCCGCGTCGCGCCCGATCCCGGTGTCATCGAGGTCAACATCCATCCCGCCGCAAGCTGGAAGGAATGCGTCGACATCACCTCGGCGGTTTATGAGGAAGCACGCCAGACACGTCTCGGCGCTGACAAGTTCATGATCGACGGTCGCCACACCGGCACCGGCGGCGGCAACCATGTGGTGGTGGGCGGCGCCAACCCCAATGACAGCCCCTTTCTGCGCCGACCCGACCTTCTGAAAAGCCTCGTTCTGCACTGGCAACGACACCCCTCGCTTTCCTACCTCTTCTCCGGCCTTTTCATTGGCCCGACCAGTCAGGCCCCGCGTATCGACGAGGCCCGCCACGACAGCCTTTATGAGTTGGAAATCGCACTCGCGCAGGTGCCTGCGCCCGGTGAGGGCGCGCCGCCGCTGCCATGGCTGGTTGACCGCCTGTTCCGCAATCTGCTGACGGATGTAACGGGCAACACCCACCGCGCGGAAATCTGCATCGACAAGTTGTTTTCGCCTGACGGGCCGACCGGTCGCCTCGGGCTCGTGGAATTCCGCGGCTTCGAAATGCCACCGAACGCCCGCATGTCGCTGGCCCAGCAATTGCTGGTGCGCGCGCTTATCGCTCGCCTCTGGAAAAACCCCACCGGCGGCAAATTCGTGCGCTGGGGCACGGCGCTCGCCGACCGCTTCATGTTGCCGCATTACATCTGGGCGGATTTTCTGGATGTGCTCGCCGATCTCAGGGAAAACGGCTTCGATCTGAAACCCGAGTGGTTCACCGCCCAGCAGGAGTTCCGTTTCCCCTTCTTCGGCGAAGTGGAATATGAAGGCTCGAAACTGGAGTTGCGTCAGGCGCTGGAACCCTGGCATGTGATGGGCGAACAGGGCGCCATCGGCGGAACCGTGCGTTTTGTCGATTCCTCGGTCGAGCGTTTGCAGGTACGGCTGGAAACCTCCAACCCAGCGCGTTACGCCGTTGCATGCAACGGCCGCGCCGTTCCGCTGATCCCGACGGAGAACCGCAGCGTCGCGGTTGCCGGCGTGCGCTTCAAGGCATGGCAGCCGGCTTCCGGCCTGCATCCCGTTCTGCCCGTCAATTCACCCTTGACCTTTGACATTTATGATACATGGTCGAGACGATCGATCGGCGGATGCATCTATCATGTTGCTCATCCGGGCGGGCGCAATTACGAGACGTTTCCCGTCAACGGCAACGAGGCCGAGGCACGCCGCCTTGCCCGTTTCGAACCATGGGGACATACGGCAGGACAATATCCGCTTCATGCGGAAACCGTGTCGCCAGAATTTCCGCTGACGCTCGATCTGCGTCGGCCATACGGAGTTTAAATTGTCCAAAGCCCCGGCAACGGAACGCAAGACGGAAACCGGCGCACCACCGCGCGGGCTTGGCTATTCCACCTTGCCGGGCGTGGCCGACGAAATGCTCGATACCGACGGCAAGGTGAGGCCGGTCTGGAAGCACCTGCTCGGTGCGCTCTCGCGCATGTCCGAACGCGAACTGCACGAGCGCTTTGCCCGCACCGACCGCTATCTACGCGACGCAGGCGTGTTCTACCGCGATTACAGCAAGGGCAGCAGCGAGCGAAACTGGCCGATCTCGCATATTCCAGTACTGATCGATGACAGGGAATGGACGGTTCTCTCCGAGGGGCTGAAACAGCGCGCCGATCTTCTGGAGGCCATGGTTGCCGATTTTTATGGCGAGAACCGGCTCGTGAACGAAGGTTACGTGCCGCCGGCGCTGATCGCTTCCAATCCGGAATACTTACGGCCGATGGTTGGCGTCAAACCGGCAAGCGGCCATTACCTGCATTTCTGCTCGTTCGAAATAGGACGCGGACCTGATGGAAACTGGTGGGTGCTGGCCGACCGGACGCAGGCGCCTTCCGGCGCTGGTTTCGCGCTGGAAAACCGGGTAGCCACCACCCGCGCACTGTCCGATATTTACGCCGAAACCCATGTTCACCGGCTGGCCTCGTTTTTCGGCGCTTTCCGCGACACGCTACAGGCCCACAGAAAGCACCCGGACGACCGCATCGCGGTGCTGACGCCCGGCCCCGCCAACGAAACCTATTTCGAACACGCCTATATCGCCCGTTATCTCGGCTTCATGCTGCTGGAGGGTGAGGACCTCACCGTCGTCAACGGCCGCGTCATGGTTCGAACCGTGGCCGGGTTGAAGCCGATCGGTGTGCTCTGGCGGCGTCTCGACGCTTCCTATTCCGATCCGCTGGAACTCAACCAGCAATCCCATATCGGCACGCCCGGCATGGTGCAGGCACTACGCAACGAAGCACTCACCATCGTCAACGCCCTCGGCAGCGGCATTCTCGAAACGCGGGCACTGCTTGCCTTCATGCCGCGCATCTGCCGCCACCTTCTGGGCGAGGAGTTGAAGCTGCCGTCGATCGCTACCTGGTGGTGCGGACAGGAATCCGAACGCCGCCACGTTGCCGGCAATATCGAAGGCATGGTCATCGGCCCGGCCTATTCCCGCCTGCCCTTCTTCGACGATAACGGCCAATCCGTACTCGGTTCGTCCTTGCGCGAGACAGCGAAGGAATCGATCAGCGACTGGCTTGCCTCTGACGGCCACAGGCTGGTGGGCCAGGAAGTTGTGAAGCTTTCAACCACGCCGGCCTATATCGGCAACAAGCTCGTACCGCGCCCGATGAGCCTTCGCGTCTTTGCCGCCCGCACGCAGAATGGCTGGCAGATCATGCCGGGCGGCTTTGCCCGAATTGGAAGCGGCGATGACGTTTCCGCCATTGCCATGCAATCGGGTGGCAGCGCCGCGGATGTCTGGATCGTCAGCGAAAAACCGGTGGAACGCACCACGCTTCTGCCGGCGGAAGAGAGCTTTACCCGCAACATGCCGGGCAGCCTGCCCAGCAGGGCTGCCGACAACCTCTTCTGGCTCGGCCGTTATATCGAACGTTCTGAAGGCGCGTTACGCATCCTGCGCGCCTGGCACGGGCGTTATGCTGAATCGGCCGATCCGCGCCAACCCCTGCTCGCCCATGTGACGCGGTATCTCGAAGCGCTTGACGTGGAGATGAACGATGCCGTGCCGGAAAGCCTGCTGAACAACATTAACAGCGCGCTTTATTCCGCCAGCAATATCCGCGACCGCTTTTCACCCGATGGATGGTTGGCGCTGAACGACCTTGCCAAGACCGCCCGCCGTTTCCACGCGAAAGTGGCGCCCGGCGACGATGCTACCCACGCCATGACCATCCTGCTGCGCAAGCTTGCCGGCTTTGCCGGTCTCGTGCACGAAAACATGTACCGTTTCACCGGCTGGCGTTTCCTGTCGATCGGCCGTTATCTTGAACGCGGCCTGCACATGACACGGCTTCTCGGCCACATGACCGGGCCGGACGCGCCTGATGGTTCCTATGACATGCTGCTCGAAATCGGCGACAGCGTCATGACCCATCGCCGCCGCTACAATGTCGCCACGGCGGGGTTGACGGTCACCGATCTTCTGGCACTTGATCCGCTCAATCCGCGCTCGATCCTGTTCCAGTTGAACGAAATCCGCACCGAGGTGGAGCAGCTTCCAAATGCCTTTGTGAACGGCCAGATGTCGCCATTTTACCGCGAAACGATGCGTCTTCATTCCGGGCTCGCCGTCATGACGCCGGAAAACATGAATGGTGCGATCTATCGCCAGCTTGAAACCGACATGGAACATCTGTCCGATGTTCTGGCCCGCACATATCTCGGATAACCCTATGCTTTACGATCTTTCCCTGCATATGGGTTACACCTACGACACGCCGGCCCATGGCGCACGCCACATTATCCGTGTGCTGCCTCTGTCGATCCCGGGTCGGCAGAGACTGGTCGCAGGTTCCATCGATGTTTCGCCCGTGCCGGAAGAACGTGCCGTCTTTGACGATTTCTTTCATCAATCGGCCACGTCTGTGCATCTGCGCGCGCCGCATGAAAAGCTGGATATCCGCATGCAGGCGCGTGTGATGGTGGAAGCGCCGGCCATGACGGCAGATTTTTCACCCGAGCTTTCCCGCCTGCCGCAGAACCTTGCCGATGTCTGGTCGATCGATTTCCAGTCACCACACCATTTCATTGGCGCGAGCCCCAGAATAGGAGTGGACACGGCAATATCCGCCTATGCGCGGGAGTTGCTGAAACCGGGAATGACGATCCGCGAAATCGCGCTGGCCATGTGCAAACGCATCCACAAGGACTTCACCTATGATGGCGAGGCGACAACCGTGGATACGACACCATCGGAAGCCTTTAAATTGAAGCGCGGCGTGTGCCAGGATTTTTCGCATATCATGATCATGGCGCTACGCAGCCTCGGCATTCCCGCCGGTTATGTCAGCGGTTTCCTGCGCACCATTCCTCCGCCTGGCAAGGAACGGCTGGAAGGCGCCGATGCCATGCATGCCTGGGTCCGCATCTGGTGCGGAGAAGCGGCCGGTTATCTGGAACTCGACCCCACCAATGATATCGTGGCCGGCTGCGACCACATCGTCGTCGGTTATGGCCGCGACTATTCGGATGTCGCACCGGTGATCGGGGTCCTGAAGAGCTACGGCAACCAGCAGATAAAACAGGCGGTGGATGTGGTTCCCGTCCAGCAATGATACAATATGTGTTATTTCAATCTTCCAACCAATTAATTCTTAAAAATACTTCAAAAACTGCACCAATTTGAACGATTCATAAAATTATAATCTTCGTGTTAGCGGATTTTATATCCTTTACGGGTTTTCTGCGCTCAGTCGCATATTCTAATCGGTGAGCCCCATCATGACTGCCTCCACAGACAAAAAACTGAAGCGCCGTTTCCTTACCGATACCAGCGGTAATTTCGGCATCATGACGGCAATATTGCTGCCGATGTTGCTGGGCGTGGCCGGAGCCGGCCTGGAGCTGGCAAATGTGATGCAGGTGAAAGCCGACCTGCAGAACACGGCGGATTCTGCAGCGCTCGCCGCAGCAACCGAGGCACGCCTGAAGGAAGGCGATGCCACCGACGAGCAAATCAAGGAAATCGCCAAGGCTTTCATCGCCAGTCAACAGCTAAAGAACCTGACGGAGGAAGAGAGGATGGAGCTCGAAAAGAACTCTCCTGTCAGTATCTCGTCAACCGAAGACGCGCGCGGCAAGACCTACTTCATCGAGACCACGATTAACCGTCAGCTGCAGCTCAATCCTCTGATCGGGTTTTTTGGACTGAAGACTATCGATATTTCCGCGACCGGCACCGCAAAAAGCACCGTCAACAAAGGCGCCCCGATATCCATGTATCTGGTGCTCGACCGCTCCGGTTCGATGTCCTTCAAGACCGATACGATCAATGCCGCGAAAAAATCGTGCCCGAATTATACTTCCAGCAATTGGGGAAAAAGCGAAGCGCAGGTTACGTCCAGCCCGTGCTACGTCAACAAGGCCACATCGCTGAAAACCGCGGTCGGCTTTCTCGTTGCAACGTTGAACAAGGCCGACCCGACCTATACCGCCAGCGGTGGTTCCCAGCTCGTTCGCACAGGTGCGTCAGTCTATACACATGAGACCTATCCGGCGCAGGCCACCAACTGGGGTACAAGCAGCGTTGTCACTTATGTCGATAAACAGATTCCGGAATTTCCGACCGGCGGCACGGATGCCCGCAGCAGCCTGACCGCCGCATATAACGCTCTTAAAAAATCCAACCCCTACGAAGCGAAAGAACACAAAGACAAAGGCAGTGAATCCTTCGAACGCTATATCGTTCTCATGACCGACGGTGAAATGACTGGAAACGGCTCCTCGTGGAGTTCCAGCATCGACCAGTCGGTGCGCACCACCTGCGAGACCGCCAAGAAAGACGGGATCAAGATCTTCAGCGTCGCCTTCATGGCGCCGGACAAGGGCAAGTCGCTGCTGCAATATTGCGCTTCCAGCCTCGACAATTATTACGCGCCCGAAAACATGGAGCAGATTGTCACCGCCTTTGGCGAAATCGCCCGCAAGGCAGCCGGCAGCATAGCCACGCTGACGAACTGACGAAAATTCGGCAGGCGAAGACGCAAACATATCGCTTCCGGGGTATTTGCCCCGGAGGCCAGTCTTCCCGGGTTCTGCATGGCTGACAAGACATGCGCGGCAGGTGACAGCGGCTGCGACCCGTGGCATAGGAGGGCCGCTCCCATTCATAGGCCCTGTCATGATCCGCATCGAAAATATCAGCAAGTCGAACAGTCACCGCATTCTTTACATCGAGGCCTCCGCTGCGCTCAATCGCGGCGAGAAGATCGGCCTTGTCGGGCCGAACGGTTCCGGCAAGACCACGCTGTTTCGGATGATGACCGGCGAGGAGCAGCCCGATGAGGGACAGGTCGTCGTCGAAAAGGGCATGACGGTCGGTTATTTCGATCAGGATGTCGGTGAAATGTCCGGGCGTTCCGCGGTCGCCGAAGTCATGGAAGGCGCAGGCCCGGTCAGCAAAGTGGCGGCGGAACTGCGGGAACTGGAAGCCGCCATGTCCGATCCCGACCGAATCGACGAAATGGACGCCATCATCGAACGTTACGGTGAAGTGCAGGCGCGTTACGAAGAGCTTGACGGCTACGCACTGGAGGGCCGCGCCCGTGAGGTTCTGGATGGCTTGAGCTTTAGCCAGGAAATGATGGACGGTGACGTTTCAAAACTGTCCGGTGGCTGGAAGATGCGTGTGGCGCTCGCCCGCATCCTTTTGATGCGCCCGGACGTGATGCTGCTTGACGAACCGTCGAACCATCTCGATCTCGAAAGCCTGATCTGGCTTGAGGATTTTCTGAAAAACTATGACGGCGCATTGTTGATGACCTCGCATGACCGCGAATTCATGAACCGTATCGTCACCAAGATCATCGAGATCGATGCCGGCAACCTCACCACCTATTCCGGCGATTATGGCTTTTACGAACAGCAGCGGGCACAGAACGAAAAGCAGCAGCAGGCGCAATTCGAGCGCCAGCAGGCCATGCTCGCCAAGGAAATCAAATTCATCGAACGCTTCAAGGCGCGTGCTTCGCATGCCTCGCAGGTGCAGAGCCGCGTCAAGAAACTTGAAAAGATCGACCGCGTCGAACCACCAAAACGGCGCCAGACGGTCGCTTTCGAATTCGCCCCAGCCCCAAGATCGGGTGAGGATGTCGTGGCGCTGAAAAAGGTCAACAAGGCCTATGGCAGCCGCACGATCTATGGCGAGCTGGATTTCATGGTGCGGCGCAAGGAGCGCTGGTGCATCATGGGCGTGAATGGCGCTGGAAAATCCACCTTGCTGAAGCTGGTGACCGGCACGACCGCGCCGGATTCCGGCAATGTCACGCTCGGCGCCAGCGTCAAGCTCGGTTATTTCGCCCAGCACGCCATGGATGTTCTGGATGGCGACAGCACCATTCTGGAATGGCTGGAGGAACGTTTTCCAAAAGCCGGACAGGCGCCGCTCCGCGCGCTTTCCGGCTGTTTCGGCTTTTCCGGAGACGATGTCGAAAAACGCTGTCGCGTTTTGTCCGGCGGTGAAAAAGCCCGTCTCGTGATGGCGGCCATGCTTTTCGATCCACCGAATTTCCTGGTACTCGACGAGCCGACGAACCATCTTGATCTCGATACCAAGGAAATGCTGATCAAGGCCCTGTCGGATTATGAGGGCACGATGCTGTTCGTTTCCCACGATCGCCATTTCCTCGCCGCCCTCTCAAACCGGGTACTTGAACTGACCCCGGATGGCATTCACCAATTTGGCGGCGGCTACACCGAATATGTAGAAAGCACCGGGCAGGAAGCACCGGGCCTTCGCAGCTGAGGCCACGTACCGGACACAGGGTCTCCGCAACGGTAACTTTCGTACTCGATACTGGAGAAGCAGATGCGGATCGTGGTTTACAGCGCCAAGCCCTATGACAGGCAGTTCCTTGACGCCGCCGCCCAGTCAGGCATGCGGATACAATATTGCGAAGCGCGCCTGTCGCTTGAAACTGTTGCCCTGGCGGAGGGAGCAGGTGCCATCTGCGCCTTCGTTAATGATGACCTGTCGCGGCCCGTGCTCGAAAGGCTGACGGAAATGGGCGTGCAGCTCGTCGCCCTGCGTTGCGCCGGTTTCAACCAGGTCGATCTCGCGGCCGCCGAAAAGTTGGGCGTGACCATCGCTCGCGTTCCCGCCTATTCGCCCTATGCGGTTGCCGAACACACGATGGCGCTCATCCTGTCACTCAACCGCAAGATCCATCGCGCCTATAACCGCGTCCGCGAAGGCAACTTCGCCCTTGATGGCTTGCTTGGTTTCGATCTCCACGGCAAGACCATCGGCATCGTCGGCACTGGAAAGATCGGCGCGATTTTTGCGCGTATTGCAGCCGGTTTTGGCTGCCGTCTCATCGGCCACGATCTTCAGCCGAATCCTGATTGCGAGGCGCTGGGCATGGCCTATGTGGCACGGGAGGAATTGTTCCGGACATCGGACATTCTTACGTTGATGTGCCCGCTCACGCCAGAGACCAGGCACCTGATCCGCAGGGAGACGCTGCCCCTCCTCAAGAAAGGCGTGATGCTCATCAACACCAGCCGCGGCGCAATCATCGACACGCGCGCCGCGATCACGGGTCTGAAAGACGGTAGGATCGGTTCTCTCGGCATCGATGTCTATGAGGAGGAGGCCGATCTTTTTTTTGAAGATCTTTCCAATGACGTGCTGCGCGACGATGTCTTTGCACGGTTACTGACCTTCCCCAATGTTCTGGTAACCGGTCATCAAGGGTTTTTCACGGAGGAAGCCCTCAAAAACATTGCGGATACCACGATCGGCAATATTGAAAGCTTCATCAGCACTGGCAAAGCGCTGCATGCGGTCTCCACCGAACAACTTGCAGGCCCCGTTTAGCGCTTCCGCCCCGCCTCTGAATTATTCATGCTTCGAGCCTGCGAAAATCGTCGGCAAGCCGATTGCCCGCCCCAAATCCCCGGTATAGGTTTCGAGCAATCTTTTCAGGGCTTCCAAACCGGACCGGTCGAGCGACAGATGCAACTCAAAGACTGCTATAATTTCCATGATTTTCGCCGCATGGCCAAACAGCGTCTTCCCGGACCGATCTTCAACTACATAGATGGCGCTGCCGACGACGAAGTAACGTATCGGCGAAATACGGCCGCCTTTGAAAACTGCGATCTTGTTCCGGATGTGCTGCGCGGTGTGTCCGACGTGGACATGTCGGTCACCGTCATGGGGCAAAAGCTCTCCATGCCGGTCTATTGTTCCCCGACGGCGCTGCAGCGTCTCTTCCACCATCAGGGAGAGCGGGCGGTCGCGGCCGCGGCTGGAAAGTTCGGCACGATGTTCGGCGTCTCCTCCCTCGGCACCACCAGCCTTGAGGAAGCGCGCCGGATCAGCGGCGGGCCGCAGGTCTATCAGTTCTATTTCCACAAGGACCGTGGCCTCAACCGCGATATGATGGCGCGCGCCAAAAGTGCCGGTGTCGAGACGATGATGCTGACCGTGGACAGCATTACCGGCGGAAACCGCGAGCGCGACAAGCGCACTGGTTTTGCCATCCCCTTCAAGCTCAATCTCTCCGGCATCGCGCAATTCGCCATCAAGCCGGCCTGGGGCATCAATTATCTGACGCATGAGCGCTTCAGCCTGCCGCAGCTCGACGGCCACATAAAAATGGATGGCGGGGCGCTCTCCATCAGCCGCTATTTCACCGAGATGCTGGACCCTTCCATGAACTGGGATGACGTGGCGCAGATGGTGAAAGAATGGGATGGACCCTTCTGCCTCAAAGGCATCATGTCGGTTGACGACGCCCGGCGCGCTGTCGAAATCGGCTGCAGCGGCATCGTGCTCTCCAATCACGGCGGTCGCCAGCTCGATGGTTCCCGCAGCGCCTTCGACCAGCTGGCAGAAATTGTTGATGCCGTCGGCGACCGGATCGACGTAATGATGGATGGCGGCGTACAGCGCGGGACCCATGTTCTGAAAGCGCTGTCTCTGGGCGCAAAGGCTGTGGGGCTCGGCCGTTATTATCTTTTCCCGCTCGCTGCCGCCGGCCAGCCGGGGGTGGAAAGGGCGCTGGAAATGATGCGCATCGAAATCGAGCGCGGCATGAAGCTGATGGGCTGCACCACTGTCGAGCAGCTGACGCGCCGGAACCTGCGGTTTCACGGATAGAACCGTATTCCGCATTTCCAGGCAAGGTTACAGCTTCCCGCTGTAACCACAGGCTATTTCCGCGGCGTTTCGTCGATGTTCCAGCAGCGCTGCGCCGATATTCCAGATAAGCGCCAAGGATATCACCACACAAATGCTGCCAGAGATCAGGGAACGGTGGCGCTTTGCACCTGACAGGAACACCCAGCCGATAATGGCATAGGCTGCAAGTGCCGGCACGGCAGGGATCAAAACCGATATAGGCCCATCACAATCGACTGCCTCGATGCCGACGGCGCGATACTCATTCGGCGGTGTCGTGATGCCGAGGACGGCGACGGGCAACATCGCAGCGAGAACGGCATAACGGAAGAAGCGAGGCGTATCGGGTATGTCTGCTCCATAGCCGGGTAATTACACATCGCGATGGTACGAAACCTTCCGCGCGGACTGCTTGAGGATGGCTTTTTTCTCGATGGCGGTCATTCCTGAAGTCGTGCCAACGATCCTGAACGGGAGCTTGCCCGATTTCCCGGAGGAATCCAGCATTTTAAAGAAGACCGAACTTGGCAGATCGTGGTGAGTATGATTATCGTTGCACAATGCAACTATAATGGGTTTAATATGTCCGAACAGTCTCTCCCCATAAATGACATCCGCTTCACCTCGCGCCGGCTTGTCCGGGAACTCGGTTTCATGGGCGGCGATTTCGCAGGCACCGATCTGCCACCTTCCGCCGTTCATGCCCTGATCGAGATCGAGACGTGCCCGGGAATTACGGCGCGTGATCTGGGAAAGCTTCTGCGGCTTGAAAAATCCAGTGTCAGCCGCATGCTTCGCAAACTCGTCCTGTCAGGAGATATTCTGGAGAAGACGGACGAACAGGATAACCGTATCAAGCTGCTGTTTCTTGCCGACAAGGGACAAAAACGGGTCGGCGCCATTCACACCTTCGCCAACCGGCAGGTATCCGGCGCCCTGACACAGCTTACACCGGCGGATGCAAACACCATCCTTGCGGGGCTGCGCCTTTATGCCGATGCGCTGGGAGACCGAGGCGATGCCGCCGCTCCCGCCATAGATATCGTCTCAGGATACCGGCCGGGTATTATCGCCCACATAACACAGATGCATGCGCTCTATTACGCCCGGACATCCGGCTTCGGCCAGCGTTTCGAATCCGTTGTCGCCGAAGGCCTCGCCTCCTTCTGCAACCGGCTCGAAAGACCGCAAAATGCGATATGGACGGCGCGGCGCGGCGACGAGATTATCGGCTCCGTCGCCATCGACGGCGAAGACCTTGGATCGGGCAACGCGCATCTACGCTGGTTCATCGTGGATGACAGTGTTCGCGGTGGCGGTGTCGGACGCAGGCTGCTTGCAGCCGCTCTGGCCTTTGCGGATGAAAAGGCCTTTTCGGAAACCCATCTTTGGACATTCAACGGCCTTTCGGCCGCCCGACATCTTTACGAGACCCATGGTTTCGCCTGTGTCGAAGAACGTCCTGGTAGCCAATGGGGAAGCGAGGTTCTGGAACAGCGCTTTGTTCGTTCCCGGCCCGAATGATCGCTAATCCCGGTGGATGAACGGCCGCACCGAAAGTTACCGTGCAGCCGTCTACGGATCATAAATTGGACCTATCAGAAGGCGAGCTGAACTTTCATGGATTTGCTTCTGTCACCGGCGGTTTCAAATGCTGTGACCGCCTCTTCCAACGGGAAGGTGCCGGTCAGCAGAGGCTTCAGGTCGACGCGGCGCTGGTTGATGAAATCGACGGCAAGTCCAAATTCCTCATGGAAACGGAACGTGCCCTTCATCTCGATTTCCTTGGCGACCACCATGTTCTGGGGAATGGACACATCACCGCCGAGCCCGAGCTGAACCACCGTGGAGCGCGGTTTCAGCGCTTCGAGACCCGACCGGACGGCCCTTTCGTTTCCGGAGGCTTCAAATTGCACATCGAAGTAGCCCTTGTTCGCCGAATAGGCTGATAACGCATCCGGGTCGCTGGCAACATTGATGACACGGTCGGCGCCGACGGCAAGCGCCTTTTGCAGAACCGCATCCATGACATCGGTCGCAACGATTTCCCGGGCGCCATGGGCGCGGGCAGCGATGATGGCAAGCGCGCCGATGGGCCCGCAGCCGGTGACCAAAACACGCTTGTCGGTCAATGCGCCAGCGCGATTGACACCATGCAGCGTCACTGCAAAGGGTTCAGCCATGGCCGCTTCATGGATGGAAATACCGTCGCGCACCTTGTGGCACTGATAGGCCTCGGCAACGAGGCGCTGGCGGAATGCGCCCTGAATATGCGGCATCGGCATGGCGGAGCCATAAAAGCGCATGTTCAGGCACTGGTTCTGCTGGCCCTTCAGGCAAAATTCGCAATGGTTGCAGGGCCGGCTCGGCGACACGGCAACGCGGTCGCCGACGGCAAGACCGGAAACGCCTTCTCCCAAAGCCCTGATGGTGCCGGCGACCTCATGGCCAAGGATCATCGGCTCCCGCACCCGCACGGTGCCGAAGCCGCCGTGATTGTAATAATGCAGGTCGGAGCCGCAGATACCACCCGCCTCGATGGCGACCTCGACCTGTCCGGGCCCGGGCTGCTCCGCCTCCCGTTCTTCAATCCGCAAATCCTTGGCCGCGTGGATGACAACCGCTTTCATATTCGCTCCTCCCATGGGGGTTCGGCATGGCGGTTATTGCCGCCAGGCCATTTCCCTGGATTTGTCTCAGATATCGACCACGAGGCCCTTGGCTTTCAGCACAGCCTCGAGCTTGCTGACCTCGATCACCGATTTGCCCTGCTTGTAGGCTTCGATGTAACCGGCCTCGGCATCTTCGCGGGCCTGCGAAAGCTTCGCCGATTCCTGCGCTTCTTCGCGTCGGACGACGACAAGACCGTCGGCATCACCGACGATGATATCGCCCGGATTGATGATTTCGCCGCCGACGATCACCTGATCGTTGACCGCGGCAATGGTCTCCTTGACCGTGCCCTTGATGCAGACGCTGAGCGAAAAGACGGGAAAGCCGAGATCTCGCAGCTGCAGAGTGTCGCGCACGCCGGTATCGGTCACCAGACCGCCGATGCCTTTTGCGAGGCAGGCATTGGCGAGCACATCGCCGAAGGAACCCGCTTCTTCATATTCACCGGCGGAAACGACAATGATGTCACCCGGCTTGGCATAGTTGATGGCGAGCTGCAGCATAATGTTGTCGCGCGGCGCACATTTGACCGTGAAGGCCGGGCCGCAGAGCTTCATGCGATAATCGACCGGCTTCAGCCGCGAAGACAATGCGCCACGACGCCCCTGCGCCTCATGGATCGTCGCAGGAGAGAATTTGGCAAGGGCCTCGACATCGGCCTTGGCCGGACGCTGCGCGATATCTTTAATGTGGATCATGAAAACCTCCCACGTTGAAACCGTCGGCGAGAACATCTCGCCGACCGATGATGATGTTGGATAAATGGAATGATGACTGAAGCTGAGCCGAAGCTCAGGGGATCGGATCGAACTTCAGTTCGGACAGAGGCACAACCTTGTCAGTGCGCGTCATTTTGTATTCGGTGTTCGGGCCAAGCCACTTGTCCCAGATGCGATTGATCTCGCCATCCGCATCGAGCTTGCGGAGAATTTCGTTGATCTTGGCGGTCAGCGCCGGATTGTCCTTGGCCATGCCAATGCCGATAGGCTGGAAGAGCATCGGCTCTTCGATCATCCGCATCTGCTTGCCCTTGGTCTTGGATTCGTTGACGAACTTGGTCATCGTCATGGTATTTCCGACGATGCCACGCGCCTTGCCCTGCTGAACGGCGAGATAGGCAGACGCCGTATCCTGGAACGTCAGCGGCTCGGACTTGTTGAGCTTGACGGAGAGCTCCGATGTCGAGCCCTTGCTGGACGCGATGCGCTGGCCGACAAAATCGGACTTCTTGGTGCCGGGGTCATCAACCGGAACGATCAGCATTTCCTTAGCCAGGTAATAAGGGTCACTGAACTGGATCTGTTCTGCACGGCTTTGGGTATAGGCAAGGTTGGCGACCGAGAGATCGACGCGGCCGAGCTTGACTTCGGGGACGCGCGCTTCAACCGACACCGGCTTGACCTCGGCCTTGACGCCGAGTTCCTTGGCGATGGCGCCGCAGAGGTCAACGTCGAAGCCCGCCATTTCGCGCGTCTTCGGATCCGGCGAGGCGAAAGGCGGCACGTCGGCGAAAGTGGCACAACGCAACGTCTTGTTCGCCATGATCGTGTCGAGCTGGTCGGCCTTGGCCGGAATGACTGCTGCCGAGGTGGCAAGCGCAGCGGTAAGCGTAATTGTCTTCCAGTTCATTTCAGTTCTCCCTGTTATTATAGAGGTTGGGTTGGTAATTCAGTCCGGAGCGTTTTTTTTGCGAAACCGCTCATATTTGTCGCCAGCTCCGCCCTAGTGCCTGAGATCAGCGAGAAAGCGCTGAGCACGCGGGTGTTGCGGATTTTTGAAAAACTCGTTCGGTTTGGCGGTTTCGAGAATGCGCCCGGCGTCGATGAACCAGATGCGGTCGGCCACTTCACGGGCAAAGCCCATTTCATGGGTGACGCAGAGCATGGTCATGCCTTCGGCAGCGAGGCTTTTCATGACAGCGAGCACTTCGCCGACCATTTCCGGGTCGAGCGCAGAGGTCGGTTCGTCGAACAACATGACCGGCGGTTCCATGGCAAGCGCCCGCGCGATGGCGACGCGCTGCTGCTGGCCACCGGAGAGCTGGGCCGGGTAGGAGCTGGCCTTGTCGGCCAGGCCAACGCGATCAAGAAGCTTCAGCGCCTTGTCATGGGCAACAGCCGGAGAAACGCCCTTCACCCGGATCGGCGACATGGAGACATTCTCGACCACTGAAAGATGCGGGAAGAGGTTGAAGCTCTGGAAGACGAAACCCACCCGGCTGCGCAGTGCATTCAGCTCCTTTGCGCGCATCTGGGCATGAATGTTCCTGCCATCCAGCATGATCGAGCCGCTGCTGATTTCCTCCAGGCGGTTGATCGTGCGGATGAGGGTGGACTTGCCGGAGCCCGACGGCCCGCAGATGACAACGACTTCGCCACGGGTGACGTTTTCGTTGACATCCTTGAGCACCTGATAATCGCCATAGCTTTTGCAGACCTGCGAAAGCGTGATGGTGTATTCCTGAGTGGCGGAAACTGGCGCGGTCATAGCTGCTCCGTAACGATATTGGCGGGGGCCGGTGCGTCTGCCGCGAGCTTGCCGCGCGGGCCTGCCCGCCGGCGGGCGATGCGCCGCTCGAGAAGATTGGCGACATGGGTCAGCGACCAGCAGATGATGTAATAAACCAGCGCCAGAATGAGGAAGACCTGGAAAGGCTGTGTCAGGAGCTGGTTGTTCACCTGGTTCGCCGCAAAAGTCAGGTCCGGCACATTGATGACATAACCAAGCGTCGTGTCCTTGATGGTGGACACGAACGTCGAAATGAGGCTCGGGATCATGTTGTAGAGCGCCTGCGGCAGGATGATATAGCGCATCGCGCTGAAATATCCGTGCCCCAGCGCCCGCGCCGCATCCATCTGTCCGGCCCCAAGCGATACGATGCCAGCGCGCACAACCTCGCTCATGAAAGCGCCCTGATAGATGACGAGTGTTGCCAGCATGGTAACGAAGCTCGGCACATCTGCACCGGTCCACAACGGAACGAGAAAATAGCTCCAGAGGATGAGCATCAGCAGCGGCACGCCACGGGTGAAATACACCACGGCGGTGACTGGCCAGCGCAGGAGCCGCCATTTCGACAGCCGCGCCAGCGCCATCAGGATGCTGACGGGAAAGGCGAGCGCGATACTGAGCGCCGACAGGATGAGCGTGTTGGCAAGGCCGCCCAGCGGCCCGTTGGGATATTGGCCAATCAGCAGAAGCAGCCAGTAATCCTGCACGATTGCGATCATGTCATGGATCATGCCCGTGCCCTCCGCAGTGGATCGGCACGCATGGAGATATAGGCTCCGAGACCCATGATCAGCAGCGAGAAGAACAGATAAAGCACGGTGGCGACGAGATAGACTTCAAATGTCCGGAAGCTGAGATTTTCGACTTCCTTGACCGCATGGGTGAGCTCCGGTGCGCCGATCAGGACACCAAGGCTGCTGTTCTTGAACAGCGAGGTACTGTGGTTGATCAGCGGCGGCAGTGCATTGCGAACGCCCTGCGGCATGATGACGAAACGCATCGCCGAGACATAGCTATGTCCGAGCGCACGCGCCGCTTCCATCTGGCCGGGATTGATGGAACGCACGCCGGAGCGCAGATCTTCGCTGAAATAGGCTGCCTGACAGAGGCCGAGACCGATAATTGCGAAGATCGCTTCGGCATTGTGGCTGGAAAGCCAGTTGGCCAATCCGCTTGGCAGCAGCGTGAAGACGCCGAAATACCACAGCATCAGCTGCACGAGTGTCGGCACGTTGCGGTGATAGGAAACATAGGCCGCCACCAGCGGATCACCGAAGCGGAAAGGTGACAGGCGAATGGCAAGCAGCACAATGGCCAGCGACATGGCGAGCAGCCATGAGCCGGCATAGATGATGAACGTCATCTGGATGCCATGCAAAAGCATCGAGACATAGTCCGCATTGCTCAGGATTGCCCAAAGGTCAAAACCGCTCACGCGACTTTTCCTCCGGCTCCGCCCGCCGCGGCTTTATTTTCAGCCGGTCGAGTTTCAATCGGCCGACTTTCAACCGTCTGTGGCTTGGCAGTCTGCAACCCACCCATGACCTGAAGCGTCGGGGTAATTTCCATGTGGCCGATATTCATGGCCACGGGTGCAGCGATGGCAAAGGCAATCGCATCGGCGATATCGGATGCCTGCGGTAGCTCGAAACCATCGATGAAGCGCTCGCGAATGCTCGGATCATCGCCGTGCACATGGTTGAATATGTCGGTCGCGACGCGGCCGGGGCAGATTTCCGTTACCCGCACGCGTTTGCCGAACGCATCGATGCGCAGCTGGTTGGACAGCATCGCCACGCCCGCCTTGCTGGCATGATAGATGGAGTTGCCGCCGAAATTATAGTTGCCGGCAATGGAAGAGATGTTGATGACATGGCCACGATCGCGCGCCACCATGCCCGGCACGACCATGCGGCACAGATGCAGCACGGCGCGCAGGTTGACGTCGATCAGCAGATCGATATCGCTTTCATCCGCTTCCAGAAACTTCTTCGGACGGTCGACGCCGGCATTGTTGACGAGGACATCGAATGCAACCTCACTGGTGAGCTTCGCAAGCGCCGGCCGGTCCGTCACATCAATGACATGAGCAAAACAGCCCGTGCGCTTCGCCAACTGATTAAGAGCATCCGCACTTCTGGCAACCGCATGGACTTCCAGCCCCTCACGGCAAAGGCGCTCGACAACGGCGGCGCCAATTCCGGAAGATGCGCCGGTCACGAGTGCGGTCTTGTAGTCTGAGAATGGCATGTTTGTCCCCTATCGTTGACCAAACATTAGTGAAGCTTTCATCGCTTGCCTAAGACCGATTTTTTTTGGAGTAATAAGCAACTTGTATGGATGATGGATGCGCGCGCTACTTTCGACACTGCATCAGTCCGGCCGGCGAAAAGGCACAACCGCCGCGCCACCGCCCGAAGCGGCGAAATCGCCTAGACGACCGGCGTCAGCAAATCTTTCCCCGCAAAATGAGCGTCGAGATTGGCGAGAACCAGAGCGCCCATTTCCAGCCGCGTTTCATGGGTCGCAGCGCCGATATGCGGTGTGAGAACCACATTGCGCATGCCGAACAGTGCCTCGGGAACGTGCGGTTCGTTCTCGAAGACATCGAGCGCCGCACCTTTCAACCCACCCGCCATGAGAATATCGACCAGCGCCTTTTCATCGACGAGCGATCCTCTGGCGACATTGACGAGGGCCCCGTCCGGCCCCAGCGCCTCCAGCACCTCTCGGTTGACGACATGTTTCGTCTCCGACGTCGCCGCCGCTGCGACGATCAGGACATCGCACGCACTCGCGAGTGACACCGCTGTCGAATGATATTCATAGGCCACGTCCTGCTTCTGTCGGCTGAAATAGGAGATTTCCGCATTAAAAGCCTCCAACCGTACCGCAATGGCACGACCTATGCGGCCAAGCCCGTAAATGCCGTAACGCCGCCGCGAGGCCTTGTTGCCGAGCGGCATCTCGCTTCTTTTCCATGCGCCGGAGCGGACATGGTAGTCCGCATTGACGAGTTGGCGCAGCAGCACGACACAAAGACCGATGGCAAGATCGGCCACATCTTCGGTCAGCACATCCGGTGTGTTCGTCACCCTGAAGCCGCGTGCGCGGGCCTGATCGAGATCGACCTTGTCAAAGCCGACGCCGTTGATCGCGACGATTTCAAGAGCGGACAGGCAGGCAGCGAGTTCAGGTGCGACCCCGATATGGCCGCCGGTAACGACAGCCTTTATCGACGCCGCCTCCGCCTGCAGAAACGCCTGTTTGTCGGATATTTCGTGCCATCGATGGACCCGGAAGCGCTTTTGCAGTTCGGCTTCTATCTGTGGCTGGAGCGGATAGGTTTGCAGAAGATCGGGCTTCATGCGCACTCCTTACCCACGACCGATAAAAGGCATGCCGCTCGCCATCACGGTCATGGTCAGCACATTCGCTTCAAGTGGCAGCGAGGCCATGTGCACCACGGCCTTGGCGACGATGCCGGCGTCGATGGTCGGCTCAATGGCGGTGCTGCCATCCGCCTGCAACACGCCGGTCGCCATGGCGCGGGTCATCTCGGTGCTGGCATTACCGATATCGATCTGCCCGCAGGCGATGTTGAACGCCCGACCGTCCAGAGCGGCCGATTTTGTAAGCCCGGAAATGGCGTGCTTGGTCGAGGTGTAAGGTGCGGACCGCGGACGCGGCGTGGTGGCCGAAATCGAGCCATTATTGATGATGCGCCCGCCTTGTGGTGACTGCGCTTTCATCTGGCGAAACGCCGCCTGCGTGCAGAGGAAAGCGCCAGTGAGGTTGGCCCCGACCACCGCGTTCCAGGTTTCGAACGGCACGTCTTCGATATGGACCGCCGGTGCCGACATGCCGGCGTTGTTGACCAGAAGATCGAGACGGCCGAAACGACCGGTGACCTCGGCGAACAACCGTTCGACATCGGCCGGAACGGAAATATCGGCCGTGACGGCCAGAACGCGGTCTCGATGTTCGCGCCATTCGCCGACAGCGGCGTCCAGAACCTCACGCCGCCGCCCTGTGATCGCAACGCTGTAACCATCTTCCAGAAGCGCCTCGGCAATCGCCTTGCCGACTCCTGTTCCTCCACCCGTGACGAGTGCGATCTTTCCCCCACTCATGCCGTTTTCCCTTCCAGTTCATCTTCCACATGCGCCTGAATGATTTCGGCAAAGGATGTTTCCGCCCGGAAGCCGAGCGACAGAGCGAGCTGCGGATCGTAATCCTCGGCCCAGCCGTCGACGATCCGGATGATCCGCTCGTCGGGAACACGCTTGATAAGCGCCACCGCCTTTTCGCCGGCGAAGGCGCGCAGAGCCTCGATCTCGTCGGCAACCGTGGCCGAAAGCCCCGGCATGATGAGATTGCGACGAACGCCAAGCCCGGAAAGATCGGCGGTCGCGGCGCGCAGCAGGAAGGCGACGGCCGAACGCGGGCTAGCGAACCAGTGGCGCACGGTATCGGCAACCGGCAGCACCGCTTGCTGGCCCACCAGCGGTTCGCGCAGGATATTGGAGAAGAAGCCGGAGGCGGCCGCGTTCGGCTTGCCGGGGCGGATGCAGATGGTGGGCAAGCGGATGCTGACGCCATCGAAGAAACCACGGCGGCTATAATCCGCGAGCAAAAGCTCCACGATCGCCTTCTGCGTACCGTAGCTGGTCAGCGGAGCCGTCAGGAACTCATCGCCGATCACCTTCGGGAATGGCGAGCCGAACACGGCAAGCGACGAGCAGAACACCACGCGCGGCCGGTATCCGTCCTTCTGATGCTCCAGACGAATGGCTTCGAACAGCGAACGTCCGCCATCGAGATTGATGCGATAGCCCTTATCGAAATCGGCCTCCGCTTCGCCCGAAACCACGGCGGCGAGATTGAAGATCACATCCGGCCGTTTTGCGATCAGCTTTTCGGCTACGCCGGCGTTCGACAGATCGTTACGCTCGAGGGTCACCGTGCCGCCAAAACCTTCCGGCGCAACCGGCTCGAAAACATCCGTCAGCGTCATTTGGCTGATCTTCACACCGCCAAGCGTTTCGTCCGCGGTAAGGCGTTGCGTCAATTTACGGCCGATCATTCCGGCCGCGCCGATTATCAGAATATGCATGGTTCACCTTTGATTGACCGGCATTGCCGGCTCGATTGATTGTCAGTCCTCGTCACCCTGAAACACCACTTCGCGGCGGCGCATGATCGCCGGCATCGCCATCATGATGACGACGATGGCAGACAAAGCCAGCAGGGTGGCGCTGATCGGATGGGTGACGAATGTCGAAAAACTTCCCTGCGAGATCAGCAGCCCGAGGCGCATGTTCTGTTCCAGAAGCGGACCAAGCACGAAGCCCAGCACCAGAGGTGCCGGCTCACAGCCGATCTTGCGCAGGAAGAAGCCGACGATGCCGAAGACCGCGCAGAACAGAACATCGACGACGCTGTAAGACAGGCCATAGGCGCCGATGGCGCAGAACATCAAAATGGCGGGGCACAAAAACCGGTAGGGAATGCCGAGAAGGCGAACCCAGATGCCAATCAGCGGCAGGTTCAACACCAGAAGCAGCAGATTGCCCACCCACATGCTGGCGATCAGCCCCCAGAAAAGGTCTGGCCGCGACTGCATGACTTCAGGTCCCGGTGTAATGCCCTGGATCATCATCGCACCGACCATCAGCGCCATCAGCCCGTTGGCGGGAATGCCGAGCGTCAGAAGCGGAATGAAGGAGGTCTGCGCGCCGGCATTATTGGCGCTTTCCGGCCCCGCCAGCCCTTCAATTGCGCCCTTGCCAAACCGGGACGGGTCCTTGGCGATCTTGCGTTCCAGCGCATAACTCGCGAACGAACTCATGATCGCACCACCACCGGGCAGCACGCCGAGGAAAGAGCCGAGCGCGGTACCGCGCAACACGGCGGGAAAAGCCTGTTTGAAATCCTGCCGGGTCGGCATCAGCGATCCGGTCTTTGCTGCCCCTGCATCCCGCTCCACGCCCTGCTGCAGGTTGAAGAGAATTTCGCTGACGCCGAGAAGCCCGATGGCAAGCACCACGAAATCGATGCCGTCGAACAGTTCCGCCATGCCGAAGGTAAACCTTTGCTCGCCGGAAGTCGGATCTATGCCGACGAGGCTGAGGGCGATACCGAAGGCGACCATGCCGACCGCCTTGACCGGTGATCCGCTCGACAGGAACACGGCAAACAGCAACCCGAAGATCACGAGACTGAAATAATCGGCCGGCCCGAAGGCGAGCGCAACGGCAGAAAGCGGCTTTGCGACAACGACGATCAAGACCGTCGCCACCGTGCCGGCAAAAAACGACCCGAGCGCCGCCGTGGCCAGCGCCACACCCGCCCTGCCCTGCCGGGCCATTGCATAACCATCGATGCAGGTGACGACGGACGAGGATTCGCCCGGCAGGTTGACGAGAATCGCCGTTGTCGAGCCGCCATATTGCGCGCCATAAAAAATGCCCGCGAGCATGATCAGCGCCGCCGTATCCGGCATCGTATAGGTGATGGGCAGAAGCAGCGCGACGGTGGCGGAAGGGCCGATGCCCGGCAGGATGCCGATCATCGTGCCGAGCGTGACGCCGAGCAGACAGTAAAAAAGGTTTATCGGCGTGACAGCCACGCCAAAACCGAGAACAATATTGGAAAGAAGATCGGTCATGGCAGCAACGGTATCCTCTGTCCGAGGCCGACAACGAAAATGAGGATGCAGGCAAAGATGAGCACTGCCGAAAGTAGCAGAACTTCAACCGGCCGGATCCTGCCATAGGCGATGCAGGCGAGCACGATCAGCACGAAAGCGGCGGCAATGAAGCCCAATGGCTCGATCAGCAGCGCAAAACCGACAATGCCGGCGACCGCCAGAAACGGACGCATTTTCGGCGCCACCCAGGCTTCGGACGGTGTCTTTCCCAGCAAATCCTGCAAAAGCAGCGCGATGCCGAGTGCGAACATCAAAGCCGCGATGACCGTCGGCATATAGCCGGGTCCGGGCTGGAAATTAGTGCCCATGCTCAGCGGCCGCGCGCCGTAATAAAGCCCCGCGGCGGCCACCAGAAAGAAAGCCCCGGACAGAATATTCGCCGTCAGTTTCGAGCCGTGTTCGGCCATGATTATCTCCCCTCCACACTGAGAATACGCCGCACCTCCCGACACGGCGTATTCAGATGCCGGATTGCTGGCTTAATCGGCCCAGACACATCCCTTCGAACGCATCATTTCGTAGCGATCCTCGATATCCATCTTGCCCTGACGGTGCAGTTCCATCATGTGGTTCTCGTGATCGTCGCGCTCCCGGCAGGCATTGACGAGTTTCGGGATATCGCTCTCGCGAACGACGACAACGCCGTCATCATCACCGCAGACGATATCGCCGGGGCTGATCAATTCGCCGCCCACCACCACCGGATGGTTGATGGTGCCGAGCGTGTCCTTGGAGGTGCCCTTCATGCAAAGGCCGAGCGAAAACACGGGGAAGCCGATCTCGCGCAGCCCCTTGCCATCACGCACGGCGGCGCTGACCACGAAGCCGACAATGCCCTTGCCGATGCAGGCGGCAGCCAGCACATCGCCAAAGCCCCCCTGATTGGGATTGTCACCGCCATCGATGACCAGCACGTCACCGGGCTTTGCCAGATTGATGGCCTCGAAAATCATCAGATTATCGCCGATATGGCATTTCGCGGTGATCGCAGGGCCGCAGATTTTCAGGCCCGGCTTGATCGGCTTGATACGATAATCGAGAGCGCCGAGCTTGCCCTGCGCCTCATGAATGGTGGCGGGGCTGAACTTACTGATCGCCTCGACATCGGCCTTGGAAGGGCGCTGGAAATTGCGGATGACATGGGCCATTGGCCGGGTTCCTTTCAACAGTGGGTCATGCCCGGACCAAACGCGGCCCAAGCGTCATTTTGATTAGGGGTGAGAGAAGCGGTCGGTACCGGCCGCTTATTTTGTCCAGGGCTTGCTTTTCCAGAGCTCGGCCAGATTGGCGTTGCCCTTCTTGAGCGCCTCGGCAAATTCGGCCTGCGTCAGCGGCAGCGTGGTCAGTTCGCGCTTCTTGGCGTCGGCAAGATAATCCGGGTCCTCTAGCGCCTTCTGGAAGGCATCGACCAACTTTGCCTCCACATCCGCCGGCAGACCTTTCGGCGCACCGAAACCGGCAAGCAGGCTGAACTGAACATCGTAGCCGGCTTCCTTGAAGGTCGGCACGTCAGGCGACAGCGGCGAGCGCTCGGTACCTGATGTGGCCAGTACACGAAGTGCGCCGGAACGATTGTCGGCAAAAACCTCGTTGAGGTTCATGAAACCGAGCGTGACGTGGTTGCCAAGCATGGCGAGCCTTGCTGGTCCGCCGCCATTGAAGGGCACGAAGTTCAGCTTCACGCCCGCCGCATCTTCAAACAGCAGCGCAGTGATCTGGCTCGGATGGCCGATGCCGGTCACGCCGACGACGACCGGGTTAGCCTTGGCCGCCTCGACGAATTCCCTGGCGGTCTTGATCGGCGACACCTTGTTGACCGTCAGCGCCAGATCGCCGCCGATCTGGTTTGCGAGCGGGGTGAAGGCGTCCTCCTTGTAGCTGGCGTTGCCCTGCACGATCGGCGAATACATGGACGGAAAATTCAACGCACCGATGGTGTAGCCATCAGGCTTGGCATTGGCGATATAGGTTGCGCCGATCAGCCCGCCGGCACCTTCGCGGTTTTCCACCACGACCGATGTGCCGAGATATTTTTCAAGATAGGGCACCAGCGCCCGCGACTGGAGATCGGTGCCGCCACCGGCCGGATAACCGATGACCAGCGTCACCGGCCGCTCCGGATATTCCGCCGCCGCCCCTCCCGCAGCAAAGATTCCCGCTGCCGCCAACACACCAAGCAGAGATGTCTTCAAACGCATATCTTTTCCTCCCCGATACGCTTTCACCGGGGAGGCTAGGAACAAGCCATCAACAACACAAATACCGAGTTTTCAAACTACCCATACAAATCTTTTATGGGTTGAAAGAAGGTTCGCGCCTTGCGACCGACCGCAGCAGGTCCCGAAACAGCCTGAAGGTGCGCTCATCCACCTCCCTGCCCTTCAGCAGATGGATGGAGCGATAAATAACCGGATCGGTTATATGCGCGGCCTCAAGCTGGCCGGCCTCCTCCTCCTGCTGAACCGAATTCCATGACAGGATCGTCGCACCGATGCCGGCGCTTACGGCCCGTTTGATCGTATCCTGCCCGTCTATCTCCATCGTCACATTCAGGCCAATACCGGCGCGGGTAGCGGCCTCGTCTATCGATGCGCGCAGCGGATTATCTCTCGGCGGCAGGATCAGATTGAGCTGAGCCGCAGCCTCAAGCGGCATCGACCGGCCGAGTGGCCTTGAGGAAACTGCAAACAAGCTCTCCTTGACGATGAGATCGTCGGCCTTCTCTTCCGCACCGACAAGCGCAACCGCCATATCCACCTTGCCAAGACGAATGAGTCGTAGCGATTCATCATTGCGTGCCTCTATCAGCCGCAGCGAAACCTTGGGCATCGAAGCGGCAACTTCACTGATGATGCTTGGTGCAAAGGCCGTGGCCCAGGAGGGGATGAGGCTCAGCCGGATCACCCGCTCGTCCAGATAGGCCATGGCGCGAATTTCCGCCTCCGCCTGCCGAACTTTCTCGGTGATCTCCCGGGCATGGGCGAGAAGCACTTCGCCCTTCTCCGTCGCCTTCACGCCGCGCGCCAGCCGGTGCAGCACGGGAAAACCCACCAGCCGTTCGAGTTCCGTGATGTGGTGGCTGAGCGCCGGCTGGGCTATCCCCAACTGCCGCGCCGCAGCCGACATTGAGCCGCAATCGGCAATCGCGACCAGATATCGCAGCCTGCGCAAATCCAACATGCCCGCTTCCACCTCCCGCCGGTTCACGAGGTGATCATGACACCAAATCGCCGCCGTGACCTAGGGCAAAAAGCCCTTTTCCGCGAAAGGTGGGCAATGGGGCAAGTGATGGGGTAAGACAAGATTCTTATGACAGCCGGCTAAGGCTTTTCTCCGCTTCTTTCCCATGACACGGTCCTGGCTGCGATGGGGAGCGGGATGGATCCTAAGACCGGTATTTTGCTCAAGCTGACGGCCATGCTGGCATTCACAGTCATGTCCGCCTGTGTGAAGGGCCTGGACGGGGCGATCCCGGTGGGCGAAGTCGTTTTCTGTCGGGGATTTTTTGCCCTCATTCCCCTCTGTCTCTGGTTCATCGCATCGTCCGAGCGGATAACCATCCCGGCCCGGAAAAACATCGGCAGCCTGCTCGCGGGCAGCTCGGCCGGGCTTGGCGGCATGTTCTTCGGCTTTCTGGCGCTCGCTTATCTGCCGCTGGTGAATGTGACCGTGCTGAGCTACACGACGCCGCTTTTCACCATCATGCTGGCAGCGCTGCTCTTGCGCGAAAAGGTGCGGGTTTTCCGCTGGTCCGCCGTGCTCACCGGCTTCATCGGCGTCTTTATCACCTTATCACCCAATCTGGTCTTGGATACCGCATCAGGCCGGATCGATGGCGTTGCAATGATCGGAACCGCACTGGCGCTGACCGGTGCGCTTTGCGCCGCCTTTTCCTCCATCGCCGTCCGTCACCTGAACAGCATCGAAAAGCCGTCACGCATCGTGCTCATCTATACGCTGACGGGAGTTGTCGCCGGCTTCACCACGATCATATTTGGATGGAAAATGCCGGATTTTCACCAGTTCCTGCTGCTTGCCGGCGGGGGTCTCGCCGGCGGCATCGGCCAGATCACCATGACGCTCAGCCTCCGGCATGCCCAGGCCTCGCTGCTGGCGCCTTTCGATTACACGACGATGATCTGGGCGATCGCTCTCGGTTATCTCTTCATGGCCGAAGTTCCGACGGGCGCGACCATCGTCGGCGCACTGACAGTCATTGCTGCCGGACTGTTCGCCATGTGGCGCGAAAGCCGGCTGGCGAAACAACCCATCAGGGAGCCGAGAGCGTAAGCTCATCGGTGATACGCTTTTTATGCAGCCGCCTTTCCCGCCATAACGTGAATAAGCCGGCAGCAACCACGATCGACGCTCCCATAATGGTGGTGAGCGCCGGCACCTGATCCATGAAGGCGTAACCGATCAACAGCGCCCAGATCATCGTCGTGTAATCGAACGGCGCCAGCA
Organism: Agrobacterium sp. ST15.16.024; assembly: GCF_027956545.1. Lineage (NCBI taxonomy): Bacteria > Pseudomonadati > Pseudomonadota > Alphaproteobacteria > Hyphomicrobiales > Rhizobiaceae > Agrobacterium > Agrobacterium sp. ST15.16.024. Next base: position 655,682 of record NZ_JAQKGO010000002.1, read on the forward strand.
GCGACGCCTCCGCATAGCGCAGGCTGAGCGTTACCAATATCTGCGCGGTTCCGCCGATGAGACCGGTGCCGATCAGCAGTGCCCATTGCCACGCGGTCGGCATTGTCCAGCCCATGCCGATGCTCGCAAAACCGATGACGGTGGTGAGCAGGGTGAAATAGAAGATGATCGCGCCGGTATTTTCCGTCTGCGTCAGATGCCGAATCTGGATCATCGATATTGCGGAGAAAAAAGCGGCAGCCAGTCCAAAAAGACCGCCGAGCATGGCAATACGGGTGCCAGAAGTGATATCCGCAACATCGAAGGAAAAATGTGGCGACAGGATCAGCACGATGCCGCACAGCCCGAAGACCACCGCCGTCCAGCGATACATCCTGACGACTTCCTTCAAAAGCAGCATCGCCAGAATCACTGTGAAGAGCGGTGTCGCGTAGCTGATGGCCGTAGCATCGGCGAGCGGAATATAGGCCAGTGCCAGATAGCTGAAAACCATGCCACCGGTACCGGAGAAACTCCGTACCAGATGCCCGCCAATGTGGCTTGTGGCCACCTGCCTCCGGAAACCGCCCTGCGAAGCCATCCACAGACAGAGCGGCAGCATGGCCACCGCCGACCTGAAAAAGACGACCTGGCCGATGGGGATCTCTCCCTTGAGACCGCTGATACAGGCGCCCATCAGCACCAGCGCAAGTGCCGCGGAGATTTTAAGGAGAATGCCTTTGCGGGGTTCCATGGTTCGTTCCTTCGGACGTCTTCGAACCGTTTCACCACGCAAAGGCTGGATATCAAACCTCAAAGCAGTGTCCATAGGAACTTCGTCTGACCCCATTAATGCTGCCCACATGGTAGCTATTGCTGATGGACAGGCTGCGGATTCCGCTCCGTTTGCCCGCCACCGTGGGGATACAAAAAGACGTTGGAAACCAATATGGATCTGGAAAAGATCAAGAAACTGATCGAGTTTGTCGGCTCTTCGCGAGTGTCCGAATTGACCGTGAGCCAGGAGGGAACCACGGTCCGGATCATTCGTGAAAACAGCGCCATTTCACTGCAATCGCCATCCCCACAGCCCCGGCCTGTTCCGGTGGCGCAAACAGCATCCGAGACACCGCGCGCCGAAGAACAGGCTTCGGCCTCCACCGTCGCCGGTCCGGCACCATCCGGCATCGTCGCAGCGCCCTCATTCGGTCTTTTCCATCGCGCCCCGAGCCCCGGCACGCCGCCTTTCGTCGAAGCCGGTGATGAGGTCAGGCATGGACAGGAACTCTTCATCATCGAAGCAATGAAGGTGTTCAACACCGTGAGAGCCGAACGCAGCGGCAGGATCGCCAGATTTCTCGCCAATGACGGCGAAGATGTCGAACTCGGACAGCCGGTGCTGGAGTTCGAATGATGGATGCGTCACTCCCAAAGGCAACGGCCGAACAAAGAACATTCGACAGTGTCCTTATCGCCAATCGCGGCGAGATCGCACTGCGCGTGCAGCGCGCCTGCCGCGAACTCGGCCTGAAGACCGTCATGGTCTATTCGGAAGCCGATAAGGATGCGGATTATTTGAAGGCGGCCGATATCGCCATCTGCATCGGCCCGGCCTCTCCCGGCCAGAGCTATCTCAACGCGCCGGCCATATTGCTCGCAATGGAGCTAACCGGCGCTGGCGCGGTTCACCCCGGTTATGGTTTTCTATCCGAAAGAGCGTCTTTTTCGGAGGCCGTGGAGGCGGCGGGAGCCGTCTTCATCGGCCCACGCGCCGACGCCATCCGCACCATGGGCGACAAGATCGCGGCGAAGCGGGCGATGATGAAGGCCGGCGTGCCCTGCGTTCCCGGCCCTGATTCCGCCCTGCCGGATGACATGGCCGAAGTCTCGAAAATCGCCGCCGAAATCGGTTATCCCGTCATCGTCAAGGCGGCCGGCGGCGGGGGCGGACGCGGCATGCGCGTTGTGCGCGAGGCTTCCGCCCTTCAGGACGCCGTGCTCGTCACGCGTGAAGAAGCAAGCCGGGCATTCGGCACGCCGGAACTCTATATCGAGAAATTCCTCGAACATCCGCGTCATGTCGAAATTCAGGTTCTCTGCGATGGCCATGGCGGTGGCGTCTGGGTGGGGCTGCGCGACTGCTCCATGCAGCGCCGGCACCAGAAGGTCGTCGAAGAAGGCCCGGCCATCGGCATCCCGCCGGATGTCGCGGCTTTCGTCGGCAATCGCTGTGTGGAAGCCTGCCGCCAGATCGGTTATCGCGGGGTCGGCACTTTCGAGTTTCTCTATGAAAACGGCGAATTCTACTTCATCGAAATGAATACCCGCCTGCAGGTCGAACATCCGGTCACGGAAATGACCTCGGGCGTGGATCTGGTGCGCCAGCAGCTTCTCGTCGCCCTCGGCCATCCGCTCGAGATTTCGCAGGAGGACATCACCTGCGAAGGGCATTCGATCGAATGCCGCATCAATGCCGAAGACCCCTATAATTTCATTCCCTGCCCAGGTCTGATCACGTCCCTTCACCTGCCGGGCGGCCCCGGCGTGCGGGTCGATACCCATGTGACGGCGGGTTATCGGGTTTCGCCCCACTACGATTCCCTGATCGCCAAGCTCATCGTCCACGCGCCGACGCGCGAACAGGCGATTCTGCGCATGCGCCGCGCGCTTGGCGAAATGCGCATCGAAGGCGTCTCCACCAACCTGCCGCTACATCGGGAAATATTGGACGACCCGGCCTTCTCCGAAGGCGGCACGGATATTCACTACCTCGAACATTGGCTTGCAGCGCGGAGTGCCCAGTGAAACGACAGCCTGTTTCCATATCCCGCTACAGCAAGCCCGGCACGATTGCCGATCTTGCCGCTCACCTCGAGCGCAACAACGTCTCCGCCATCGAGATCGAGACCCCCGATGGGTCACTGAAGATCGTTGGCATGGCAGGCGATCAGACCCCTGCCGCGCTGCGGCCCATTGAAACGAACAAAGCGCCGGTAAAGACGGGGGATATTCTCGCCCGCGCTCCGATGGCTGGCATCTTCACACCCGCCCATCCGCAGCGCCCAGACCGGGTGGTTCAGGCAGGACAATCCGTAGTGAAAGGTGAAATCGTCGCCTTCGTGACGGCAGGCCTCGTGCTTGTTCCGGTCATCGCCGAAAAAGCCGGCACCGTCAGCGAAATCGTGGCGGAAACCGGCACGCTTGTCGGCTATGGCTTTCCCCTTCTCAAGACCGAAACATGATGGTGACGTCGATGAGCAACCTCCCGCTGAAAACGCCCCACCTCACCCCCGCCCATCTGGGCCTGCCGAAAATCTCGATGATCGGCAACAGGACGTTTCTGATCGAAGCGCCCGGCGAGCTGGACCTTCCCGCCCAGCGGCGCATCTGGGCGCTGACGCGCGCGCTAAAAGATCGCCCGGAGGTGCTGGAACTCATACCCGGCATGACCAATCTGCTGATCGTGCTGCGCGGCACGCCTGAAGATGCCGGGCGCTTGCAGGACGAGCTTCTCGACATCTGGCAAAGAACCGCGGAACTCGATCTTCTCGGCAAGACCATCGAGGTGCCGACGACCTATGGCGGCGAACACGCCATCGACCTTGCGGCGATCTGCGATTATTCCGGCCTGCCGGACAAGGAGGTCGTGCGTCTGCACTTCGAGCGCACCTATACGGTTTTCGCCGTCGGCAGCGCACCGGGCTTCGGTTATCTCGGCGGCCTCGATCCGCGCATTTTCATGCCGCGCAAGAAAGTCCCATCGCTTCGCATGTTGAAGGGCATGGTGACGATCGGCGGCATGCAGTCCGGCATCTCGGTTCTGACCGGGCCAAATGGCTGGAACTCGCTGGGTTTCACCGAAATCACCATGTTTGATGCCACGGCCGAACAGCCGGCGGTGCTGGCGCCCGGCGATCGCGTTCGCTTCCTTCCCGAAAGGATCGAACTATGATCCATGTTCTTGCCTGCGGACCGCTGAACACCGTGCAGGATCTCGGCCGCGCGGGTTACCGCAATATCGGCATCACCGCCACGGGCGCGATGGACCCGATTGCGCTCAGGGTCGGCAATCTTCTCGCCGGGAACGGCGAAGAGGCCGCGGCGATTGAAATCCAGACCTTTCCTTTCCGCATCGAATTCGAAGAGGCGCTGACCTTCGCGGTAACCGGCGCGGATTGCGCTGCACGGCTCGATGGTGCGGATTTACCGCCTTACTGGTGTGTGCGGGCCGAGAAGGGTCAAATCCTCGAGCTTTCGACCCCGCTGAAAAACGCGCGGGCCTATCTCTGCCTTCAGGGCGGCATCGACGTTCCGGTGGTGATGGGATCGCGCAGCACTTCTCTTCGCGGCTCATTCGGCGGTCACGAAGGACGGCATCTCACCACCGGCGACAGGCTGCCAGTTCTGCCATCCGTGCCGCTCGCTCTGCCTGCAAGCGGCCTGGGCCTTACGCCGCTTGCAGAAGCGATACCGGACATGTTTCCGGTGTCCGACACCGGCGAATTGCTGCTGAGAGCCATTCCAGCCGCCGAACATGATCTTTTCGGCGACAGCGCCGAACGTTTCTGGTCGGAAGCCTGGAAAATCACCTCACAGAGCGACCGCACCGGTTACCGGCTGGCCGGAACACCGCTGACCCTTTCGGCTCCCGTGGAACTACGTTCCTATGGCGTCATCCCGGGCGTGGTTCAGGTGCCGCCAAGTGGCGAGCCGATCATCCAGATGAGCGACGCCAACACGGCTGGCGGTTATCCCAAGATGGCCGGCATCATCGACAGTGACCTGTGGCGTCTCGGCCAGGCCCGCATCGGCAGCCGCATCCGCTTCGTGCAGGCAACGGTGCGCGAGGCGCTGGAGGTCGAAAAGGCAATCGACGACTATTTCGCGGATATCCGCAGAACCCTGCCGCTGGTTACCGCCGCACTCGGCACGCTGATAAAACGATAATCCTGAAGAACAAGGAGAGGGAACCATGAAGATCGATGTTAATTCCGACATGGGCGAAGGTTTCGGCGTCTATAAGGTCTGCGACGACGAGAAGCTTATGGAAGTCGTCTCTTCGGCGAATATCGCCTGCGGTTTCCATGCCGGCGATCCGGAAATGATGGCGCGCATGGTGCGTCTTGCCAAACAGAACGGCGTCGGCATCGGCGCCCATCCCGGCCTTGCCGACCGTCTCGGCTTCGGCCGCCGCGAAATTCCCGTCGACGCGGAAGAAATGGAACAGCAGGTTCTCTACCAGCTCGGCGCGCTTTCGGCGATTGCGAAAGCGCAGGATGTCGCGCTCTCCCATATCAGCTTCCATGCCGCCATGGGCAACATGATCAATCGCGATGCGGCCCTTGCCGAACGGATCATGAAAAAGATCAGGGCGGTCGATCCCGAACTGATCGTTTTTTCGATGCCGGACATGCTGATCGAAAAGGCGGCGCTGGATTGCGGCCTGAAAGTGCTCAACCTCTTCCTCGCCGACCGCGCCTATGATGTAAAGGGCCAGCTCGTGCCACGCAAGCTGCCCAATTCCGTCATCAAGGAAGAGGGAAAAGTTCGTGCGAGGGTGCGCCAGTTTTTGGAAAAAGGCACGGTCACGACCATCGAGGGTGAGATCATTCCCGTTCGCGCCCGGTCGATCCTTGTTCACAGCGACACACCCGGCTCGCTGGAGCTTGCCCGCACGGTGCGCAGCGAAGTGGAAGCCTGCGGCGGCAGCGTCGCGCCGGCTCGCGAAGTGATCGCCTGAAGCGCGGCACGCCTCATATTCTGACGTACCGAAAGTTACGGCATCGCATTCCCTTCAGGAGCGCGGTGCCGTAACTTTGCCGGCTATCTAATTACGGCATAGATTTGCATCCACCGCAAGCCGGGCCGCATGAGCGCCCCGGCCATAAAACCATCAATTCAGCTGGATCACGTGGTTGCTGTCGCTCGTCCAGCTCAGTCTCACCCGGTCACCGGCGGCGCTGACGGCATTGGTGAAACCTTCCGTCTGGGTCTGCCGGTAAGCGATCATCGGCTCGCCATTGTCGAGGCGCAGATAGTAATGCAGCATGAAACCGCGATAGACGACCTGCTCCACCCGCGCCGTGGTGGAGTTGCCGGGGCTTTCAGCGGAATCGGCCGCAAGCGGCGAAACCGAAACGGCCTCGGGGCGAACCGTGACGACGACCTTGTCGCCCTGCACGGCACCCATATCGTCCACATCAAGCCGGACACCAGAACCGGTCACGAGCCGCGCGGATCGGCCGCGATGTTCCTCCACCATCGCCTCGAAGAAGTTCGAGGCGCCGATGAAACCGGCGACGAAGCGTGTCAGCGGCTTCTGGTAGATTTCGCCGGCCGGTGCGATCTGCTCGAGATTACCATCCCGCATCACGGCAATCTGGTCCGCCATGGTCAGGGCCTCGTCCTGATCGTGGGTTACCATGATGGTGGTGAGACCAAGTCGCTGCTGCAGGCTGCGGATTTCAACCTGCATGCTTTCCCTCAGGCCTTTATCGAGTGCGCCGAGCGGCTCGTCGAGAAGCAGCATGGAAGGTTCGATCACCAGGGCACGGGCCAGCGCCACACGCTGCTGCTGGCCGCCGGAAAGCTGCGCCGGCAGCCGATCTCCGAAGGCGTGCAGCTGAACGAGATCAAGCGCCTGTTTAACGCGCCCTTCCCGGTCGGCCTTGGAGATACCCCGCATCTCGAGACCGAAGGCAACGTTTTCGGCAACGGTCATATGGGGAAACAGGGCGTAGTTCTGAAAGAGCATGCCAACGTTGCGGCGGTGAACCGGGGTGCGCGTGGTCGGCTTGCCGCCGACCACGATTTCACCCGAGGTGGGATCGACAAGCCCCGCAATCATACGCAGGCAGGTCGTTTTCCCGCATCCGCTCGGACCGAGAAGCGCAAGAATCTCCCCTGCCTTGACGGTCAGCGAAACATCATCGACGGCAACGACCTGACCGCCGTAGTGTTTGGTCAGTCTTTCCAGGCGGACTTCTACGGATTTCATCAGCGTTCCTCAGCCGTTAAAAGTCTGGTTGTATTTTTCGAGCCATTGGGCGCGGCGCGGAATGATGTATTTCCAGTCCGGTGTGAACAGGTTCAGCGATTCCATCTTCGCTTCCGGATAAGCGAGGAATTTCGCCGTATCTTCGCCAAACTCGACACCCTTGACGGAAGGCGCGCTGAGGGTGGCTTCCGAAAGCATCTTCTGCACGCCGGGGTCGAGAATGCGGCTGATATAGGCAAGCGCGAGATCGCGGTGCGGCCCGCCCTTTACCAGCGCGATGGAGTTGATGCCGGTGAAAGCGCCTTCCTTCGGGAAGGTCATGTCGAGCGGCACGCCCTTCTTGGTGTGCGGATAAACTGCCTTGGAATATTCGATACCGCCGAAATCCGCCTGGCCCTGCGCCACCATCATCGTCTGCGCTTCCGCGTCATAGATTGAGAGCACGTTCGGCTTCAGATCGGCCAGTTTGGCCCAGCCGGCATCCGTATCATATTGTGCTTCTTTCAGCGGCTTGCCGGTTGCAAGGGCGGCCGCCACCATCAGCATCAGCACGCTTTGCGTGTTCTTCGGTGTGTTGAGCAGCATGCGGCGAGCATATTTCTTGTCGAACATCTGTTCGTAACTCTCGAACGGCTTGCCCGTCGTCGGATTGTAAAACAGGCCGGCGATAGAGATCGCAAAACCGACGCCGAAATTGTCTTCGAAAAGATAACGGGAATAGACATTCTTGAGGTTGGGGATTTCGTCCATCGGCAATTGTTCGATCAGGCCTTCCTCCTTGGCCTGCGGAACGCCGACATCGTCCATGGACATCACACTATATTGCGGATTTTCGCGGGTGGCGCGTAGCGTGGCGATATTGGCAAGCGTCGCACCTTCGGTCGTCAGCACCCGGCACTTATATTCCTTTTCGAAAGCCGGGATGACTTCCTTCTTGATCAGCCCGCCCTGCGCCGAATTATAGACGCCGACATACATGGTGCGGTCCTGTGCAGAGGCCGCGGTGTAGAAATAGGGTGTGGCGAGCGCGCCTGCGGCGACTGTCAGGAAACTGCGCCGTTTCATGATGATGGTCTTGTCTGTCATTTCCGGTACCCCTCTTGTTGTTGATTTACATAGCCATTGCCCGGCGCAGACCCACCAGCCTGTCGAGGACGAGCACAACGGTCACCGCCAGAAGGATGATGATGGTGGACATGGTCGCGACTGAAGGATCAAAGACCGTGCCGATCTGGCGATAAAGAACGATGGGCACGGGCAGGTTCGCGGAATCCGCCAGCCACATCGAAACGGGATAATTGTCGAAAGAAACCATGAAGCAGAAGATCGAGCCGGAGGCGACGCCGGGCGCGATCTGCGGAAAGATCACCCGCGTGAAGGTTTTCCAGCGGGTGGCGCCAAGCGTGCGCGCCGCCTCCTCAAGGCTGACATTGACGAGCTGGAGGCTGGTCAGCACCGTGCGGATCACATAGGGCGAGGTGACAACGGTGTGGGCGATCAGAAGTTTCAGCTTGGTATCCATCCAGCCATAGCCGGAAAAGAGCTGCAGCAGCGCAAGACCTGTCACCAGTACGGGAAAGATCAGCGGCGAAAGCAGCAGCCCTTTCATCAGCGAGCGGCCGATGAATTTTCCCCGCGAGAGCGCAAAGGCTGCGGGAACACCGAGCGCCAATGAAAGAATGGTGGTGGCGACAGCCAGCGCCGCGCTGAAGGTCAGGCCGGCGGTGAATTCCTCGTTCTGCATCACCGCCGCATACCAGCGGAAGGTGAAGCCCTGCGGCGGGAAGGTGACGAAGTAGCTGTCGGAAAACGAGAGGGCGACAACGAGGACGGTCGGGGCCAGGATGAAGACCATCATGGCGGCGGTAATCGCATAAAGGACGATGGCGGAAGTGCCCGTCAGCTTGTTGTTCATGACGCGCTTGCCTTGATACGACGCCCGCCGAGCAGCCTCATCGAGACGGCGTTGATGAGAATGACGATGAAGACGAGGATGGTGGCAATGGTGGCGCCGAACGGCCAGTCATAGACCGCGAGAACCTGTTGCTCGACCATGTTGCCCAGCATCTGCGAGCCGGGACCGCCAATAAGGGCGGGAATGACATAAGATGCCGAGGCCAGAGAGAAGACCAGCGTGAAACCTGCGACGAGGCCGGGAAGGCTGAGCGGGAAGGTGATCCGCAGGAACACTTTCCATGCCGGCGCGCCGAGTGTGCGGGCCGCCTGCTGCAGGTTGGGATCGATCTTGCCAAGCGCGGAGGACAGCGGCAGCACCATCATCGGGAAGAAGATGTGCAGGGAGCCGATGATGACGGCAGCATCGGAAAACAGCAGCGTCAGCGGACTGTCGATAATGCCGAGATTCATCAGGACATAATTCAAGAGACCCGTTGGGCCATTGCCGAGGATGAGCTGCCAGCCATAAGCGCGAACCACGACGCTGACGGCCAGCGGTGCGATCACGATCAGCGTTATGATGCGGGTCGTGGTGATATTGCCGCGCACGAGAACGGTCGCGACCGGATAGGCCAGTATCGCGGCGATGATGGAGGTGATGAGACTGATACGGATCGTCGCCCAGAGCACCTTCTGGTAGAGATCGACCTCGAAAAACCTGATGTAATGGGCAAGCGTGAAGGGTGTACCGATCAACCCCTGCGAATTCTGCGTCATGACGCTGAAGGTCATCAAGCGGATGGCCGGAAGAAAGAAAAAGAACAGCAGAAAGATCAAAAGCGGCAATATGAGTATGCCGGGCGAAAACAGCCGGCGCTCAATGGCTTTCCAGCCGGAGATTCCACGGCGTGGCGGGGCATGGGGTTTCATGATCGCAATATCCGACATCTATACTCCCGTCGCGTTGAATACGGCACGAGGCATCGCGTTGAGCCGAACGACGGGGTCGTCCAAGCCCTATGACTAGAATTTGCTGGGTGTGCTCCCTGTCCAGGTATCCGGTCTTTTGCCGATACCCGTCGCATGTTTCTGCTTGCTCGCGTCGGTTACCTCTTTGGGCAATATTGCCCGACGCGTCGTTCCCTTGGTTGTTACCCCGAGCTTAGGGTCTAAGCCGACGGGCTGCATAATATTTTATTGCTCTGAGGTCATCGCATACGAATATGGACTTCACACCCGTTTGAAGGCGATGCATCAAAATCCCGTATGACCTCACATCGAAGTCGTATTGGGGAAACGGCGGAAAATTCCCGTAACCTCTTTGTCATGCACTGGCATCGCGACGATGCCTGCCTTCACCGTTACAATCGGAAATCATCCATGCCCACTATCGCCCAGCGCCTCAACAACGTCACCGTTTCGGCCTCGCTCGCCATGACCCAGAAAGCCCGCGACCTTGCAGCCCAGGGCATCAAAGTCATCAGCCTGTCTTCCGGCGAACCGGATTTCCCGACCCCTGCCCATGCGGTCGAGGCGGCGCATGCGGCAGCCCTTGCCGGCGATACGAAATATCCGCCGGCCGACGGGACGCCAGCGCTGCGGGCCGCGATCCAGCGAAAGTTCAAGCGCGACAACAATCTCGATTACGATCCGAGCCAGATTCTGGTGGCAGGCGGCGGCAAGCAGATCATCTTCAACGCCATCATGGCAACCTGCGACCCGGGCGATGAAGTCGTCATTCCCGCACCATCGTGGATCAGCTATGCCGATATCGTCAAGTTTGCCGGAGCGGTGCCGGTGCCGGTGGTTTGCCCGGAGAATAACGGTTTCCGCCTGCGGGCCGAAGATCTCGAAGCCGCCATTACCCCGAAGACCAAATGGCTGCTTTTCAACTTCCCCAACAACCCCACCGGCGCTGCCTGCTCCCGCGCGGAGATGAAAGAAATCGCCGCGGTCATGCTGCGGCATCCGCATGTCTGGATCATGACTGACGACATGTATGAGCACCTCATCTATGACGAGTTCGAATTCTGCACCATCGCCGAGGTCGAGCCACGCCTTTACGACCGCGTCCTGACCGTCAACGGCGCATCGAAGGCCTATGCCATGACCGGCTGGCGCCTCGGTTTCTGCGGTGGCCCGAAAGATCTCATCAAGGCCATCAGCAACGTCAACACCCAGAATAGCGGCGGTGTCGCCACCATCGTGCAGGCTGCCGCCGTTGCGGTTCTCGACGGTCCGCAGGATCTGCTGAAAGAGCGCGCCGATATCTACAAGACACGCCGCGACTTCGTGCTCGGCAAGCTTTCGGAAATCGAGGGGCTTCGCTGCCACAAGCCCGAAGGCGCCTTCTATATCTTCCCGAACATTGCCGCGCTGATCGGCAAGACCACGAAGGGCGGCACGAAGATCGAGAACGATACCGATTTCGTCATGGCGCTGCTCGCCGAACATCACGTTGCGACGGTGCAGGGCGCGGCCTATGGCCTGAGCCCCTTCTTCCGGCTCTCCTATGCCACGAGCATGGAGAACCTCGCCGAAGGCTGCGCCCGCATCGCCGAATTCTGCAATGGAATGAAATAGGGAGAACAGCATGCTGGGAGGAAGTGGCCGTGTCATCATGGTTTCCGGTGCATCGCGAGGCCTTGGCCTTGCGATCACCACAAGGCTTCACGAAGCCGGTTTCACCGTCGCGGCGGGAGCGCGAAATCCATCCGCCATTGCGGTGAAGGACAGGCTTTCCGCCGACCGATATGATGCGGAAGAGGCGGGATCGGCAGAAGCCTGGGTTGATGCCGTCGCCTCCAGATACGGCCGGATCGATGGGCTGGTGAATTGCGCCGGCATCAATCCCAAGGTCCGGGTCATGGATACGGGCGAAGAAAGCCTCGACCAGATGTGGCGTATCAACGTCAAGGGTCCGCTCAGGGTCACGCGCGCCGCCATCCCTCACCTCGTGAAGACCGGACAGGGCAGGGTCATCAATGTCGCCTCGCTGGCGGGGCGGCGTGTCGGCTCGAATGTCGGTTATGCGATGACGAAATTTGCCGTCGTCGCGCTTACCCACGGCATCCGCCAGGAATTGTGGGACAGCGGCGTGCGCGCCACCGCCCTCTGCCCCGGTTACATCGCCACCGACATGACAGCTGGCGAAACCGAAGTCAGCCGCGAGGATATGACCCAGCCGGCAGATCTTGCCGAAATGGTGGAAACGCTGCTTTGCCTGCCGAACAATCTTTCGGTGGCCGAATTGCTGGTGAATTGTCGCAAGGAATCGATGCTTTAGTCTTTTTTCACGCGCCGGGCCGGAAAACAGGCCGGCGCGTGATCACAAGCCGGTGCGCCTTTATTTCAGCGTTTCCGCCAGCTGCAGCAGGATTTCCTTCACGGCAAGCGCGGGCTCTGAGAGCGGCGTATTATCCGATACGCAGAAGGACAGGGTTTCCTCGATCATCGGGCTGGCGATCTGCCGGACGACAATTTCCTCATTGGATTCCGCCACGATACGATCGGCGATGGCCTTGGGCGTTATGGTCGCGCCAAGCCCGGCATCCACACCACGTGCGATGGTCCTTACCGATTCCAGCTCCGCCATCACGAGCAGATCCTTGCGGCTGCGGGTGAAGGCGAGATTGATGGCCCGGCGCACGAAATTATAGGTCGGTGGCAGAAGAAAGGGCAGATATGCCAGATCAGCAACTGTGATCGGTGCATCGCCGGGCTCCACGCCGAAGCTGCGATGCACGACCAGCACGAATTCCTCACGCAATAACGGCGTGAACTTGACGCCACGGATCGGCCCGGTGCCGTGGATCAACCCCATCTCCAGACGACCATTCATGATCATCTGGCTATAGGGCTGGCTGACGCTTTCCGTGATGTGCAGCAGAATACCGGGATGAAGTCGTTTTGTTTCCTCCATCAGACGCAGCGCCAATGTGGCGGCGCTGCTGAAGGGCGCGAGCCCGACCGACACTTTGCCGGACAGCACCGCACCTGCCTCCAGCGCCTCCGCCTGCGCCTGCTCCATCTGACGCAAAATCACCTGGGCATGCCTGTAGACGACCTTGCCGGCATCGGTCATGACGACGCCCTGCTGGCTTCGGGTCAGCAGTTTCTGGCGGAAATGTTCCTCGATGCTCGCCAGCTGCTGGCTCAGCGCTGGCTGGGCGATATGCAACACATCCGCCGCTCTTGTTATGCTCCCCATATCGACAATCGTTATAAACGATTTCAGACGCCTGATATCCATCTGCTGCTGCTTATCCCATTACTGCTTGCAGGGATAAGATGCGCAATTTGCCGATAATGTCCATCTTGCATTTCCCCGCCTGTCCCCGTCCGCATTGCGGTACGGGGACAGTGATCCACACTGCGCGTGAAGAGGGCCGTCAGGCCGTCATTCAGGCTGCCTTCAGAGACCCCCGATAAGCGTCCGCTCCCGAACCGAGTTCGAACTGGCCGAGCAGCCGGTTCAGCGCATCAACCTCCCCCGCCAGAGTGTGGCTTGCGGCAGTCATTTCCTCGACCATCGCAGCATTTTTCTGCGTGTCCTGATCCATCTGGTTGACGGCGATGTTGATCTGCTGAAGGCCGGACGATTGCTCCTGCGCGGATTCGACGATCGCGGCGACGTGCTGATTGATCTCCTGCACCTCGGCGACAATCACGTCGAGCGCCTTGCCGGTATCGCCGACAAGATGCACGCCCTCCTCCACCTGCTGGTTCGACTTGGTGATCAGCGACTTGATCTCCTTCGCCGCACCGGCGGAGCGTTGCGCCAGCTCGCGCACTTCCTGCGCGACGACTGCAAAACCCTTGCCCGCCTCACCCGCACGCGCCGCCTCAACGCCGGCATTGAGCGCCAGAAGGTTGGTCTGGAAGGCAATCTCATCAATTACACCAATGATGCTGGAAATCTCGTTTGACGATTTCTCGATCCGCTCCATGGCGATGACCGCCTGGCGTACGACCTCGCCCGATCGTTCGGCGCCGATACGCGTGCGGGAGACGAGCCGACCCGCCTCATGCGCTCTGCTGGCGGCGTCTTTCACCGTGACAGTGATCTCTTCAAGGGCTGCGGCCGTTTCTTCCACGGCGGCAGCCTGCTGCTCCGTGCGCCTTGCCAGATCATCGGCCGCCGCCTTGATTTCATGAGCGCCCGAATCGATGCCGGAGGCGTTTTCCGACACGCGCAGCAGCGCATTCTGCAACTTTCCGGAGGAGCCGTTGAAATCATTACGAACCGCATCGAGCTGTTCGACGAAGGGTTCATTGATACGGCACGACACGTCGCCCTCGGCAAGTTTTGCCAAGGCGTAGGCCAGACTGTCGACAGCAAACCGGATGTTGCCCGCCTCATCGGCGGCCTGGCGTTCGCGGGTCAAGCGCTCCTGTTCCCCGAGAGTGCGATTGGTCTCTGCTTCCTGCTCAAGCGCGGCCTTTTGCCGGTTGCTTTCACGAAGGACGTCCAGCGAGCGGGCCAGATCACCGATCTCATCCCTGGTCGCAATATCCTTCAATGTCAGCTGGAGGTTTCCCTGTGCGATCTGGGCGGTCTCACCGATGATGTTCGTGATGCGGCCGATGAACCGCCGGGCAATGAACCAGCCCGCCAGCGCCAGAAGCACCGCTGCCGTCATGATCGTCAAGGCAGCATCGCGCATCATCGCATGCAGCTGCGCAAAGACCGTGTCTTCCGGCACCGAGACGATTGCGTACCATTTCATGTCCCCGGTCAGCGTGACCGGCGAGGCAACGTTAAGCGAAACCGTTCCGTCCTGTGCCGTCATTTCCCGCTCGATGCCGGGATTTGCGATCAGCTGATCCCAGCCGGCGGTTTGCGCACCGCCATCCGCGAGGCTTTTCCCCATGATCGCCGCATCTGGATGGCTGATGATCTTGCCGCTGCCACTGACAAGGCTTACGAAACCCGTTCCCATGGGCCGAATGGTCGACAGCGCCTTGCTCGTTTCCTCCAGCGAAAGATCGAGGCCAGCGACCCCCAGTGGCTTACCATCGACGACAACCGGCTTGGCAACCGAAGTTATAAGAACCTCCTTGCCGTCGATCGCATAAGCATAGGGTTCGATGACGACGGTTTTCTTCTGCGTGAAGGGCAGTTGATAATAATCGCCCGGGCCTGCAGTGGTATAGTCCGTCAACGCGGTATTGCTTATTTTGCCACCGCTGCGCACCCAATAGGGCACATAACGACCGGTTGCGTCATACCCTGCCTTGTTGACGAAGTCCGCATCCCTGCCATCGAAGGCGTTCGGTTCCCACCCGGTCCAAAGACCAAGGACTTCAGGATTGTTCGCCAGCATGTGCTGGATAAGCTGATCAGCCTTGCTCCGATCGGCCTCGCCCGACTGCTTCATGGATTCCAGAACGGAAGCGAGACTGTTGACGATATGAATGGTGCCACCGATCTTCTTTTCGGTCACCAAGGCTTCGGCATGCGCTATCTGCCGCATACGCTCAAGGCTGTTGGCCTTTGTATCCTCAAAGGAGCGATAAAACAGCACGGCAGAGGCCGCGATTGTTGCAATTACGCCGCACGCGGCGACCGCGAAGATATTGCGGCCCGTAGTCGATTTAAACAGCATGCCCTTCCCCCCAAAAGTCCCTGCCGCGACGGCGGACGCCGCTACGGGTGCCCGCAACTGTCAATGATCGGGCTGGAAGGTAATATTAGAAAACTATGCTTAAAAATTACTTTCCACCCTGCATTTAAGCAGTCCAAGGGAAGCGAAATACATCATGAAGTTGTATTATCGCAGTATATACAAAATACTGCGCGATATTCGGAATCTCGAAAGCGCAATGCGGTGCGCGTGATTGCGCACCGCGGAGCCGGAAGTCTCTATTCCTGCAGGCGAAGAGCATTCCAGAAGCCTCGCAACTGGCCGGTCAATTGTGTGTAGAGACCATAACGCCGACGGTAATGCCGAACTTGGTTCTCTTTCGGTTCGTAGGCGCTCGCCACACGCGTCAT
Source organism: Agrobacterium sp. ST15.16.024 (assembly GCF_027956545.1). NCBI lineage: Bacteria > Pseudomonadati > Pseudomonadota > Alphaproteobacteria > Hyphomicrobiales > Rhizobiaceae > Agrobacterium > Agrobacterium sp. ST15.16.024. The sequence continues at coordinate 671,551 of NZ_JAQKGO010000002.1, forward strand.
CGCAGCAACAGCTTCCTCATAACCGGGATAGAGACCGACAGCGACGGCTGCGCCGATCGCCGCCCCAAGCGCGCCCGTTTCACGGGCTTCGGCGACGCGCAGGGGAATTTCCAGCACATCTGCCATGATCTGCGGCCAATGCTGGCTGCGGGAACCGCCGCCGGACATCACGGCATTGTCGACCGGCAGGCCGGCTTCACGCAGGACACCGATATGGCGACGATGTTCGAAACAGACGCCTTCGAACAGGGCACGCAACATATGACCTTCGCCATGCCAGCCGGCCAGACCGTAAAAGCCGCCGCGGAATTCCGCACCCAGCCGCGAACCGAAGATGAAGGGGTGAAAGAACGGATCGTCGGCGCGCGGCGTAACCGAGCCGACGAGGTCATTACACCGGTCGAAGGCATGATCGCCATGGTCGTCGCGAATGCGGTGTACGTACCATTCCAGATTGGCGGCGGATGTGGCGCTGGATTCGATATTGACATAGCGGTCACGGCCGAATGTCGTCACCATGAAGACATCCGGGCTGATGACCGGTTTGTCGGCGAAAACCTGATTGATGCTCCAGGTACCGGCAATGATGGAAGCTTCCCCGGCATTGATGACACCCGACCCCATGGCGCTGGAGACGACATCGAAATACCCGCCAATGACGGGCGTGCCTTCGGAGAGCCCGGTTGCGTCTGAAGCCTCGCTTGTGATGCGGCCGACGATGTCAGCCGATTCCACAAGACGCGGGAAAAAGGCAACGGCATCATCCAGCCCATAAAGCGACAGGAGTTCCCGGTCGAGCCTGGCTTCGGGGAAGGCAAGCAATCCCGCACCGCTGAGGTCGGAAATGTCATTGGCAAGGCAGCCCGTCAGACGGAAATTGACGAAATCCTTGCAGAACAGCACCGTTCCGGTCTGCGCGTAAATGTCAGGCGCATGCCGTTTTACCCAGGCAAGCAGGCTGGGCGTTTGCGCGGGCCATGGCCGCTGCAGGCAGCGTGCCTGCAGCAAGTCTCCGCTTTTCCGGTCAAGCTCGGCCGCAATATCGGCGGCACGGCTGTCGAGCGACTGGATGCCGAGCAAGGGCTGTTGCCGCTTGTCCAGCAGGTAAAGACCATTGCCGTGACCGGCGCATCCCACCGCCACAATGCTTCTGGGATCGACCGAGGATTTTGCCAGAAGCTGGCGGATCGCCTCGCAGCCATTGCGCCATAATTCTTCAAGATCGCGCTCGACATAACCGGGCTGCGGAAATGTCGAATGGCCGTCGATGGCATGTTGTGCGACCTGCCGGCCCGCCGTGTCGAACAGCACGGCCTTGATGACCGTGTTGCCGACATCCAGACCCAATATGTGATTTTTCTCAGCCACGATTATAGATGTCCCATGCTTCCTCACCGCTCGCACCCTCATGGATGATGGCCATCAGGGCCGTAATAACGGCCTTCGGATTGTCATGCTGATAGATGTTGCGACCATAAACCAGTCCGTTCGCCCCTTGAGCCATCAAGGCCGCCGATTTTGCCAGCACGTTGCGCAAATCCTCTCGCCCTCCGCCTCGCACCAGCACCGGGCAGCGCGCCGCCTCGATCACCCGGTGAAAATCCTGCGGATCACTGGTGGGATCGGCCTTGATGATATCGGCACCCATTTCCGAGGCAAGGCGCACCAGCGTAACAATCTTTTCGGCATCGCCATCCACCTGATAGCCCCCGCGCACATCGTTGGGCAGCATTACCAGCGGCTCGATCATCAGCGGCATGCCGAAGCGGTGGCAATCGGCCCGCACACGGCTGATATTTTCGACGCATTGACGAAACAGTTCCGGCTCATCCGGCAGCATGAACAGGTTCACGACTACGCAGGCCGCGTCCATTTCCAGCGCGCCGATGATTGGATCGTGATAATTCTGGAGCTGCGACCACATGGTTCTGTGACGCGTGGAATTATAGGGGTTGCCCATATCGATGCGCATGACGAGGGCCGGCTTGTCCCGCTCCGGCCTCTGCTGCAACAGATCTGCCTGCCCGTAGACCATCTGGATGGCATCGGGACCGGCCTCAACCAGCTTTTCGACGGTCTGCGGCATATCCTCAAGCCCGATGAGGAAACTCGGCTCGTTGCAAACCCCGTGATCGATGGCCACATCAAGGCATCCGCCATTGCGGAACAACCGGTTCATGCGCGCCTTTTTTGAAATCCGCATCATCATGCATTCTCCTTGCATCTGTGTTGAAGCATTGCCGGACTGACCCCATAAAAGGTCTCCAGCTCATGAATAAGCCGCTGCCGTTCTTCCACCGCCTGGCTTGATGACCAGCCCAGTTCCCGTGCCGTGACGCCGAGGATTGCGTCGATCAGATCCGCGTCGATGCGACCGGTTATGGCAAGTGTGGTTCGCCGCAGAATGAGATCGGTCATGTGCCGGACATGTTCGGAACGGATCAGCCAGATCACCTCCGCAGCCGTGACGGGCAGTTTTTCGCAAAGCGGCGTGTCATCCGGGCGGCCCCGGCAAAAGCCCATCAATTCAAGCGCACGTGAACCATAGGCCGACGCCAGATGTTCGGCCCGGTCCCTGCCGATCGAAAACTCCTCTGATAGCAAAGCGGGCAGACGTCCGGCACCGGTTGGAAAATTCCTGCCGCCGCCGATTGGGCGACCCATCGTGCCGGTCAGCCGCTTGCGTCCGAGAAAGGCCAGAACCTCATCGGTCACCTGCTCACCAAAAGCCCTGAAGGTCGTCCACTTACCGCCGATCATGCAAAGCTGCGGTGGATCGCCGGCGACGCGGTGAATGAAATGGCTGCGCGATATTCTTCCAGTAAAAGCGGCATCGCTGCGCGGCAGCGGGCGTATGCCGCTGAAGCTAAAGACGATGTCGGAATGGTCGATAGCGATATTCGGAAAAACCTGTCGGATCGCATCGAGAATATAGTCGCGCTCCTCCGGCTCGCATCGCACCCGCTCAGGACGATCCACCTTTATGTCGGTTGAACCCGCGAGAACCCGGCCGAGATAGGGAAAGAGGATACAGACGCGGTTATCGGCATTCTCGAAAAAAATCATATGCCCGTTCAGGGCTTTGAGAAGCGCCTCGTTCGCCAGGATCAAATGGGATCCCTTGGTTCCGGAAACCGTAGGTTTTGCTTTCTCCGCAGTCGGAGCTTCCGTCAGCGCGCCGATCGTCTCGTCGATCCACGCACCCGTAGCATTGACAATGATCCGGGGCCGGATGGCCAGGCTTTCTGCCGTTTCCTCCACCCGAAGACGATATTCATCCCCGGTGCGAACAAGCTCCACATAGTTGAGCGCAATGCTTTGCGGTGCATCCGTCGAAGTATCGATCAGGAGTTCCAGCGCTAACCGTTCAGGCTGGCTTATCCATGCATCGTAATAGGTGGCCGAATATCTGATGTCAGGTGTCAGGCCCGGCCAGTGCTGCAGCGTCTTGCCGGCGCTGCGAAACTCATGGCGGGGCAGGATGCGGTTTTTGCGGGTAACGAAGTCATAAAGCGTGAGGCCCGCCTTGATGGCCAGCGCCCCCCGGCTTGCGGGTTTGCCGCCGGAGCCGAAAAAGGTCGCTGCCGCGTTGAACAACCCGCTGAAAGTCGAGAAAATCGGGATCGTCGTCGGCAGCGGATGAACCATGTGCGGTGCGAGCGTCAACAGCGCATCGCGCTCCCGCAAAGATTCCGCCACGAGGCCGAATTCGCCGTTTTCGAGATAACGCAGGCCGCCATGGATCATGCGTGACGGCGCCGCACTGCAGCCGGAGGAAAAATCGTTGCGCTCGACCAGCAGTACCCGCAAGCCCTGCAAGGCGAGATCGCGATAGGCGGCGATGCCGTTGATGCCGCCGCCGATGACGACGGCATCAAAATCACCATCTTGCCGGATGCGGCGCAGAGCGTCCTCGCGAAAACTGGGCATAGAAATACCGTTCGCTGGCGTATGACCAGCGTCCCAATGTTGTTGATCGTTCAAAAGCGACAGGAAAGACGGGCAGCGAAAATTATGTGCTATTCGCCGTAAGACCCGTCCCGACTACGTGTTCAGCTATCAAGCCCCACAAGATGCTCGGCGACGCCGGCGCTGATGAGAGCCACTTCACTGTCCGTGAGGCGCAGGCGGGCTGCCGCGGCGTTTTCAACCGCCTGAGCAGGATCACGCGCACCGCACAGTGAAAATGTGATGCCTGGCTGAGCAATCGTCCAGGCAATCACCACCTGCGCGACCGAGGCCCCATGCCCGGCCGCCACCGGCTCCAGCGCACCCATCAACCGGGCGATCTTCTGACGGTTCGACTGGCTGAAACGGGGGTTGCCGCGGCGTTGATCATCCTCTGCAAATACCCGATCAGGCCCGACCTTGCCCGACAGCAGACCAAGCGCCAGCGAGGAATAGCTGAGTACGGAAACGGCATTCTTTCCGCACAGAGGCAGGAGCGTCGTTTCGATGTCCCGTTTCACCATGGAATATTCTTCCTGAATGGCATCGAGCGCACCAGTGTCGATATAGGCCTCAAGATCGCCAGGCGAGACATTGCTTGCCCCGATCGAGCGTATCTTTCCCTCCTCCTTCAGCCGCACCAAAGCCTCAACCGTTTCGGCAATCGGGGTCGTGGCGTCCTGCCAATGGGTAACGTAGTGGTCGATATAATCGGTTCCGAGCCGCTTAAGGCTTTCTTCAACCTCATGCCGGATCGACGCCGCGCCGAGATAACGGTGAACGGGCTTGCCATCCTGATGGAAGAAATAAGCGCCCTCGTTCACATGCCAGACGAGGCCGCATTTGGTGACGAGCACCACCTTGTCGCGCCGGCCGGCAATCGCCTTGCCGACAATGGTTTCCGCAAGCCCCATGCCATAGGCCGGTGCGGTATCGATGAGGGAAATGCCGGCATCGATGGAGGCTTGAATGGCGGCTATGGACTGCCGCTCATCAGTGCCGCCCCACATCCAGCCACCAATCGCCCAGGTGCCAAGCCCCACGACTGAAGCGCTGATGCCACTGCCGCCAATCGTCCGGGTCAATATAGCATTGTCCGTCACGAAGTTTCCCCTTCTTCCTGATCCAGTAAATAGCCAGCAATCGCCTCGTCCACGACGAGCGACGTCAGATATCGGCCGGCAAGCGTGGCCGCCACCGGTCCTGCCTTGATGGCGCCTGCCGCCACACCAATGATGTTCGGGCACCGGGCAAGCTGCCCGGGGTCCAGCGCCACAACGCGCGAGTTGAGATCGATCCGCGCCAGCTGCCCGTCCGCCATGGTGAGGTGGGCGAGGAATTCCCCGGCAATGCCCGCATCCACCAGCGCCTGCCCGCCGCGGGCCACATCCGGCAGAAGATCGTAATAACCGGAACCCGGCGCCTCCACCGAACCGATGCCGACCAGCGCCACCTGCGCCTGCCGCGCCAGATCAAACACTTCGCGGATCGATGCGACATTCATCAAGAGATCACGCTGTTCCTCATCCTCGGCAAACAGCGGCGCATGCAGAAGCGAGGCGCTGCCGCCGAGCTTTTCCGCCAGCTGCGTGGCGAGATGGTTCACATCCGTATAATGTTTGCCCTGCACACCGCCGGTCAGCGGCACCACCCGCACATCGAAGCGGCGCTCCGCCTCCAGGTTGTCGACAACCGCGCTTACCGCCTTGCCGCCGGTAATCGCGATCACGTCACCGTCCCGGATCGTCTCCAGCAAATGATTGGCGGCCACCCGCCCGACCATCTGCAGCGCGGTTTCGGGATTATCGGAAACCGTCGGCGTCACCACCGACTGTCTGAGACCGAAACGGCGGGTGATCTCGTTTTCGAGATCCACCAGCCGCTGATAGGGGCTGGCGATGGTGATCTTCACCATGCCGGCCTTGCGGCCGGCGGCAATCATGCGGTTTACCTTGGTGTGGGAAAGATTGAGCCGCTCAGCGATCTCCGACTGTTTTACACCCTCGATGAAATGCAGCACGAGGACGGAATACACCTGTCTCTGTTGATCGAAGTCGTCCTTGATATCCAGCATGATCGTCTTTCTCCAGTTACCTTCGGGCGTTCAATGCGCGCTCGATGGGCGCTCAGCGGCGACGCCTGACCAGATAGTGGTCGAACAGAACCGCCGTCAGCAATATGCTGCCCCTGATAATGTCCTGCCAGTAGACAGACACGTTAAGCAAGGCAAGCGAGCTGGAAACCACCGACAGGAGGATTGCCCCGAGAATTGCCCCGAGAATGGTGCCCGAGCCGCCCGAAAGGCTGGCGCCGCCGATGACCGCCGCGGCAATCACGTTGAGTTCCATGCCGATGCCGAAGCTTGGCTGGGCGGACCCGAAGCGAGCCATGTAGATCACGCCTGCGACGCCGGCCAGCATCGAACACAGCGTGGTGGTGGCGAAGACCACCCGACCGACGCGGATGCCGGAATAGGCCGCCGCCTTGGGATTGCTGCCGGTATAGAACACCTTGCGGAAGGCGGTCGTGCGCCGCAGCAATAGATCGAACGAGACCACCACCACCGCGAAGATGATCAGCACCAGCGGAATGCCACCAAGCGCGCCCTGGCCGATGAACTTGAATTCCGGCGGCAGGGAAAAGAGCCCGAGCGGTCGGCCACCCGTTGCCAGCAGGCAGACACCGCGGGCAATCACCATTACGCCCAGCGACACAATGAAATGATGCAGGCCGATAACCGTTGTTAGGAAGCCCATGGCCATGCCGACCAATGTGGTGAGGCAGATCGCCAGTCCGGCCGCCACCCAGGGATCGACACCGTTGAGGAACAGCCAGCCGGCCGCGACCATGGCAAGTGCCGTGACGGAACCAACTGACAGATCGATACCACCGGAGATCAACAGGATCGTCATGCCGACCACGACGATGCTTTCGATGGCGAAAACCATGGCCATGGCCCGCAGATTGTCCACGGTCAGAAAATACGGTGATATGAACGACATCACCGCAAAAAGCGCGAGGATGATGACGATCAGTCCGGTTTCGCGTGCTTTCAGCGCCGGCTCCCACCAGGCAGTACGGCGAACCGCCGTCTCGGCAAGGCTTGAAGGTGTTTCCGATGTTGCCATTTTCCCGCTCCCTCAGGCCCCGGCCGGGCTATGCACAATATTGATCGATGCAAGCTGCATGATCTTCTCCTCCGTCATGTCCTCTCCCTGCACCTCACCGGCAATGCGCCCTTCGCGCACGACCAGCACGCGATCGCTGACGCCGATGAGTTCCGGCAGCTCCGAGGATATGACCACCACTCCGACGCCTTCGCGCGCCAGTTCCCGTATCTGGCGGTGGATTTCGGCCTTTGCACCCACATCCACCCCCCGTGTCGGTTCATCCAGAAAGATGACCTCGGGTTCCACCGAGAGCATCTTTGCAAGAGCCACTTTCTGCTGGTTGCCGCCGCTCAAGGTGGAGACAGCGTCGCCGACGCTATTGGCCCGCAATTTCAGCCGCTTGCCCAACTCATCGGCGCGCTTCATTTCCTTGCGCCGCTCGATGAAGCCCATGCCGTTCGATATCCTGCCGACATCGAGCGCCGAGACATTTTCGGCAATGGACATATTGAGGAAAAGCCCGTCACCCTTGCGATCCTCGGACAGATAGACCAGCCCCTCGCGGATGCTGTCGCGATAATCCTTCAGCCTCAGCGGCCGGCCGCGCAGTGTAACTTCGCCGCTGGGTTTCCCTTCCAGCCGGCAAACCGCTCGTGCGATCTCGCTTCGGCCCGCACCGATCAAACCGGCAAGACCGAGGATTTCACCGCGACGCAGATCGAAATCGACATCGAAAACCCGTTTTCCTTCGTTCAATCCCCGAACGGACAGAATGACATCGTCCGACTTTTCATCTTCCGAGAGTTTCGGCGGATAAAGCTTGTCCAGAACCCGCCCGACCATGCTGTTGACGACCTCCTCCGGGGAGATCTCCGCGATATTCGCCGTCTTGATGTGACAACCGTCGCGCATGACAGTGATGCGGTCGCAATGCTCGAAAATCTCTGCCATCCGGTGCGAGATATAGATGATGGCAATCCCGCGTTCCGCCAGCCGATGCATGATCCGGAAAAGCGTCTGTGCTTCAGTTTCGGTCAGAGCCGCCGTCGGCTCATCCAGGATCAGGATACGGCAATCCAGCGTCAGCGCCTTGGCGATTTCGACTATCTGCTGTTGCGAGATCGACAGATCACCGGCGCGGCTGGCGGGGTCGATATCACCAATTTCCCGCAGGATGGTTGCCGCCCGCTTGCCGAGATCGCGATAATTCATGAACAGGGAGCGGCTTTGGCCGGTCTCCGACATGAACATGTTCTCGGCAACCGAAATTTCCGGGCAAAGGGCAATCTCCTGATGGACAAAACCGATGCCGAGCCGGTTCGCCGCATTGGGCGAAGATATCCGCACCGGTTTGCCGTCCAGCAGGATTTCGCCGCCATCCGGCTGCAGAATGCCATCGATAATATGCATCAACGTCGACTTGCCGGCACCGTTTTCACCCGCCAGCGCGTGGATTTCACCCCGCCGCAACTCGAGTGCAGCACTGCGCAACGCCCGCACGGGGCCGAACGCCTTATGAATATTCGTCATGCTGAGGATGACCTCGCCCATAACGCCCTCCCGAAGCTGCTTCCCATTTGACCGGCGAGGCTCAAACCCCGCCGGTTCAAGGGCGACGCGTCAGCGCCCCTTCATATAGTCGTTGAGATCAAAGGAAGCGGCATTCGCCTTGGTGATCACGGCAAAACCATTGTCCATCGACGGAACCTGCATCGGGTTGAAGCCCGACACCTTATAGTCGTTGAACGGGTCAATCAGGTCCGAATGGGCGCCGAGGAAGGTGTTCATGAAACCCATGAAGCCCTGAACGCCCTGGTTGGGGTTGATGGACATGTAGATATTGCCCTGCTTGATATGCTCGAGCGTCGCAGGCGTGATGTCCGCATGCAGGATCAGAACCTTCTTCTTTGCCTCCAGAACAGCGGCCGTCGCGCCTTCGGCCGAACCGGCCTCGGGAATCCACAGGGCGCCCAGATTGGGGTTGGCCTGCAACAATGCGCCGGTTGCCTGATAGGCGAGGTTCGAATCCTGATTGGTCGCCTGGCGGCCGACCAGTTTCATCTGCGGGTAGGTGCGCCCCATATAATCGATGAGGGCGGTGACGCGCAGATCGTGGTTGCTCTGACCCGGATTTTCCAGAACCGCATATTCGCCTTTTTCGCCGATCTTCTTGACGATTTCATCAGCCGCAAATTTCGCCTCGGCAACATTGTCCGAGGTGATATAGGCGGTGCGCTTCGACTTCGGAGAGTCAGCCGCGAAAGTCGTCACCGACACACCTGAGGCAATAGCCTTGTTGATCGGTTCGATGAAGGGATCAGCCTGCATTGGATGCAGCAAAATGCCTTTCGGCTTTTTCACCAGTTCCTGTTCGAAGGACGCGATCTGCTTGGTGATGTCATATTCGGGCGTGCCAGTGAAAACAGCCTCACAGCCAAGCGCCTTGGCGGCCTGCTTGAACCCTTCAAAGACCGGCACCCAATAGGGGTGGCTGGAAACCATGACATTCATCACATAGGTCTCACCCGGTTCGCAGGCGAATTTGCCCGCAGCGGCGGCCGGTGAAGCCACGCCAGCGGAAACCGCCACGGCAAAAACACCCGCGGCAACGGTCGATTTCAGAAAAGCCAACATATTCCCCTCCCAAGGACAATGAGCTAGTCCGCAATAAATTTTGAACTTTGTAATTTATTGCATGACCATTGAGATATCCGCAAACCGAGGGGGCGTCAATGCGGTTTGAATTTTATTTTATTATGTGAAATTTATTGCGATCAACACAAACGTTATCGGGGAAGGTTGGCGATAAGGTCCCATCGGGGGCAATCTGCCGCTTGCGGATATTCACGCTTCGAAACGTTGTGAAAACCTCTTGCGGATCATGTGGGGAGATTGAATTGGCGCAGGCCAGAAACGAAGAAAGGGTTTCTGATCACTCAGAAACCCTTTTCATGAATTCGGATGGTGGGCGTGACAGGGATTGAACCTGTGACCCCTACGATGTCAACGTAGTGCTCTCCCGCTGAGCTACACGCCCTCCGTTGGCGGCGGATAGACCACAAAACCGGTTCATGCGTCAACTGCTTTTTTTCGGTTTTGTGAAGGTTTTTTAAGAGGCCTTACGCCACAAGGAGTTTGTTGACCTCATCCACCAGATCGCGCAGGTGGAACGGCTTGGAAAGCACCTTGGCGTCCTTCGGAGCCTTCGAATCGGCATTCAGCGCGACCGCGGCAAAGCCGGTGATGAACATGACTTTCAGGTCCGGGTCGAGTTCGGTCGCGCGTCGCGCGAGTTCTATGCCATCCATTTCAGGCATGACGATATCGGTCAGCAGCAGCGAAAAAGGCTCTTCGCGAAGCCGGTCGTAAGCGCTTGCGCCATTATCGAAGGAAGAAACCTTATAACCGGCTTTTTCCAGCGCCTTGACGAGGAAGCGGCGCATATCGTTGTCGTCTTCAGCAAGAAGAATTTTTTGATTCATGGTTAAGTGACCGTAACTGCTCAATGTTTGGAATACCCTAGCCCGATTATAGGATTTTCACGGTAAATATCCTGTGAACACGTGAATCGGTATAGCGCTGCTTTGGCGATAGTATGGACTTGCTGCACGGTAACTGGCAACATGAACGTCCTGATAGTTTGTGACATGGTAAATGGGTCTGAATGGACTGGGTAACGGGCGAATATGAGTTGTTTGAAGTAACGGAGCCTGCCGTTCAAACCCTGCCATTCGTCTATAATTCACCCCATAGCGGCCGCTGTTATCCCATTTCCTTCCTCGAATCGGCGCGGCTGGATTCACATGAGATTCGCCGCTCGGAAGATCATTTCGTCGATGAGCTTTTCGCCGCCGCGCCTGAGATCGGCGCGCCGCTTCTGAAAGCGAATTTTCCCCGCGCCTATCTCGACGTCAATCGCGAGCCCTACGAGCTCGATCCGCGCATGTTCGAAGGCACCCTGCCGCCTTATGCCAATATCGGCTCCATGCGGGTTGCCGGCGGCTTGGGCACGGTGCCGCGCATCGTCGCCGAAAATATGGATATCTATGCTCACCGCCTGCCGGTCGATGAGGCACTCTCGCGGATTGAGACGATCTATAAACCCTACCACGCCTGCCTGCGCCGGCTGCTTTCACGCACCCATGCCAATTTCGGCATGGCGGTGCTGATTGATTGCCATTCCATGCCCGGCAATATCCGCGTCGCCGGCTCGAACCTCCGGCCGGATGTGATCATCGGCGATCGATACGGCACCAGCGCATCCCAGGAAGTCTCCCGCGCCGCCCTGCATTTCCTGGAGGAGCTGGGCTTCATCGCGGTCTGCAACAAGCCTTATGCCGGCGGCTTCATCACCGAACATTACGGCCGGCCCATTCGCTCCCTCCACGCGCTGCAGATCGAGGTCAACCGGTCGCTTTACGTCGATGAGAAGACGCTTTCGAAGAAAGCCGATTTTCCGGCCATTCAGGCATCGCTGGAAATCTTCATGCGCCAGCTCGGCGCTTTCGTTTCGGAATACGCGATCGAGACCTCGCTCGCCGCCGAATAACGCGTCAAATTCCCGATATTTCAAATCTTTAGACGAGACCGTCTGGCGGCATGCCGGGCAAAAAAAACCGCGCTTTTGGCGCGGTCAAGTCTAGGGAGGAAACACCCAAGGAGGGTATTTACAGTCAAAGACTGCAGGGTCACGCTACGCAGTACGTGCACAATTGTCAATCATTTTATTTTATGCCTATTTTTTAGACTTATGCCGAAAATATGGAAACACCGGCTCCGCATCCATACGAGTGGACGGCGGATGTGATTCCGGTCTATGCATTTCGCCACGCAATTCAGGCCACATCATTCAGGCTCCACCATCCAGGCAATGAGGTTTCGCATGCTGCCCGACCGGAATTTCTTCTTCAAACTTGCCGATGCAGCCAGTGCTGAAACGCTTCCCCGCTTTCGCACAGGTATTGCCGTCACCAACAAGCAGGATGGCGGCTATGATCCGGTGACGGAAGGCGATCAGGCAGCAGAAACCGCCATTCGCGCGCTCATCGAAGAGCATTTTCCGCAGCACGGCATTCTTGGCGAAGAACACGGTAATGTCGGTCTCGACCGCGACCATATCTGGGTCATCGATCCGATCGACGGTACCCGCGCCTTCATTTCCGGCGTGCCGGTCTGGGGCACGCTGATTGGTTTCCAGTCAGCCGGCCGCGCCACGATGGGCATCATGGACCAGCCCTTCACGAAAGAGCGTTATTTCGCGGATGGTGAAAGTGCCTGGTATTTCGGACCCGATGGCGAAAAGAAAATCCGCACGCGTGATTGCGCGTCTCTGTCCGATGCGGTGCTGTTCACCACCACCCCGCATATCTTCACCGCAGAAGAAAAGCCGCTTTATGAAAAGGTAGAGAAACAGGTCCGCCTTTTCCGCTACGGTGTGGATTGTTACGCCTATTGCCTGCTGGCCGCCGGCCATGTTGATCTGGTGATCGAATCCGGTCTGAAGCCCTATGATGTCGGCGCATTGATCCCGGTGATCGAACAGGCTGGCGGTATCATGACCAACTGGGATGGCGGGCGCCCGGAAAATGGCGGGCGCATTCTGGCAGCCGGTTCCGGGGCCGTGCACGAAGAAGCCCTGGCCATTCTCTCGAAACTCTAGGAACCTGGCTGAGCCGCCATCACTCCGGCGCGAAAAACGCGTCGATGGCCGCGAGCGCCTGTTTGCGGAAAACATCGCGCTCATGCAACAGCTCATGGCGTGCACCAGTAACGGGAAGAAGCTGTGCCGCCCGGAAATTGCGCGAGAGTTCTTCCTGCGCCTTATAGGGCGTAATCGTATCCAGCATCGGCGCCAGAATGAGGGTGGGAATGGTGATGTTCGTCAGATGATCCTGACGGGTCACCCGCGCCATGGCCTTCAAGGCTTCATAGACCCAGCGCGCCGTTGGCGCACCGATGAACAGTTCCGGAAATTGCCGGTGCAGCGATAGATTTCGCGCAAAACGCTTCGCATCCGAGGTCAGCGGGTTGCCATCGAAATCCCGCTCACGTTGATCCTTGCCGAGCTGAATTTTTCCGAGGCCGATGAGACTCAAGGCCGTCGAGACAAGCCGGATGACGGACGAGGGAATGGATTGCTGGCTGTCCAGCTCGATGAATGGCGAGCAAAGCGCCAGACGGTCTATCCGGTTGGACAGGTCGGGTGCCGCCGCAAGTGCTGCAAGCGCACCGGTGGAATGCGCGATCATGAAGAACGGCAGCCGCGTATCCGGCAACACCACCTGCTCGAGAAACAGGCTGATATCGCGCTGATAGTCGGAAAACCGCCGAACATGCCCGGCGCCCGGCCTCTTCAGCAGCCGTTCAGAACCGCCCTGCCCGCGCGTGTCGAAGGTCGCGACCCAGAAGCCCATGGCCGTCAGATCGGCAATCGTTTCGAAATATTTCTCGATACACTCGTTGCGGCCGTGCAGAAGAACCACCGTTCCGCGGGCAATATGGCGGCTGGCGCGAAAGATCGCATATCGAAGCTGCTTTCCGCGATGGCCGGCAAAATATCCGACGGTATGGTTGCCGGGAACCGGGTTATCTTCACTGACGCGCAATGTGGCTTCGATCATCGGTCTTTTCCGGCTTTTCAACTCTTTTCGGATAGGTCGGCGGCGACAGAAGGTCAAAGAAAAAATTGCCGGAACCGTCGGTTAAAGCAGTCGCGGTTCCGGCCAGTAAGACAGAAGAAGAAGGGACGTTATTGCTTCTGTCCACGGAGAATGTCTCCGATGACCGCAGTTTTATGGCGCTCAAACTGAACGATGCCGGAACCGGATGTTCAGCCATGGTTCATGTTGTGACCACCCCTTGACGCAGGCTCAAGCCATTCCCATCTCCTTCATGCGGTCGCCAGAACGGGACCGCGCCCTATGTCCGGCCGTTGCCAGAACGGGACGCCGGATTTAACCGCAAACAGTCGCTTCTTAGGAGGACACCATGCGTCACGTCGATTTTTCCCCCCTCTATCGCTCCACCGTTGGCTTTGACCGTCTTTTCTCGATGCTTGACGGCCTCGGCCAGCCCGAACAGGCCCAGTCCTATCCGCCCTATAATATCGAGCGGACGGGTGAAAACACCTATCGTATCACCATGGCTGTTGCCGGTTTCGATGAGACCGAACTCAGCATTGAATCCCGCGCCAATGCGCTGACGGTGAAGGCTGAGAAGTCCGGGGACGAGAAGTCATCCGAAGGCGAATTCCTGTATCGCGGCATCGCCACGCGCGCTTTCGAACGCCGCTTCCAGCTTGCCGACCACGTCGAAGTCCAGACCGCGTCCTTAAAGAACGGCCTGCTCCACATTGATCTCGTCCGCAATATTCCGGAAGCCATGAAGCCGCGCCGCATCGCGATCTCGTCCGACAGCGCCGATGCGCCGAAGACGATCGAAGCCCAAATCACGCCGGCTCAGGTCAACTAAACTATCCTGAAATGAAATCGGAACGGCCCCTTCACGGGGCCGTTTTTGTTTGCAGAAATTTTTGTGTCAGCGGGTGGATGCCGCCGCGCCTTCTGCGGCAGACGTTTCGGTTATTGCTGCCTTTTCATGGGCCTTGCGGGCATAACGCTGGGCCAGCACAGCGCAGACCATCAGCTGAATCTGATGGAAGAGCATGATTGGCAGAACGATAGCGCCAATGCTCTGGCCGGCAAAGATCGCGCCCGCCATGGGCACACCACTGGCGAGGCTCTTCTTGGACCCGCAGAAGGTGATGGTGATTTCATCCGCCTTGTTGAAACCAAGCGCCCGGCTGCCGAACATCGTCACGCAGAGGACAAACGCCAGAAGCACGATGTTGATGACAATGACCACGCCGATGTCGCGCAGGGAAAACGTCTGCCAGATACCCTCGATGACAGCATCGGAAAAAGCGAGATAGACAACCATCAAGATCGAGCCGCGATCAACGGGAGACAGCAGTTTTTTGCGCGCTCGGATCCAGTCGCCAATCCACGGCTGCAACACCTGACCGACGATGAAAGGCAACAACAGCTGCAGGAAAATTTGCAGGAACGCGTCCAGCGAAAACCCGTTGCCATGGCCGCCGACCGTAAACAGCAGGCCAACCAGCAATGGCGTCAGGAACATGCCGAAAATATTCGATGCCGAAGCCGAGCAGATCGCCGCCGGCACGTTTCCGCCCGCCATGGAGGTGAAAGCGATGGAGGATTGCACAGTGGATGGCAGGACACAGAGAAACAGCACGCCCATATAAAGCGGCGCCGGCAGGATGTTTTCGGGAATGAAACCGATCGCCACGCCCAGCAACGGGAAAAGGCCGAAAGTGACGAGCAGGATCGCCAGATGCAGACGCCAGTGCAGGATGCCGGCAATCACCACATCCCGCGAAAGTCGCGCACCATGCAGGAAGAACAGAAGCGCAATCGCCAGCTTCGTCGCAAGGCCGAAATATTCCGCCGGCTGACCGCTGATGGGCAGAAAGGAAGCCAAAATCACGGTGGCCACCAACATCATGGTGAAGCGGTCAGGCAAGAAGCGGGTCATGGGAAAATCTTTCCGGCATCAGTTTTGCTTGAAATGTCAGCCACTATCGCTAATCATGAATTCGAATTCAAAGACTAACAGTTATCATGATTTGAGATAATGCTGAACCTTCAACATCTAGCCAGCTTCGTCATGCTGCAGCAAACCGGCAGCTTCACGCTGGCCGCCGAGCGACTGGGTGTCGGCCAATCCACCGTCAGCCAGCATATTCAACGGCTGGAGGCCTCGCTTGGTCGTCGACTGATTGCGCGCAGCACCCATCAGGTGAAACTGACCGGTGAGGGCGAGGCACTGCTCGGTTATGCCCGCAATATGCTCGACATCGACAGCAAGGTCTCTTCGCTCTTCAGCGAAAGCCGCCTGCGCGGACGGCTGAGGCTTGGTGTATCCGAAGATTTCGTCGCCAGCCGGCTGACGGCCATTCTGGAAGAATTCATCCGTCTTTATCCTCTGGTGGATTTGGAACTGACGGTTTCGCTGAGCGGCGTGCTTTACCAGATGCAGGATAATGGCGAACTGGATGTGGTGCTGGCCAAACGCCGTCTTGGCGACAAGCTCGGACACTTCCTCTATCGCGAACCGCTGGTGTGGCTGGCGCGTGACCCCGAGCGCATGCTGAACCAGCCGGACGCCCTGCCGCTGATCGCCTTTCCGCCGCCGAGCATTACCAGAAAGGCGGCGCAGGAAGCGCTTGACCGCGCTGGTCTCTCCTGGCGCATCGTCTGCACCTGCGGCAGTCTCAGCGGGCTGACGGCTGCTGCAAGAGCGGGCATGGGCATTCTGGTGCAGCCACGCAGCATGGCGCCCGCCGGTCTCAAGGAGATTGCGGCGGATGTGCTGCCGGCGCTCGAAGACGTGGAATTCGTGCTTCAGCCGAGCAAGGGCACCGATACCAAACTGGTGCGCGCCCTTTCCGATCTCGTGTCCAGCAAGAGCATCGCGCCAGGCAGCTTCGTATAGCTTCCCTGACGCATTTCCGGACGCAAAACCGCTTCACACTTTTGCTGGAAATGCTCTAGTTTTCCCGCCGTGAAAGGCACCGGCCGACACTGTCACGCCAGCCGGCGATGGCGTTTTTCCGCTCCGCCTCGTCCATGTCAGGAGCGAAACGGCGGTCACGTTTCCAATGGGCTGCGAAGGCTTCACGATCCGGCCAGATGCCCGCACGCGATGCAGCGAGCCACGCGGCGCCCAGAATGGTCGTCTCCAGAAAGACCGGCCGGTCTACCGGTGCGGCGAGAACATCGGCCAGCCTCTGCATCGTCCAGTCAGAGGCAACCATGCCGCCATCGACCCTCAGCACCGTCTTGCCATTGTCACCCGCCCAGTCCTTGCGCATGGCATCCAGCAGGTCAAACGTCTGATAGGCAACGCTTTCCAGCGCAGCACGTGCGAATTCCGCAGGTCCTGTTCCACGTGTCAGGCCGAAGATCGCTCCGCGCGCATCAGCATCCCAATAGGGCGCACCAAGGCCGGTGAAGGCCGGCACCAGATAGACACGCTGATTGGGATCGGCCTTTTCGGCAAGCGCGCTGACTTCAGAGGCGACCGAGATGAAACCCAGCTCGTCACGCAGCCATTGCACCGCCGCACCGGCAATGAAGATCGAACCTTCGAGCGCATAGGTCGTCACACCATCGAGACGGTAAGCAATCGTCGTAAGCAGCCGGTTGGTGGAAGCGACGCGATCCGTGCCGGTATTGAGAAGCGCGAAGCAGCCGGTGCCATAGGTTGATTTCATCATGCCCGGTTCGAAGCAGGCATTGCCGATGACAGCTGCCTGCTGATCGCCGGCAACACCGAGGATCGGGATTTCTGCGCCTAGAAGCGCCTTGTCCGTCACGCCGAAATCAGCGGCGCAATCCAGCACCTCCGGCAGCATGGCGCGGGGAATGTCGAGGACCGACAGCAGCTCGTCATCCCAGGCATTGTCCTCAATATTGTAGATCAAGGTCCGAGAGGCATTGGTGGCGTCGGTCACATGGCGACGACCGCCGGTGAGACGGTAGATCAGGAAACTGTCGACCGTGCCGAAGCAGATGTCACCCCTCACCGCCTTTTCGCGGAGGCCGCTGACGCTGTCCAGAATCCATTTCAGCTTGGTACCGGAAAAATAGGGATCGAGCAGCAGGCCGGTCTTTTTCGAAAACAACGGCTCCAGGCCACGGCGTTTCAGGTCCTCGCAGATGGGTGCGGCGCGCCGATCCTGCCAGACCACGGCACGGTGTACGGCTTCACCCGTGTTGCGGTCCCAGAGCACTGTCGTTTCGCGCTGGTTGGTAATGCCGATAGCCTCGATATCGGAAGCGGCGATGCCGGCATCGGCGAGCGCCAGCCGGATTGTTTCAAGCACGCTTTTCCAGATATCCTCGGCATCATGTTCCACCCAGCCCGAGGTCGGGAAATGTTGCGGAAATTCTCGCTGTCCGACACCGATGACCCGCATGTCGCGATCAAAGACCATCGACCGTGTCGATGTCGTTCCCTGATCAATCGCCAGAATATAACCGCCCATTATGTAACTCCCTTTCAGACGCAATGACGGGGCGGCAAAGCCGCCCCGGTTTCAGAGCACGTCGTCAGACGTACTCTGTATCTTTGTTTTCACGCATTTTCCGGACGTAAAACCGCTACGCACTTTTACTGAAAATGCTTCATGTCACGCAGAGATTACTTCTGCCAGCTTTTGACCAGTTCGTCGTAATTGACGGTGACCGGCTTTTCCTTTTCGTTGGCGATCTTCAGCTGCGGAGCCAGATTGCCCTTCGAAACGGCGTCCTTGTTCCAGTAGTCGATATCATGCTCTTCCGCCAGTTTCGGGCCGATATCACCCTGAACACCGGCGCGCTCGATACGGGCCATGACCTTTTCCTGCTCGGCGCAGAGCGAGTCCATGGCTGCCTGTGCGGTTTTCGCACCCGACGACGCATCGCCGATTGCCTGCCACCACAGCTGCGCCAGCTTCGGATAATCAGGAACGTTGGTGCCGGTTGGTGACCATTGCACGCGGGCCGGCGAGCGATAAAACTCGATCAGACCGCCGAGCTTGGCAGCCCGATCCGTGAAGCTCTGGTGATGGATGGTGCTGTCACGAATGAAGGTGAGACCCACATGGCTCTTCTTCACATCCACCGTCTTGGAGGTCACGAACTGCGCGTAAAGCCAAGCCGCCTTGGCGCGGTCGTCGGGGGTGGATTTCATCAATGTCCACGAACCCACATCCTGATAACCGAGCTTCATGCCGTCCTTCCAGTAGACGCCATGCGGCGAAGGTGCGACGCGCCATTTCGGCGAGCCGTCCTCGTTCACAACAGGCAGGCCGGGTTTGGCCATATCGGCGGTGAAGGCCGTGTACCAGAAGATCTGCTGGGCAATGTTACCCTGCGCCGGCACCGGCCCGGATTCGGAGAAGGTCATGCCCTGTGCTTCCGGCGGCGCGTATTTCTTCAGCCATTCGAGATATTTCTCGATGGAATAGACCGAAGCCGGACCGTTGGTATCACCACCGCGCGCCACGCAGGAACCGACGGGCTGCGACTTGTCGTTGACCTTGATACCCCATTCATCGACCGGCAGGCCGTTCGGCAGACCCTTGTCGCCGTTGCCAGCCATGGAGAGCCAGGCATCGGTGAAGCGCCAGCCAAGCGACGGGTCCTTCTTGCCATAGTCCATATGGCCGAAGACCTTCTTGCCGCCGACATCGCGGCCGGTGAAGAATTCGGCGATATCCTCATAAGCCGACCAGTTGACCGGCACGCCGAGGTCGTAGCCGTATTTGGCCTTGAAATCGGCCTTGTTCTTGTCGTCGTTGAACCAGTCGTACCGGAACCAGTAAAGGTTCGCGAACTGCTGGTCGGGAAGCTGGTAGAGTTTCTTGTCCGGTGCCGTTGTAAAGGCGCTGCCGATGAAATCCTTGAGGTCGAGACCAGGATTGGTGACGTCCTTGCCTTCATTGGCCATGAAGTCGGTCAGGTTGCGCACCTGCTGGTAGCGCCAATGGGTACCGATGAGATCGCTGTCGTTGACCCAACCGTCATAAAGGTTCTGGCCGGTCTGCATCTGCGTCTGGATCTTTTCGACAACGTCACCTTCCTGGATGATGTCATGCGTGACCTTGATGCCGGTAATGGCGGTAAAGGCCGGCGCCAGAACTTTCGATTCATATTCATGCGTGGTCAGGGATTCAGAAACGACCTTGATGTCCATGCCGGCGAAAGGTTTCGCGGCATCGATAAACCATTGCAGTTCCTTCTCCTGATCCGCACGGGAAAGCGACGACATATCGCCGATTTCCTTGTCCAGAAACTGCTTTGCTTCCTCCATTCCGGCGAAAGCGGAACCTGTCATTGCCAGCAGCATGGCTGCCGTCGTCGTCATCAGATGCCGTCGCATATCAGTCCTCCCAGGGGTTGCGATTGCATGAAGTCCTCCAGTGCGGTTTTCCTCCGCCGCACCGTTCTTTCTGCTCTAAACGAAACGGAAAACGCCGATGGCGTAGACCACGGACAGAGCGAGAGCCCACCACAGGTTCGGACCGACCAGCCCGAGCCATGCGAGATGAATGAAGGCGCTGCCGAGCAGCGAAATGAACAACCGGTCGCCGCGCGTGGTTTCAAAGCGCAAGAGGCCGAAACGGGGATTGCCGCCGGGCGAAAAATATTCCCAAACCCACATGCCGACGAGCAGCGCGGCGATGGCGCAGAAAAATGCGGCCGTAGCCCAAGTCCACGCCATCCAGGTAAAATCGGGCATCTTTATCATGGTCAAACCCTCCCCAGCGCAAAGCCCTTGGCGATGTAATTGCGCACGAACCAGATCACCAGCGCACCCGGAATGAGTGTCAGCACACCGGCGGCGGCAAGCAGGCCCCAATCCATGCCGGCGGCGGACACGGTTCGCGTCATCGTCGCGGCGATCGGCTTGGCGTCCGTCGTCGTCAGCGTACGGGCGATCAGAAGCTCGACCCACGAGAACATGAAGCTGAAGAAGCAGGCCACACCGATGCCGGAAGCGATGAGCGGCATGAAAATCTTCACGAAGAACTTCGGGAAGGAATAGCCGTCAATATAGGCGGTTTCGTCGATTTCCTTCGGCACGCCCGACATGAAGCCTTCGAGGATCCACACCGCCAGCGGCACGTTGAACAGGCAATGCGCCAGCGCCACAGCAATATGCGTGTCGATCAGCCCGAATGCCGAATAAAGCTGGAAGAAGGGTAACGCGAACACCGCCGGCGGCGCCATGCGGTTGGTCAAAAGCCAGAAGAACAGGTGCTTGTCACCGAGAAAACGGTAACGCGAGAAGGCATAGGCCGCCGGAAGTGCCGCTGCAACCGAGATCACCATGTTCATCACGACGTAGATGATCGAGTTGATGTAGCCCGAATACCAGGAGGAATCGGTGAAGATCGTCCGGTAGTTCTGCAGCGTCGGCTGGTGCGGATAAAGCGTCATGGACGAGACGATTTCCGCATTCGTCTTAAAGCTCATATTGACGAGCCAATAGATCGGCACCAGCAGAAGAATGATGTAGATCGTCGGCACCAGCCAGGAAAAACGCGATGGCCCATGGCGGCGGCGCGATCGTGCCGCAAGGCCCGACAATCCCGCCGAGGCAGCTTTCACCGGGGAATTTCCCATCCGTTCCACGCTTGTGGTGACATCAGAGGCGCTCATGTCTCAAGTCTCCGCGTCGTGGCTGGTCATCACGGTGTAGAACACCCAGGACAACAGCAGGATGATGAGGAAGTAGATCAGCGACATGGCTGCTGCAGGGCCCAGGTCAAACTGGCCGAGCGCCATCTTCACGAGATCGATGGACAGGAAGGTGGTGGAATTGCCCGGGCCGCCGCCAGTGACGACGAAAGGCTCGGTATAGATCATGAAACTGTCCATGAAGCGCAGCAGGAAGGCGATGAGCAGCACGCGCTTCATCTTCGGCAGCTGGATGAACCGGAATACGGCGAAACGCGATGCTCCATCGATCCTGGCCGCCTGGTAATAGGCATCCGGAATGGAAACGAGGCTGGCATAGCAGAGCAGCACGACGAGGCTCGTCCAGTGCCAGACATCCATGATGACGACCGTGATCCATGCATCGAGCGGATCATTGACGTAGTTGTAATCAAGCCCAAGCTGGTTGGCGTAATAACCGAGCAGCCCGATATCGCTGCGCCCGAACACCTGCCAGATTGTGCCGACCACGTTCCACGGCACGAGAAGCGGCAGCGCCATCGTCACAAGGCAGACAGGCACGCCGATGCCGGATTTCGGCATTTTGAGCGCGATGAAAATGCCGAGCGGAATTTCAATCGCGAGGATGATGCCGGAGAACAGCAGGTTGCGCCCCAGCGCATCCCAGAACCGGGCCGATGCCAGAATTTCTTCGAACCATTGCGTGCCCGCCCAGAAGAACTGGTTATTGCCGAAGGTATCCTGCACCGAATAGTTCACGACGGTCATCAGCGGAATGACGGCGGAAAAGGCGACCAGTACCAAAACCGGCAGCACCATGAACCACGCCTTGTTGTTCCAGCTCTTTTCCATGGTCAGGCCCCCATCTTCACACGCCAGGAATCGGCGAAGACGCCGATGGCGGCCGGGTCGAAGCGAATACCCGCTTCCGCCGGAATTTCCTCGTCTTCGGCAACGACGATCGCCAGCTTCTGGCCGGCGAACCGGGCACGAACGATCTTCTGCCGGCCGATATCTTCGACCTTGTCGACGGTGATCGGCATGCCGCCCCGCTCCAGCCGGATGAATTCCGGGCGAACGCCGATCTCGATGCGCTGCGCTCCATCAACCTTCGGTACGCCGGCAAGCGGCACACCGAGGTCGCCGATCATAGCGGTTGCGCCGTCTATCCTGGCGGGCAGCACGTTCATGCCAGGCGAGCCGATGAAATAACCAACGAATGTATGCCCTGGCCGCTCGAAAAGCTCCGCCGGCGTGCCGATCTGGACGATCTGCCCGTCATACAT
Organism: Agrobacterium sp. ST15.16.024; assembly: GCF_027956545.1. NCBI lineage: Bacteria > Pseudomonadati > Pseudomonadota > Alphaproteobacteria > Hyphomicrobiales > Rhizobiaceae > Agrobacterium > Agrobacterium sp. ST15.16.024. The sequence continues at coordinate 694,144 of NZ_JAQKGO010000002.1, forward strand.
CACCACCACCTTGTCGGCGAAGGTCAGCGCTTCGGTCTGGTCGTGCGTCACGTAGACCATGGTGAAGCCGGATTGCCGGTGCAGCCGTTTCAGCTGCGAGCGCAGCACCCATTTCATATGCGGATCGATAACCGTCAGCGGCTCGTCGAAGAGGATGGCGTTGACGTCGGAACGCACGAGGCCGCGTGCCAGCGAAATCTTCTGCTTCTGATCTGCCGTCAACCCGCGCGCATGACGTTTCGCCATGCCGGAAAGATCGGTCATTTCAAGAATGTCGCGCACCCGACGATCCACTTCGGCTTCCGGCACATGCCGGTTGCGCAACGGAAAGGCCAGATTGTCGTAGACCGTCATCGTGTCGTAGACGACCGGGAACTGGAACACCTGGGCGATATTGCGGTCTTCGGTGGCAAGATCGGTCACGTCAGTTCCGTCGAAAGCGATACGCCCTTCGGACGGTCGCAGCAGCCCGGAAATGATGTTGAGCAGCGTGGTCTTGCCGCAGCCGGAAGGCCCGAGCAGCGCATAAGCCCCGCCATCCTCCCATTCGTGATGCACTTCTTTCAGGGCATAATCGCCGGCTGCCTGCGCCTTGGCGTTATAGGCGTGGCGGATGTGATCGAGCGTGATTCGAGCCATGACCGATCTCCCTTTAAGCCGCTTTGCCGATGGCGCGGCCATTCGCGTCAAAGGCCATCAAATGCCGCGTATCAAGAAACAGTTCGATGTCCCTGTCCGGCTCGATATCGTGAATGCCATGCGCCAGCATGACCCAGCGCCGGCCCGAAAATTCCACATGCACGAAGCTTTCTGATCCGGCGATTTCCGAAATCAGGGTTCGCGCCCGAATGGATTGCCGCGCTTCTCCCTTCGCATAAGGGAAAAGATGATGCGGCTGGAAGGCTATCGTCACCGGGCCGTCCGGCATGGCGGCAAGATGGGCTGGAACCGCGACCACGGCATGATCCGCACGGGTGAAAGCATTGCCGGCCTTGATGACCTCAATGGTGTTAAGCGGCGGATCTGCGAAGATTTCCGCGGTCACGATATCCACCGGATGCCGGTAAACCTCGATGGTGCGGCTGAACTGCGTCACCCTTCCCTCGTTGAGCGTCGCGGTATTGCCACCCAGCAGCAGCGCCTCGGAAGGTTCGGTGGTGGCATAAACGAAGATTGCACCGGATTCCGCGAAAATGCGCGGTAATTCCTCGCGTAGTTCCTCACGCAGCTTGTAATCGAGATTGGCCAACGGCTCATCGAGCAGCACCAGATTGGCGTTCTTGACGATGGCGCGGGCAAGCGCCGTGCGCTGCTGCTGGCCACCGGAAAGATTGAGCGGCGTCCGGTCGAGATAAGGCGTGAGCTTCAGAAGCTCGGCGGCTTTCCTCACCTCCCGATCAATGGTTGCCTGGTCTTTACCGGCAACCCGCATCGGCGAGGCGATGTTTTCGTAGACACTCAGCGCCGGATAGTTGATGAACTGCTGATAGACCATGGCGACGTTGCGCTTCTGCACCGGCCAACCCGTCACGTCCTCACCATTAAAGAAGATCGCGCCGCCGCTCGGCTTGTCCAGCCCGGCCATCAGCCGCATCAGCGTCGTCTTGCCCGAAAGTGTCGATCCAAGCAGGACGTTCAGGCTTCCGCGCTGCAACGTCAGATCGGTCGGGTGAATATGATATTCACCGCCGGCCATCTTCGAGACGTTTCGCAATTCAAGCATGTTGATCCAAAGCCTCCTCCGCTTTTCGATCGGATCGTCAGATTGCCTTCAAGCGTTCCCCTGAAATGCCTTCGATATAATCCTCCAGCCCGCGCACCTCTTCAGGGGTGAAAAAAAGCCCCTGCTTGGTGCGGCGCCACAGAATATCCTCCGCCGTCAGCGCCCATTCCCGCGCCATCAGCCAGCGAACCTCAACCTCATAAAGTGTGCCACCGAAATGATGGCCCAGCGCTGCGGCATCCGTGGCAGAACAGATCATTACCGTCGCATCCGTTCCGTAGCAGCGGACGAGCCGCCCGGCATGACGCTCTTCCAGGAAGGGATAACGCGACCGCAGGGCCGAAACCTCTGCACCGTAAGCCTCGGCACCGAAGTTCCCGCCTGGCAAATGCGAACCCGCTGTCCAGGGCGTGCCCTTTTCACCCAGCGCATCGCCGATTTTTTCAAGAGCATGTTCGGCAAGCCGCCGATAAGTGGTGAGCTTGCCGCCGAAAATATTGAGCAAAGGTGCTTCGCCCTCCGCTCCATCAGTTTTCAGCACATAATCGCGGGTCGCTTCCTGTGCTTTCGACGCGCCGTCGTCGAACAGCGGCCGCACGCCGGAATAGGTCCAGACGATATCGTCCTGCGTGACCGGCTCGGCAAAATATTCGCTGGCCGCGCTGCAAAGATAGCTGATTTCCTCCGCAGTGATCTTAACAGCGCGGGGATCGGCGGTATAGTCGCGATCCGTCGTGCCGATCAGCGTAAAGTCCTGTTCGTAAGGGATGGCGAAGATGATGCGCCCGTCCGGATTCTGGAAAAAATAGGCGCGCGGATCGGCAAACTTCTTGCGCACGATGATATGGCTGCCCTGCACGAGGCGGACATTATGCACGTTGTTTTTGCCGAATGTGGAAGCGAGAACCTTGTCCACCCAGGGGCCGGCGGCATTCACCAGCATGCGTGCCCGGTAGGTCGCGCTTTCTCCGGCAGCACTTTTCGTTTCAACCCGCCAGAAGGCGCCTTCGCGTCGCGCGGAAACCACCTGCGTGCGGTTGAGGATCAGGGCGCCACGATCAGCGGCATCGCGGGCGTTCAGCACCACAAGCCGGGCATCATCCACCCAGCCGTCGGAATATTCGAAAGCGCGGGCGAAAATCGGCTTCAGCGGTTTTCCGGCGGGATCGCGGCGCAGATCAAGCGAACGGGTGGCAGGCAGAAGCTTGCGGCCGCCGAGGTGATCATAAAGAAAAAGTCCGAGACGCACGAGCCAGGCCGGACGCACGCCACCTTTCTGAAACGGCAGAACGAAACGCATGGGCCAGATGATGTGCGGCGCCATGGCCCACAACACCTCGCGCTCCATCAGCGCTTCGCGCACCAGACGAAACTCATAATGTTCGAGATAACGCAAACCGCCATGGATGAGCTTGGTCGCGGCGGACGAGGTGCCGGAGGCAAAATCGTTCATTTCCGCAAGTGCAACGGAATAACCCCTGCCAACGGCATCACGCGCAATGCCGCAGCCATTGATGCCGCCGCCGATCACGAAAATATCGTGGATTGCCTCGTCAGACATGAATTCTCCCGCGCTTTCATCGACGCTCTCCTCATCGATATATTGAAAGCACAGACATCTAATTCGAAGACAAAACGAATGTCAAACGAAATTCCAATGGCGCTGGATCAGGTCTCACGCGCCTCGGTTTCAATCAGCCGAACGTCATGATCGGCACAGATGGAACGGATGGAATCGACCGGGCAATGGTCGGTAATAAAAGTATGCACCTGCGAAAGATGGCCGATGCGCACCGGGGCCGTCCGCTCGAATTTGAGCGAGTCCGACACCAGAATGACATGGCGGGCATTGGAAATGATCGCCTGCGCGACCTTGACCTCGCGGAAGTCGAAATCCAGCAGAGCGCCGTCCTCATCAATGGCCGAAACGCCGATGACGGCGAAATCGACCTTGAACTGGCGGATGAAATCGACCGCCGCCTCACCGACGATGCCGCCATCGGAACCGCGCACCACGCCGCCGGCAATCACCACTTCAATGCCCGGGAAAACCCGCAACCTATTGGCAACATTGATATTGTTGGTGATGACCATCAATTCGTGGTGGTCCGCCAAAGCTTCACCCACCGACTCGGTCGTCGTGCCGATGTTGATAAAAAGCGACGAGTTATTGGGAATGAGGGCAGCGGCAGCGGCTCCGATCGCCTGTTTTTCAACAGAAGCAATCGCGCGGCGCGCTTCGTATTTGACGTTTTCATTGCCGCTTGGAAAAAGTGCGCCGCCATGGATGCGCGTCAGCACCCTGGTATCGCAGAGATCGTTCAGGTCCTTGCGAATTGTCTGGGGGGTCACCGAAAAGCGCGCCGCCAGCTCATCGACCAGCACCCGCCCGTTCGCTTTCGCCAGCGCAACGATTTCATCCTGACGCGGTGTGAGCAGCATTTCACCCTCCCTCCTCTTTCAATTTTTTCGTTTTATTGAAGAGCGAACGAAAAACCAATGTCAAGGGAAGGTTTGTGGCGGTGCGTTCTACCTGTCTGCGAATATGCCTGAAACACGCAATGGGGTTGCCCACGAACTCATTAGCCGGCTTTCTGAGCTATCCTTGAGGCGCCCCCCTGCATATCGATACCGGAGAATCCCGAAGACGCGACACTGAATGCATAGCCGATACCGATCAGGATAGGTTCGTTCACGCCCAGTCTCTCGACTGCCGCAGCCAGTTGCGCGAGCGAACCGCACCAGCGCTGTTCATTTGCCCGGCTGACGGCAATCATCACCGCAACGGGCGTCGAGGCAAGCATGCCGTGGGCGAGCAGCGAGGACTGGATATCAGCTGCGGTGCGGCCGCCCATATAAAAAACAGTGGTCACGGCGGGATTGGAAAGCGATGCCCAATCGATATTCTCCGGTAACTTTCCCTGTCGCGAATGACCGGTGACGAAGCGAACAGACTGGGCATGGTCGCGATGCGTCAGGGAGACGCCGAGGCGCGAGGCCATGGCGCTTGCGGCGGTAATGCCCGGCACGACGTCGACCGGGATATTTTCAGCCTCCAGCGCGGCGATCTCCTCGCCGGCGCGCCCGAAAATCATCGGATCGCCGGATTTCAGCCGCACCACCCGTTTGCCGGCCTTGGCGAGGCGGATCATCATGTCATTAATGTCTTCCTGCTTGCAGCTTTCCCGGCCACCGCGCTTGCCGACCAGCATGCGCTTCGCCTCCCGCCGCGCCAGTTCCAGTACCTCCGCTGACACGAGATCATCGAATAAGATGACATCGGCGGCCTGCAGGGCGCGAACCGCTTTCAGCGTCAGAAGCTCGGCATCGCCCGGCCCGGCCCCCACGAGCGTTACGCGTCCGCGCCCTGCACCTGTGCGCGTTGCCTGCGTTCCGATATCCGTCAGCAGCCGTTCTTCGCTGCTCTCATCCAGCCTTTCGGTAAAGGCCCGGTCGACGAATTTTTCCCAGAAAGATCGCCGCGACGGGCCGGGCGCGAGCCGCAGATTGACGCGATCTCGGATCGTTTGGGCAAGTGCGCCCCAGTCCTTCAGGGCCAGCGGCAGCAATGTCTCGATGCGCCGGCGGATGGCCTGCGCCAGAATGGGGGCTGCGCCATCGGTGGAAATCGATACCACCACCGGCGAGCGATTGACGATGGAGCCGAACTGGAACTGGCAAAATTCCGGCCTGTCGATGACATTGACGGGAATACCGGCCGCCCGCGCGGCGGAATAAAAGGCTTTTGCTTCCACATCCGTTTCGCAATCGGCCAGCGCCAGTTCGGCATTGTCGAATATGCCAGAATGCCAGGATTGGTCGTGAAAGCTCAAGGCCGGGTTCTTTGCAATAAGGGTCGTGAATGTCTCCGACAAATCTTGCTTGTCGCAATAGACATGCAACGTAGCGCCGCAGGCGAGCAACAGTTCCGCTTTCCAGGCGGCCCCATCCGACCCGCCCGCAAGCACCACACGTTTACCTTCCAGCCCCCAGAAAACCGGTAATTTGGCCAGCTTTTCCATGCGCGCCGGTTCATTCCGCTGCGGTTTTAAGGCATCCATCGATGATCCCCCTGATTTCGGCGCGGCACGAGCCGCAATTGGTTCCGGCATTCAACGCCTTGCCAATGGCTTCGACGCTGTGGCAGCCATCGCGGATGGCGGCGGTGATCTGATTGACCCCAACATTAAAGCAGGAGCAGACCGTCGCACCCGGATCGGCCCGCCCGGCACCGGGGCGACCGGCAACCAGCGCAAAGCGCATGCGCAAATCCTCATGGCGCTCGGTCAATTGCGATGTCGCCCAGTTGCGGGCGACGGCCACCGGCTGATTGGCGATGAACAGCGCTGCCAAGAGGGTCTCACCATCGAAAAAGGCAAGCCGCAGATTGCCCGTCTGCCGGTCGCTGTAACCAAGCGGCTCGACCCTGACATCGATGCCGAAAACCTGCCGCGCCCAGAGCGTCCAATCCTGCGGTTCTTCCTCGAAGGCCAGCTCCATGCGATAGCCGCCATCCGCCTTGGCGATGGCCCAATAGGTGCAATCGGGTGCATCGGGTCGGGTGCGGGAGATGGCGAAGCCATAGGCCTTTGCCGCAAAACGCCTTGCCCTTACCGCTACGTTCTTAGAAGCCGGCTGGCCGGAATGCGGGTCTGTAACCGGCGCAACAACCACGTCGATACGCGCCCGCGAGGCGAACTGGTCGTTCCAGTGCATTGGCGCAAAGACCGATCCACGCGCCTGCCTTTCGCTGACCAGTGCGCGCAGCAGAACCTTGCCATGCGGGCTTTCCAGTTCCACCAGATCGGCGCTTTCGATACCCAGCACCTGCGCATCGCGCGGGTGAAGTTCGGCGAAAGGCTCGGCGATATGGGCGGTCAGCCGCGCACTTTTGCCGGTACGGGTCATGGTGTGCCATTGATCGCGGATACGGCCGGTATTCAGCGTCAGCGGATAATCGGGCGACGTTCTGCCCGTCTCCGGCAAGGCTGTGGCGATGAACCGCGCCTTGCCATCGGCATGATAAAAACGGCCATCCGCGAAAAAGCGCGTTTCGGCATTCCCATCGGGGGCGGCTTTCGGCCATTGAAAGGGTGGCATCTCCCCATAGGAATCCGGCTCGATCCCGCTAATATCGAAATCACGGCTACCCGCATTCTCAAAGCCGGAAAGGGCCGCGTGTTCGGCGAAAATCTCCGATGGCTGGCGATAAGCGAAAGCAGCGTCGAAACCCATGCGCCGGCCCACTTCCGCCATTTGCCACCAGTCGGCCTTGGCTTCGCCGGGCACAGGGAGAAAACCGCGCTGACGGGAAATGCGCCGTTCGGAATTGGTAACCGTGCCGTCCTTCTCGCCCCAGCCGAGTGAGGGCAAAAGCACATGGGCATGACGGGCCGTATCGGTATTGGCCATGACATCGGACACCACGACGAAAGGACAGGCCTTGATCGCGGCTTCGACGGCACCGGCATCCGGCATCGAGACGACGGGGTTGGTGGCCATGATCCACAACCCCTTGATGCGGCCGTCGGCCACGGCCCGGAACATGTCCACCGCCTTCAGTCCGGGCTTTTGCGCAATGGCGGGCGAGGCCCAGAAGCGCTGCACGCGGTCGCGATCCCTAGCACTTTCGATGGCCATATGGGCCGCCAGCATGTTGGCGAGACCGCCGACTTCGCGCCCGCCCATGGCGTTAGGCTGGCCGGTCAGCGAAAACGGCCCCATGCCCGGCCTGCCGATACGGCCGGTTGCGAGGTGGCAGTTGATGATCGCATTGACTTTGTCTGTGCCGCTTTGCGACTGGTTGACGCCCTGGCTGTAACAGGTGACGGTTTTTTCCGTGCGTTCGAACAATTCGTAAAAGGAAATCAGTTCGGCGATGGTCAGGCCGGTGGCTTCGGCAATCCCCGACAGGCTGTGCTCGCTTGCGACCTGCATGGCGGCGTCGAAACCGGCCGTGTGGTTTTGCACGTAAGCACTATCGATCGCGGAACTGCCGGAAAGATGCGCCAACAGACCGGTAAACAGCGCCACATCTCCATCCGGGCAGATGGCGAGATGCATATCGGCAATATCGGCGCTCATCGTCCGGCGCGGATCGATGACCACGACCTTCATTTCCGGCCGTGCGGTCTTTGCCGCCGCCAGCCTTTGGTAGAGAACCGGATGACACCATGCGAGGTTGGAACCGGTGAGGATCACCAGATCGGCAAGCTCCATATCCTCATAGGTGCCCGGCACCGTATCGGCCCCGAAGGCGCGGCGATGGCCGGCGACCGAAGACGACATGCAAAGCCTTGAATTGGTATCGATATTCGCCGAACCGACGAAACCTTTCATCAGCTTGTTGGCGAGGTAATAATCCTCCGTCAGCAATTGGCCGGAGACGTAAAAGGCAACCGAATCCGGGCCATGTTCGGCGATGGTTTCGGAGAAGCGGGAGGCGACGAGGTCAAGTGCTTCGTCCCATGTCGCCCGTCTGCCAGCGATCTCGGGATAGAGCAGGCGTCCGTCGAGGTCTACGGTTTCGGCGAGAGCCGAACCCTTGGAGCATAGCCGACCGAAATTGGCAGGATGGTCCTGATCGCCTTTGACGGACACGACGCCGGAGTCATTGACGGTGGCGATGACGCCACAGCCGACACCGCAATAGGGACAGGTGGTTTTTGTTTCAACGGGCATGGGTTTGCCCTCTCAGTGCGTGGCGTTTACCCCCCTCTGTCCTGCCGGACATCTCCCCCTCAAGGGGGGAGATCAATTGCGGTGCCGGCTTTATTTCAAAACTTGAGTCGCCGACAACAGAGATGAGGCTGGAAGCACGCTGCTTGTCGATCTCCCCCCTTGAGGGGGAGATGTCCGGCAGGACAGAGGGGGGTACCATCGCCGCCATCGCAATTCACTCCGCCGCAATCATCAGCGTTTCGAACGCTATGGAAAGCCGCCCATCCAGATTACGCACCGGAATGGTCCGCACCTCGCCCTCATCCGCCCCCAGCGCCTTGCCGGTTTCCAGCGAAATGACCCAGTTGTGCAAGGGACACGTCACCGAAGCCCCATGCACGATGCCCTGGCTCAGCGGCCCGCCCTTGTGCGGGCAATGGTCCTCAATGGCGAAGACCTGATTTTCCGCCGTGCGAAACACCGCGATTTTGCCCATCGGCGTTTTCACGCAGCGCGCGCCACGCAATGGAATGTCGGAGATGTCACCAATGTCGATCCAGTTGCTGTCCATCGTTCTCACTCCGCTGCCTGGTTGAAACCGATTGCCGCCATGGGCCTGAACTCATGCTTGTCGTGACCGGACACACGTTCCGACCAGGGATCGACCTGCGCGAATTTCTGGCTGAAGACGAAGCGATCGAAATAGGCTTTGCGCTTTTCGGCATCGTCCATGATCTGGCGGCGAACCTCGTCGTAACCGATGCGCTTGGCCCATTTATAGATGCGCTCGAGATAGCGCGCCTGTTCACGATACATCTGGGTCAGCGCCACGATATGCTCCAGCGCGTCGTCTTCAGTGTGGACGAGCCCCAGAATTTCAGTGCCCTTGATATCGAGACCGGCGGCACCGGCGAAATGGATCTCGAAACCGGAATCGACGCAGATGACGCCGATATCCTTGCAGGTGGCCTCGGCGCAGTTGCGCGGACAGCCGGAAACGGCAAGCTTCAGCTTGGCAGGCGTCCACGAACCCCACATGAATTTTTCAATGCGGATGCCGAAGCCGGTGGAATCCTGCGTGCCGAAGCGGCACCATTGCTGACCCACACAGGTCTTTACCGTGCGCAACCCCTTGGCGTAGGCCTGACCGGAGATGAAACCCGCCTTGCCGAGATCGGACCACACCGCCGGCAGATCCTCCTTCTCGATACCGAGAAGGTCGATGCGCTGGCCGCCCGTCACCTTCACCATTGGTATGTCGAACTTGTCGACCACATCCGCAATCGCCCTCAACTCCGAGGAAGAGGTGACGCCTCCCCACATGCGTGGCACAACGGAATAGGTGCCGTCCTTCTGGATATTGGCGTGGACACGCTCATTGATATAACGCGACTGGTAATCGTCGGCATATTCATCCGGAAAATCGCAGACGAGATAATAATTAAGCGCCGGCCGGCATTTGGCGCAGCCGCAGGAGGTTTTCCATTCCAGTTCCTGCATCACGGCCGGGATGGTCTTCAGGCCCTTGGCCTTGATGAGACGGCGCACATCGTCATGGCCGAGATCGGTGCATTTGCACATCGGCTGCACGGCAGCGGGATTGTAGCTGTCGCCGAGCGTTATCGTCATCAGCTGCTCGACAAGGCCGGTGCAATTGCCGCAGGAGGCTGATGCCTTGGTGTGGGCGCGTACATCGTCCAGCGACGTCAGCCCCTTGGAGGTGATGGTCGAGGTAATCTTACCCTTGCAAACGCCGTTGCAGCCGCAGATTTCCGCATCATCCGGCAAGGCTGCAACGGCCGCCATAGGGTCCAGCGGCGACCCTCCCTGATAGGCCTGGCCGAAGATCAGGGTTTCACGCATGGCGGAGATATCGGTCGATTTTTTCATCAGGTCGAAGAACCACGACCCATCACCCGTCTCGCCGTATAGCACCGCACCGATGATGCGATTTTCCTTGAGGATCAGGCGCTTGTAGACACCGGCCGTGGCATCGCGCAGCACGATTTCCTCGCGGTCGTCACCTTCGGCAAAATCACCGGCGGAAAACAGGTTGATGCCGGTGACCTTCAGCTTGGTATTGGTGACGGAGCCATGATATTCGGCCGAACCTCCGCACAGCCGGTCGGCCAGCACGCGGGCCGATTCATAAAGCGGCGCAACGAGGCCGTAACACATGCCGCGATGTTCGGCGCATTCGCCTAACGCGTAGATCGAGGCATCCGACGTCATCATGCCGTCATCCACGACGATGCCGCGATTGACGGCTATGCCGGCCTCCTTGGCGAGACCCGAAGCGGGACGGATACCGACCGCCATCACCACCATGTCGCCCTTGATGACACGGCCGTCTTCCAGCTCGATGCCTTCAACCTTATCCTCGCCGAGAATGCATTTGGTATTGGCTTTGGTGATGATGTCGATGCCACGTTCGTTCAGCGCCTTTTCCAGGAGATAGGCCGCTGCCGGATCGAGCTGACGCTCCATGATCGTCGGCATCAGGTGGATGACGGTGACATCCATGCCCTGACGCTTGAGGCCATAAGCCGCTTCAAGCCCCAGAAGCCCGGCGCCGATGACGATGGCGCGGCCCTTGCCCTCGGCGATCTCCAGCATCTTCGTCACATCGTCGAGATCACGATAAGCGAGCACGCCGGGAAGCTGATGGCCAGGAACGGGAATGATGAAGGGCAGAGAGCCGGTGGCGATGACCAGCCGATCATAGGAGACCGTGATGCCGTTTTCACTGGTCACAGTCTTCTTGTCACGGTCAATGCCGGTGACTTTCGCACCCTTGTGCAGCGTGACATTGTTAGCTGCATACCATTCGTCATTGTGGATGACGATGTCTTCATAGCTCTTTTCGCCTGAGAGCACCGGCGACAGCATGATGCGGTCGTAATTGACGCGCGGCTCGGCGTTGAAAATAGTGACGTCATAAAGGCCGGGGGCGGTTTCGAAAAGGTTTTCCAGCATGCGCCCCGGCGCCATGCCATTGCCGATGATGACGAGTTTTTGCGTCATGGTCGTTACTCCGCGGCTTCGACAAAGCGGTGACGTTCGTAAAGGAACTTCAGCACGGCTTCGCGGCATTTGAGATAGGTCTTGTCGGATGCAAGCTCGATGCGGTGGCGCGGGCGTGCCAGCGGCACATCAAGCACTTCACCGATATGGGCGGCGGGACCGTTGGTCATCATCACGATGCGGTCCGAAAGCAGCACCGCCTCATCGACATCATGGGTGATCATGACCATGGTGTTGCCAAGCCGGGCATGGATTTCCATCACCGCGTCCTGAAGGTGGGCGCGGGTCAGCGCATCCAGCGCACCGAAAGGCTCGTCCAACAACAGGATCTTCGGCTCCATGGCGAGCGCGCGGGCGATGCCGACGCGCTGCTTCATGCCGCCGGAAATTTCCGAAGGTTTCTTGTCCTTCGCATGTCCCATTTGTACGAGATCGAGATTGCGCATGACCCAGTCATGCCGCTCGGCCCGGGTTTTTGTCCTGCTGAACACTTTCTCCACGGCGAGATTGACGTTTTCATAAACCGAAAGCCAGGGCAGCAGGCTGTGGTTCTGAAACACCACGGCACGTTCCGGGCCGGGTTCGTTGACTTCGCGGTTTTCAAGAAGGACCGCCCCGGCGGAAACTTTCGTCAGCCCGGCGATGAGGTTCAGCATGGTGGACTTGCCGCAGCCGGAATGGCCGATGACGGAGACGAATTCACCTTTTTCGATGGTGAGGTTGATGCCTTTTAACACCTCGGCACGCGAGCCGCCCTTGTCGAAATATTTGTCGATGTGATCGAGCTTCAGGTAAGCGTTCATGATTTTGGCCCTCTCAATTCGCCGCAGCGCCACGGGTGATGACTTTGCCGAGCGCCGCCACCAGCTTGTCGAGCATGAAGCCCACGACACCGATGTAGGCGAGTGCGACGATGATGTCGGGCAGGCGCGAGGAGTTCCACGCATCCCAGATGAAGAAACCGATGCCGACGCCGCCGGTCAGCATTTCAGCGGCGACGATGGCGAGCCACGACAGGCCAATACCGATGCGCAGGCCGGTGAAGATGTAGGGTGCCGCCGAAGGCAACATGATCTTGAAGAAGAATTCGAGCTGGTTGAGCCGCAGCACCTGCGCGACGTTGCGGTAATCCTGCGGAATGTTGCGCACGCCGACCGCCGTATTGATGATGACCGGCCAGATGGAGGTGATGAAGATCACGAAAATGGCCGACGGATTGCTGTCCTGAAAAGCGGCCAGCGAAAGTGGCAGCCAGGCAAGCGGCGGCACGGTGCGCAGCACCTGAAAGATCGGGTCGAGGCCACGCATCGCCCAGACCGACTGGCCGATCACGGCACCCATGATGATGCCCGCGATGGCGGCTAGGCCGAAACCGTAGGCAACCCGCTCCAGCGAGACCAGCACGCGCAGCCCAAGGCCGATATCCTGCGAACCATTATGGAAAAACGGCGATACGATGAGATCGTAGCTTTCCTCGAAGACCTGGCTCGGCGGCGGCAGCGATGAGCCGGGGGCGGAACAGAGCAGCTGCCAGACACCAAGCAGAACAGCGAGGACGACAAGCGGCGGTATGGTGTTGCGGGCCGCTGCCGCACCCCATTTGCGCAGATCGATCCGCGACGGGTGTTTGGGCGAAAGCGCTACGACATTTGCCTTTTGCGCTGCCGGCTGCTGCGGCTCTTCGTTGTATTTTCGGGCCAATGCGGACATGGGCGGTTCCTCTTGATTTCGATTGCGGTTGGGGTGTCGCCCCTCACCCGGTCTTCAGTCTCCGCCGGTGGACGGCGGCAACTGGCGGATGAAGGGCGACACCCGGTCTCCTCCTCAGGAGGCCGCCTTGATGGAAAGACTTTCGAGATAAGCAGACGGATTTTCCGGGTCGAAGACCTTGCCGTCGAAGAAGGTTTCCTTGCCACGCGAGGTGGAAGCGGGAAGATCGGTTACGCCGAGATCCTTGGCCGCATCACGCCAGATATCCTCGCGGTTGACCTTCGCAACCAGCGCCTTCACGTCGGTATCGGGCGCAAATTTGCCCCAGCGGATATTTTCCGTGATGAACCAGCTGTCATGGCTGTGGAAGGGATAGGAGGCGTGGTCCTGCCAGAACTTCATCTGCAGGCCGGTGTTTTCGAGCACACGGCCGTTACCGTAATTGATATTGCCCTTGAGACGGCCGAGAACATCCTTCGGCGGCACGTTGAACCATTGGCGCTTGCCGAGGATGGTGGACATCTCTTCCTTGTTGGCCATCTCGTCGCACCATTGCTGCGCTTCCATCACGGCCATCAGTAATGCCTTGGTGGCATTGGGGTTCTTTTCCACCCAGTTAGCGCGCATGCCGAGCGCCTTTTCCGGATGACCCTTCCAGAGTTCGCCGGTGGTACAGGCGGTGAAACCGATGCCCTGATTGACGAGTTGCTCATTCCACGGCTCGCCCACACAGAAGACGTCCATGTTGCCGACCTTCATATTGGCGACCATCTGCGGCGGCGGAACAACGATGGTGGAGACGTCCTTGTCCGGGTCGATCCCGCCGGCAGCGAGCCAGTAGCGAATCCAGAGATCATGCGTGCCGCCGGGGAAGGTCATCGCCGCCTTGATTTCCTTGCCTTCAGCCTTCTTTTTCTCGAAAGCCGCCCTCAGCTTCGAAGCATCCAGCTGAACGCCGGTATCTGCATATTCCCTGGCGACGGAAATGCCCTGGCTGTCGAGGTTGAGGCGGGCGATGAGCGCCATCGGCACCGGCACGTTGTTCTGGGTCACCTTGCCGGTATGCATGAGATAGGGCATCGGGGTCAGAATATGCGCGCCATCGATGCCGTTTGAGGCGCCGCCCAGCACGAGATTGTCGCGTGTTGCACCCCAGGAGGCCTGCTTTAGAACTTCGACATCAGGCATGCCATGCTTGGCGAACAGCCCCTTTTCGGCCGCGATGACGAGCGGCGCGGCATCTGTCAGCGCAATAAAGCCGATTTTCGCGCCCTTCACCTCGGGTTCTGCGGTGGCGGCGAAAGCGCCGGATGGAAAGGCAGTGCGCACGGCGGTGACAAGGGCGGCGGTGGCAGTCGTCTTCAATATCGTGCGGCGGCTGACAGCACCCGAGAATATCTTTTTCATTCGCATGTTCCCCTTATTGAGCCACCTTTGCCGGTGGCGTTTTCGCTTGCGAAAAAAGCCTGAAAATAAAAAAACGCCGCTCGGTGTCTGCGCCTGCGGAATGGGAGGTGTTCCGGGCAGCAAAACCTTGCGACGTCTATGTCTTTGAAAGCGCCTATGCCGCGCCTTGCCTGCCCCGATCGCCGTTGACCGGTGCAAACAGGAAGATGCAAGAGGCGTGCCAGTTTATGAAAAATAAACTATCACGCTGAAATTATTCAGTAATTTTTATATTTTTGCGATGTGATTAAATTTTAATCAGTGTATTTTTTGTCTTCTGTTTGTGCAAAGCAAAAAATTCCGCGCTTGAAATTTGCGCAGCCTGCAAGACGAAACGTCAGTCACGCCTCTCCGGAAGACGGGGAAAATGGCGCGGATGTCCGCACCGTAAAGCCGCTCACATAGCCCTCAATGTCAGCGGGATCGAAAACGAAACCATCCACGAAACGGTCGCCCTCTTGCCTCCCTTCGATACGGATATCGGCATCGTCAGGTGCATTGGTCTCTCCCAGCGCCGCCCGATAAATATCCGGCCGATAGGCGGAAAGTGCTGCTTCCACGCCCGCTTGCGAAAATTCTGCTTGGCCCCAGCGGATCATCTGGCTGTAAATCCACAATGCCTGGCTTTGGCGCGGATAATTGGCATGGCCTCTGTGGAAAAGGAAATAATTGTCGATCACCCGGCGATTACCCTGGCTGTCGATGCTGAATTCACCTGATAGCACCCGGCGGATGATGCCTTCAGGCGCGCCAATGTAGCGAGGGTCGGCAAGAGCGGTGCTCAGATCGTCGTGATTTTCCGCAAGGTCGCACCAGCGAGCGGCCGCATCCAGCGCCGTCAGCAGCCGGCCGACCGTCTCCTGCTGGCTTTCCGCCCATTCGGGCCGCATGCCGATCACCTTTTCCGGCGCGGACGGCCACAGGTCCTGCTTGGCCGCAACGATCCTGCCGACGCCGCGCTCGGCGGCGACGATGTTCCAGGGCGCTCCGACGCAGAAGCCATCGATGGCGCCCGCCTCCAGTGCATCCGACGTCAAGGGCGGCGGCACCACCACCAGCTTGACATCGTGATCGGGGTGAATGCCGCCGGCTGCGAGCCAGTAGCGAAACTCGTAATTATGCGAGGAGAACGGATAGGTCATGCCAAGCGTCGGCGGCGCTTCGCCACGCGCCCGCATATCATCGAGCACCCGCTTCAAGGCCTTGGCGTTTTCAAGCGCTCCTGCCGTTTCAGACAGCCCCGTCAATGCCTTCATCCGCCCAAACAGCCGGGTCGAAAGCGTGATCGCATTGCCACCGCGCCCGAGCGAAAAAGGCGTGATCGTCGGTGACGGATTGGAACCGAGGCCGAGCATCGAGGCAACGGGCATGGGAGACAGCATATGGGCGATATCGAATTGTCGAAACGCCAGCCGGTCGCGCACATTCGCCCAGGACACGTCCTTGACGAGATCGAGTGACAGGCCTTCGCGCTCGGCAAATCCGAATTCGGCCGCCGCAACCAGAACGGAGGCGTCGACAAGCGGAATAAAACCCGCACGCAGAATTTTCTGCCGGTCACTGCTCACAATTGCCGGCGCGCCAGTCTCTACGCTATCCGATCCGGCCAATTTTCCCGGTGCCGCCATGTCATTCACTCCACACTGTCCGGCTGGTCTTTGTCACATCAATAGACCGGCCGCGGTGACCACGCTTTGCGCGATCTCGGAAATTTTCTTTTTCTCGTTCATTGCCGTTTGCCGCAAAAGCGCAAAGGCCTCCTCTTCGGAAAGGCCACGCATCTTCATCAGGATGCCCTTGGCGCGCTCGATGACCTTGCGTTCCTCCAGCGCCGATTTCGCCTCGGCAAGTTCCCGCTGCAGGCGGCTGAATGCATTAAAGCGGCTGACCGCCATATCGAGAATGGGTTTGACCCGCTCCTTCTTCAGCCCATCCACCACATAGGCGGAAACACCCGCCTCGACGGCCGCCTCGATAGACGCCGTGTCGGAACGATCGACGAACATGGCGATCGGCCGGCCGACTGTGCGGGTAAGCTGGAACAAATGCTCCATCATGTCGCGGTTGGGATTTTCAAGATCGATGAAGATGACATCGGGCTGCAGCATCTCGATGGTGCGCGCCACACCGTTCACTTCGTGGATAACGGTGACGCGATGATAGCCGGCCTCGCGCAGCCCCTCCTCGATGATGGAGGCGCGGATCGCGTTTTCGTCTATGACAAGAATGGTAAGGTCGCGAAGCGTCATGTCAGCATTGATGACGCAGTGCAGCAAACTTGGCAATCGGCTGCCGACGCAAAAATGAATGGAGGGACAAGGGGCTTTCTCTCCCTGCCGCCTGCCCTGTCAGGATGCGTGTTCGACGGCGCGTTCAAGCGCCTTCAAAACCGTGCGCTCGGAGAGATTGAGATAAATTTCCATCTCGTTGCCAGCCTCGGCCGCTTTGCCCTCTTCCATGAGCGATAGAATCTTGCTGTTCATGTCCACAAAGGGCGAATGAAGCTGCTCGGGATCTTTCAGCAGGCCGAAACAAAGCCTGAGCTCAGCAGCGATACGCTCGTAAAAATCGCTGAGGCGGGCGCTGTCCAGGAGATCGACCACCGCGGCGTGAAACTTCATGTTGGCACTGCCCACGCCCAGCCAGTCAGCCGTTTCACGCTTCACCTTGGCATCTTCGACCGCTGCGCGCATGGTCCGGATGGCCGGGTGCTTGTGCCAGGCCTGGCGCAGCGCGCCGCATTCCACCATGCGCCGCACACGGTAGATATCGATCACCGAAGCCATGGTGGGAACGGCAACGAACACGCCGCGATTGGCCTCGTGGCGCAACAACCCGTCCTTTGTCAGAAGCCGGAAGGCTTCTCGCAACGAATTGCGGGAGACATCGAAACGTTCACTGAAGGCTGCCTCTGAAAGGCGTTGCCCCGGCATCAGCTCGCCCGAAATCAGCAGGGTACGGATACCCTTGGCCAATCGGTCCGCAAGCGGCAGAGCCTCTATCGTTTCCGTCATGGCGCTCCTTTCCTAAGAGCAATGCGGCATCGGGAATTCCGTGACAGGCATGTTCGGACACGGCATGTTCTGCCCATAGCACAAAGCATTAGCAAAGCACGAAAAAAACGTGATTAAATCGCGGTCATTGCGTCCAACAAATAGACAAAATGAAAGAACGATAACTTTATATTGTTCAACAAAGTTGACAATTTCGCAGAACAGGACAAGATCGGCCGCATAAAGCATCCGCGAGGGGCGGATTGCGACAGGAGCGGAGAAAATCCATGGAGCAGAAAATGCCCACGCCCGCCGACCCGAATGCGGCGGCACAGAAGGCAAAAACCCAGCGATATGCCTTGCTTTCAGCCATGTTCTTGATGTCGATGTCAGCCGTAGGGCCTGGCTTCATCACTCAGACGGCGAATTTCACGGTTAAACTGGGCGCCGCATTCGCATTCGCCATTCTCATTTCCATCCTGATCGACTTTGTGGTGCAGGCCAATATCTGGCGTATCGTCACCATCACCCGCATGCGGGCGCCGGCCATCGCCAATGCCGCCATTCCGGGCTCGGGTTATCTGCTCGCCATCCTCGTCATCATCGGCGGCCTGTTCTTCAACGTCGGCAATATCGGCGGGGCCGGCCTTGGCTTTAACGCCATGATCGATCTCGACCCGAAGATCGGCGGCGCAATCGGCGCGCTGGCAGCCATCGGCATCTTCCTGTCGCGCCGGGCGGGTATCGCCATGGACCGCGTCGTTTTCGTGGCCGCCTTCGTCAAGCTCGCGCTGATCCTTTATGCGGCATATGTTTCCGGCCCGCCGGTGGCAGAAGCTTTCCGCCAGACCTTCCTGCCTGATACCATCGATTTCGTCACCATCACCACCATCGTCGGCGGCACCGTCGGCGGCTATATCACCTATGCCGGCGCACACCGCCTGCTGGACAAGGGCATGGTCGGCGTTGAAAATATCAGCGCGGTTAATCGCGCCGCACTCAGCGGTATCGCGATAACAGGCGTGCTGCGCTACATCCTGTTCCTTGCCATTCTCGGTGTCGTCGCAAGCGGCGTGATCATCGATCTCTCCGGCAAGGCGGCAAACCCGGCGGGCCAGGCGTTCCATGCCGCCGCCGGCAATATCGGCTACCGTCTGTTCGGTGCGGTGTTCCTCGCCTCTGCCATGACCAGCATCATCGGCGCGGCCTATACTTCCGTTTCCTTCCTGACGGCTTTCAAGCCGGAAATGACGGAACGCCAGCGCAATTTTGCTACCGTCGGCTTCATCGCCATCTCGCTGATCGCTTATATCATCATCACCACACCGCCCGCGGCCATGCTCGTCTTCGTCGGTGGCCTGAACGGTCTCGTTCTGCCGATCGGCCTTTCGATCTTCATGTATGCAGCATGGAAACGCGCCGACCTGATGCACGGTTATCATTACCCGCGCTGGCTGCTGATACTTGGTGTGCTGACCTGCGCACTCACCTGGTATATGGCCTATAAATCGGTCGGCGCGATCTTCGGCCTGCTCGGCTACTGACAATAAAGGGAGGCAAACATGGCCGCTATCGATCTCAACAGTGATCTTGGCGAAAGTTACGGCGCGTGGCGCATGGGTGATGACGAGGCGATGCTTGCCATCGTTTCCAGCGCCAATATCGCCTGCGGATTTCACGCAGGTGACCCGGCCGGCATCTACCGCACAGTCAAGGCCGCTGCCGAAAAAGGCGTGGTCGTCGGCGCCCATGTCTCCTATCCGGACCGCGTCGGCTTTGGCCGCCGCGATCTGGACGCAACCTCGGAAGAACTAATTGCCGATGTCATCTACCAGATCGGCGCGCTGAAAGGCGTTGCCGCCGCTGCCGGCACCACGGTGCGTTACGTCAAGCCGCATGGCGCGCTCTATAACCGCATCGCCAATGACGCAAAACAGGGACAGGCCGTCATTGATGGCATCAAGGCCATCGATCCATCGCTGGTCCTGATGGGCCTTGCCAATGCCCCCATCCTCGATCTAGCCCGCAAGGCGGGCCTTTCTGTCGTCGCTGAAGCTTTTGCCGACCGCGCTTATACGCCTGAAGGCCAGCTGGTGTCGCGCCGGGAAACCGGTGCGGTATTGCATGACGCGGCAAAAATCGCCGACCGTATGGTTCAGCTTGCCCGCGAAGGTACGCTGGAGGCGATCGATGGCAGCATCATAAAAATCGAAGCGCAATCTATCTGTGTGCATGGCGACAGCCCGGGCGCTGTCGCCATCGCTCAGGAAATCCGCCGTCGTTTCGAGGCTGATGGCATCGACATCCGCTCCTTCGCATCCGATCGCTGAAAGGGGTAGTCAATGACGATACCAACATCCTATCTCAACCATACCGACGCCGAAGTCGCCCGAAAGGCTCGCGCCACCTATCGCGACGGCCTCGTCGCCCCCACCTCCGGCATTGCGCCCGGCTTCACGCAGGCGAACATGATCGTGCTGCCGCGCGACTGGGCCTTCGATTTCTTGCTCTATGCGCAGCGCAATCCAAAACCTTGCCCGATGCTCGATGTCTCCGATCCCGGCTCGCCCACCACGCTTCTGGCGCCCGGCGCTGATCTGAGAACCGACTTGCCGCTTTACCGCATCTGGCGGGACGGCAAGCTTGCCGAGGAAACCGCCGATGCCACCGCCGCCTGGGCGGAGCGCGATGATCTCGTTGCCTTCCTGATCGGCTGCAGCTTCACCTTCGAAACGCCGATGGTGGAAGCGGGTATCGAAATCCGCCACATGACCGACAAGAGCAATGTGCCGATGTACCTCACCAACCGGCCCTGCCGCCCGGCCGGCCGGCTGAAGGGCAACATGGTTGTTTCGATGCGGCCGATCCCGGCATCACGCGTCGCCGATGCGGCCACCATTTCCGGACGTTTTCCGGCGGTGCATGGCGCACCCGTGCATGTCGGCGCGCCGGAAGAAATTGGCATCACCGACCTCGCAAAGCCTGATTTCGGCGATGCTGTTCGGATCGAACCGGGCGAAGTTCCGGTATTCTGGGCCTGTGGCGTGACCCCACAGGCCGCCGTGATGGCATCGGGTGTTCCCTTTGCCATTACCCATGCGCCGGGCCACATGTTCATCACCGATATTCCCGACACTGCCTATCACGCGTGAGGATATGATGCGTTTTCTCCCCGTCAGCCTCACCACAATCCTTGTCGAACTCGCCGATCTCGATGAAACGCTGGCGCTGTTCGCCTCGCTTCAGAACGATCCGGTCGAAGGCATTGAAGAGACGGTGCCGGCTGCCCGTACCCTGATGATCCGTTTCCGCCCTGAGAAAATCGATGCCGAAGCGCTGGCCGCGCGGCTGGCAAGTCGCGATCTCTCGGCAAAAATCGCGCCTTCGGACAATCTCGTGGAAATCCCCGTCCATTATAATGGCGAGGATCTCGCAGACGTTGCCGAACTGACCGGCATGAGCATCGACGAAGTCATTCGCCGTCATACCGAAAGTGAATTCACCGTGGCCTTCTGCGGGTTTGCGCCCGGTTTCGGTTATCTGGTCGGCGGCGATCCGGCCCTGCATGTGCCACGCCGGCAAAGCCCGCGCACCCGTATTCCCGCCGGCTCGGTGGCCTTGGCCGGCGCATTCAGCGGCGTCTATCCGCAGAACAGCCCCGGCGGCTGGCAGATCATCGGTACCACGCCGGTCAAGATGTGGGACATTGACCGCGACCCCGGCGCGCTTTTCCAGCCGGGCTATCGGGTGCGGTTCTTCGACATGGACAAGGCCGGTCGAACGGTGGATATCCCCGTCCCGGCCGCGCGCGGCTCCGAGAAGGCGCCGACAAAAGACGGTCCGCATTTCGAGGTGCTAACCGCGCCGATGCCCGCCATCTTCCAGGATCTTGGCCGTTTCGGCCAGACCGGGCAGGGTGTTTCCGCCTCCGGCGCTCTGGATCGCGGCGCGTTTAATGCCGCAAACCGCATCGTCGGCAATCCGGTCAACACGCCCTGTCTTGAACTGACGCTTGGCGGTTTCTCCTTCAAAAGCGCAAGCCGCACCGTCATCGGTATAACCGGTGCGCCCTGCCCCGTTACCATCACTACCGCGGATCGCAGTTTCGCGGCCAAGACCCCTGGTCTGGTCTCCCTCGAGCCCGGCGATATTGTTGCCTTCGGCCAGCCGCCGAAGGGAATGCGCTGTTATCTTGCCGTGCGCGGCGGTTTTGATGTCGCGCCGGTGCTCGGCAGTTTCGCAACGGATACACTGGCTGTTGTCGGCCCGGAACCCGTGGGTACAGGTGCAATCCTGCCGCTCAAGGGCGAGAAGTCTGGTCTTTCTAGCGTGTCGATCGATGAGGTTTCGGCCTTTGATCCTCCGGCAACCGGCGAGGTCGTGACACTGGATGTCGTTCTCGGCCCCCGCACCGACTGGTTCACGCAAAAGGGTATCGAGACCCTGACCGGCCAGCTCTGGCAGGTTACCCCGCAATCAAACCGCGTTGGCATCCGCCTTGCCGGCGACGTGGCGGTGGAACGTAAGGACAGCGCCGAATTGCCGAGCGAAGGCACAGCGACCGGGGCGATCCAGATTCCCCATAGCGGCCAGCCGGTTCTATTCCTTGCCGATCACCCCTTGACCGGCGGTTATCCCGTCATCGGCGCGGTAGCGGAATATCATCTCGATCTTGCCGGGCAAATCCCCGTCAACGCCAAAATCAAGTTCCGCCCGATCGGCCCCTTCGCCGAAATCGCGACCAAAAACACATAATTTCGAGGAGAAGAGCGATGAAAAAAGTGCTGATTGCCAATCGCGGCGAGATCGCCGTGCGCATCATCCGCGCATGTCGCGATTACGGCCTGCAATCGGTCGCCGTTTATGCCGATCCAGACCAGGATGCGCTTTTCGTCCGGCTGGCGGATGAGGCATATGCGCTGGAGGGCGTGCGCCCTGCCGAGACCTATCTCGATATCACCAAGCTGATCGCAATTGCCAAACGCGCCGGCGCCGATGCCGTGCATCCCGGTTACGGCTTCCTGTCCGAACGCGCCGAATTTGCGCAAGCTGTTCTCGATGCCGGACTGATCTGGATCGGTCCCGATCCTCACGTCATCGAAGCATTGGGAGACAAGGTCGAGGCGCGGCGCATCGCCACCGGCGTCGGCGCGCCGCTGGTTGCCGGCAGCGACGGCCCGGTTTCTTCCGCAGCCGAAGTCACTGCCTTTGCCGAAGAGTACGGCCTGCCCGTCGCGATCAAGGCGGCGCATGGCGGCGGCGGGCGCGGCCTTAAAGTGGCGTGGAAGATGGAGGAGATTGCCGATCTCTATGAATCCGCCGTGCGCGAGGCGACAGCCGCTTTTGGCCGTGGCGAGTGTTTTCTGGAACGCTTTCTCGACCGGCCACGCCACATCGAGGCACAGGTTATCGCTGACAAGCATGGCAATGTGCTGGTGCTCGGCACCCGCGACTGCTCGCTGCAGCGCCGGAACCAGAAACTGATCGAGGAGGCTCCTGCCCCCTTCCTGTCCGACGTGCAGCGCCGGAAAATCCATGACGCCGCCAAGGCAATCTGTGCCGCAGCCGGTTATTCCGGAGCCGGCACCGTCGAATTCCTGCTCGGCGTCGATGGCACGATTTCCTTCCTGGAGGTCAATACGCGCCTGCAGGTGGAACATCCCGTTACCGAAGAAACCACCGGCATCGATCTCGTCATTGAGCAGTTCCGTATTGCTGAAGGCCACAAGCTTCGTGTGCTTGAAACACCGGAACCGCGCGGCCACTCCATGGAATTCCGCATCAATGCCGAAGATCCCGGCCGCGGCTTTCTGCCGACGCCCGGCTCGATCTCGGTTTTCGATGCGCCCTCCGGCCCCGGCATTCGCATGGATAGCGGCGTTGTCAGTGGCTCCAGCGTGCCTGGTGTGTTCGATTCGCTGATGGCGAAGCTCATTGTTACCGGTATGGATCGCGATCAGGTTCTGCGTCGTGCCCGCCGCGCGCTCAAGGAATTCCGCATCGAGGGTATCGCCACCGTTCTGCCATTCCATCGCGCCGCGATCGAGACGGATGATTTCATCGGCACGGATGGTTTCAAGGTTCATACCCGCTGGATCGAGACCGATTTCGCCGCCATGCCCGACGCCATGGAGCGCCCCGCACCGGCCGATGATCCGTCGATAACCCGCACCTTTCTGGAAATCGACGGCAAGCGCGTCTCCGTCGGACTGCCGAGCCTGCTGCTATCAGGGCTTGGTGCCGTCAGCGGCGGGAATACGGCTGCTCCCGGTGCTGCGATCAAGGAAAAGGAAGGCGAAATCATTGCCCCCGTTTCCGGCACCCTGCAATCTTTCAAGGTGAAAGACGGTGATGTGGTTTCCGAAGGCGATCTGCTGGCCGTCATGGAAGCCATGAAGATGGAGACGCAAATTGTCGCCACCAAGGCCGGAAAAGTGCGCCTGATCGTCAAGGAAGGCGACTATCTGCAGGCGGGCGCAGCCCTCCTCGACATAGCCGGCTAATATACGTCGGACCTGCCGGCCTCACAATTGCAGATCGCGCATCTCCGGCGGCGGAACCCTTTCGCCGCCGGGCCGTTTATGGCGCGACCTGCTAACCATCGTGAGGGAAATATGGCCGGACGCACCTTGCTTCAATTCTTCCATTGGTATTATCCGGACGGAGGGAAATTATGGAGCGAGGTGGCCGAAAAGGCCGAAAGCCTTGCCAAAATGGGCATCACCGATATCTGGCTGCCACCGGCCTATAAAGGCGCTGCCGGTGGTTATTCGGTCGGGTACGATACGTACGATCTCTTTGACCTCGGCGAATTCGACCAGAAGGGCACCGTCGCCACCAAATACGGTGATCGCGCCGCCCTTGAACATGCCGGCCGGACACTGAAGGAAAACGGCATCCGTGTCATCCATGATGTGGTTCTCAACCACAAGATGGGGGCGGATGAGAAGGAGAAAGTTCGGGTTCGTCGCGTCAATCCCGAAGACCGCACTGATATTGACGACGAGGATTTTCAGGCGCTCGCCTATACCAAATTCACTTTTCCCGGGCGAAAAGGCGCACATTCCAAGTTCATCTGGGATTTGAAATGCTTCAGCGGTGTGGACCACATCGAGGAGCCGACCGAGGACGGTATTTTTCGTCTCGTCAACGAATATGGCGATGGCGAGTGGAACGAAGAGGTCGATCAGGAGAACGGCAATTTCGACTATCTGATGGGCGCTGACGTCGAGTTCAGAAATCGGGCGGTTTACGAGGAGCTCAAATATTGGGGCCGATGGCTCTCCGAGCAGGTGCAGGTCGATGGTTTCCGTCTGGATGCCGCCAAACATATTCCGGCATGGTTCTTCCGCGACTGGGTCGGCCATATGCGTGAGACTGTCGATCCCGATCTTTTTGTCGTGGCGGAATATTGGCATCCCGATATCGACGCGCTGAAAAGCTATCTCGAACTGGTCGACAAGCAGTTGATGCTTTTTGACGTCGCCCTTCACCATCGCTTCCACGACGCAGCAAAACAGGGTGGCGATTTCGACATGCGCAGCATCTTCGACGGCTCGCTGGTAGCGGCCGTTCCCGACCATGCCGTCACGCTGGTCGACAATCATGACACGCAGCCGCTGCAATCACTGGAAGCGCCGGTGGAACCCTGGTTCAAACCGTTGGCCTATGCGATCATTCTGCTGCGTGAAGAGGGCGTTCCCTGCGTCTTTTATCCGGATTTGTTCGGCACGAGTTACACCGACACCGGCAATGACGGCAACGAGCACAAAATCGACATTCCAGCGATCGAATGCCTGCCGAAGCTCATTGAGGCGCGCAGCCGTTTCGCCAACGGTTCGCAGACGGACATTCTCGATGATCCAAGCTGCATCGCCTTTATCCGCCACGGCACTGCCGATGCCCCGGGCTGCGTTGTGGTGATGTCGAATGGCGAACCGGCGGAAAAGCAGATTGATCTAGGACCGGACCATGCAGGCACGGTCTGGCGGGACTTTCTGGAGCATCGAGACGAAAAAATCACCCTCGACGATAGCGGCAGGGGCGTTTTCCCCACCAATGGCGGCAGCGTCAGCGTGTGGGTTTCAGCCGAAGCTGAGTGAGGGCAACCGCCAGGAAATATCCCTCATTCACCGGGTACGAGACGGCGCGGACCTGCGCCGTCATCGGCCAGGACATCGTTCGGATTGCGTAGCGGACAATCGTCCAAAGAAAGGCAACCGCAACCGATGCAGCCGGTAAGCTGGTCGCGCAGCATCACCAGATTGTTGATGCGAAGCTGAAGCATCTCCCGCCAGGACTGTGAGAACCGTCGCCAGTCCGCCGCCGTCGCTACCCGATCCTGTGGCAAATCCGCCATCGCATCCCTGATGATGCTGAGCTGGATACCGGCCCGCTGGGCGATGCGGATGATGGCTATACGCCGAAGGACGGCGCGATGATAACGGCGCTGATTACCGGCAGTACGCCAGCCCTCGATCAAGCCCTTTGCTTCGTAAAAATGGATGGTGGAAACCGCAACGCCGCTACGATGGGCAACCTCCCCCACCGTCAGGCTGTGCTTGAACACGGTACTTTCCATTCTGGCTCCTGTTTCCGGAACGATTTCCGCTCGGAAACGCGGAAACTCGTTGAAGAGCAGCCGGTATAATTCCTCAACTATAGTTGAGGTCAATAGGTGAATGGTCAAAAAAAGAGGCGCCCGGTGGGCGCCCCTTCAAATCCTGCAAACAAGGCGTGATCAGAACTTCGCCGTCATGCTGATCCAGAAGCGTCGGCCTTCCATGACAGTGTTGAAATCGTCAGTGCCGACATCCTTGTCGAAAACGTTGTAGACCGCAGCGTTAAGATCGACATTTTCGGCAACCGCATATTTCGCACCGATGTCGAGGGTGGTGTAGGCCTCATATTTGCGCCCGACCTTACCATTGATCGTCACCGGCGTACCATTGGTGCCGATACGCGGTCCGGCATTGATTTCCGATCCGTGATAGTTGATCGAGGCCCAGGCTTCGAGACCATCGATCGGTGTCACCCAGTCACCCCGCAGATTGGCCATATGCTCCGGTGTCCGCGCCAGCGGGAAACCTTCATAATCACCGGTTTTCTGTTCGGAATGTGTGTAGGTATAGTTACCACGCAGCGTCAGTTCCGGCGTGGCGTACCAGGTTGCGGTCAGCTCCACACCCTGAATCACCGCATCGTCGATATTGTAGTTATACCAGAGGCGATAATTGCGGTCCTCGCTCCAGCGGGCAGGCGTTCCATCCGGATTGAGCACCAGCGCGTTGGAAATCTTGTCCTTGAAATCGGTGTAGAAATAGGTAGCGCCAAGCGCGACATCACCATTGTCCCAGAGTGCGGCCACTTCGTAGCTCGTGCTCTTTTCCGCCTCCAGGCTCGGATCACCGATAATGACGCCGCAAGTGCCGCTCGGACCATAGGTGCAACCACCGCCGCCGGTCGTATAGGCATAACCCGGCGCGACCTGGCGGATTTCAGGCGCGCGGAAACCGGTGGAAATGCCGCCCTTGATGGTCAGCTCCTCCGTCGCACTCCAGACGCCGTAAAGACGCGGGCTGAAATGATTGCCGTATCTTTCGTGGTTATCCAGACGAAGACCGCCCGTCAGCGCGAAATTATCGACAATGCGCCATTCATCCTCGACAAAAAGCGCCCATTGCGTTGCCGAGAAGGTTTCGTCGCGGCCGGTACGGCGACCCGGATTCTGGTCCGTCAGCTGCGCCTCGAAATATTGACCGCCCGTAACCAGCGTGTGGTTGCCAAACAATTCAAAGGGCGTGGTGAACTTGCCGTCAAGAACGCTGTTGCGCACTTCCGGCGAGCGCGGATCTTCTGTCACGCGTCCCGTCCGGATGTCGCGGGTGAAATTGGTGCGCTCCGACCAGTCCTGCTGGAAGGAGAATTCCGATGTGGTCGGCCCCCAGCGGCCGGTATGCGACAGGGACCAATGATCACGCGTATTGGTGTTGTAGGTGCTGTTGAGTGTCGCCGCCGCCAGCGTATCACCGGGTTCGGCGCTGCGGCGAAGCCGCGTCTTGCCACCTTCGAGATAGATATCGTGGTCTTCATTCGGCGTAAACGTCAGACGGCCGTTGAAGTCATATTCCTTGGCGCCAGTGGTGCCGTTGAGGACGCTATCTTCGCCGCGTGTGAAGCCCCTGCCCCAGACCTGCAGGCCCAGCTGGTCCTTCAGGATCGGCCCATTGGCATACCAGGAGACCTGGCCGCTATTGCCGAATTTGGAATGCTGCTGAACCGTACCCTCGGTGGTGACGGAGCCGGACCAGACATCGCCGACCTTGCGGGTGATGATGTTGATGACGCCGCCCATCGCATCTGAACCATAAAGCGAGGACATCGGTCCACGCACGACCTCGATGCGCTCAATCGCCGAAACCGGCGGCACGAAGCTCTGTTCGAAACCGGAGTTACCGTTAGTGCGGGCATCGCGGGTGCTCTGCCGCTTGCCGTCAACGAGAATCAGCGTGTAAGCGCCGGGCAATCCGCGAATGAAAATATCCTTTTCATTGGCGATGCCGGTGACAGATACACCCTGCACTTCACGCAGAGCATCTGTCAGATCGCGATAGGATCCCTTTTCCAGATCCTCGCGCGTGACAACGGTGATGCTGGCAGGCGCATCCTTCACATTCTGCTCGAAGCCGGATGCGGTGACGACGATCTGCTGGAGAACCGTCGTTCCATCGGATGCCTGCTGCGCATAAACGGGCAGAGCAAAGCCCAGCGCCGTTCCGGCCGTTGCTGCCGCAAGACCGGCCTTTATTATTGTCGCAGCGTTGTTCCGGCCGCGGTACTTCAATTCCATGTTACGCCCCCGCATTTAACTTGAGAATTTAACCCCACTTATTTAGGAGGGAGTGCGGGCGCAATGCGTTTGTTTTCGAACCATTCTAAATTCCAGAAATTGCAAAAAGGGCTCCTCCACTCAGCGGCGGAGTAAAAAAATCGCAAGATGACAACCGGCAAGAGAAAAGAACAATCAGCTTCCCCGACAAAGCCAGACAGGCTTGGACAGCTGAAATTACTTGTCGCTTTCGACGCGTTGCTGCGGGAAGGCAGTGTCAGCCGAGCCGCGGCCGGTATGGGAATGCCTGTTTCCTCGATGAGCCGCATATTGCAGCAGCTGCGGGAGAAATACGGAGACCAGCTGTTTTTACGCACCGGCCAGGGCCTGCGTCCGACCCCCTTTGCCGAGAACATGCGGTTGCGGATCCGCTCGCTGGCAGCGGAAGCGGATAACCTGATCGATTACTCACGGGAGAAACCGGAACTACCCGCCGCTGCCAATAAAAGTGGCTGGGAACGGCCGGTGCTGATGAAGGCGCCACCGCTTTCACTTCGCCCGAGCGTTGTGCTGGAAGGCCAGCCGACACCGGAAAACATCGCTGATCGTCTCGCCCGTATTGGCCACAAT
Source organism: Agrobacterium sp. ST15.16.024 (assembly GCF_027956545.1). Taxonomy (NCBI): domain Bacteria; kingdom Pseudomonadati; phylum Pseudomonadota; class Alphaproteobacteria; order Hyphomicrobiales; family Rhizobiaceae; genus Agrobacterium; species Agrobacterium sp. ST15.16.024. The sequence continues at coordinate 723,158 of NZ_JAQKGO010000002.1, forward strand.
GCCGATCCGCAGCAGCGGCTTGCCAAATATATCGCGACCTCGGCAATGGGCATCGGCAATAGCCGCCCGCTCAGCCAGGAGGAGGCGATGGATGCGCTGGCGATCATTCTCGACGGCAATGCCGATCCGATCCAAATCGGGGCGCTGCTTGCAACCATGCATTATCGCGGTGGGACCGCAGCGGAGCTTGCCGGTTTCATTGAAGCCATGTGGCAGCATATAGAAAGAGACCGGCAGCGGCCTGCCGCCGTTGATCTCGACTGGCCGGCCTATATGTCGCCCAAACATCGTGACGCACCCTGGTTCCTGCATTCCGCCCGCCTCGTTTCCATGGCGGGATACAGCGTTTTGTTGCACGGCCATGTGGGTCAGGGAGAAAATGGCGGCAAGCTCGAACTTGCAGCTGAAGCCTGTGGAATTCCCCTCTGCCATTCCCTTTCGCAGGCGGCCGAGGCCACAGCCTCGGAACGGATCGCCTATTTGCCGATTGGCGGCCTGTCTCTGCAGTTCCAGAGCCTGCTTGGCCTGCACGGCATTCTGGAAATGCGCCTGCCGCTCAATACGGTCGTGCATCTTCTCAATCCGCTGCGCGCCAGAAGCGCCATCATCGGTGTCGCCCGCCCCTCCTACCAGGAGCTTCACCGCGACACTGCGCGGCTGCTTTCGGTGGAAAACCTCGCCATTCTCGGCAATACGCGGGATTTTGCGCAATTCACACCGTTTCGCAGCACCCGGATTTTTGGCCTTTCCAAAGGCAAGGATGTGGAATTCGTCATTCCAGCCCGCGAAACGCCACCCGCCGAAATGCCGACCATGTTCACCACCTTCGAATATTGGCGGGCAGTCTGGACGGGGGCAGCCAGAGACGAAAGGGCGGAAACCACCATCATCTCCACGGCTGCAATCGCGCTGATGCTGGTCACCGACATGACCATGCTATTTGAAGAGGCCTATGCCCGCAGCCTGCGGCTGTGGCACGACCGGGCGCGTAATTTCGTCAATGTCTGAAAGCTCGGGGCCTGAAAGCTCAGGCGTTGGCGACTGATTTTTTCAGTGCCAGATACTCCCACACGGCAACGAGCAGCAGGACGCCCGTGCTTGCCAGTTGCAGAATATAAAGCGGTATGCCCGGCACCGGCAAAAGCAGGCAGAGCGCCACCAAACCGGCAAAATGCGAGACGGGCCGCTGGTAAGTGGCGGCAATCTTGACACCGATATTACCGGCCAGAAACAAAACCGGGCCGCCAAGAATAGCGATGGCCTCCCTCAACGTTGCGTCCTCCCGGGCGTGGGAAAGGCTGAAATCCTCTCCCACAGCCGTCAGGATAATGCCCGCCACGATGGGCAGGTGGCCATAGTTGAAAAGATTATGGGCGATCTTCGCTTTCTCTTCGGCGTTCTCAGCCTTTCTGGACGCTTCCTCCTGCCCGTGATGGAAATAAATCCACCACATCACTACGGTGCTGACGAAGGCCGAGCAGAAAACAATGAATGTTAGGGTCGAATTCATATATTCGGTGGCCGTGCGGCCGGTGGTGAGAATGGTTTCGCCAAGGCAGATGATCACGAACAGAGCACAGCGCTCCGCCAGGTGTTCGCCGGAAAGATGCAGCCGGTCCTCGTCGCTGGATGCCACACCCGGCACCACATAACGGCAGGCCGGCCCCGCATATTCGATCGCCAATGCCACACCCCACAGGAGAATACGGTCCGTTAGATCGAGCAGCCCGCCGGCCAGCCAGAACAGGCTTGATATGACGAGCCAGATCGTCACGCGCACGAAAACCAGAAACGACTGCCGGTCTTCTCCCTTGAAAGCATAGAGCGCAAAAAGGCTCCGCCCCACCTGCATGGTGCTGTAGATGAGGGCGAAAACGAACCCCTGTTCCGCAAAAGCTTCCGGCAGAGCGATGGCCAGCAGAACCCCACCGAACATCAGGACAAAGAGGAGAATCCGGACCGGCTCCTTTTCCGTATTCAGCAGATTGGTGATCCAGGTGGTGTGTATCCACAGCCACCATAACGACAATATCAGAATGCCTGCCTCAAGCGCAGCCGTTGGCCCGAAATCCTTTGCCAATGCATGCGAGAGCTGGATGAGTGCGAAGACAAAAACCAGATCAAAAAACAGCTCGGGGAAAGTCGCCTTTTCAGCGTCCTGTCCTTCCCGCCTGATCCAGCTTTCCGCAGCCGGCGTGCACCCGGAGATCTTTGTTTCAGTTCCCATTCTGCTTCTGCGCCTGTTCGTGAACTATAAAGTCGCTGCCCCTCTCATCGTTGTGAGAGATCAGCGTCCACGCCAGATGTATCTAGGCTCGAAGTTCGTCCGGGAAACTCGAGCGCGCGCGCACTGTCTGGATAAAAGCGCGGCCCTACCATTCTTATCTTCCTGCCCAGGACGTCCGTAATATAATCGGGTGCGGCAGATGCCTCAGAGAATGTGACGTTCCGGGCATTATCATGCTCCAGCGTGCTGACCTCGATGGGCTGGGCAACTACCGGCAGCGCCGTCACGCAGATGAAGGCAGCGGCGAGAAAAATGGACTTGGGCAACATCGGTCTATCCCTGGCGTAATTATTTGCGCCATAAACAGCCTGCACCCGTTTTTGTTCCGACGCTGTCAGGCCTCTCCGTCGAGATAGCTGCGATATTGCACATAATCAGCGCTTGGCTGCCCATCGACTATTTCAGGCGGCCGGCCCAAGCCTCCAGTCAGATAGCCCGCACCTTCGAGCTCCGCTTTCAAGAGCTTCTCAATCGCCAGGTGCCGGGGCAAGGCATTGTCCGCCATATAAAGAGCAACGGCCAGCTCCATATCGTCTGGGAAAACCATGAGCGCGGCGTTCCTTTTTCAACAATCAGGCGGAAACGCGTAATGACGCCGAAGGTTCAATCCTGCCGATTTGTGCCGGCATTTCCGGCCAGCAATCGTCTACAAAATGATTGCCTCTGGCCGTTACCAAAACATCGTGAGCAACAGTTTTGCACGTCTGTTAAAGGGCTTACCCTTCCGCTTTTTGCGGGGGAATGAGACCTAAAATAACACGTATATGACCCAATCGGTACCGCTACGCGACCAAAACACCTCGGACTCAAGCGATTGAAACCAATCGTTGAAAAGCGCAAACGAAAGCTAAGTGCTATTTAACTTTCATTACCTTGCATTAACCATAGGAGTTCTCGTTGGCTGAATGCTGGTGTGTTCAACAGCAGCCATACCGCGAATCTCTCTGGGGTTCTGAAAACAGTGCAAATCTACCTGCGGACAGGCTTTTTCGCAAGCTATCGCCATTTCCCCGGCGGTTCAGGTTTTACGCTCGCATGGTTGCCTCCAGCTTGTCCGTGCGACCGCGCAGCTGCGCCAGCAGCATGGCTTGAAGATCAAAACCACCCTCCTGTGCCTTCCGGGTCAGATTGCGGAGATATCCACCCAGCGAACTGATCTGCTCCGCCTTCTGCAGCAGGCAGGCAAGGATAGCCGCCGTCCCCTGTCGACCGAAAGCGGTAAGCGCCTCCTGATAAGCCGACTGGCTGATGTTGAACATGGTTCTGATGACGGAGGTTGCCACCTCCAGATCGCGCCAGCCTGTCACAGCTCCGCCTGGGGCATAGAGCGAGATATCCGGGCAAGCCTTCAAAACCAAAACAATATCAGGAACAAAAAATTGCTTATGAACAACAGGCTTGAGCGTTGGTGGCGAAGTGTTTGCACTGGCAGGTGCGGCATATGCTGGCTGAGCTGCGGTGCTTGCGACCAGTGGAACCGTCGCCGGTTCACGCAAATCTTGCGGTTTAGATATGGATTCGGATTCTGAATTCTTTATGAGGCGCTCATTTTGGCAGTCATTGCCGCTCAAATCTTCGGATTTTTCAATATTTTCCAGATAGTTGGTCACTTCTGCGCGTAGCGAGGCCAGAAAACCGGCGATTTCCTTGAGTTCAGCGGGTTTTGAATTGCGGCCAAGCGAGCGGGCAACGGCATTGTAGCGGGTCTGAAACCCTTCGACTGTTTCAGTCCGGCCGCTGGCTGCAATCATTTCGCAGAGTTTCTGGATATCACGGCGGCAAAGGCTGATGCTTTCGCGAAGCCGTTGAAGATCGAGCCGCTCGCGAATGATGCGTTCAGCCAGGTCTTCAATTTCCGCTTTGCGGGCAAGAAGCGGCGCCAGCGAGAAACCATAGGCTTCGCTGATCTCCCCTCCCCTGTGCTTGCGGGCGTAGCGTTTTCCGTTTGGACTATCTTTACGGATAATGAGACCGGCTTCGACGAGAGCCGAGAGATGCCGGCGCAACGTCTGTTCGGCCATGCCATGGGCTCTCAGCGACAATTGCGTATTGGACGGGAAGACGACCAGACCGGCTTCGCTGGAGAGCTCGTTCTTTGGATAGAAACTCAAAAGCGCGTTCAAAACCGCAAGCGATCGATCGGTCACGCCAAGCAATGGTCTTGCTTCACAGACCGAACGATAGAGTTTCCATTTATCGACCGCTTCGGTTTTCCTGTTTTTCTGTGCGGCAAACTGAGTTGCGAGAACGCCAAACGACATCGCTCGCCGCCCAAAGGGCGTCGTTACATGTGTGCTGTCCATGTCTTTCACCTTTCACAAGGCAAAAGAAAATCGCTCACCGAAAAATTCGATGCCAAGACTCTTGACTATGATTCGCGGAAATGAGATTCTTTGGTTGCTTAGATCAAAGAAAGGCTTCCGTGCGGCAACGTTCGGGGGCTTTTTTCTTTTGTAATGCGTCTCCTGTTAGTCGTTCGAGTTAAAAATCACTGCTTGGATCGGTATTCGGCAAACAGCGCCTGCAGATGTTCCAGAACGAATTCGGCAAATTCCGGGGCTTCGTTCTTGTCGATTGAGATGTCCAGCTTGCGGTCGCTCTCAACCACCTTTGCCAATCGACCACCGGTTTCCGACGACCAGACACCGGCTTTTTTCGCCTGGGCCTTGGGCTTCAGGAAATCCAGAAGTGATTTGAATCTGTCTTCGGAGACAAGCGCAGCAACGGAAGGCTCCCTGACATAGGCGCGGGCAGCTTCCTTGACCTGCGACGAGGAAAGCTGATCGGCAAGATCCATCCAGTTACGGCGACCGACGCTGGGCGCGGGACCGATAAGATCGACCAGGTCCTCCGGAATGCGGCCGACGACTGACAGCATGTTGGAAAGATCGCCTTTATGCAACGACATTGCCGCCATGATCGTATCACGGGGAAACCGCATCTGCAGTTTCTGGGCAAAGCGCGCCTTTTCGATATAGGTGAGATCGCGACGCTCGTTGTTTTCCTGTCCCTGCGCTACGACCAGCTGTTCATCACTAAGATCGCGAACGACGGCCTTGACCGGAATACCAAGGCTCGAGACGGCACGCAGACGGCGATGACCGAAGGCAACCTGATAGCGGCCCGGAAACTCGGGATGCGGGCGCACCAGAATGGGAACCTGCTGTCCCTGCTCGCGAATGGCTTCCACCAGACCTGCATCCGCTTCTTCGGAAGCCGGCATCCGATCCGGTATGAACGAAGGATCAATATCGGCAGGATTGAGTGAAACGATCGTCAGACCCTCGGCTAGCCGCTTTTCGATCTCTTCAGCACGCTTTGCACGTTCAGAAACTTCGTTCAGGGACTGGCCGATCATACCAACCGGTGAGTTGGCAACATCAGTCACCAGATCGGGAGAACCAAGGATGGGCCTGATGCGTGGCCGCGCCCGCTCAGTAGCTGCGTCGTTGTTGTCGGTAGATGGTGTACCGAGATTTGCGAAAATCTGCTTTCTGCTCATGCTGCCCTACCCCACGCTTTTTTGATCAGTCCTTCGACTTCAGCGTTTACATTGTTCATGGCTTCCAGCGCGCGATCATAGGTCGAGCGGGTGAACTGGGTTCTCTCGACCTCGAAAAGCGTCTGGTTGGTCAATCCGGCGTCAGAGACAGCCGTGCTCTTCAGCATCGGATGATTGAGGACGTTTTCACCGAAGATCGAACGCAGGAAAGCAACCATCTGGTTTTGCGGGCCGTCACTGGGTTCAAACCGGGTGATGAGATAACGCATCCAGTTATAGTCCGATCGCGCACCTGCCCGGCCGATTTCGGCGAGAAGATCGCCGGTCATGGCGAGAAACTGGTTCATGGACATGACGTCCAGCATCTGCGGATGAACGGTGACGAGAACCGAGGTAGCTGCCGTCAATGCCGAAAGTGTCAGGTAACCGAGTTGCGGTGGGCAATCGATCACGACGACGTCATAGAAATTCTGGGCCTGGGCGATTGCCTGACCGATGCGGGCAAAAAACAACGTGTCACCCGGAGCGCGACGCATCAGTGCGCGAGGCGTGTCGTGCTCGAACTCCATGAGCTCCAGATTGCCCGGAACGATGTGAAGGCCGGGAATATAGGTGCCACGAACGATCTCGGCGATCGGACGACGTTCCTCGTCATAGCGGATCGCGCCATAGAGTGTTTCATTCGGGCCGACATCGATCTCCGGCTGATGACCGAAGAGAGCGGATAAACTGGCCTGCGGATCAAGATCGATTGCGAGAACCCGATAACCGCGCAGCGCCAGATATTGCGCCAGATGCGCTGATGTTGTGGTCTTTCCGGAGCCGCCCTTGAAATTCATGACGGCGATAACCTGGAGTTCTTCGCCGTCACGACGGTGGGGCAGGTAGCGGCGTGTGCCACGTGCGCCCTGATCGAGAAGCTTTCTGATCTCATGCATGTCTTCAACGGAATAGGAGCGGCGGCCTGAGGCCTGTGCCGCGTCAAGTTCCGGACGCTCAGCCGCGATCTGGCGAAGATAAGCCTCGCCAATTCCAATCAGCCGTGCGGTTTCGGCAGGCGAGAAATGTCGCATGCTCTTTTCGGTGTGGGGTGAAAATGTATTTGCATTATGCGCCTGCAATTGGGCTGACAGTGCAGCCGAATGCTGTTGTATAAGGCCCGTCAGGTCGGGGGCCCCTGCAGCACGTCTTGAGTCGGCACTCTGTGTCATTTGTCTTCTTTCGCTCGATATCGCAGTGGCGGTTTTTTTCGAAAAAGGCGGTTTTTTCCGCAACTGAGATATAAGCGCCGATTCTCTTTTCGGCGCAATAGCCTTTTTTCCCGATTGCGAAAGTGCCGCTAAAGCATTGTGGAAGAATCACATTTGGGTTTTGTGACAGTTTGACGGTTAGCCGCGGCTAACTTCTTTAATATTGGTCGGTGAAAGCGATTACCGACTATCCTGCTATCGGTGATTCAAAGCCCTCGGAGTTAGCCGCGGCTAACTTTCCGCAGCGGATATAGAGATGTTCGACTTTCGGCCAGACGCAGTGCGGAAAAGTGAAGGGTGGACATTCGCAGGCGTTTAATCTCTACTCATTGACTAGAGTATCGTTGGGCCGCGCGCTCCCGGGTGGCTATTCATACTGTCGCAGGTTGGAGGAATGAATGTCCTATGATGTTGCTCTCGTCGGGTCCGGCTTCGCTGCCATCTGTACTGCGGCCCATCTTCTCTCTTCTCTGCCAGCGAAGGCCTCGATCGTTATTGTTGGCGATGAGTCTGACTTTGGGCGTGGAACGGCCTATCGTACCGAACTACCCTATCACCGGCTGAATGTGCCGGCTGGACGTATGAGTGTCTTTCCTGATCGCCCGAATGATTTCGTCGACTGGCTGAAGGAAAGCGGGATAGGGGACGATCCGCTACTGTTTGCATCGCGCGGAGATTATGGTCTCTATCTGAGAGATAGATTGGCCACCCTGTTGAGAAGTCGGGAACAGAGAGCAAGGGTAGATTTCATTCGGGCCAAGGCTTCCACCTGTCGCCCTGCCGATGCGGGCGGATTCACCTTCGTGCTCGAAAACGGTGAGACCATGCGCGCGCAAAACGTTGTTCTGTGTGTGGGTGTCGGGGCGGCCAGTTTGCCGGTGCAAACTGTCGCGAATGACGAGGGCAGGGCGCAGCGGATCATCGGTCACTGCTGGCAGCCGGGATGGCTGTCGAAGGTCAAGACGGGCGACCGCGTCTGTATTCTCGGTTCCGGGTTGACGATGATTGATCAGGTGCTGACCCTGCGGGGAAAAGGGCACACGGGGCCAATCCATGTTCTGTCTCGGCGCGGGCTTGTGCCGCATCCGCATATCAGCCCCCCTTTGCCGCCCGTCGATCCGATATTACCAGAGGAAACCACTGAGATTAGCCGTCTGTTACAGTCTTTGCGCAAACAGGTGAGGGGCGGCGCGCCATGGCGGACGGTGATGGATGGATTGCGGCCGAGAACGCAGTCGCTTTGGCAAGTTCTCACGGTTGCTCAAAGAAGCAGGTTTCTTCGGCATGCCCTGCCATGGTGGAATATTCACCGGCACCGCATCGCGCCGGAGGTTCATGCGGCTTTTGAGAAACTGCTTGCGGACGATGTTCTGGAAGTCCACGCGGGTTATCTGAACTCCGTTGAAGAGCAGGATGAAGGTATTACCCTGCGCTACCGCCGCCGGCATACGCAGATATCGAAAGAGCTGCAGGTGGACTGGGTTGTCAATTGCACCGGTATGGAGCGAGCGGGCATTGGGCATTCGCGCCTCTTGGAAAATATGCGAAATGACAGTGTGCTTCTGCTGGATCCTCTGGGTCTCGGCGTTGAGGTGGACGACGAGTCCCGCCTGTTGCGAGCGGATGGACAAAGCTGGCCCGGCCTCTTCGCCGCTGGCGCCCTGACGGCGGGCCGCTTGTGGGAAATAACCGCTGTGCCGGATATTCGCGTACAGGCGCAAAAAATTGCGCAACACGTTACAGGCAGGGTGTCAGCGCAGGGGTAACTGTGCTCGAGGCATATTTGTTCGCCGCTGGTCATCTCCGGATTGACCATCCCTGGTGTTAGCCGCGGCAAACTTTCCCAGTTCGCGAATAGCTAACGAACGAACAGTTGTTGATTTCCAAACCTGAAGGCACGGGTCGGAACCACTTGCCTGGGAGTGGTGGATGGGAACCTATCGAATGCTCTTGTAGCAAGAGTTGATTTCTCGAGAATAACGCTCATCCCTGATGTAAGGCCGGATTAGCGATTTCGTGCTGGCAATGGCGTGACAGGTGCGTTTCCTCCAGTTTGCTAAATAATTTACATCGCTTATGGAATTTTGCCGTAAAACCGGCTATAAATTCCGGAAAGTGCGATAATGATGAAAATTATTTGCGAGGTTTTGATGGAAAAGCAGAAGCTGGTGAGGTTCGCAACGGCTGATAATCAGGCCGGCGGCCAACGTCGACCATTTGCCAAGGCCGTTCGGGCCGGCGATTTTGTCTATGTTTCCGGGCAGGTGCCGACTATTGACGGGGAAGTGGTGACCGGCGGCATCGTGGCCCAGACCGAGCAGGTTGTAGCCAATATCAAGGATGTTCTGGCGCTTGCCGATTGCACGCTTGCCGATGTGGTGAAGGTTAATGTCTGGCTGGACGATGCCCGCGACTTTTCGAGCTTCAACGCTGTTTTCCAGAAATATTTCATTGATCATCCGCCGGCTCGCTCCACCGTGCAGTCGCCGCTGATGGTCGATGCAAAGGTGGAAATGGACGTTATCGCTTATAAGCCGTTGGCTTAACTATCTGATTTTTATGGCTTTGAGAGCATATGATGACCTATCCCTGGCCTGAAGAGGGCACACCACTCGATGCGATTTCAACGCCGATGCCGGTGATCGATGAAGATCGGCTTGCGGCCAATATTCTCAAGGCGCAATCCTATCTCGATGAGCATGGCAAGGCCTTCCGGCCGCACATCAAGACGCACAAGATTCCGGCTATCGCCAGGCAACAGCTTCAGGCCGGCGCGATCGGCATCAATTGCCAGAAGGTCAGCGAAGCGGAAGTTTTCGCGGATGCCGGCTTCGACGACATCCTGATTACCTTTAATATTCTTGGCGCAGCGAAATTGTCGCGACTAAAGGCGCTGAATGCGCGTATCGGCCGGTTGAGTGTCGTCGCCGACAGTGCAGCGACGATTGCTGGCCTTGCTCGCAAGTTTGATGCGGAAAGGCCGCTCGCCGTGCTTGTCGAATGCGATACCGGCGGAAAGCGCTGTGGCGTACAGACGCCGGAAGCCGCCCTGGTGCTTGCGGAAAAGATCGATGCGGCTCCGGGTCTCGTTTTCAAAGGCATTTTGACCTATCCGGCACCGGGCGGCGCTGAAAAGGTCGAGAGTTTCATTCGCGAGACAATGGCGCTGCTGGCGGCGAAAAGCATCGAATGCCCTGTGCGCTCCAGCGGCGGTTCACCGGATTTTTACGCCGCACACCTTGTGCCTTCGGCAACCGAACACCGGGCTGGCACCTATGTCTATAATGACCGCGCCATGCTGCGCGCCGGTCATTGTGCGGCTGGTGATTTGGCAATGCATGTTCTTGCCACTGTTGTGTCGCGGCCCACGCCCGATCGGGCCGTGCTCGATTGCGGTTCCAAGGCTTTGACCTCCGATCTTCTTGGTTTTAGCGATTACGGGCTGATCGAAGGTTATGAAGGTGCAAAAATCATCTCGCTTTCGGAAGAACATGCAGTTGTCGATCTATCCGGGTGCACGTCCGGCAGGCCGGAAATCGGTGATGTGGTCAAGGTCGTGCCGAACCATACCTGCGTCGTCAGCAACCTTTTCGACAGGATGGTGTTTCATCGAAACGGCCTTGTGACCCGGGTTGAAGACGTGGCCGCACGTGGTACCGTCTGGTAAGATTACCCGGCTAATCACATTAAGAGACAGAAAACTGCCTAAAGCAGTCCCGGTAACGAGAAATACAAAAATGCGTATATTCACGGCGTCGCTCGCCACCGAAACCAATACGTTTTCGCCCGTCCCGACGGATATGGATGCTTTCCGCGCGGCTTTTTATGCCGGGCCGGGTGAACATCCGGAAACACCGACGCTCTGCTCTTCGCCGGTGCCAATCCTGCGGCGTCGCGGCAAGGCGGAAGGGTTTACGGTGATTGAGGGCACGTCCTGCTGGGCAGAGCCTGCAGGTCTCATCCAGCGCCAGACTTATGAAACGCTGCGCGATACGATCCTTGCGGAGCTCCGGGAAGCGCTGCCGGTTGATGCGGTCGTTCTCGGTCTTCACGGCGCAATGGTGGCGCAGGGTTATGATGATCCGGAAGGTGATTTTCTGTCGCGCGTGCGCGCAATGGTGGGGCCCGACGTGCTGATCGCGGCGGAATTTGACCCCCACAGCCATCTGACGGCGCTGAGAGTTAAAAATCTCGACCTCATGGCGGCGTTCCTGGAGTTTCCCCACACCGATTTCGAAGAACGCGGCGAGCATGTCGTTGAACTGGCGCTGCGTACCCTGCGTGGTGAGATTAAACCCGTCATTTCCACGTTCGATTGCCGCATGATCACCATTTATCCGACCAGCCGCGAGCCGATGCGGTCTTATGTGGACCGTTTGAAGGCGATGGAAGGCAAGGACGGCATCCTGTCGATTTCGGTCATCCACGGTTTCATGGCGGGCGATGTGCCGGATATGGGCACGCGGATCGTCGTCGTTACAGATGGAGACCGGGAGAAGGGCGATGCGCTGGCCGAAAAGCTCGGCCATGAACTTTATGCCATGCGCAAACTGACCGCCATGCCCATGCTGGATACGGAGTCAGGCCTTGACAAGGTACTTGCCATTCGCAGCGGCAATCCGGGCAAGCCGGTCGTGGTGTCGGATATATGGGACAATCCGGGTGGTGGCGTTGCGGGTGATGCCACCTATATCCTGCGGCGGATGGTGGAGCGCGGCATGGATAACATCGGTGTCGCAACGATCTGGGATCCGATTGCGGTCTCTTTCTGTCACGCCGCGGGCGAGGGGGCAGAGATCGATCTGCGCATCGGCGGCAAATCCAGCCCCGAGGGCGGTGAGCCGCTCGACTTCCGCATAAAAGTGATGCGCACCGTTGAGGCCGGCTGGCAGAGTTTCCGCAACAGCCGCGTCACGCTTGGCCGCGCTGCCGTTGTCCGGCCGGTTGGCACAGAGATCGATATCATCCTCATCACCAGTCGCACCCAAACTTATGAGCCGGATATCTTTTCCAATCTCGGGATCGATTTCGCTAAAAAAGACGTCCTATTGGTCAAGTCAACCAATCATTTCCATGCGGGTTTTGCGCCTGTCGCCTCGGAGATCGTCTATATTGCGGCACCGACCTCTTATCCGACCGATCCTGCTAAAACCGCTTATCGCAAAGCGAGCCTCAAGCTCTGGCCACGTGTGGCCGATCCGCTGGGTCTGGACTAGGACTTTTCCAGTAAAAGCGGGACTGCTTCAGGCGTGCGGTCGCTTCAGAGGGGCTGAAGTGTAATGAGGAAAAACGCGCCCGTATTTTGATCGGGCTCGACAGTGAAAGGCCGACTGTTTTCGATCAACAGGCTGTCCAGCCGATCGAGATTGGCTTTTTCATCGCCGCTGGAGACCACAAGCGCATCGAGCGCGAGGATGAATGTTGTGACACCCTCTGCTGTCGCGGAAAATGTGCCGGAGCGCTTTTGCACGGTATGGCGGAAAGCCGAGCGGCGGGTCATGACGTTCAGATCGACGATCGGGCCGCCGGGCAATGTCGCATTGACAGGAACATCCGCCGAAAAGGGCAGGGGTGCACTCTCCATCGTCAGCAGCAGTGGCTCGTTGGCTGCGATCGCAAGCGCCATGCCATTGCCCTGAAGAATGGACAGGGTGCGGTCTATGCCGGGAAAAATCGAAAATGGTCCGTCGGTTGCAACGGTTGCCATGCTGATTCGCCAATCGAAATCATTCACGGAGGCGGCTGGCGGGAAGATGGCGATTTCCACGGTTTCGCCACCGCCATTTTTCCAGGGCATGCGTTTGTAATCGCTTGCGCGCAACAGGGTCATGATTTTCTAACTCCGCACGGTGCTGGCCGGAAACGCCTTCCGCATTTCCGGCCAAACACGAATCAATTGCCGAGAATGCCAGGCAGGCGCAAGCCCTGCTCCTTGGCGCAATCCACGGCGATCTCATAACCGGCATCGGCATGGCGCATGACGCCGGTTGCCGGGTCGTTCCAGAGCACACGCTCAAGCCGGCGAGCGGCATCGTCGGTGCCATCGGCGCAGATGACCATGCCGGAATGCTGGGAGAAGCCCATGCCGACACCGCCGCCATGGTGCAGCGAAACCCAGGTCGCGCCGGAAGCGGTGTTGAGCAGCGCATTCAGGAGCGGCCAGTCCGACACGGCATCCGAACCGTCCTTCATGGCTTCGGTTTCGCGGTTGGGCGAGGCGACGGAACCGCTGTCGAGATGGTCGCGACCGATGACAACAGGCGCTTTCAGCTCGCCGTTCTTCACCATTTCGTTGAAGGCAAGGCCCAGACGATGGCGGTCGCCAAGCCCGACCCAGCAGATACGCGCCGGCAGGCCCTGAAACGCGATGCGCTCGCGTGCCATATCCAGCCAGTTATGCAGGTGCTTGTTGTCAGGCAGCAGTTCTTTCACCTTGGCGTCAGTCTTGTAGATGTCTTCCGGATCGCCCGAAAGTGCCGCCCAGCGGAACGGGCCGATACCGCGGCAAAACAGCGGACGGATATAGGCGGGAACGAAGCCGGGGAAGGCGAAAGCGTCCTCCAGCCCTTCATCCTTGGCGACCTGGCGGATGTTGTTGCCGTAATCGAGCGTCGGAACACCGGCATTCCAGAAATCGACCATGGCCTGCACGTGGACCTTCATCGAGGCGCGGGCGGCAGCGGCGACTGCTTTCGGGTCACTTTCCTGCTTGGCGCGCCATTCGGCAACGGTCCAGCCGGCCGGCAGATAACCGTGGATCGGATCATGCGCCGAGGTCTGGTCGGTGACCATGTCGGGGCGGACGCCACGGCGAAACAGTTCAGGGAAGATTTCTGCCGCATTGCCGATCAGGCCGACGGATTTCGCTTCGCCTGCCTTGGTCCATTGATCGATGAGTGCCAGCGCCTCATCGAGCGTGTGTGCCTTTGCATCGACATAACGGGTGCGCAGACGGAAATCGACGCGGGTTTCATCGCATTCGACGGCTAGGCAGCAGGCGCCTGCCATGACGGCGGCCAGCGGCTGTGCGCCGCCCATGCCGCCAAGACCGCCGGTGAGGATCCATTTGCCCTTGAGGTTGCCGCCATAGTGCTGGCGGCCGGCCTCGACGAAGGTCTCATAAGTACCCTGCACGATGCCCTGCGTGCCGATGTAAATCCATGAACCGGCCGTCATCTGGCCGTACATGGCCAGCCCCTTCTTATCCAGCTCGTTGAAATGGTCCCAGTTGGCCCAATGCGGCACGAGATTGGAATTGGCGATCAAAACCCGCGGCGCATCTTTGTGGGTGCGGAATACGCCAACCGGTTTGCCAGACTGCACGATGAGGGTTTCGTCCTCGGTCAGATCCTTCAGCGTCGCGACGATGCGGTCGAAATCTTCCCAAGTGCGGGCGGCGCGGCCGATGCCGCCATAAACCACCAGCTCATGCGGCCGCTCGGCGACATCAGGGTCGAGATTGTTCATCAGCATGCGCAGCGGCGCTTCCGTCATCCAGCTTTTGGCGTTCAGCTCATTGCCCTGCGGCGCGCGGACTTCGCGAATATTGTGGCGCGGATTATCCATGTGATTTCCCCTTATCGTTGCGTCTCGAGCGCGAAATTTTCCATACGCGTGAGAATGGTTTTGAGATGGTTACGCAGGCGTTCCGCCTTTTGCGCGTCATAGGCGAAAGGCGGTACCTCACTGGCGAGATGGGTGGATTGCGCCAACTCCATCTGGATAGCGTGCACGCCGGCTTCCGGTTTTCCATAATGCCGGGTCGTCCAGCCGCCCTTGAAGCGGCCGTTCAGAATGCTGTCGTAACCGTCAGCGGCAGCGGTCACGTCCACGGCAATTTTTTCGATCGTCGGATCGCAGGTCTTGCCCATATCCGTGCCGATGTTGAAATCCGGCAGCTTACCCTCAAAAAGAAAGGGGATATGCGAGCGGATCGAATGGCAATCATAGAGAATGGCGATGCCGTGAATGGCCTTCACCCGCTCGATTTCCGCTGCAAGGGCTGCATGATAGGGCGCGTGGAAGGTTTCCAGCCGATAGGCGATATCAGCGTCATCCGGTTGCTGCCCCTCGTTCCAGATGGGCTTGCCGTCGAAATCGGTTTCCGGAACCAGTCCCGTCGTGTTCTGGCCCGGATAAAGGCTCACTCCGGCCGGGTCGCGGTTGGCATCGATGACGTAGCGGTGGAAGGTCGCCCTTACGGTTGTCGCGTTATCGAGAAGCCCTTCATAGAGTTCATGGATATGCCAGTCGGTATCGGCGAGAATCCTGCCGTTATCGTTGAGGCGATCCCAAATCGCAGCCGGCACATCCGTACCGGTGTGAGGCAGCCCGAGAATGATCGGCGAGGTGCCTTGGTGAAGCGAGAAGGGCGTTTTCATTGATCAGCTCCTTCTGCACTGCCGGGCAGAGAGGGTAACCCCAACGCACCGACCGGAACGGAGGAAAACAATTGGCTTGTCATCTCAAACCTCCAGCTTCGGCAAAATGTCATCCGAAATCACGGAAACCAGAGCGCCGGTAGCAATCAGCTCAGCTGCCGCCTTCAGATCCGGCGCCATATAACGGTCCTCTTCCAGCGAGGGGATTGATGCACGCAGCACGGCAATCGCCTTTTGCAGTTCCGGGCTGGTTTTCAGCGGTCCACGCAACTCCACGCCCTGGATGGCGGAAAGGGCTTCAATCCCAAGGATGGCGAAGAGATTTTCGGTCATTGGCAGCAGGCGACGAGCACCATGGCAGGCCATGGACACGTGATCTTCCTGATTGGCGGAGGTCGGTGTGGAATCCACCGAGGCCGGATGCGCCATCTGCTTGTTCTCGCTCATCAGCGCGGCGGACGTCACTTCGGCGATCATCAGGCCGGAATTCAGACCCGGCTTTTTGGAAAGAAAAGCGGGCAGACCGTAGGAAAGGGCCGGATCGACCAGTAGTGCCACGCGTCGCTGGGCGATCGCGCCGATTTCGCAGATGGCAAGTGCCGTCTGGTCGGCGGCAAAGGCCACTGGTTCGGCGTGGAAATTGCCGCCGGATACGACGGAATTGTCTGATAGCACCAGCGGATTGTCGGTCACCGCATTGGCTTCGATTTCCAGCGTGCGTGCCACCTGCCGTAGAAGATCAAGGCAGGCGCCATCCACCTGCGGTTGGCAGCGAATGCAATAGGGATCCTGCACCCGCTCGTCACCCTCAATATGGCTGACGCGGATTTCCGAACCTTCCAGCAGATTACGCAACGCCGCACCGGCATCAATCTGGCCCTTGTGGCCGCGCAGGGTGTGAATATCAGGATGGAAAGGAGCCGACGAACCCATGGCGGCATCGGTAGAAAGTGCGCCGGTAATCAATGCGGCCTGTGCGGCGCGATGGGCACGGAAAAGACCGGCCAGCGCCAGCGCCGTCGAGGTCTGCGTGCCATTGATCAGCGCCAGGCCTTCCTTGGCGGCGAGAACGACCGGTGTCAGCCCGGCTTTCGCAAGCGCTTCGCCGGCGGGCAGAAGCCCTCCTTGATAAAAAGCCTCGCCTTCGCCCATCATCACGGCGGCCATATGGGCGAGCGGCGCAAGATCGCCCGAGGCGCCGACCGAGCCCTTTTCCGGGATGACCGGAATGACGCCCTTTTCCAGCATGGCCTCGATCAGCCGCACCAGTTCCAGCCGTACACCGGAGGCGCCGCGGCCGAGTGAAATCAGCTTCAGCGCCATGATCAGCCGCACGACATTTTCAGGAAGCGGAGCGCCCACGCCGCAGCAATGCGACAGGATAAGGTTCCGCTGTAGCGTCGCCACATCGGCCGCATCGATCTTGATGGAAGCGAGTTTTCCGAAACCGGTATTGATTCCATAGACAGGCGCGTTGCCAGCGGCGATCTCCGCTATGCGCGCCGCCGCCTTTTTTATGCCCGCGTCGAATGAGGGGTCGAGCTTCGCAGCGCCATTGTTCCAGTAGATATCGGCGAGGTTGGCAAGGGCTACATTGCCGGGGTGAAGCGTGATGGTCTTCATGGTCATGACGAAACCTTCTGTCCCTTGAAAATGCGGGCATGGAGCGGGTTGAAACCGATGCGGTAGACAAGCTCGGCCGGGCGCTCGATATCCCAGATAGTGAAGTCGGCGGATTTGCCGGCCTCCAGCGTGCCGGTTTCCGCAAGCAGGCCAAGCGCCTTGGCGGCATTGCGCGTCGTCGCCGCAAGGCACTCTTCCACTGTCATGCGGAAAAGCGTGGCACCCATATTCATGGTCAAAAGCAGCGAAGTCAGCGGTGAAGTGCCGGGATTGCAATCCGTCGCCAGCGCGATTATCGCGCCCGCATCGCGCAGGGCCTGAACCGGCGGGGCCTGTTTTTCCCGGAGCGCATAAAAGGCGCCGGGCAAAAGCACGGCCACGGTTCCCGCTTTCGCCAGCGCCTTTGCGCCTGTCTCATCCAGATATTCCAGATGATCGGCCGAAAGTGCGCCATAGGAGCCGGCAAGCTTTGCCCCGCCAAGATCGGAAAGCTGCTCGGCATGCAGTTTGACGGGAAGACCAAGCTGCCGTGCTTTTTCGAAGACGCGGGTGATCTCCTCGACGGAGAAGGCGATGCCTTCGCAAAAGCCGTCCACCGCATCCACCAGCCCTTCGGCATGGGCTCTTTCCAGCCCCGGCAGAACGACATCGGTAATGTAATCGGCGTTGCGGCCCTTATACTCGGCGGGCGTCGCATGGGCTGCCAGATAGCTGGTGACGATCCGCACCGGCCGCAGCGTTTCAAGCCTGCGGGCAACACGCAGCATTTTCAGTTCAGTCTCTATATCGAGACCATAACCGGATTTGATTTCAATGGTGGAGATGCCCTCTGCCAGCAGCGTGTCGAGGCGCGGCAATGCCTGAGCCACCAGAGCGTGTTCCGAGACGGCGCGCGTATCGCGCACCGAAGAAACGATGCCGCCGCCCGCCTTGGCGATCTCTTCATAGGTCGCGCCATTCAGCCGCATTTCGAATTCCATCGCCCGGTTGCCACCGAAGACGAGATGAGTATGGCAGTCGATCAAGGAGGGGGTGACCCAGCGCCCGCCGCAATCGGTGATCTCATCGGCTGTGGCCAGATCGGCAGGCAGATCCTTTTCCGGGCCGGCAAAGGCGATGCGGCCGCCGCGCACGGCAATAACGGCATTTTCGACCGTACCAATGCCTTGCATGGCTGGATCAAAAGTCGCCAGCCGGGCGTTGCGCCACAAGGTCGTGGTGTCTGCCGCTGCCGTTCCCTTTACGGATTTGTTCCCTGGCATTTGCTTTTCGCCTTTCCTTTATGACTTAAATGTATATACATAATAATCGGCTTGGCAAGCCGCAATTTCATGTCTGAAATGGCCTTGCCCATAACGAAAAGAGGAGAGGGTGGCATGACGGCAATTCACGCGGGCACAGCACTGATGGCCGGGGGATGGGTGCAGGACGTTCGCATTGTTTGCGATGGCGGCGTTGTTTCATCGGTCGAAACCGGCGTTTCGCCTCAGCCGCAGGATGAACGCCATGCCGTCATCGTTCCGGCCATGCCCAATCTCCACAGCCATGCCTTTCAGCGGGCCATGGCCGGGCTTGCCGAAATTCGCGGGCCGGCCGATGACAGTTTCTGGAGCTGGCGCACCGTCATGTATAAATTTGCGCTCTCCATGACGCCTGACCATGTCGAGGCGGTTGCCGCCCAGCTTTATATGGAAATGCTCGAAGCCGGTTTCGGCAGGGTCGGGGAATTTCATTATCTGCACAACGACAGGGATGGTTCGCATTACGGCAATATCGCCGAAATGGCCGAACGCATCGGTGCGGCCGCCGCACAAACCGGTATTGGCCTGACATTGCTACCGGTCTTTTACGCGCATTCCGGTTTTGGCGGGCAGCCGCCGATCGACGGGCAGAAACGTTTTATCCATTCACTCGACAGTTACGAACGACTGATGCAGGGCGCGCAGGCAGTGGTTAAATCCCTGCCGGGTGCCGCGCTGGGCATCGCGCCGCACAGCCTGCGCGCTGTAACCGGCGAAGAGCTTTCGGCCATCGAGCCGCTGGCAAAGGGTGGGCCTATCCACATTCATGTGGCGGAACAGACAAAGGAAGTCGAAGATTCGCTCGCTTTTTCAGGAGCGCGACCGGTTGAGTGGCTTCTCGCGAATGCGCCGGTCGATGATCGCTGGTGCCTTATCCATGCCACGCATATGACGGAGGCCGAAACGCGCCGCATGGCGAAAAGCGGTGCTGTTGCGGGCCTCTGCCCGATCACCGAAGCGAATCTCGGTGATGGCATCTTCCCCGCTCCGGATTTTATCACGGAAGGGGGGTATTATGGCGTCGGCTCCGATTCCAACATTCTCATCTCCCTGCCGGAAGAATTGCGGACACTCGAATATTCGCAGCGTCTGTCGCGACGCGCGCGGAACGTCATTGCCGATGCCGGAGGCTCCACCGGTGAAAAACTATTCCGGCAGGCGCTTGCAGGCGGCGGCAGGGCCCTGGCATCACATAATGCGATAGAAAAGGGAAAAAGCGCTGATCTTGTCGCACTGGATATCTCGGCTGTGTCCTATCTTCCTGCATCCCAGATTCTCGACCAGTGGATATTCTCGGGCGGTGTCCATGTCGATTCCGTCTGGGTGCGCGGTGAAAAACAGGTGCAGGCCGGCCGCCATGTCCGCCGCGGTGAAATATCGGCGCGCTTCAACAAGGTCATGGCTGAACTTCTCGATAGCTGATATGGGCTCCACTGAAACGAGATCGAGCCGGTGTGGAAAGGCATTACGGACGTGACGAAAGCATCGGCCGGGCAGACCCTGCATCAGCTTATCCTCAGCGAGATCGAGGGCCGGATCGTTTCGGGGGAATGGCCGCCGGGTTACCGGTTGCCGTTCGAGGTCGATCTCGCCACCCATTATGATTGCTCGCGCATGACCGTCAACAAGGTCATGGGTCAACTTGCCAAGGCGGGTTTGATTGAACGCCGCAAGAAATCAGGCAGTTTCGTTCGCCAGCCGCAGATCCAGTCAGCCGTTCTTGAAATTCACGATATCAGGGCCGAGGTGGAATCCCTTGGTCTGGATTACGGTTTCAAAATCCTGAAATGCGCGCAGCGTGCGGCAAAGAGCGAAGATCGTGCAAGTCTCGATGTTTCCGTTGGCGCACCCTTGCTCGATATCATCTGCATCCATTTCGCAGGCATACGGGAATTCTGCGTCGAGCAGCGTCTCATCAATCTGGCCGCCGTGCCGGAGGCTGCTGATACCGACTTCACCGAGATCGCGCCCGGTCCCTGGCTGCTTGGTCATGTTCCGTGGAGCAATGCCGAACACCGGATCAGCGCCGAAATAGCCTCGAAGGAAATTGCCCGTCTGCTGGGTATCTCTGACAGGCAGGCCTGCCTTGTGGTGGAGCGGCGAACCTGGAGCAACTCCGGCGCCGTCACCTATGTGCGCTTCTCCTATCCCGGCAATGCCCATGCCCTGGTCGCCCGCTTCAGTCCTTCCTCCGACTGAGATCAGCAAAGGCGGGATCCTCCTTTAAGCGAAAGGGCGCGGCCGCGTCGGGCGCCAGACGGGAAAGCACGGAAATCCGCCAGTTTTCATGAATTTCCGCAAATTATCTTTAAAAATCAATATGTTGAATGATTTTCTTATTTTTTCCGAATTGTGCTGTTGACTTGTTTGAGGTGATGGATTTATAAGTCCGCTCACTGAACGAGGGCGGCGGCGCTGCTGGCGACGACGACTTTCGTTCTAAAGAAATCAAGTT
>NZ_JAQKGO010000029.1:0-1402 GCF_027956545.1 Agrobacterium sp. ST15.16.024
GTTGGAAAGGTTTTATTGTGAAGGAACACTCTCGAAAGATCACGCCGGTTCTTCTTGCTGGCGGTGCCGGCTCCCGGCTGTGGCCTGTTTCGCGTGACCAGCTGCCCAAGCAGTTCCAGCCGCTGGTCGGCAATCTTTCGACCTATCAGCAGACGTTGATGCGGGTGGGTGACAAGGGGCTTTATGCCGAGCCGCTGGTGATTACCAATGAGGATTTCCGTTTCTTCGCCCGCCGTCAGGCCGTAGAGATCGATCTGCCGGCAACCGTGGTGCTGGAGCCCGCCCGCCGCGACAGCGCCGCCGCCATGGCCGCCGCCGCCGTTCTGGCCGAGCGCCGTGAGCCCGGCTGTCTGGTACTGGCGCTTGCCGCCGACCACGTGGTGCTGGATGCCGACAAGTTTTCCGACGCCGTGAAACTCGGCGCAAAAGCCGCCGATCAGGGCAATATCGTCGTCTTCGGCCTGGTGCCGACCGAGCCGCGCACTTCCTATGGTTATATCAAGCCAGGTGAGGCGATCGACGGGGAGGCCGATCTCAGCGCCGTCGATGCCTTCGTGGAAAAGCCTGACATGAAGACGGCGATTTCCTATCTGGAAAAAGGGTATCTCTGGAACTCCGGCAACTTCCTGTTCCGCTCCGACGTGATGATCGCCGAACTCAAGGCCTTCGCGCCGGAGATTCTTTCGGCAGTGACACAGGCGGTCGAACAATATGAAAGCGACCTTGGCTTCGTGCGTCTGCATCAGGAAAGCTTCGAGGCCTCGCCGAAAAACTCCATCGATTATGCGGTGATTGAAAAAACCAAACGCATGGCGGTTGTGCATGGCCATTTCCGCTGGTCGGATATCGGCAGCTGGGACGCGATCTGGGAGATTGCCGACAAGCACGGCAATGACAATGCGCTCGAGGGCGATGGCGTGTTCATCGATTCCGAGGGCTGCCTCATTCACTCCACGCAATTGCTGACGACGGTGGTGGGCGCCAGGGATCTGGTGGTGGTGGCCACCAAGGATGCAGTTCTGGTGGTGCCGAAAAACCGGGTGCAGGATGTGAAGGGGCTGGTGGAGACGCTGAAGGACGGCGACCATGCGCCGCAAACGCAGGCGCACAAACGCGTTTATCGTCCCTGGGGTTATATCGAACACATGTATGTGGACGAGCGCTACCGGGTGGGCCATATCACGGTCGATCCCGGCCACCGCATCTCGTTCCAGAAACATTATCATCGCTCGGAACACTGGATCGTCGTCAAGGGAACGGCGACGGTGACGATTGGCGAAGAAACGAAGCTGCTGACGGAAAACCAGTCGGTTTATATCCCGATCGGCCAGCCGCACCGGCTGGCCAATGAGGGGCAGATCCCGCTGGAGCTGGTCGAAATCCAGACCGGAGCCTATATCGG
>NZ_JAQKGO010000030.1:0-1223 GCF_027956545.1 Agrobacterium sp. ST15.16.024
GCGCCGATTGGCATAGAGCATGCGGACCTTTTCGGGATCTGCCTTGATATCCCTTTCGTAAGCATCCGCCATTGCTTTCAGCGCCGACCCGGCGTCCGCTTTCTCGACAAGGGAGCCGGTTGCGGCGAGCGTTTCCACGAGCTTCTTGTGATCGCCAGCCTGCAGGGCTTCCACCACAGATTTTTGACTGTCAGGCGTCCAATGTCCCGCCTCGTAGGGCGTTTGGTTCACCGGCTCCATTTGAACAGTAGGACTTTCCTCGCCACGTCCGGCCCTAAGTTCCTCGCGTTTCGCGATCCGGTCGATCGCGGCTGCGTAGTCCGGCGAGACTGGGAATTTGTCCTGATAGAGCTCGCTGCCAGGCTTGCTGAGTTGGCTGGCCAAGATGTGTCTGTCAGCCGTGTCGCTTTGCACGGTGAAAACCTGGGTTCGTTCGTCGGCCTTGCTCAACAGGGCGCTCGCGGCATTTGAGCCGAAAATGGCACTGTGCAAGACATAAACCTGATCGACGCGCCTGCCATCGTCGTGATTTCTGATTTCGTAGGCGGAGCCGATGATTGTCGTGGGCCCCTCAATCTTATAGCCCTTGACACCCCTGTCACCCGGCTCGCCGGTGCTGGCCTCGAAGGTCTTGCTCTGACTGCTGCCATCGGGTTTGAAGGTAACGGATTTGCCTTCGATCTTTTCGATCCGGCCGGCTTCACCGGCAATGAGATTCCTATAGCTGCTAGTGACGCTGAGCCTGTCACCGACCCTGAAACGGATATCCTTGTTGTTAAACGCCTTGAAGCTGACAGGGTCGCCACTCAGGCGACCGGATGCAAGGCCCTGCTTTTCGATCTCTTCGGCAAGCAAATCTACATGATCACGTTTGTTGGCGTAGAGAGCGCGGACTTTCTCGGGGTCCGCACTAATGTCTCTTTCATAAGTCTGCGCTATCGCTTTCAACGTTGATACGAGATTTGTGTTCTCAACAAGGGAGCCGGTTGCGGCTAGCGTTTCCACAAGCTTCTTGTGGTCGCCTGCCTGCAAGGCCTCGACGATTCTTTTCTGGTTATTGACTGCCGCATCGGCAGCGTCGGGCGGCGTTTGGGGCGCCAGGTCTATCGGGGCGGAAGTTTTCTCCTCGCCACGTGCCGCGACAACTTCCTGGCGTTTTGCAATCCGATCGATGGCGGCTGTGTAGTCCGGCAAGGCTGGGAATTTGTCCTGGTAGAGCTCGC
>NZ_JAQKGO010000031.1:0-1160 GCF_027956545.1 Agrobacterium sp. ST15.16.024
ATGGCAAAGAGCAAGTTTGAGCGCAATAAGCCGCACGTCAACATTGGCACGATCGGTCACGTTGACCATGGCAAGACGTCGCTGACTGCCGCGATCACGAAGTTCTTCGGCGAATTCAAGGCGTATGACCAGATCGACGCCGCGCCTGAAGAAAAGGCCCGTGGTATCACGATTTCGACGGCACACGTTGAGTATGAGACGCCTGCCCGTCACTACGCGCACGTCGACTGCCCCGGCCACGCCGACTACGTGAAGAACATGATCACCGGTGCAGCG
Source organism: Agrobacterium sp. ST15.16.024 (assembly GCF_027956545.1). NCBI lineage: Bacteria > Pseudomonadati > Pseudomonadota > Alphaproteobacteria > Hyphomicrobiales > Rhizobiaceae > Agrobacterium > Agrobacterium sp. ST15.16.024. The sequence goes on from NZ_JAQKGO010000031.1 coordinate 277, forward strand.
CAGATGGACGGCGCGATCCTGGTTTGCTCGGCTGCTGACGGCCCGATGCCGCAGACCCGCGAGCACATCCTGCTTGCCCGTCAGGTTGGCGTTCCGGCAATCGTCGTGTTCCTCAACAAGGTCGACCAGGTTGACGACGCCGAGCTTCTCGAGCTCGTCGAGCTTGAAGTTCGCGAACTTCTGTCGTCCTACGACTTCCCGGGCGACGATATCCCGATCGTCAAGGGTTCGGCACTTGCCGCTCTTGAAGATTCTGACAAGAAGATCGGTGAAGACGCGATCCGCGAGCTGATGGCTGCTGTTGACGCCTACATCCCGACGCCTGAGCGTCCGATCGACCAGCCGTTCCTGATGCCGATCGAAGACGTGTTCTCGATCTCTGGCCGTGGTACGGTTGTGACGGGTCGCGTTGAGCGCGGTATCGTCAAGGTTGGTGAAGAAGTCGAGATCGTCGGCATTCGTCCGACCTCGAAGACGACGGTTACCGGCGTTGAAATGTTCCGCAAGCTGCTCGATCAGGGCCAGGCTGGCGACAACATCGGTGCTCTGGTTCGCGGCGTTACCCGTGACGGCGTTGAGCGTGGTCAGATCCTGTGCAAGCCGGGTTCGGTCAAGCCGCACAAGAAGTTCATGGCAGAAGCCTACATCCTGACGAAGGAAGAAGGCGGCCGTCATACGCCGTTCTTCACGAACTACCGCCCGCAGTTCTACTTCCGCACGACGGACGTGACCGGCATCGTTTCTCTGCCGGAAGGCACGGAAATGGTTATGCCTGGCGACAACGTCACGGTTGAAGTCGAGCTGATCGTTCCGATCGCGATGGAAGAAAAGCTGCGCTTCGCTATCCGCGAAGGCGGCCGTACCGTCGGCGCCGGCATCGTGGC
>NZ_JAQKGO010000032.1:0-829 GCF_027956545.1 Agrobacterium sp. ST15.16.024
TTCCAGAACAGCGCGACCAACCTTATAGATATCGTCGGCATACTCCGGCAGGATCTCACCGAGAACCGGTGTCGCAATATCTTCGGTGACTTCACCATACTGGACGATGACCTTGTTGCCGGTGCCCTGGGAATAGCGGATACGGCCGACCGGAGCATCGCACTGCCGTTCCTTGACGTTAACCTTTGCGGTGCTCACGACAGGCGCCCACGCGTACATGGATTCACCGCTGACAACGGCATGGTCCTGAACAACCGTGAAGGGCAGAGCTTGAATAAGGTCGTTGCAGAGTTCGGGGTTTTCCTTCGTCGCGAGATAGGCAATGACGCTGATGCCCAGCGGCTCCCAGGTAAGCCGTACCTTTTGACCGTCGCGGATCTGAACACGCCGAGAGGGATCGGCCAGGGCCGCGATGGAACCTTCCGGGGTCTCGTAAGTGAGATGTTTTCCGATGCTCCAAGGGAAGTAATGGAATGACCAGGCGGCCAAACGGTTGAGGTAACCCAGGAACGCCTTGACGGCCTCAACCGCCTCGTCGCGGCTACCAGCCGTCGGAAGATATTTGGTGATCGCTTCGGCAAAAGCGCCCATTTCCTGCAAGCCGCTGTAGCGCAGATAGTTGCTGTATGCGTAGTCAAAGCGGTGCACGAGTGCGCAGCACTGCTCGAGGGTAAATCGCTCATCCTGGAACGTCAGCAGCAACGGATACCACGTGTACATCGACTGGTCGCGCAGCATGCCGTTCACGAAGTCGAGGTTCGTGAAGTATTGGTTGTTTGTCCCGACCGCGAAGGTGCCGGTCCGGATATCATGAAGCTCCTTCGGCTCG